>NZ_JBVJIR010000004.1:0-458698 GCF_055586185.1 Actinoplanes sp. NPDC051405
GAGCGGGCTCTCAGCGCCACAGCCAGATATGACCTCACCACCCCCCCGCTCCCCCCCTTCTCCACTACCGTAACTCTCCGCGCCGCCCTCGGGGGGGGGGGGGGGTGGGCGCCCCCCCCCCCCCCCCCCACGGCGGTGTGTGCCGCCGCGCTCGCTCCCCTGCGGTCCCGGCTGCAGCGCCGGGTGGACCGGCGGCTCTATCCGGTGCGCCGGGCGGCGCTGGCGGCGATCGAGGACCTGCGCCGGCGCACCCACGACGGCACGGCCCAGCCCGAGCAGCTGGAGGCTGAGCTACGGGTCGCCCTGCGGGATCCGGACCTGCGCGTCGGCTACCGGTTGCCGGGTACGCCCGGACTGGTCGACGCCCGCGGCGAGCCGCTGCGGGGCTCGGGCACCCCGGTGGTGCTCGGCGGTACGGACATCGGCGAACTCATCCACCGGCGCGGCTCGCGGGAGCTGTCCCGGGAGATCGCCACGGCCTGCGCCCTGCTGGTGGAGGTGGTCCGGCTGCGGATCGAGCTCTCCGGGGCGCTGCGCGACGTCGAGTCCAGCCGGGCCCGGCTGCTCACCGTCTCGTACGAGGAACGCCGCCGCCTCGAACGGGACCTGCACGACGGCGCCCAGCAGCGGCTCGTGGCCCTGGGCATGGCGTTGCGCGTCGGGCAGCGCCATCTGGACGACGGCGGCACCGACGTCACCGGCCTGCTCGACACCGCGGTGGCCGAGCTCGGCACCGCCGTCGCCGAGCTGCGCCGCATCGCCCACGGCCTGCGCCCCAGCAGCCTGGACGACGGCCTGGTCAACGCCCTGACCATGCTGGTCGGCCGGGTGCCGGTGCCGATCACCCTGGACGTGCAGCCGGAGCTGCGCAACGACACGCTGCCCGACGTCGTGGCGACCACCGCCTACTACGTGGCCAGCGAGGCGGTGGTGAACGCGATGCGGCACGCCCGGGCGGCGAGCATCGGCCTGCGGCTGACCCTGGACAAGGACGCGCTGACCGTACGGGTGCACGACGACGGCCCGGGCGGCGCGACCCTGCGGGCCGGGGCCGGGCTGGCCGGGCTGTGCGACCGGGTGGCTGCCGCCGGTGGTGGCCTGCGGCTGACCAGCCCGCTGGGCAACGGCACCGTGGTCGAGGCGGTGCTGCCGTGCGGATCGTGATCGGTGAGGACTCCGCGCTGTTCCGGGAGGGCCTGGCCAGCCTGCTGATCGACAGCGGTCACGAAGTGGTGGCCAAGGCCGCCGACGCGCCCTCGCTGGTGGCCGCCGTGGACGCCACCGAGCCGGACCTCGCCGTCATCGACATCCGGATGCCGCCGGACCACACCGACGACGGCGCCCGGGCCGCCCGGACGGTCCGCGCCGGGCATCCGCGGACCGGGATCGTGCTGCTGTCCCAGCACGTCGAGACCCGGCACTCCGTCGAGCTGGTCAGCAGCGGCGGCTTCGGTTACCTGCTCAAGGACCGGGTGCTGGACGTGGACGACTTCCTGGACGCGCTGCGCCGGGTCGCGGCCGGCGGGTCCGCGCTGGACCCGGAGGTGGTGACCCGGCTGCTGGCCGGGCGCGGCGCCGGCGACCCGCTGGCCGCGCTCACGCCCCGTGAGCGTGAGGTGCTGGCCGCGATGGCGGAGGGCCGGACCAACGTCGGCATCGCCCGCCGGCTGTGGCTGACCGAACGCACGGTGGAGACCCACATCGGTTCCATCATGGCCAAACTCGGTCTGGCCGCCGACGAGGAGAACCACCGCCGGGTCCAGGCGGTGCTCGTCTTCCTCAACCGCGCCTGAGCCCGGCGTCCTACAGTGGCGGGATGCTGGACGGTTGCGAGCGTTCCGTCGTCGTCGCGCCCATGGCCGGCGGGGTCTCCACGACCGCGCTGGTGCGGGCGGCGGCCGAGGCCGGGACGGCGGGATTCCTGCCCGCGGGTTACCTGACGCCGGAGGTCGTCGAGGGTCACCTGCGGGAGCTGCGCGGCGCCGGTCACCCGTACGGGCTCAACATCTTCGTGCCGGCGGGGACCGCTCCCGACGCGGCGGCGGTGGAGGCCTACCGTGCCCGGCTGGCCCCCGAGGCCGACCGGTACGGCGTCGAGCTGCCCCCGCTGCGCCTGCACGACGACGATCACTTCGCGGCCAAGGTGGAGCTGGCCGTGGCCGCGGCACCGGCGTGGGTGAGCTTCACCTTCGGCATCCCGGACGCGGCCGTGGTCGACGCGCTGCGCCGGGCGGGGTCGACAGTGCTGATCACCGTGACCGACGCGGACGAGGCGAGAGCTGCCGTGGCGGCGGGCGCCGACGCGGTGGTGGCGCAGGGCGGCAGTGCCGGTGGGCACTCCGCGACGACCAGTCCCGCGAGCTACGCCGGGGACCGGGGCACGGCCGATCTCGTCCGCGAGGTGCGCGCGGCGGTGTCCGTACCCGTGGTGGCAGCCGGCGGGGCCGGCAGCGCGGCGGACGTCGCCGGGTTGCTCGCCGCCGGGGCGACCGCCGTCCAGGTGGGCACGATGTTCCTGCTCGCCGCCGAGGCCGGGACCCGGGAGGCGCATCGGGCGGCGCTGGGCAGCGACGGCGCCTCGACCGTGGTGACCCGGGCGTTCACCGGCCAGCCGGCCCGCGGGCTGCGCAACCGGTTCACGGACACGTACTCCGCGGACGCGCCGATCGCCTACCCGGCGGTGCACCACCTGACCGCGCCGATCCGGGCCGCCGCGGCCCGGGCCGGTGACGCCGGGGCGCTCCACCTGTGGGCCGGGACGGCGTTCGGCCAGGCCCGGCCGGGGACCTGCCGCGAGATCCTCGACCGGCTGAGCTGACCGCGGCTCATGGAACGAACTTGCACGGGTTTTCCGCCGCGGGTGGGCTCAGTCGAACGACAGCTCGCCGGTCCGGGTGCGCTTGAGCTCGAAAAAGTCCGGGAAGGAGGCCAGCGCCAGGGCACCGTCGAAGATCCTGGCCGCCTGCTCACCGCGCGGGATGCTGGACAGCACCGGGCCGAAGAACGCCACCCCGTCGATGTGCATGGTGGGTGTGCCGACATCCTCGCCGACCGGGTCCATGCCCTCGTGGTGGCTCTTGCGCAGGGCCTCGTCGTGGTCGGTGCTGCGGGCGGCCGCGGCCAACGTCGCCGGCAGTCCGGCCTCGGCCAGCGCTTGACGGACAACCGCGTCGAAGTCCTGCTGGCGGTGCTGGTGGATGCGGGTGCCCAGCGCCGTGTAGAGATCGCCCAGCACCTGCTCGCCGTGCTCCTGGGCGGCGGCGGTCACCACCCGGGCCGGGCCGAGCGACCGGTCGACCAGCTCGCGGTACCACTCCGGCAGCTCGCGGTGCTCGTTGAGGACGTACAGGCTCATCGGCCGGAAACGCAGCTTCAGCTCGCGCAGCCGCTGGACCTCGAGGATCCAGCGGGAGGTGATCCAGGCGAACGGGCAGGCCGCGTCGAAGTAGAAATCAACCCTGGTCACGTCGGCTCCTTCGCTCACTTGCCGGCCGAGCCTACGACGGTAGAGTGGCACCCTCCAAGGGCCAATCCGGCGCCTTCCGAGCAGACCAATCGCGGGTCCGATGAGCTTCCAGGTGCACCTGACCGGGTCGGGTGATCTTGTCGTCCAGGTCTACCGGCAGCTCCGGGAGGCCATCCTGGACGGCCGGCTGCGACCCGGCGAGCGGCTGCCGCCCACCCGCGAGCTGGCCCGCAGCGCGGCGGTGTCGCGCAACACCGTGTCGACGGCGTACGAGCGGCTGCTGGCGGAGGGTTTCGTCACGGCGCGGGTCGGCTCGGGCACCTTCGTCGACGGCACTGCCGCCCTCGGCCGGCCCGCCGGCGCTGCGCCCGGTGGCAGCCTACGGCCCCGCGGGATCTGGCCGGAGCTCGCCACGACCGATCCGCGGCGCCCGGAGCCCCGGTACGACCTGCGGGTCGGCACCCCGGACCCGGCGCTGTTCCCGCTGCCGTCGTGGCGTCGCCTGGTCAACCGGGAGCTGCGCACCGGCACCCTGGCCGCGGGCAGCTACGCCGACCCGGCCGGTCATCCGGCGTTGCGCGCCGCGGTGGCCCGCTGGCTGGGCATCTCCCGGTCGGTGCGCACCGGTCCCGGCGACGTACTGATCACCAACGGCGCCCAGCAGGCGCTCGACCTCATCGCCCGGGTGCTGGTGGAACCCGGTGACGTCGTGGCGGTGGAGGAACCCGGCTATCCGCCCGCCCGCCGGTTGTTCCGGTCCCACGGCGCCACCGTGGTGGGTGTGCCCGTGGACGACGAGGGGCTGGTCGTCGACGCGCTGCCACCGCGGGCGCGGATCGTCTACACGACGCCGTCGCACCAGTTCCCGCTGGGCGTGCCCATGTCGCACGCCCGGCGCCGGGAGCTGTTGTCGTGGGCGGAACGGCACGGCAGCGCCGTCGTCGAGGACGACTACGACAGCGAGTTCCGCTTCGAGAAAAGGCCGCTGGAGCCGTTGCAGAGTCTCGACCACGGCGGCCACGTCATCTACGTCGGCTCCTTCTCCAAGACCATGCTGCCGGCGCTGCGGCTGGGCTTCCTCGTCGCGCCCGCCACCCTGCTGCCGGCCCTGCGGACGGCCCGGCAGGTCGCCGACCGGCACGGCGACACCGGCGCCGAGGCGGCCCTGGCCGCCTTCATCGAGGAAGGCCTGTTCAGCCGGCACCTGCGCAATGCCACCAAGGTGTACGGCGCCCGCCGCGCTCTGCTGCTCTCCGCGCTGGACGGCGAACTGGGCCGCCGGCTCGTTCCGGTGCCCTCGGTGGCCGGCCTGCACCTGACCGCCCACCTGCGCCCGGACGCCGGGGTGGACGCCGCCACCGTGGTCACCCGGGCCGAGCGCGCCGGGGTCGGCGTGCAGAGCCTGGCGGACTTCTGCGCGGCGCCACCGGACCGCGACGGCCTGGTGATCGGGTACGGCAGCATCCCCACCGACCGCCTTCCCGAAGCACTGCGCCGGCTGGCCCGCTGCTTGACCCGGTGAACCGGATTGGCCCGAACGGTTCGGCGGTCATTGGCACTTCTGCGGCGTACCGATCAACGCCGAAGGTGGTGACCATGAGCGCCGACACTGCCCGGGTCGCCACCACGCTGGCGCGCACCCACCTGGTCAACGCGATCGGGGACGGCGCCTTCTACGTCACGTTCGCGTTGTACTTCACGCACGTGGTCGGGCTGTCCGCGACGCGGTTCGGGCTGGGCATGTCGCTCGCCTGGGGCGCCGGCTTCCTGGCCAGCATGCCGCTGGGCCATCTCGCCGACCGGATCGGCCCGCGCCGCGCCGCGGTCGCCCTGGCGGCGGGCACCGCGGTGGCGGTGGCGGTGCTGCCGGTGGCGCGTGGCTTCCCGGCCTTCCTGGTGGTCATCTGCGCGTACGGCGTCTGCCAGTCCGGCCTGATCGCCGCCCGCCAGGCGCTGCTGACCCGGCTGGTCGAGCCCGCGGAGCGTACCCGGGTCCGGGCCCGGCTCCAGTCGCGGATCAACGGCGGGCTGGCCCTGGGCTCGGTCGTCGGCGCGATCGCTCTCGCCCTGGACACCCGGGCGGCGTACGTGACGGTGCTGGCCCTCGACGCCGTCGCGTTCGGGATCGCCGCGCTGTTGCTGAGCCGGCTGCCGAGCGGCACGGCACCGGCGCCGGCGGCCGGGGGCGAGCGGGCGCCGACGGTCCTGCGGGACCGCCCGTACGTGGTGCTGACCCTGCTCAACGCGGTGATGCTGCTTTACATGCCGCTGCTCAGCCTGGTCATTCCGTTGTGGATCGTGGCGGCCACCGAGGCGCCGACGTGGATGGCCGCGGTCGTGCTGGCGCTCAACACGGTCAGCGTGATGCTGTGGCAGATGCGGGTGGCGCGCCGGGTCACCGATGTGTCGTCGGCGGCGCGCACCGTCCGTACCGCCGGACTGGTGATGCTCGGTGCCTGCGCCGTCTTCGCGGTCTCGGACAGCACCCCCTCCCCCGGGCTGACCTGCGCGGTCCTCGTGGTGGCCGGACTGCTGCAGGTGCTGGCCGAGATGCTGCAGGCCGCCGGGAGCTGGGAGCTCAGCTTCGGCCTGGCCCCGGCCGGACGCCACGGCCTCTACCAGGGCATGTACAACAGCGGCATCCCGCTGGCCCGGATCCTCGGCCCGGCCGCGCTGACCGGTCTGATCCTCGGGTACGGCGCCGCGGGCTGGCTGATCCTCGGCGTGCTGATCGCGGCGGCCGGGCTGGGCACCGTACCGGTGGCGCGGTGGGCGGCCCGGCGCCGCCCGGTCGGAAGCCTTGCAGAATAATCTCTGCATAAAAGTCTCTGCATGCGCTACGGTGAGCCCATGACTGATCCTCAGCAGGACCGACACGTCACCGATCCCGCCGACCTCAAGGCCGTCGCCCACCCGTTGCGGGTGCGCATGCTCGCGCTGTTGCGCCGGCACGGCCCGGCGACCGCCACCGAGCTGGCCCGCCGGCTCGACACCGAGACCGGATCCACCAGCTACCACCTGCGCATCCTGGCCAAGCACGGGTTCGTCGCCGAGGCCCCGGCCGAGCCGCAGGAGCGCCGACATCCCCGCGAACGCCGCTGGGCGGCCGTGCACCGCACGACCGGCTGGAGCAACACCCAGCTCGCGGCCACCGACGCCGGCCGGGAAGCGGCCGCGATGATGCGCCGCCGGCAGGTCGAGGTCCTGATCGGCGACGTCGAACGCTTCGAGGCCGAGCAGGACCAGCTCGCCCCGGCGTGGGTCGAGGCCGCGGGCATCGGCGACCTTCAGGTACGGCTGACCGAGACGTCCCTGAGCGAGCTGTGGGACCGCTTCTACGCCCATCTCGACGAACTGCGCGCCCGTGACTCCGACGACCCGGCAACCGCCGTCGTCTCCATCGTGGTGGCCGGGTTCCCCCGCGCCGCGGACCGATGACCGCCGTCGCGGCCGCGCGCCGCTACGCGTTGCTGAACGCCCTGCTCTGGCTGCCGGCCGGGCTCTACCTGGTCCCCCTGGTCCTGCTGATGCTCGACCGCGGCCTGACGGTGTCGACGATCGCGGTCGTCGGCGTCGCCTACGGCCTCACCATCGCCGTGCTGGAGCTGCCCACCGGCGGGCTGGCCGACGTGCTCGGACGCCGGCCGGTGCTGATCGCCTCGGCGGTCGCGGGCGCCGCCGGACTGCTGCTGCTGGGCCTGGCCGACACGGTCGCCCTGTTCCTGGCCTCGGCCGTGCTGCGCGGTGCGGCCCGGGCCCTGTCCACCGGCCCGCTCGAAGCCTGGTACGTCGACACCGTGCACGCCGAGCAGGGGCGCGAGACCGACCTGACCGCCGGCCTGGCCCGCGGCGAGGTCGCCGCCTCACTGGCCCTGGGCGCGGGCACCCTGATCGGCGGGCTGCTGCCGCTGGCCCTGGGCCAGGTCGGCCCGCTGCCGGCGCTGGCCGTGCCGGTGCTGATGGCCGCCGGCGTCGAGGTGTTGCGGGCGGCGCTCACCACCAGACTGCCCGAGCCGCCGCACCCGCGTCCGTCGCTCGGTGTCGTGCTGCGGGGCGTGCCGGCCACCGTGGTCGCCGGGCTGCGAGTGGCCGGTCGCGACCGCGCATTGACCCGCATCATGCTGGCCGCGGGCGGGGCCGGCGTGGCGCTGGGCACGATCGAGCTGCTCACGCCCGCCTGGCTGGCCGGGCTCTCCACGGGCCCGCGAGCCGCCGCCACGTACGCGGTGGTCGCGGCGGCCGGCTTCGGCGCGGACGCGATCGGCGGCATGCTCGCCGCCGGGGCGGTACGCCGTCTCGCCTCGCACGCCCGGGCGGCGACAGCCGGCTGGACCGTGTCGGCGCTGGCCCTGGCCGGGCTGGCGGGCTGCGCGATGCTGTCCGGGACGGTGGCCATGGTGCTCGCCGGGATCGCGTACTGCGTGCTCTTCATCGGGCTCGGCGCCGCCTTCCCGGCGCAGGCCCACCTGCTGCACGAACGGGTCGAGCCGGGCGAACGCGCCACGGTGCTGTCCGTGCAGTCGCTGCTGATGCAGGCGGTGGGTGCGGTGCTCATCCCGGTGATCGGCTGGCAGGCCACCCGCAACGGCATCGAGGCCGGCTACACCATCAGCGCGGTGGTCCTGCTCGCCTCGGCCGGGCTGTTCCTGCGGCTGCGCAGCCGAAGCCGGACGGTTGTCCCCGAGCCGGTCGGATAGCCCGTTGTTGTCGTACCCCCGCGGCAGGATCCCGGCATGACTGATGAGCGCATCGCATTGGTGACCGGGGCCAGCCGCGGGGTCGGCAAGGGCATCGCGCTGGCCCTCGGCGCGGCCGGCCACACCGTGTACGTCACCGGCCGATCGACCGACGCCAAGATCACCTATCCCCGCGTCGGGGGCAGCGTCGAGCAGACCGCCCGGGAGGTCACGGCGGCCGGGGGCCGGGGCGTCCCGATGGTGTGCGACCACACCGACGACAGCCAGGTCGCGGCCGTGATCGACGCGGTCCGCGACCGCAGCGGCGGCCTCGACCTGTTGGTCAACAACGTCTGGGCCGGCTACCGGCCCTACCACGAGGACAGGCACACCGACATGGAGGGCGTGTTCTGGGAGCAGCCGCTGTCGGTCTGGGACGACATGTTCACCGGCGGCGTCCGCGCCCACTACGCCACCACCGTGCTGGCCGTGCCGGTGCTGCGCCCGGGCGCCCTGGTCGTCACGGTGTCCTTCTTCCCGGGCAGCTATGTCAGCGGCGAGGACCAGGTGGCGTACAGCGTGGCCAAGGCCGCGGACGACCGCATGATCGCGGTGATGGCCGAGCAGCTGCGGCCCCGGCAGGTCACCGCCGTGAGCCTCTACCCCGGCCTGGTCCGCACCGAGGGCGTCATGAGCGCGGCCGAGTTCATGGACCTGTCCAATTCGGAGTCGCCGGAGTTCGTCGGGCGGGCGGTGGTGGCCCTGGCCGGCGATCCCGAGGTGGCCCGCCACACCGGCCGGTGCCTGGTGGCGGCCGAGCTCGCCGAGGAGTACGGCTTCACCGACCTCGACGGGAGCCGCCCGGCCAGCGCCCGCGCCCACTTCCGGGAGCGCGCCGGCGGCAGTTGACACAGATCGATGGATGGACTGGTCTGGGTGTCATCATCCTTCGATGTCGCAGGAGGCTCGATGTCATCCACACGCCGCTGGGCGGCCACCGCCGCAACAGCCGTGCTGACCGTCGGACTACTCACCCACCCCGGTGCGAGTGCCGCCGCCCCACCGACCGCGCCGGCCGCCGCGCCGGCGATCGCCCTCGACCCCGGCCAGAGCGCCCTCATCCGTTTCCGGCTGCCCGACGAAGCCGCGTTCCAGCAGCTCGTCGCCTCCGGAGCGGACGTCGCCACCCGGCCGCGCACCACCGAGGGGCAGGTCATGGCCGACGTCGTGGTGACCTCCGCCGAGCTGGCCGCGCTCACCAGGCGCGGCGCCGTGGCCGTCCAGGTGATCCAGACCGAGGCCGACGGTGCCCGCCGGCTCGCCGAGGGCCGGCGCTCGGCAAGCCTCGCCGGTGAGGACACCCTGCAGTTCCTCCAGGCGTACTGGTGGACCAGCAACGGACGGACCTTCCTGCAGACCCAGGTCGCCACGTCCGCCTCCGACGACCCGGACGTCGAGATCACCGTGACCTGGACGACCGCCGACGGCACCACCGGCAGCTACCCGCTCTACCGCTTCGAGGACTCCGGCGAATACCAGTACCACGTGGAGGTGCCGCAGCGGCTGCCCGGGAAGCCGGTCAAGGTCAGCGCCACCTCCAGCCTGGGCGGCCGGTCCCGCGTGGTCACGCCGACGGCCTGGCCGAACGCGACCCCGCCGCCGCTGCCGACGGGATACCAGAAGGACTTCATCGACGCGTACATGACGCCGATCGACATCAGGGCGCGAATCCAGCGGCTGGGCCGGCAGTACGACGACCTGGTCGACGTGGTCGACCTGCCGCGCCGGACCCAGGGATACCGGCGCACGGCCGCGGCGTACCTCGGCGATCCGGCCGCGGCCGCTGTCGTGGTGGAGTCGGTCAAGTTCGGTGACCAGGGCATGAACGGCGTGCAGGTGCGCACGGTGGACCCGGGGCGGGCGAACAGGCCACTCGGTGCGACGTACCGGGACCGGGTGCTGACCGTGTCGCTGGCGACCGACGCCGGCGGCAAGGTGATCAGCACGACCGACGACGTGGCCGCGTTCATCACCGCGCGCTTCCCGCAGCGCTTCACCGCGTTCGTCGAGGAGGGCTCGGCGGGTGTGTCGATGCCGGTCACCGGCCCGGCCCGCCTCGACGACGGCCTGGCCGGCAGCGAGGTGCCGCAGCGGCCGTGGACGGTGCAGGCGCTGCGGATCGGCGCGGTGCGCGACGGCTCCAAGGTCGGCGTGCTGGCGTACTCCCAGGAGCACGCCCGGGAATGGGCGACGCCGCTGGTCACGCTGGAGTTCGCCGAGCGCCTGCTGGCCAACTACGCGACCGACCCGGCGACCCGTGAGCTGCTGGACTCGGTCGAGGTGTTCGTCATCCCGACGGTCAACCCGGACGGCGCGAACTACTCGTTCAACGACTTCAACTTCCAGCGCAAGAACCTGGTCAACCACTGCACGGGCGCGGCCCGCGACCCCGCCCTGCGCAACTCGTGGGGCGTCGACATCAACCGTAACTACACGGTCGGCTCCTACTTCGACGGTTACGTGGGCGGCAGCCCGAACTGCCTGTCCGGTACGTACGCCGGCACCGGCGAGCTGTCGGAGGCGGAGAGCAACAACGTGATCGCGCTGGCCAAGGCCAACCCGCACATCAAGTACGCCCTGAACGTGCACAGCTACGGCGGCTACTTCATGTGGTCACCGGGGGCGTACAAGGCCGAGGGCCGGATCACCCTCCCCCGCCCCTCGATCGACGAGTCGAAGTACTTCCTGGACAGCGCCCGCCGCATCGTCGGGGCCATCTCCGCCGAACGCGGCACGGTGACCTGGCCGGCGTACACGGGCCCGGTCGCCGACGTCCTGTACTCGGCGGCGGGCAACTCGGCCGACCAGCTCTACTACGAACTGGGCATCGCGGCCTGGGACTTCGAGGTCGGCAACGACATCTGGAACGAGGACACCCAGCAGTGGGAGGGCGTGGGCTTCCAGCCCCCGTTCACCGAAGCCCACGCCGAATCCCAGGAATACGCGGACGGCCTGCTGGAACTGGTCCGCATCGCCCGCGACAGCGCGGCGGCCACCCGCTAGGACACCGCCGCTGCCGGTGGGCCGATACTCGCTTCTCGCGGGGATCGGCCCACCGTCCGTCCGGGGAGCGGCCGGGGAATCAGGGCCAGTAGATCGTCGGGCTGTCCTGCTGTGCCTGCCACTGCCAGTCGCAGTTGTAGATGGCGACCCGTGCGTAGCCGTTGCCGTACGTGGCGGGCAACGTCGCCGTGGAACGGCTGATGGACCCGAAGTGCCCGGTGCGGTTCAGGTCATAGGTCTTCTGGGTGACGAACGTGCCGTTCTTCGAGATGCCCAGGACGGCGATGCACCGGTTGTAGTCCGGAGTGACGTTCATGTAGAAGTCGGCGTAGAGCGTTCCACCGCCGTCCCGGTTCCAGCTGATGCAGGGATCGACGGCGTTCCAGGCACCGCAGCCACCCCCGGACGCGGCGTGAGCCGCGACCGGGCTGACGGCTACGGCTGCCAGCATCGCTCCGGCCATGACGGCGCCCCGCAGGACATTCGCACCCCGTTTGAACATGGTTCTTCCTCCCGATGGTGGTGATGGATCGCCCGGGCCGGCTCGCGGCCTCGAAGCTGTGCCGAGAGTGGGGTCGGCCACCGCCGGGCACAACCGCTTCCTGTCACATCCGCCGGAAAGTTCGGTATCGCGCAGCGGGTTCGGTTCGGGATACCGCACCGCTGCCGTCGGATCCCCGGCTCACTGTGGACACGCCGCGCGTCTCGGTGCGACCGTGCGGGGGCGCAGCCGATTCGGGGGAAGGAGGCGGCATGGCTGGGAGTCCGTCGTCACGAGGGTCCGTTCCGCTCGGTGCCGCCATCCCCTCGCTGGTCCGGTGGGGACTGTCCAGCGACGCCGACCTCGTCTTCCGTACCCTGGTGACCTTCGGTCCCCGGCCGCGGCCGGCCATCGCCCGGGATCTCGGGCTGGCCGCGCCGCGCGTCGACGCCGCTCTCGCCGAGTTGCACGCGGCCGGCGCGGTCACCCCGGCCCGGCCGTCCGACCGGCGGTCGGCCAGGTGGGCCGGCCGGCCGCCGGCCGAGGTGCTGGCCCGCATCCGCGACTCCCGGATCCGCGCCTCCCGCGAAGGTCCGCACGCCGGCCGGTTGCCCACCGCCACGGAGCAGGTTCTGGCCCGGCTGGGTGACGCGGGACTGACCCGGCTGCCCGGCCAGATCAGCGACGGCGTGCGCTATCTGCGCACCCGCGCCCTGACCCGGGAACGGCTCGCCGAGCTCATCGCCGTGGAGGAACGTGAGCAGCTCGCCATCAACACCGAGCAGCATCTCGACGCCGAGTCGGCGCGGGCCGGGGCTCCGCTCGACCGGACGTTGCTGGCGCGGGGCGTCGGGCTGCGGATTCTCGGGCCGCCGCCGGCCGACGGGGACAACAGCGCCGAGGTCGAGAGTGAGCGGGCCCCCGGCTACGACTATCGCGAGGCCACCGGCCTGCCGTTGAAGCTGATCGTCGTCGATCGCCGGATCGCGCTGTTCCCGGTCGACCCGGACGACTTCGACCGGGGCTATCTGGAGTTGAGTCAACCCGCCGTGGTTCGGGCCCTCGTGACGCTGTTCGAGAGCCACTGGGACACGGCCGTCGATCCGCGGAGGTGCGGCATGCCGACGATCGTGCTGAGCGAGCGTGAACAGCAGGTGGTCCGGCTGCTCACCCTGGGCCTCACCGATGCCCGGGCCGCCGCCGAGCTGCGGATCACCGACCGGGCGGTCACGAAGATCCTGCGCAAGCTGATGGACCGGCTCGGCGTGGAGAACCGTTTCCAGCTCGGGCTCGCTCTCGGCGCCCTCCGGGTGGCCCGGCCACCCGCCTTTCCGCCACCGCCGCGCCCGGCCGAGGAGTCCTGATGAGAAGACGATCGATCGTCGCCGCTCTGGTCGCCGCGATGCTGATCCTGGTCGCGCCCGCGGGCGTGGGAGCTGCGACAGCCGCGCCGCCGTGCAGCAGCTGGTCGTTGACGGCCGGCGGGCCGTACACCGGCGAACCGGTCGGCTATCCGCTGCTGGGGGTCGAGGCCTCGGTCGCTTTCTGCTCGGGTGAGGTGCCGGCCGGGGGCAGCGTCTGGATGACCCGCTACGGCGATGGCGCCGGCCGGCGTACGACGTGGCAGCTGCCCGCGCCGGCCGCCACCCGCGAGTTCTACGTCCGGGTGTCCGGCACGACGACGGCTGTGTGCGTGTCCGACGCCTACGACGGACCGGTCGGCAAGGACGAGACGGACCCGCTCGTCACTGTCACCAACCGCGCCTGCCTCGCCGTCACCCTCGGGCCAACTGCGCAGCCCGGACTCGTCGCGATCGCGCCGGACGACCCGCGGGTGAGCAAGCCGGTCCGGTACCAGCCCTACTCCGGGTCGCCGGCCTGCGGGTCCTGCGTCTGAAGGGCCAGCTCCCGGACAACGTCGACGAACAGGTCGATGTCGGCCGCGGTCGTGCGCCAGTTGACGATCGCCGGCCGCAGCGCCACCCGGCCGCCGTAGACGGTGGTGCCGCAGAAGACGCGGCCGTCGGCGATCAGGGCTTCGCCGACGGCCCGGTTCCACCGGTCCAGGTCCTGCTCCGCCAGGCCGGGGCGGGCGACCCGGAAGCACACGATGCACAGTGGCACGTCGGCGAGGCGCTCCAGCTCGGGCGCCTCGTCGACCCGCCGGGCCAGGTGCTGGGCGAGGTCGAGGTGCCGCTCCACCATGGCGCGGTGACCCTGCCGCCCGTACGCGGTCAGCGTCGCCCAGATCGGCAGCGACCGGGCCCGCCGCGACGACTCGGGCCCGTACAGTCCGTAGCCGCCGCCCGGGTCCTGCCGTCCGGGCAGGTACGCGGCCCCCGGCATCCCGAACGCGGTGCCCAGCCGCTCCGGCTCCCGGATCAGCGCGAACCCGCTCTCGTACGGCACATTGAGCCACTTGTGCCCGTCGGCGGCGATGGAGTGCGCCCGCTCGATCCCCCGCACGAGGTGCTCGCTGCGCGGCGACAGGGCGGCGAACAGCCCGAACGCGCCGTCGACGTGCAGCCAGGCGCCGTACCGTTCGGCCAGGGTGGCCAGCGCGTCGACGGGGTCGAAGTCGCCGGCGTTGACCTCGCCGGCGTTGGCGATCAGCACCGCCGGGGCGCCGCCGAACCCGGCCAGCCGCCGTTCGACGGCGTCGAGGTCGACCCGGCCGACGTCGTCGCGGGCGAAGACCTCGACCGCGTCCCGCCCGTGTCCGAGCATCTGCAGGGCCTTGCGGGCGGAGGCGTGCACGTAGCCCCCGGAGAGCACCGGCATCCGCGGCAGCCCGGACAGGCCATCACGTACGGTGTCGGCGCCGTGGCGCTCGCCCCACCACTGGGTGGCGCAGCCGAGGGAGGTGAAGTTGGCGAAGGTCGCACTGCCGACCAGCGCCCCGCCCCAGCCGGCCTGGAGTCCGAACAGCTGCCGCAGCCAGTCGAGCACCACCGTCTCCACCTCGTGCGCGAAGGGCGACGACACCCGGGCGAACGCGTTCTGGTCGAGCAGCCCGGCGGTCCAGTCCGCGGCCAGCGCGGCCGGGGTGCTGCCGCCGGTGACGAAGTGGAAGAACCGGGGCCCGGACGACGCGGTGGCGGTGGCCGTGCCGATCTCGAGGAGCCGCTCGACGGCCGCGGCGGTGCCGTCGCCGGCCTCCGGCAGCGGACCGGTCAGGCCGGCGAGCAGTCTAGCGGCGGCGGGGTCGTGCACCGGCCGTTCGGCCAGGGAGTCCAGGTAGGGCCCGGCGGCCGCGGACACCTGGGCGAGCGCCGCGGTCGCCGCGTCGCGGTCCAGCAGAGGATCAGCCATACCGGCAGCCTCGCGCATCCCGCCGGACGGCGACAGCAAGCGACGCGAAACCGACGCCGATCCGGCCGAAGGTGGGCCCGGCTGGGGTTCTTCGTCCGGATCGGCCCGCGAAGGGTATCGCTGACCCCCGCGGACATGTTCTGCTCAGATCCGCATGCGCGAGACCGATCAGGGTGGCGACACGTCGAGAAGGGGGACCTGCCGATGCGCTGGCCGCGAGCCACAGCACCGGCGTGGCCCGTGCACGCCGCGACCGCGGCCGCCGTGGTGAGCGCCGGCGTGGCGTACGCCCTGGCCGGACCGGACGGGCGCCCGGTGGTCTACACCCTCGTCTCGGTGCTGCCGATCGTCACCCTCCTCGCGGCCCTGGCCAGCGGGCACCTGCCGGACCGCCGGCCCTGGCTGCTCGCCGTCGTCGGCCTGGTCCTGCTCTTCGCCGGCCAGCTGATCTTCCCCGGCTGGGTCAACGAGCCGCACCTGGGCCGGGCGCAGGGCTCGGCGCTCGACCTGACGCAGTCCACCGCCCACATGTTCTTCCTGGTCGGCGTGGCCGTGGCCGTGCGCCGGCGGGCCAGCGCTGACCCGGGCGGCATCATCGACGCGACGCTGTTCGGGCTGTGCGCGGGCGGGCCGCTGTGGGAATGGGTCATCCAGCCGCGCCTGCCCGCGACGGCCCAGCCGCTCGGTGAGGTGCTGCTGCTGGCCGATCTGCTGGTGCTGTGCGGCGTCATCGGCTGTGTCGTGCGGATCGGCATGATCGCCCGGCCGGGCCGCGGCACTCTGGGATATCTGCTCGTCACCGGCGTCGTCACGCTGGCCGCCACGGCCACGGGGACGCTGACCAGCGGCTCGGGCACCGTGTGGAGCACCGGGCTGATGATGGTAGCGTACCTGACGATCGCGGCGGCGCCGCTGCATCCGGACGCGCCGGCGATCACGCTGCCGGTGGGCGCCGGGCCGGGTGCCGGGCGCCAGCGACTGGGCTGGCTCGCGGCCGCGCTGAGCGCCAATCCGCTGATCGCGGCGGTGCAGGTGTTGCGCGGCACCGAGTCGGCCAGCCTGCTGCTCCCGGTCGGGACGCTGTTGGTCGTCCCGCTGGTGCTGCTGCGCATCCGGCACCTGTCCGGCCAGCGCGACCGCGCCGAGCAGACCCTGGCCTACCACGCCACCCACGACGAGTTGACCGGGCTGTGCAACCGCCGGCACATCGCATCCGAGATCGACCGGGCGCTCGCGGAGGTGGACCGGGGCACCCTCGACGAGGTCACGATCCTGCTCTGCGACCTCGACGGCTTCAAACCCGTCAACGACCGGTACGGGCACCCGGCCGGCGACGCCGTGCTGAAGGCGGTGGCCGGTCGGCTGACCGCCGCCGTACGCCGGGAGGACCTGGTCGGGCGCCTCGGCGGCGACGAGTTCCTCATCCTCTGCCGGGGCGCGCTGGGTCCCGGGACGGCCGAGCTCACCGCCCGGATCATCGAGGCCGTCCGGGCGCCCGTCCCGCTGCCGGCCGGCGTGGTGTCGGTGGGCGTGACCATCGGCCTGGCCCAGGCCCGGCCGGGCCTGGCGGTCGACCGCGACCTGCTGATCGGCCTGGCCGACGCGGACATGTACGCCGGCAAGGCCGCGCGCCGCCGCGACGCCCGGCCGCACCGCGACGACGCGACGCCGGCCAGCCGCTAGGTCGCGGGCAGCAACCCGGCCGACGCAGCGGCCCGCCCCGGACCGACCCGCTCCGGGCCAGCCCGGGCTGGATCGGCCCGGCCGGGGCCTGCTGAGCCGGGCGTTGAGCTCCGCGGCGGTGCGCTCGCCCAGCCCGTACCCTGGTCGCGGACCTCGACCCGCATCCCGCCGTCGGCCACGCAAGGTGAGCACCGGCGCCGAGATCAGATTCGGTGAAGGTGCGCGCCCCGGCCACCGGCGGAGATCCGGCAGGCTGGAGACTGGACGCAGGGCGAGGAGAGGTCGGGCGCGTGGGCGTGCGGAAGAACATCCTGATCACCGGGGCGAGTGCCGGGCTGGGCGAGCAGATGGCCCGCGACTTCGCCGCGCGGGGCCGCGATCTGGCGCTCTGCGCGCGCCGGCTGGACCGGCTCGAGGCCCTGCGGGACGAGCTGCTGGCCGCCCATCCCGGCATCACCGTCACGGTACGGCAGCTCGACGTGACCGAGCACGCCCGGGTCTTCGAGGTGTTCGACGCCGTCCGGGCCGAGTTCGGCACGCTGGACCGGGTGATCGTCAACGCGGGTGGCGGCAAGGGCCGGCCCATCGGCACCGGCGGCTTCGACACCAACCTGCACAGCGCCCAGACGAACTTCGTCGCCGCGCTGGCGCAGTGCGAGGCCGCCGTGCGGATCTTCCGTGATCAGGGCCACGGGCACCTCGTGGTGATCTCCTCGATGAGCGCGATGCGCGGCCTGCCCCGCGGGATGACCACCTACGCCGCCACCAAGGCCGGGGTCGCCGCGCTCGCCGAGGGCATCCGCGCCGACCTGCTGGGCACCGCGGTCAAAGTCACCACGGTCTTCCCCGGCTACATCGTCTCGGAGGCCAACCCGGCAGCCAAGCCCAAGCCGATGATGGTCTCCACCGTGCAGGGCGTGCGGGCCATGGTGCGGGCCATCGAACGCGAGCGCCCGCAGTCCAAGGTGCCGGCCTGGCCGTGGGTGCCGGTCGGCTTCGTGATGCGGCACGCGCCGCTGCGGGCGGTCGCCCGGTTCAGCTGAGCCCAAGTCGCGGTCCAGAATCCACCGCGGGTTCACGCTCCGCATCGTGCCCGGCAACGCACCGCCCGCAGGCTCCAGGAACCCCATCGAGGAGGTTCCATGGATCGGCGAACGATGCTGCGAGCGACAGTGGTCGGTGCGGGGGCGGTGGCGCTGCCCTTCACCGCGTGGTCCGCGGCGTACGGCGCACCGGCACAGAACGCCACCGGGCCCTACGGTCCGCTGCAGAGCGCCGACGCCCGGGGCATCCAGCTGCCGGCCGGGTTCACCAGTACGGTCGTGGCCCGGTCCCGGCAAGCCGTCAGCGGCACGTCCTACGTCTGGCACGACGCCCCGGACGGAGGAGCGGTCATCCCCAACGGCACCGGCTGGGTCTACGTCTCGAATTCCGAGGTCAGCTCCGGATCCGGTGGCGGTGCCTCGCGGATCCTGTTCAACTCCGCCGGAGCGGTCGTCGGCGCGTCGCGGATCCTGTCCGGCACCAACCAGAACTGCGCGGGTGGCAAGACGCCCTGGAACACCTGGCTGTCCTGTGAGGAGGTCAGCCTGGGCCGGGTCTTCGAGACCTACCCCCTGGGCGGTACTGCCGTCTTCCGCCCGGCCATGGGCCGGTTCAAGCACGAGGCCGCGGCCGCCGATCCGGTACGCCGGGTCGTCTACCTCACCGAGGACGAGACCGACGGCAAGTTCTACCGCTTCGTCCCCGCGACCTGGGGAGACCTGTCCACCGGCACCCTGCAGGTGTTCCGGGCCGGCACCGCCACCTCGGGCACCTTCACCTGGGCGACCGTGCCCGACCCGGACGGCTCCCCCACCGCCACCCGCAACCAGGTGTCCGGGGCCAAGTCCTTCAACGGCGGCGAGGGCTGCCACTACGCCGACGACACCGTCTGGTTCACCACCAAGGGCGACAACCGGGTCTGGCAGGTCAACCTGGCGGCCGGCACCTACGAGCTCGCGTACGACGACAACCTGGTCAGCCCGGGCACGGCCCCGCTGTCCGGGGTGGACAACATCACCGGCACCACCGCCGGTGACCTCTACGTCGCCGAGGACGGCGGCAGCATGGACATCTGCCTGATCACGCCGGACGACAAGGTCTCGCCGTTCCTGCGGATCACCGGCCAGAGCGGCTCCGAGATCACCGGTCCGGCCTTCACCCCGGCCGGCGACCGCCTGTACTTCTCCTCGCAGCGCGGCACCAGCGGATCGTCGTCGGGCGGCATCACCTACTGCGTCACCGGGCCCTTCCGCCGCTGACCGCAGCAGGCCCGCGTCGTGCGCCCGGTCAGGCCGCCGGGCGCACGGCACAGGCCGGTTCACCCTCGTCCAGGAACTCGTCGATCATCGGGGCCAGCCATTCGGCGCGCTGCGGGACGCCGGTGTGGGTGGTGCCCGGCAGGATCGCCAGGCGGCAGACCGGCAGGCCGGTCAGGTCGCCGGCGACACCGCCGCCGAGCAGCCGGAACATCTCCACCGCGTGCTCCGGGCGCACGATGTCCGCGTCACCCAGGACCAGCAGGGTGGGCGCGGCCAGCGCCCGGATCTGCGCGGCGGTCCACCGCGGCAGGTCCGCGTCCAGCACCTTCATCTTGGTGACCAGCGTCGCGAAGCCGGCCGGGTCCGGCGCGGTCCGCAGGTACTCGTCGTGCAGCTCCGAGCCGTGCAGATGCTCGGGCCGCAGGTCCTGGATACCGTCCAGCAGGCCCGGGTGCAGGCCGGCCTGGTCGAAGCTCACCGAGGCCAGGACCAGCCGGCCGACCCGGTCGGCGTGGTCGGTGCCCAGCCGCAGCGCGACCGCCGCGCCCATGCTCCAGCCGAACACGTCGGCGGTGGCGATGCCCAGCCGGTCGAGCAGCGCGACCACGTCGGCGGCGAAGCTCTCCACCGTGAACGGGCGGTCGATGTCCGGGGTACGGCCGTGAGCCTGCAACTCGACGGCGATGACCCGGCGGGTACGGGCCAGCAGCGGCAGGATCGCGCCGAACGAGGTGCCGATGCCGGAGAGCGCGCCGTGGATCAGCAGCACCGGGCGGCCCGCCGCGACGCCGTGTTCCTCGTGGTAGATGTCCATGCCCTCACGATGCCGACCGGCCCTTACGGTTCACTTGCGGTCCGCTGCCCGCTTGTAGGGTGTGCGCCATGCGATTCGGCGTGCTCGGGCCGCTGGCGGTCACCACCGACGCCGGCGAGCCGGTTGTCGTGCCCGGCGCCAAGGTGCGGGTGCTGCTGGCCGACCTGCTGGCCAACCGCAACCAGGTGGTGTCGGCGGACCGGCTGATCGACGATCTGTGGGCCGAAGACGTGCCCGCGAACCCGCTCGGCGCCCTGCAGGTGCGCGTCTCGCAGCTGCGCAAAGCGCTCAACGACGCCGAGCCGGGCGCCCGCGACCTGGTCGAGTCCCGCTCCCCCGGGTACGTGCTGCGGACCGCTGAGGTGGACGCGGACCACTTCACCGCGCTGGCCGGCGCGAGCGACGTGGAGACGCTGACCTCCGCCCTGAAGCTGTGGCGCGGGGACGCGTACGCCGACATGGCCGACGAGGAGTTCGTCCGGGCCGAGGCCACCCGGCTGACCGAGCAGCGCCTCACCGTGCGCGAGCGGCTCGCCGACGCGCGGCTGGCCCGCGGCGAGCACGATCTGGTCGCCGCCGAGCTCGCCGAGCTGGTCGCCCGGCATCCGCTGCGCGAGAGCCTGCGGGCCCTGCACCTGCGCGCCCTGTACGCGGCCGGCCGCCAGACCGAGGCCCTGGACAGCTACGCCGACCTGCGCGAGCGCCTCGCCGACGAGCTGGGGCTGGACCCCGGCCCGGAGGTGGCCGCGCTGCACCGCAAGATCCTGGAGCAGGACTCCGCGCTGAGCCCGCCGCCGAAGGCCGCCATCATCCGCAACAGCCTGCCGGCCCGGCTGGACGAGCTGGTGGGCCGGGCCGAGGCGCTCGCCGAGCTGCGCACGCTCGTCCCGGGGCAGCGGCTGGTCACGCTGATCGGGCCGGGCGGCGTCGGCAAGACCCGGCTGGCCACCGAGGTGGCCCGCGAGCAGTCGTTCCCCGACGGCGTGCACCTGGTCGAGCTGGCGCCGCTGCCGGCCGGTGACCCGGGCATCGCCGAGCGGGTGCTGGGCACGCTGGACGTGCACGAGACGACCGGCGCCAGTGTCGCCCCCGACGACCGGCTGACCGTCGCGCTGCGGGACCGGCAGCTGCTGATCGTGCTGGACAACTGCGAGCACGTGATCGAGCCGGCCGCCTCGCTGGTCGCCCGGGTGTTGCGGGAGGCGCCCGGGGTCACGGTGCTCGCCACCAGCCGCGAACCGCTCGGGCTGACCGGGGAGGTGCTGTGGGAGGTGCCGCTGCTGGCCGTACCGGAGGACGGCGGTGACCTGGACGCGGTCCGCCGGTCCGCCGCGGCCCGGCTCTTCACCGCGCGGGCCGCCGCCCACCAGCGCAACTTCCGGCTCGACGAGCGCACCGCGCCCGCGGTCGCCCAGCTCTGCCGGCGCCTGGACGGACTGCCGCTGGCGCTGGAACTGGCCGCCACCCGGGTGCGGTCGCTGGGCGTGACCGGCGTGGTGGACCGGCTCGACGACCGGTTCCGGCTGCTCAGCACGGCCCAGCGGGACCGGCCCGACCGGCAGCGGACGCTGACCGCGGTGATCGGCTGGAGCTGGGAGCTGCTCGACGCCGCGGACCAGCGGGTGCTGGCCCGGCTCGCGGTCTTCGCCGACGGCTGCACGCCGGAGGCGGCCGAGCAGGTCTGCGGGGCGGACCTGGACGCGCTGGCCCGGCTGGTGGACCGGTCGCTGGTGGTGCCCGACGACAGCGGCCCCGAGCCGCGCTACCGCTTGCTCGAGTCGATCGCGGCGTTCGGCCTGGAGCGCCTGCCGGACCTCGAAGCAGTACGGGCCCAGCACGCGGCCTACTACACCGCACTGGCCGAACAGGCCGACCCGCACCTGCGCGGCGCCGACCAGCGGAAGTGGCTGGCCCGGCTGGACGCCGAGACGGCCAACCTGCGCGCGGCCCTGGCCCACGGCGGCGGTTTGCGCCTGGCCAACGCGCTGACCTGGTACTGGATCCTGCGCGGCCGGCTCACCGAGGCCCGCCGGGCGCTGGCTCACGACGGCAGCGCGGCCGAGCAGGCACAGGCGGCGGCCTGGCGGGCGGGGTTCGCGTTGTTGCAGGGTGCTCCGGTCGTGGCCGGGGAGATCCGCGCCGCGCTGGCCGCGCAGCCCGGCGACCGGGCGGCCTGGTTCGTGGCGAACGCGGTGCTCGACCGCGGCGAGGTCACGCTGGCGTCGGAGCTGTTGCCGACGGTGTTCGAGGACCGATGGACCGAGGCCGCGGTGCTCAGCACCCGGGCCAAGCTGGCCCACGTCCGCGGCGACCTGGCGGAGCTGGAGCGCACCGGGACCCGCAGCGGCGCGCTCTTCGCCGAGCTGGGCGACCGCTGGGGACAGTTGCAGGCCAACGACTGGCTCGGCGGCCTGCTCGAGATGCGAGGTGATCACGAGGGGGCGGCGGCCCTGCACGAGCAGGGTCTCGGCTGGGCCGAGGAGCTGGCGCTGTGGCCGGACGTGGGCGGCAAACTGTCCTGGCTGGCCTGGCTGGCGGTGCAGACCCGCGACTATCCGCGGGCCCGGGAGCTGGGCGAGCGCGCGTACCGGCTGGCGGCGGAGCAGGACG
Organism: Actinoplanes sp. NPDC051405; assembly: GCF_055586185.1. Lineage (NCBI taxonomy): Bacteria > Bacillati > Actinomycetota > Actinomycetes > Micromonosporales > Micromonosporaceae > Actinoplanes > Actinoplanes sp. NPDC051405. The sequence continues at coordinate 22,409 of NZ_JBVJIR010000004.1, forward strand.
CGCCGGCCGCGCTGGTCTTCGCCGGCATGAGCCTCGGCATGGCCGCCCGCCGCACCGGCGACCTGGAGCCGGCGCTGCGTCACCTCGGGGCCATCGCCGAGCAGGGGCGGGCCGAGGCGCAGCCCGCCCTGTACCTGCCGATGATCCTGGTCGAACTCGGTTACGCGGCCGAGCAGAGCGGCGATCCGGCGGCCGGGCTGGCGCTGCACCTGGAGGCATTCGCGGCCGCGCGGGCGATGGACGCGCCGCGCGACGCCGTCATGGCCCTGGAGGGCCTGGCGTCGGCGGTGGCCGCACCGGAGGTGGCCGCCCAGTTGCTGGGTGCCGCGGCCGCGGCCCGGGCGGCGCTGGAGGCCCCCGCGGCCCCGGCGGAACGCGACGAGACCGATCGGGTCACCGCCCGCGTCGTGACCGCGTTGGGCCAGGAACGCTTCTCGGCACTGCTCGCCGAGGGCAGCCGGCTGGGCCCGGACGACGCCCGGGCCCTCATCGCGGCCTGAGTCAGGCGACGGTCTTCGGCCGGTACGACGCGATGATCACGCCGCTCTTCATCACCTTGGTGTCGATCAGCTCGAACGAGGTCTTGACGTCCTTGAGCGGGGTGCTCAGCGAGTCGCCGCCCTCGAGCACCGGGTGGATCCAGAAGCGGACCTCGTCGACCAGCCCGGCCGCGACCAGCTGGGCGGTGACCGAGCCGTAGCCGTACTGCAGGATGTCCTTGCCGTCCTGGGCCTTGAGCGCGGTGACCGCGGCGATCAGGTCCCCCTGCAGCACCTCGGTGTTGTTCCAGGTGGGGTCGGTCAGGGTGGTCGACGCGACGTACTTCTTGACGCTGTTGAAGTAGGCCGCACCGGTGCTCGGGTCGCTGGAGTCCATGGCCGGCCAGGCCACCGACATGCCGTCGTAGGTGGCCCGGCCCATCAGGAGCGCGTCGGCCTGCTCGGTCTGCGAACCGGCGAAGGCGCCGGCCTCGTCGTCGAAGTAGGGCCCGGTCCACATCGGGTTCTCGATGACGCCGTCGAGAGTGAGGTAGGTCGAGTTGATGAGCTTGCGCATCGGAATTCTCCTGAATCACTGGTGTGCCGTGCTGACCTACTGATCATGTCCGGGCGCACTTACGGTTCTCTTCAGGTGCGGCTACGGCCGCCTTGTCAGGTGGACTGCGGTGTAACCGCGCAGGACGAAAGTCGGGCGCTGGACCGGCTCGGCGGCCAGCTCCAGGCGGGGCGCGTGGTCGAGCAGGGCGGCCACAGCCGTACGCAGCTCGAGGCGGGCCAGCGGCGCGCCGAGGCAGAAGTGCAGGCCGGCGCCGAAGCCCACGTGCGGGTTGGGGTCGCGGCCCACGTCGAACGTGTCCGGGTCGGTGAACACGGCCGGGTCGCGGTTCGCGGCACCGAGCAACGCGGCCACCTCGGCGCCGGCGGGCACGGTGACCCCGGCCAGCTCGACGTCGGCCGCCGCGGTACGGATGAACATGTGCAGCGGCGGGTCGTACCGGATCATCTCCTCGGTCGCGGCCGGGAGCAGCCCCCGGTCGGCGCGCAGCCGCGCGTGCTGGTCCGGGTGCCGCAGCAGGGCCACCATGCCGCCGGCGAGCGCGTTCACCGAGGCCTCGTGGCCGGCGTTGAGCAGCAGGATCGCCGAGGCCACCAGCTCGTCGGCGGAGAGCCGGTCGGTGCCGTCGCGGACCGCCACCAGCCGGCTGACGAGGTCGTCGCGCGGCTCGGCCCGGCGGCGCTCGGCCAGGTCGCGCAGATAGTCGGCGAACTCCTGGCTCGCGGTCAGGGCCGCCGCCTCGGTCCGCGGGGTCGGCGACACCTCGTACATCCGCACGATCGCCGCCGACCAGGGGCGCAGCCGGTGCCGGTCGGTGGGCGGCACCCCGAGCAGCTCGGCGATGACCGTGACGGCGAGCGGCTCGGCGACCTCGGCCAGCAGGTCGAACTCCCGGCCGGTGGCGGCCAGCAGGGCGGCGGCCTCGGCGGCGACGGCGGGGCCCAGCCGTTCGACGTGCCCGCGGGTGAAGGCCCGGGCGACCAGCGCCCGCAACCGGGTGTGCACCGGCGGCTCGTTCTCCATCATCTGGTTGCGGTGCAGCAGGTTGAACGGCTCGTAGACCGCGGCGGGCTCGCGGTCGCGCCAGAACCGGCCGAGGCGGCGGTCGCGCAGCACGCCCTCGACGGCGGCGTGCCCGGCGGCCAGCCAGCGGCCGGTCGGGGCGTGCCAGCTCACCGGCGCCTGCTCGCGCAGCCGGGCGAGCCGCGGGTACGGGTCGCGTACGAACCCGGGATCGGCGAAGTCGACGTCCACCCCCGCACGTTATCGGTCCCCGACGGCTCATTCGGGATGGTTCGGGGTGTGCCGGCCGACGGCGAACGGTGACGTCACTCCCCGGTACGCCACGTGCAGCACCATTCCCTGCCGGGCGTGCGGCAGGTTGTGGCAGTGGTCGAGCCAGATCCCGGGGTTGTCGGCCCGGAACGCGACCTGCCACACCTCGCCGGGCAGCACGTCGAACGTGTCCAGCCACAGCGGACTGCCGCGCACCGGGCGCCCGTCGCGGGACAGCACCAGCACGTGGTGGCCGTGCAGGTGCATGGGGTGGCTGTCGGTGCCGCGGTTGACCACGGTGGTGCGTACGGCGTCACCCTCGTCGACCAGCAGCGGCGCGATGTCCGGCTGGACATCGCCGTTGACCGTGTACGCGTACCCGGGTACCCCGTCCAGGAACCGGATCAGCCGGTCCAGCACCAGCGTGTAGTCCTTGTCGTAGCGGCCGAACGGTCCGGGGGCGGGCGTGCCGTAGCGGGTGATGTCCAGCTCGGTCCCGTCCGGGTGCGCGGGCGCCGCACCCGCTCCCAGCAGCAGCCCCTCGGACTCCCGCCCGTCCACCATGACGTGCACGGCCCCCGCCGGCATGGTGAACAACACGTCGTAGCGGCCACCGGCCGGCAGCCGCAGCGTGGTCTCGCCCGTCAGCGAGGCCGGACCGTTGAGGTCCCGGCCGTCGATCGCACCCACGGTGTACGGCGTCCCGCTGACCGCCACCCGGTGCGCGTTGTTGTCGGTGTTGATCAGCCGCAGCCGGACCGGCCGGCCCGTCGGCACGTCACGGGTCTCGCGCCGGTCCGATCCGCCGAGGACTGTCACGCCGCCGTCGAAGCGGTGCACCGGCAGGACGAGGTCGGTCTGCGCCGGCCGGGTGCCGGCGGGGTCCACCACCAGGCTGCCGTAGAGGCCTTTGCGCACGGCCGTGCTGGACAGCTCGTGCGAGTGGTACCAGTAGGTGCCGGCGTCCTCGGCCGCGAACCGGTAGGTGAACGTGCCGCCCGGCGGGACCGCGTCCTGGGTGACCCCGGCGACGCCGTCCTCGCCGGCCGGCACGTCGTAGCCGTGCCAGTGCAGGGTGACCCCGGTGTCCGGCAGCTCGTTGCGCAGGGTCACCTCGACGAGGTCGCCCTGGGTCACCCGCAGTTCGGGGCCCGGCAGCATGCCGTTGAAGGTCCAGGCGTCCACGGTCGTCCCGGAGGGCAGCGTGACCGCCGCGGCGCGGGCGGTCAGCGTGAAGGTGCGGGTCGGCGGGCGGGCCGGGCCGCGCAGGTCGGCGACGGACACGGCATGCCCGGCGTGGCCGCCTGCGCTGTGGTGGTCCAGCCGGTCGGGCAACCGGCTGCCCGCGGCGGCAGTGACACCTGCGGCCAGCAGCGCGATGACCGTGGCGGCCGCCACCGCGACGCGGGCCGTCCGGGCCCGGAGCCGCCACGCCAGCAGCGCCGCCGCGCCCGGTCCGAAGACGGCCACGATCGCGCCCGCCGTGACCGGGTAGCCGACCAGCAGCTGCATCGCCAGGCCGGCGACCGCGAGGTACGCCGCGGCGATCAGCACCGGTGTCGCCGGGGTCCGCCGGCGGGCCAGGGCGATCCCGGTCCAGGCGGCCAGCAAGGTCAGCGGGACCGCGGTCACCAGCCGGTCCGGCAGGAACCACCAGCCGGCCCGGCCGAGCACGACGACCACGGTGGCCCGGGCCACCGTGGCCAGCACGGCCGCGATCAGCACCGGGGTGCCGGCCCGGGCGTCGCGCAGCGGCCAGGCCGCCGCCCACAGGCCGGCGGCGACGAGCAGCAGGAGCAGGTCGAGGACCAGCATCACGTTCATGCCGCGTGGGTCCGCGGGGTGCCGGTGACCGCCCCGGCGGCGAGGCGGCGGGCGTTCATCAGTCCGGTGACGGCGGTGCCGAGGATGGCCAGGCCGTTGAGCACGTGCAGGGCGACGACGTACAGCGGCAGGCCGGTGCGGTCGTCCTGGCTGCCGCCCAGCGCGTTGCTCAGCGCGACCAGCACGAACTGCAGGACGACCAGACCGAGCGGCAGCGCGGCGAACGCGACGATCCGCCCGCCGGCCCGGGCCAGCGCCGCGACGACGAGGTTGAGCAGCACCACCACCATGACGGCCAGGGCGCCGGCGCGGTGGGCCGTCCACGAGTCGGTGGTGGCCGGCCGGCTGAACCCGCCGACCCCGGCCAGGTAGAACTGGGTCAGCACGACGATCACGACGAGCGCGCTGCTGATGACGAAGACCTTGCGCATCCGGATCACTCCTTTCGGGACGGTCAGACCGTGGCGTCTTCACGGATGCCGGCCGGTGCCGGCGGGGCCGCCCGTGGTGCCCGGCGCCCGGGCATCCACCAGTTGGCCTTGCCGCACAGCTCCATCACCGCCGGGACGAGGACCAGCCGGACGACGGTGGCGTCGATGAGCACCGCGACGGCCATGCCCAGGCCGATCTGCTTGACCGAGACGTCCGGGCCGAGCAGCGCGGTGGTGAAGACGGCGATCATGATGGCGGCCGCGGCCGTGATGACCTTCGCGGTCCGGGCCAGGCCCCGGGTGACGGCCCGGCGGGTGTCGCCGGTGCGCTCGTACTCCTCGCGGATCCGGGAGATCAGGAAGACCTCGTAGTCCATCGACAGGCCGAACAGCAGCGGGAACATCATCATCGGAACCCAGGTGGTGATCGGCATGCCGGTGGGGAACCCGAGCGCGGTGCCCAGCCAGCCCCACTGCACGACCGCGACCAGGACGCCGTACGCGGCGCCGATCGACAGCAGGTTCATCACCGCGGCCTGCAAGGCGATCGTGACCGAGCGGACCAGCGCGATCAGCAGCAGCAGGGACAGCACGATGACGACGCCGATCATCAGGGGCAGGCGCGAGCTCACCTCCTCGGCGAAGTCGATGGTGGCGGCGTTCGGGCCGCCGACGTAGACCTCGCCGCCACCGGACGCCCGGGGCAGGACGTCGTCGCGCAGCTCGTGCACCAGCTCCGTGGTCGCCTCGTCCTGGTATCCGGTCCGGGGGAAGGCCATGAAGGTGGCGGCCTGCCCGTCCTGGCTGACCCGCGGCGGCGTGGCGTAGGCAATGCCCTCGGTCGCGCGGACCGCCGCGACGACGGGATCCAGGTCGGCGTCCGGCGAGCCGATCCGGGTGGCGAAGATCAGGGGCGCGCCGTAGCCGGGGCCGAAACCCGCCGAGATGATCTCGAACGAGGTGTAGCTGCCGCGGTCGTGCGGCTGGACGCTGGCGTCGGGCAGGCTGAGCCGCATCGAGAGCGCGGGCGCGGCGAGCACCAGCAGCAGCGCGCCGGCCAGCAGCGCGGCGACGACCGGCCGGCGCTGCACCACGCCGGCCCAGCGTTCGGCGGGGGCCTGGCGTTCCCGCGGCGGGACACCCGCGGCCCGGCGGGTGCGCAGCGTGCGGCGTGGCAGCCGCAGAGAATTGATCTTGTGGCCGGTGAAGCCGAGGAACGCCGGCAGCAGGGTCACCGCGGCGACCATCGTCACCAGCACGGTCACCGAGGCGCCGATGGCCACGCCGGTCATCATCCGCTGCCCCATGGCGATCAGGCCCAGCAGCGCGATCAGTACGGTCGTGCCGGCGAACAGGACCGCGTGACCCGCGGTGGTGATGGCCTTGACCGTGGCGTGCTCGGGATCGTCGCCGTCGTGCAGGCTGTCCTTGTAGCGGGTCAGGATGAACAACGCGTAGTCGATGCCGACGCCGAGGCCGATCAGCACGGCGACGAGCACGGTGAAGTCCGGTGCCGGCACCACGTGGCCCACGATCTTCATCAGAGCGACGCCGCCGATCACGGCCAGCAGCCCGGTGACGATCGGCAGGCCCATCGCCACCAGCGATCCGAACGCGACGAACAGGATCACCGCCGCGGCCAGCAGGCCCACGCCCTCCGCCGGGCCCTGCGGTGGTGTCTCGGCCTTCTCCGCCGCCTCGCCGCCCAGCCCCAGCGTCAGGCCGTCCCCGGCGGCCGCCTTGACCGCGTCGACCAGCGGCACGACGTCGGCCTTGGGCAGTTCCCGGCCGGTCAGCGGGATGGTCGTGCGGGCGATCCGGCGGTCCGGTGTCACCAGCGCCGGGTCCGCGTACGGCGAGACCACCGGCCCGGTGACCGCGGCGGCGTCCAGCTCGGCGAGGACCCGCTCGATCCGCTGCCGGGTGGCCGGGTCGTCGATCCCCCGGTCCGCCTTGACCGCCAGGGTGAGCATGTCACCCTGCTGCTGCGGGAAGTGCTGCTCGATCAGCACCTGAGCCTTGGCCGAGTCCGACGCACCCCCGGAGTACGCGTTGTCCGCGGCCGCGCCGAAGCCGAAGCCCAGGACCGACACGGCGAGCACCCCGAGGATCCAGGTCAGCAGCACCAGGCGGCGGCGCCGGTAGCAGAAGAGGGCCAGCCGGGCCAGGGCGCCGTCCGCGGGTGGAGTCTCGGTGGGCATCGTCGCTCTCCTCGGGTTCTGCGGATGTCGCCTGATCCTGTCGCCGGGAGCGCCGCGGATCGTCCGGCAGCCGCAGACACTTCGCGGTGCCACCGATGCCGCATCCGGCTGCCACGGACGCAGCAGAAACGGCGCGGATACCGCGGCTGCGGTAGTCGTCCGCTCGTCCCCGGGCAGGACTCGCTCGCGGCGGCTTTGCGGCTAGGGTGCGGCCATGAGCAGGAGACGGGCCGCGGTCACCGACTGGGCGATCGCCGTCGGCATCGCGGCGGCGCTGCTGACCGGCGGGCTGTCCGGCCGGCCCGCCACGGATCTCGACCCGCTGGGCTACGTGCTGCTGGTCGCGGCCGGCCTGGCGCTGGCCGCGCGCCGGCGGGCTCCCGTACCGGTGCTGGTCGTCACCGGGCTGTGCGCGGTGGGCTGGCAGGCGGCCGGGTTCGACGTGCCCGCCGTGGCGTATCTGTTCGCCGTGTACGCCGCCGTCCGGGCCGGACACCGCCGGCTGACCATCGTGGTGTCGGTGGCCATGCTGGCCGCGCTGCCGTTCGCGGCCCTGGTGTCCCTGCACGACCTGGGTGAGGCGTTCACCCGGGCCCGCAGCGCCCTGGAGCTGGCCTGGCTGATCGCGGCCGGCGCCGCCGGTGAGGCGTTGCGGCAGGCCGAGCGGCGGGCGGACGAGGCCGAACGCACCCGGGAGGAGACCGCGCGGCGCCGCGCCGACGAGGAACGGCTGCACATCGCGCGGGAGCTGCACGACTCGCTGACCCACCAGATCTCGGTGATCAAGGTGCAGGCCGAGGCCGCGGTGCACGTGGCCCGCAAGCGGGGCGAGGAGGTGCCGGAGTCGCTGCTGGCGATCCGCGAGGCCGGCCGGGAGGCGACCCGGGAGCTGCGGGCGACCCTGGAGGCGTTGCGCGACGACGGCACCACTTCGCCGCAGGGTGTCGGTCATGTCCCGGAGCTGGTGGAGCGGGCCCGGGCGTCCGGGCTGGACGCGACGCTGACGATCGAGGGAGCCCGGCAGGACGTGCCGGCGGCGGTGGACCGCACCGCGTACCGGATCGTGCAGGAGTCGCTCACCAACATCGCCCGGCACGCCGCCGCCGCGACCGCGTCGGTCCGGATCCACTATCTCCCGGACGGCCTGGCGATCCAGGTCGACGACGACGGCCGGGCCACGCCGGGCAGCGCCCCGACGCCCGGCGTCGGGCTGCTCGGGATGCGGGAGCGGGTCACCGCCCTGGGCGGGCGGCTGCGCGCGGAGCCCCGCACCGGCGGCGGCTTCACCGTGCGGGCCGAGCTGCCCGTGGACCGGACCGCGTGATCCGGGTCCTGCTGGTTGACGACCAGCCGTTGCTGCGCAGCGGGTTCCGCGCGCTGCTCGATGTGGAGGACGACATCGAGGTGGTGGCCGAGGCCGCCGACGGCCTGCGAGGTCTGGCCCTGGCCCGCGAGCACCGGCCGGACATCGTCCTGCTCGACATCCAGATGCCGGTGCTGGACGGCATCGAGACGACCCGGCGCATCGCCGCGGACCCGGATCTGGCCGGGGTGCACGTGGTCATCCTGACCAACTACGGCCTCGATGAGTACGTCTTCGACGCGCTGCGCGCCGGCGCCGCCGGGTTCCTCGTCAAGGACATCGTGCCGGAGGACTTCCTGCACGCCGTCCGGGTCGCCGCGCGCGGGGACGCGCTGCTGGCGCCGTCGATCACCCGCAAGCTGATCAGCCGCTACGTCACCGAGCCGCGCCGCACCGGCGCCGGCGCCGGCGCGCAGCTCAAGGAGCTGACCAACCGCGAACGCGAGGCCGTCGCCCTGGTGGCGCAGGGGCTGTCCAACGACCAGATCGCCGAGCGTCTGGTGATCAGCCCGCTGACCGCCAAGACCCACATCAACCGGGCCATGGCCAAACTGCACGCCCGCGACCGGGCCCAGCTCGTGGTCCTGGCCTACGAGTCCGGCCTGGTCACTCCCCGCACCGGCTGATCCCGCTCCGGCGGCACGTCAGCGGGCTGTGGAGGCGCGCGGGACCAGCCGGCAGGGCCGGGTGCGCTTGCCGCGTACCGGATCGCCGTTGATCGCCGCGAGCAGCAGCTCCGCGGCCGACCGGCCGATGCCCTCGAGGTCCATGTCGATGCTGGTCAGCGCGGGGCGGCAGCCGTCGACCATGACGTCCCAGTTGTCGAAGCCGACCAGAGCGACGTCGCCCGGGATGGCCCGGCCGGCCTCGCGCAGCGCCTCGGCGACGCCGCGGGCGATCTGGTCGCTGCCGCAGAAGATCGCGTCGACGTCCGCGCCGGCGGCCAGCAAAAGGCCCGCCGCCTGCCGCCCCCAGGCCTCACTCCACTCGCCGAACAGCACCGGCACCGCGAGGTCGAGGCCCTCGCGGCGCAGGGTCTGCTCGGTGGCGGCCGCCCGGACCGTCGCGGAGTGGTGGTGCTCCGGACCGGTCACGTGCGCGATCCGGCGCCGGCCGGTGGACAGCAGGTGCCGCACCGCCCGGCGCGCGCCGTCCGCCTCGTCGGGGACCACCGAGCAGTCCTGCGGGTCGGCCGAGCTGATGAACGCGTACACCACCGGCACGTGCAGGCCGGCGGCGATCGGGGCGCGGGCCTGGGTGCGCCGGCCGGTGACGATGATGCCGTCGACGTTGCGGCTCAGCAGCGTACGCAGGTAGTACTGCTCGCGGATCGGGTCGTCGCGGGCGTCGCAGAGGAACACCGAGACCTGCCCGGCGCCCAGGGCGTCCTCGGCGCCGATCAGCAGCGGGATGCTGAACCGGCCGATGCTGTCGGTGGTGATCATGCCGACCGTGTACGTGCGCCCGGAGTGCAGGCTGCGCGCCGCCGCGTTGGCCACGAAACCGAGCCGGTCGGCGGCCTCCCGGACCCGTTGCCGGGTCTCCGGTCGCAGGCTGCCGCGGCCGTTGAGGGCCTTGGAGGCGGTGCCGACGGAGACCCCGGCGAGCGCGGCGACCTCGGCGATGGTGACGGCCCGTCCGATGGTGGTCAGTGTTTCCTCCAGGTTTTCCGGCCGGGCTTTCGCGGTCGGCGTAACCCCACGGTAATCAGCTCTTGACATGGCCGCAAGGCGCTCCCTAACTTTTAGGCAATCGTTTTCCTTGTTTCCTCCCTCCCTGGCCCAAGGGGCACCTGATGAGACTTTCCCCCGGCACCCGCCGACGGCTCGGCGCCGCTGCCGCGCTGACGCTGACCGCCTGCCTCACCGTCGCCTGCTCGTCCTCCGACTCCGGTTCGAGCTCCTCCGGCGCGGCGAGCGGCACCTACACGATCTGGGATCCGTACCCGCAGTTCGACGACAGCTCCGAGTGGGTGAAGCTGCTGACCAAGTGCGGCACCGACGCCGGGGTCACCGTCAAGCGCACCGGTTACGACACCACCGACCTGACCAACAAGGCGCTGCTCGCCGCCCAGCAGGACAACTCCCCCGACGTGCTGATCGTCGACAACCCGGTGGTCTCCACGCTGGCCGAGGCCGGCGCGCTGACCACCACCGAGGAGTCCAAGCTCGACACCACCGGCGTCGAGCCCAACCTGCTGGCGGCCGGGCAGAGCGGCGGCAGGACCTTCGGCATCCCGATCGGCGCCAACACGCTGGCGCTCTACTACAACAAGGCAGTGCTGACCAAGGCCGGGGTCGACCCGGCCCAGATCAAGGACTGGGCCGCGCTGACCGCGGCCCTGGGCAAGGTGAAGCAGTCCGGCAAGAAGGGCATCACCTTCTCGGCGATCGGTACGGAGGAAGGCAGCTTCCAGTTCCTGCCCTGGTTCTGGGGCTCCGGCGCGAACCTGACCCAGCTCGACTCCCCGCAGGCCGTCTCGGCGCTGACCCTGTGGACCGACTGGCTCAAGCAGGGTTACGCGCCGAACTCGGTGCTCAACAACACCCAGACCACGAGCTGGCAGGAGTTCGCCACCGGCGACTACGCGTTCGGGGAGAACGGCACCTGGCAGCTGGCCAACGCGAAGAAGACCGGCTTCGACTACGGCATCATCGCGATCCCGTCCAGTGCCGGCGGCGCCGCTCCGGCGCCCACCGGCGGCGAGTTCGTCACCGCGCCCGTGCAGTCCGACACCGCCCGCTACGCCGTCTCCCAGCAGCTGATCGCCTGCCTGACCAGTGCCGACAACGCGCTGACGACCGACACCACGCTGTCCTACGTCGCGGCCACCGCGGCCGTACAGGACAAGCAGGTCGCGGCCACGCCGGAGCTGAAGGTCTGGCTCGAGGCGGTCAAGGCGGCCAAGGGCCGCACCAGCGACGATCTGGGCACCAAGTACCCGAAGATCTCCCAGCCGCTGTGGACGGCGTTCCAGTCCGCGCTGAGCGGCTCCAAGTCGCCGCAGGACGCGCTCAAGGCGGCCCAGTCGACGGCAGCGGCGGCGACGCGGTAGCCATGGCCCACGACACGACGATCCGTACCGGGGCGGCGACCACCGCCCCGGTGCGGGCCGGGACCTCCGCGGCCCGGCGCGCGCGGCGGACACGGCAGCTGGCGGCCTGGGGTTTCCTCGCACCGGTCGTGGTGTACCTGCTGGCCTTCTACGCCTATCCGCTCTACCGCAACCTGGATCTGAGCCTGCGGCACTACACCGTGCGCTCGTTCGTGCAGGGTGATGCCCCGTTCAGCGGGCTGGACAACTACCGCACGGTCTTCGGTGATCCCAGCTTCGGGCCGGCTTTGCTGCACACCGTCGTGTTCACCGGTGTCTCGCTGGTCTTCCAGTTCGCCATCGGGATGGCCCTGGCCGTGTTCTTCGCCCAGAACTTCCGGCTGTCGGCGACGTTGCGGGCGCTGTTCCTCGTACCGTGGCTGTTGCCGTTGATCGTCTCGGCCTCGACCTGGTCGTGGATGCTCAACAGCGACTCCGGCATCGTCAACGCCGCGCTGGGTGTCCTCGGGGTGGACCCGGTCAACTGGCTCACCTCGCCGCAGTGGTCGCTGGTCTCGGTGATCATCGCGAACATCTGGATCGGCGTGCCGTTCAACCTGGTGGTGCTCTACAGCGGGCTGCGGGCGATCCCGGGCGAGATCTACGAGGCGGCGGCGCTCGACGGCGCCTCCGGCTGGTCGACGTTCTGGCGGGTCACGTTCCCGCTGCTGCGGCCGGTCTCGGCGATCACCCTGCTGCTCGGGCTGGTCTACACCCTCAAGGTCTTCGACATCATCTGGATCATGACCAAGGGCGGGCCGACGGATTCGTCCACGACGCTGGCCACCTGGTCATACCGGTTGAGTTTCGGCAACCTGCTGCCCGAGTTCGGTCCCGGCGCCGCGGTCGGCAATCTCCTGATCGTGATGGCCCTGGTGTGCGGGCTGATCTACATCCGGATCCAGCGGAGGCAGGCATGACGCGGCCCGTGAAGACCGGCATCGGCGTCGTGCTGACGGCGATCATGCTGTTCCCGGTCTACTGGATGATCAACGTGTCGTTCACCAAGGACACCGACATGCGGGCCAGCCCGCCGCACGTGTTCCCGTTCGACGCCACCCTCGAGGGCTACCGCGCGGTGCTCGACCAGCAGCTGCCGTACCTGGGCACCAGCCTGCTCGTCGGGCTCGGCACCGTCCTGCTCACCGTCGTGCTGTCCGCCCCGGCCGGCTACTCGCTGGCCAAGCTGCGCCCGCGCGGCGGCGGCGCGCTCAGCTTCGTGCTGCTGATCGCCCAGATGATCCCCGGGATCATCATGGCGATGGGCTTCTACGCCATCTATCTCAAGGCCGGCGTGCTCAACACCACGGCCGGGCTGATCCTGGCCGACTCGACCATCGCCGTCCCGTTCGGCGTGCTGATCTTCACCGCGTTCATGTCCGGCATCCCGGACGAGCTGAGCGCGGCGGCCACCGTGGACGGTGCCGGGCCGCTGCGCACGTTCTGGTCGGTCGTGCTGCCGGTCAGCCGCAACGCCGTGGTCACCGTCTCGCTGTTCGCGTTCCTGTGGGCCTGGTCGGACTTCGTCTTCGCCACCACGCTGGCCGGCGGCGCCGACCACCAGCCCATCACGCTCGGCATCTACCGCTACATCGGCAACAACAACCAGCAATGGAACGCCATCATGGCCACCGCCGTGGTCGCCTCCATCCCCGCGACGCTGCTGCTCATCCTGGCGCAGCGTTACGTGGCCGCCGGCGTCACGGCCGGCGCCGTCAAGGACTGAGGACAATCTCCATGACCGAACCCACCCGTTCCGCCGGTCCCGTCGCGCCCACCGCCCGGGCCGTGGCCGCGCTGCACCCGCTGCCGGCGGACGCCGTCCATCTCTCGCCGACCGGCCTGCTCGGCGGCTGGCAGGCCCGTAACGCCACCTCGACCTTGCCGCACTGCGTCGACAACCTCGACACCGCGGGAAACCTGGCCAACCTGCGCCGGGTCGTCGGCGACGGGCCCGCCGCCTTCGCGGGCATGTGGTTCGCCGACACCGACGTCTACAAGACGCTGGAGGCGGCGGCCTGGGAGCTCGGCCGCGCCGGCACGCTGAGCCCGCGGCTGTCCGGTTTCCTGGCCGACACGGCGTCGCTGCTGGAGAAGGCCCAGGACCCCGACGGCTACCTGGACTCCTACTACCAGAGCGACCACCGCGACCGGCAGTGGACCGAGCTGCACTTCAGCCACGAGATGTACTGCGCCGGGCACCTGATCCAGGCGGCCGTCGCGGCCGCCCGGGCGCCGGGCACCGACGCGGCGGGCGTCCAGCAGCTGGTCGGGGTGGCCCGCCGCTTCGCGGACCTGCTGGTACGGCGGTACGGCCCGGACGGCACCGAAGCGATCTGCGGCCACCCCGAGATCGAGACGGCGCTCGTGGAGCTGTACCGGCTCACCGAACACGAGCCGTACCTGGCACTGGCGGCGCGGTTCGTCGACCTGCGCGGGCACGGCCTGATCGGCCAGGACAAGCTGGGACCGCGCTACTACCAGGACCACCAGCCGGTCCGGACGGCCGACGAGGTCACCGGGCACGTCGTGCGCCAGCTCTACCTGCTGGCCGGCGCCGTCGACGTGGCCGTCGAGACCCACGACGGCGAGCTGCTGGCGGCGGCCGAACGGCTGTGGGACTCCGCGCTGGGCAGCAAGACGTACCTCACCGGCGGGCAGGGCTCCCGGCACCGCGACGAGTCGTTCGGTGACCCGTACGAGCTGCCGCCGGACCGGGCCTACGCCGAGACCTGCGCGGCGATCGGCAGCTTCCAGTGGGCCTGGCGACTGCTGCTGGCCACCGGCCGCGCCCGGTACGCCGACGAGATGGAACGGCTGCTGCACAACGGCATCGCCGGCAGCACCGGGGTGGACGGCACCTCGTTCTTCTACTCCAACCCGCTGCAACTGCGCACCGGACACGACGGCTCGCACGAGGACGCGCCCTCGCAGCGGCTGGGCTGGTACTCCTGCGCGTGCTGCCCGCCGAACCTGGCCCGGCTGATGGCGTCGCTGCACGCGTACCTGGCCACCGGCGACGACAGCGGCCTGCAGCTGCACCTGTACGCCACCGGCACGTTCGGCCCGGTCGACGTGAGCACCCGCTACCCGTGGGACGAGCAGATCACGATCTCGCTCACCCAGGACGCGACGACACCCTGGACGCTGGCCCTACGAGTGCCGTCCTGGTGCGCCGACGCGCGGCTGACCGTCAACGGCGAGGCCGACACGACCGCCGCCGAGGACGGCTACCTGCGGCTGACCCGGGCCTGGCGGACCGGCGACCAGGTGGTCCTCACCCTGGCGATGCCGCCCCGGCTGGTGCGGCCGCACCCCCGGATCGACGCGGTACGCGGCACAGCCGCCCTGACCCGCGGCCCGCTGGTCTACTGCCTCGAACACGCCGACGTGTCCCTGTCCGGCGTGGTCTTCGAGGACCTAGCCCTGGACCCGGCCCGGCCGGTCGAGGTGGTGCACCGCGAGGACGCCCTCGCCCCGGTTACCCTGCTGGCCCCGGTCGAGGCCCGCCCCGCCGAAGCCGACCCGCTCTACCGCACCGGGCCGCAGGACGAACCGCCGGCCAGCACGGCCGGCACCGTCGCGGCCATCCCCTACTTCCTGTGGGCCAACCGGGCCCCCGGACCCATGCGGGTCTGGATCCCGACTGCCCCACGGGAGGCATGACCCGCTCCTCCCCCTCCCCCACGAACGAGGTGCACACCGTGCGACACCGAAGAACCGCAGCCGCCGCCCTCACCGTCCTCACGCTCGTCGCCGCCGTCGGCGCGCTCCCGGGCCCGGCCCAGGCGGCCGGCAACACCCTCACCGTCAACGTCGGCACCCTCGTCCGGCCGGTCACCCACGTGGCGTCCGGCGGTCTCTACGCCGTGGACACCGGCACCAGGCCGCCGCTGGAGCAGCTGTACCCGCTGCGGCTCAACCACCTGACCCAGCCGCCGCCCGGCGTCCAGCAGCTCGGCAACGGCGCCACCCAGCCGTGCTGCGACGGCCTGCTCGTCGCCGGGAAGGTCACCAGCGCGGGCGCCCAGCAGTTCCTGCGCATGCCCGACATCTACCCGAACTTCCCGTACCGCTGGGTGAGCTGGGCCGACTGGGAGGCCAAGGTCCGCACGATGGTGCAGGCCCGGCTCAACGCCACCGGCACGACCAACATCGACGGCTGGGAGTTGTGGAACGAGCCGGACTGGACGTGGAACACCGCCGCGGCGGGCGCGTTCACCGCCGGGTGGACCCGCACCCACCGGCTGATCCGATCACTGGACACCGTCACCCCGATCGTCGGGCCCAGTCACTCGTACTACAACCACAACTGGATGGTCGAGTTCCTCACCAACGCCCGGGACACCGGCACCCTGCCGGACGTGATCGTCTGGCACGAGCTCGGCAACGACGACTACCTCAACGTCGCGGCCCACGTCGCCGACTACCGGGCGGCCGAGCGGTCGCTGGGCATCTCGCCGCGGCCGATCTCGATCAACGAGTACGCCTCACCGAGCCAGGTCGACATCCCCAGCGTCGCAGTGCACTACATGGCGGTCTTCGAGCGGCACGGCATCCGCTCCGCCGAACGCGCCTACTGGTACGAGGCCGGCACCGTCAACGGCCTGCTGCACAACAACGCGCCGACCGCGTCGTACTGGGCCTACAAGTGGTACGGCGACATGGCGGGGAACATCGTGCAGACCGTGCCGGGCTCGTGGCTGGACGGCGTCGCCTCGTACGACCCCACGCGTCGCTTCGTCAACGTCGTGCTCGGCGGCGACAGCGGTAACAACACCGTCCGGGTCAACGGGCTCGGCGCGCTCGGATCGCAGGTACGGGTGACGCTGTCGCGTACCGACACCACCGGGCGCGCGACCAACCAGAGCGCCCCGGTGACCGTCTCCGCGACCAACTACAGCGCCGTCGACGGCAGCATCAGCGTGCCCGTCAACGGGATGGACGCGCTGGCGGCGTACCAGCTGCTCATCACCCCGGCGAGCGGGGCCGCCACATGGCAGCAGCGCTACGAGGCTGAGAACGCCACGGTCGTCAACGCCAACCGGTTCTCCGCCGGCTCCGCCTCCAACGGCGGCTACGTCGGGCAGATCGACGGCTCGGCGACCGCGCGTGACCAGTCGTTCGTCGACTTCCTCGTGAACGTGCCGACGGCCCGGGCGTACACGATGACCATCGGTTACGCCAACGGGACCGGCGCGACCGCCAGCCACGGCCTGGCCTACAACGGCGGCGCCTGGAGCACCGTCAGCTATCCACCGACAGCCGCCTGGGGCGCCTTCGGTGCGACGGTGAACGCGACCGTCACCCTGCGCGCCGGCTACAACGTCATCCGCCTGGCCAAGGGCGCACCGCAGCTCAGTGCCCGCACCGGCTACGCCGAGCTGGACTACGTGCAGCTGAGCTGATCGACGCCGGTGCCGGGTCCGCCGCGGTGGGCCCGGCACCGGTGCACGGTAGGTTCTCAGCATGCCCCGGCAGCGTCCCGTCACCATCCGCGACGTGGCTGCCCTGGCCGGGGTCTCGGTGGGCACCGCCTCCAAGGCTCTCAACGGGCGCGGCTCGCTGCGCGCCGCCACCGTCGACCGGGTCCGCCAGGCCGCCGCCCGGCTCGACTTCCGGCCCAGCCAGGCCGCCCGCGACCTGCACGCCGGCCGCACCTACACGGTCGGCATGATCACCACGGACACCATCGGCCGGTTCAGCATCCCGCTGCTGATCGGCGCGGAGGACACCCTGGGCGGCGGCCAGATCTCCGTACTGCTGTGCGACGCCCGCGATGACCCGATCCGCGAGCAGCACCACCTCAAGGTCCTGCTCGGCCGCCGGGTCGACGGCATCATCGTGACCGGCCGCCGGGCCGGGACCCGGGCGCCGATCGGCGGGCCCGCCGGCGTGCCGGTCGTCTACGCCTTCCTGGCCTCGGCCGACCCCGCCGACTGCTCGATCGTCCCGGACGAGGCGGGCGGCGCCCGCCAGGCGGTCGACCACCTGCTGACCGTCGGACGCCGGCGCTTCGTGCACATCACCGGCCCGGAACACCACCACTCGGCTCGGGTACGCGCCGACGCGACCACCGCCCGCCTCACCGAAGCCGGCATCAACCTGATCACCGCCCCGATGTACGGCGAGTGGAGCGAGGCCTGGGGACGCCAGGCGACCGGCATCCTGCTGGCCCAGGGTGTGGAATTCGACGCCGTGATCGGCGGCAACGACCAGATCGCCCGCGGCGCCGGCGACGCCCTGCGTGAGGCCGGCCGCCACGTCCCGGCCGAGGTGGCCCTGACCGGTTTCGACAATTGGGACGTCATGGCCCTGGCCAGCCGCCCCACGCTCACCAGCGTCGAGATGGACCTGGAGGGCCTGGGCCGGGCCGCGGCGAGCCTGCTGCTCGAAGCCATCGACGGCGTTCCCCGGCCGGGCGTACACACGCACCCGGCCAAGCTGGTGATCCGGGACTCGACGGTGGCCTCCTGACCGGCCCGAATCTCCGTCCCGCGTCCCTGACCAGCAGATGCTTGTACATTACAGGGATGAACGACGTCGGGCCGGACCTCAGTTCGCTCTGCCGGGCCGTCCGCGACCTGGTCGAGGCCCAGCAGAGCCTGATCGAGGCGCTCAGCGCCCGCGGCATCCTCGACGCCCGGGCCAGCGGGATGCTCGCGCGCCTCGACCAGCTCAAGGCCGAGGCCGACGAGGCCCGCAGGCTTGCCACCGATATCCGGGCCACCACCCACCCCGTCAACCGCTGAACCGGCTCCGCGGTCCACAATGGCCTCTCCGGGCTGTCGCTGGTCCTCAGCCGAGGCATCGATTGACTTCATCTGAGTGCCGGCTGAGCCTCGGTCGCCCACCTCACCAGCGAGCGCACGTCGCCTCGGCGTGTCAGCACGTCTCCCAATCGGGTCGCTGCCGCGCCCAGACCAACGGTGATGAAACCGGCCGCAACGGCTGCCGTGGGCCCGCTCACCAGCATGCCGGCGACTGTCGTCGCGGTAGGCAGGATCACCTTTTCCTGCTGGTACCAGGGCTTGTCCACCTTCGGTCGCGCGGGAGTCAGCTTGTCGAATGAAACAGCGATCAGGTCCCTCAGCGCGGCGGCGCGCCGCGTGCTCAGCCATACTCGCCGCGGTACGGCCGTCTGCTCCAGCAGCTCCCTGAACTCCTTCGGGGTCAGACCGCCCAGCACATAGCCGATTCGCCGAACCGCCTCCGTGGTCGCTACGTCATCCGTAACCGTCTCGACCTGCATGTCCCGCTCGCCGAGAATTGCCGGTACCAGATACCTGATCGCGGAGGGACGGGTCGCGAGGATGCACACTGCCGCGTAGGCATCCCGTCCCGTTGAGGTGTTGAAGGCGCTGCCCGGCACGGGTGACTCGTCCATTGTCCGCACCAGCGGAAAAGGCCGGCGCGGCCATACCCCGTACAAGCCGAGCCGGGCCCCGTCGGCCTCAGTCGTCCACTTGCCGGATCCATCAGGTACGCCGTCAGGGCATCGTCGAATGATGGAGACCTGAGGCGGACCTCAATCGCTCTGGACTCTTCCGTGTGGCCACACACAGCGGCCAGCTCCGTCGGGCCGAAGGTGTCGAGCAGGAGGCAGCCGTCGAGATTGCTCTCTGCACGACGACTCCCATCTCGTGTCGTACCGGCGCGGCAGGAAGTGACGGCCTCGATCGCTGTCCTGGGGATTTGTCATTGAAACTGTGGGCTCCTATGGGCCCCCGCCGGCCCCCAGAAGAGTCCTGCCCATCGGATCACATGATCGCCACCTGCGTTCAGCGAGGTGGGAAAGCACTACGAGCGACGGGAGGGGAGCCGGCCAGGCCGGTCGAGGACCCGTTCAGGCAGCCGCGCAGGGCGTAGGGGTTCCCCCGGCCACATACGTCCGCACCGCCGCCAGCGCCTCATCGACTGTCGTGACCTTGGCCAGGGCCAGGCCCGGCACCGAGTTCCGGACCGCCTCGGCGCAGTTGGCCTGGGGCACCAGGAACAGCTCAGCCCCCGCCGCCCGGGCGCCGAGGAGCTTCTGCGGGATGCCGCTGATCGGCCCGACCGCGCCGGCCTCGTCGACCGTTCCGGTGCCGGCGATGATCCGCCCGCCCGTGAGGTCGGCCGGGGTCAGCTTGTCGATGATGCCGAGGGTCAGCATCAGCCCCGCGCTCGGTCCGCCGATCTCGTCCACGTCGATCTCGACCTTGACCGGCGCCCGCTCCCCGGACGGAGAGCCCAGCTCCCGCAGGGCCGTCTGCTCCGCGTTGCGCACCGATGAGGCGAACAGCTCGGCGTTGCGCCGGTCGACCTGCTCGGCGCTCTGCCCCGCCGGGTAGACCCGGCTGCGCGGCGCCACCGCTCGGTCGCCGTCGAACCAGGCCTGCACCGCTTCCCGCAGCCCGACCTCGGTGTCCACCAGTACGGTGGTCAGCCGCAACTGCCCCGCCGAGTCGGAGGCCTTCCCGCCGGTCACCGCGATGACTTGCGCCCCCTCGTGACTGCCCAGCGTGTCCACCGTGGGCCCCGGCTCCAGCACCACGTACGGCAGCGGCCAGAACCCGATCCCGGCGGCCAGCAGCACGGTGACCACCGCGCCCGCGACGAGCGCAATGCCACGACGTCTCATGCCCGGGAGCGTAACGATGCCGGGGTCAGCAGGAGCATGCCGGTGACGGCCGCCAGGCCCGCGGCCACGGCCCAGGCCACCGCGGTGCCGGACCCGCCGATGGTCGCGGCCAGCAGGAGCAGCGCGGCCACCCCGACGGCCGTGCCCAGCTGGGCGCCGGTGTTGAGGACACCGCTGGCCGTACCGCTGAGTTTGTCGGCCACGTCGGTGCCGATCGCCGTGCCCGCGACCGAGGCCACGCCGAGGCCGATGCCGGTCACCGCGACCCCGGCCACCACGCCCGCGACGCTGCCGTAGGTCAGCACCAGCAGGAGGTTGCCGGCGGCGATCCCGGCCAGGCCGGCAGCGGCCAGCCGGCGAACGGACAACCGGGCGCCGAGCGGCCTGGTCAGCGCCGAGCCCACCACGACCCCCAGGCTGAACGGGACCAGCGCCAGTCCGGCCCCCACCGCGGAGATGCCCAGCTCCTGCTGCAGCGACAGGGTGGCGAGCACCCCGGTCGAGCTGGTCGTAGCGGTGTTGACGAAGGACACCGCCGTTCCCGTACGCAGGTTCGCCGAGGCGAACGCCGCCCGGGGCACGAGTGGTGCGCTGACCCGGCGCTGGTGGACGACGAACACGGCCCCGGCGCCCAGGCCCGCGGCGATCAGCAGCGCTCCCATCGTCCGGGCGTGCGGGTTCTCCAGCGCCGACGCCCCCACGATGAGGGCCATCACCGCGCCGGTCAGCAGGGCGGCGCCGGTCAGATCGAGCCGCACCGGCTCGCGTTCGCCCGGCGATCGCGGGATCGTCAACCGGACCGCCACGATGAGGACGATGCCGACCGGCAGGTTCACCCAGAAGACGGCCCGCCAGTCGAAGACGTCCGTGAGCACCCCGCCGACCAGCAGACCCAGCGCCCCCGCGGCGGCACCGCTGGCACTCCAGGCCGCGAGCGCACCGCGGCGGTCGTCCGGCTCGGGGCTCGCGTCCAGCAGGAGCCGCAGCGCGGACGGGACGCTGATCGCCGCCGCCGCACCCTGCAGTCCGCGGGCGGTGACGAGCTGTACCACCTCCTGCGCGCTCGCGCCGACCAGGCTGACCAGCGCGAAGGCCGTGCAGCCGAGCAGCAGGACGCGGCGGTGCCCGTACCGGTCCCCCAGCCGGGCGCCCAGCACCAGCAGGCCGCCGAAGAACATCGCGTAGACGGTCGCCAGGACCGGGGTGGCCGCGGGCGACGCCGACACGCCCGACAGCATGGCCGGCAGCGCGGTGATGCCGCTGGTCACGCCGAGCACATCGACGAACTGGATGCCGCAGAGCACGGCCACAGCGCGACGGGAGCCTCCTGCCATGATCTGCACGCTACCTCGGAGCCTGCTGATGTCCCGGGAAGGTGGTCCGGGGCGGCCGAAACGTTGCTCGCCGCCCGGAAGTTTCTTCGAGATCCCGCTCGCATTGCCCGGGCGCGGCACCGGCCTCTACGGTCATCGCGGCGGACCCGGTAGATCGGGCAGGACAGGGAGGCGGCGCCGATGGCTGACGACGGCTCGGGCTTCCTCGCTTTCTTCGAGCGTCACCACGCCGAGCTGTCCCGGCTGGCGTACCTGCTGACCGGCGACGCGGCCGGCGCCGACGACCTGGCCGCCGACGCCCTCGGCCAGGTGCGGCGGGCCTGGCCCCGGATGGGCGACGACCCGGCGGCCCACGCCCGGGGGCTGGTCGCCACGCTGGCCCGCGGCCGCGAACGACTGCTGCTGCCCGGCCCGGGCCGGCGCGACGCGGCCGGGGCGATGGACCTGCCGGGTGCGCTGCGCCGGTTGCCGCACCGGCGCCGGGTCTGCGTCGTGCTGCGGTACGCGTCCGGCCTCACCGACGACGAGGTGGCGCGCGCCCTCGGCATCTCCCCCGCGGCCGTACGCAGCCGGACGGCGAAAGGTGTGCGCCGGCTGACCGAGCTGCTCGGTGGCTCACTGGCGAGCACCGGTCTCGGCGGCCGGGAGGCGGCCCGATGAGAAGCTACCCGGAACTCTCGGAGCACGAGCTGCGTACCCGGTTGTGTGATCTGGCGGCCGAGCACGAGCCGGACCGCGCCGCCATGCTGCACCGGGTCGCGGAGCACCGCGCCGGTCCGCCGGTCGCCGAGCGGCGGCCCGCCGGGCAGGCCGTGCGCCTGGCCGGTTCCGCGCTGGCCGTGGCCACCATTCTCGGGGTCGGCGGGATGGCCCGCTGGGCCCTGGCCGACGGCCCGGAGCCCGGCGTCCCGCCCGTGCCGGCCTCGTCGGCGCCGGCAGCGGCACCCCCGACCGCCGCACCGTCGGCCGGGCCACCGTCGGCCGGGCCACCGTCGGCCGGGCCACCGTCGGCCGAGCCACCGTCGGCCGAGCCACCGTCAGCCGGAGCACCGTCAGCCGGAGCACCGTCGGCCGGGACATCGTCGCCGGGGGCGCCGTCGGCTGGGACATCGCCGCCTGGGGCTTCGGGAAACGCCCGATCATCGACGGCGGAGGACAAAGCGCGGCGGGACGCGATCTGGGCCGACGGCTCGGTCAACCCGAACAGTGATGACACCGACGGCCGCAGCGACATCACGCTCAAGTTGCGCGAGCCGGTCCGCGATCTGGAGCTCACCGTCCGGGTGACGCCGACGGCCGGGCTCACCGACCAGGGCAGCACGCACGACGTCACCGGCGCCACCATCGAGACCACCGTGGTCCGCGAACAGGACGCGCTGGTCTACCACTTCAGGCTGGCCGGCGGCGCCACCTTGCGCGCGGCCACGTACGTCTTCACCGCGAAGTACGGCTACGACAACGAGGGCGGCCGGGACGCCGGTGACGACCGCTACTCGGTGGCGGCCACGACCGTGGAGGACGGCGCCGAGCTGACGTTGCGCGGCGACTTCTTCTGAGACGTCACTCCACGAGAGGGTCCGGTTCAGGGACCGGGTCCGGCACCGGCTCCGGGTCGCTGAGCTGCTCGCGGAGGTAGTTCCAGAACACGGCGATCAGCGCGGCCACCGGCACCGCCAGCAGCGCGCCGACGATCCCGGCCAGGCTGCCGCCGAGGGTGACCGCGAGCAGCACCACCGCGGCGTGCAGGCCGAGGCCGCGGCTCTGCACCATCGGCTGGAACACGTTGCCCTCGAGCTGCTGCACCGCCACGATGATGGCCAGCACGATCAGCGCGTCGGTGGGCCCGTTGAAGACCAGCGCGATCAGCACGGCGACCAGCCCGGCGAAGAGGGCACCGACGATCGGCACGAACGCCGTCACGAAGGTCAGCACCGCCAGCGGGAGCACGAGCGGAACCCCGACGATCCACAGGCCGAGGCCGATGAAAACGGCGTCGAGCAGGCCGACGAACGCCTGGGAACGGACGAACGCGCCGAGGGTGTCCCAGCTGCGCGCGGCGACGGTGGGCACGTCGGTGGCGAGCCGGCCGGGCAGCTGGCGGGTCAGCCAGGGCAGGAAGCGCGGCCCGTCCTTGAGGAAGAAGAACATCAGGAAGATGGCCAGCACGGTGGTGACGATGCCGTTGACCACGGTGCTCACGCCGGTGACCGTCGCGGTGACGATGCTGCCGACGCTGCTCTGGATCCGGTCGATCGCGGCGTCGAAGGCCGTGGAGACCTGGTCGTCGCCGATGTTCAGCGGCGGGCCGGCGGCCCACTCGCGGATCTGCTGGATGCCGTCGACCACGCCCTTGGCCAGCTCACTGGACTGCCCCACCACCGGCACCACGATCAACACCACCACGCCGGCGGCGACCAGCAGTGACCCGATGGTCACGGTGGCCGCGGCGAGCGCCGGGGGCCAGCCGTGCCGGCGCAGGAAACGGGTCAGCGGCCAGGTCAGCGTGGTCAGCAGCAGGGCCACCACCAGCGGCCAGATCACCGACCACATCTTGCCCAGCAGCCACAGGGCCACCCCGGTCATCACCAGGAGCACCAGCACCTGCAGGGATATCCGCGCCGACGTGCTCAGAGCGGCCCGGGTCTTCGTGGAACTCAACGTTGCTGGCATGCGATCACCCTAGGGATCTACCCCCCGCGGGCGCATGGTGAAACGCCCGCAGACTCAACCCTTGTCGGCCCCGGCGGTCAGGCCCTCGGTCAGCAGCCGTTCGGCGGCGAAGAACAGCACCACGATGGGCAGGGTCAGCACCACCGATCCGGCCATCAGAACCGTCTTGCTCACCTCGATGCCGCCGGAGAGCTGCGCCAGACCCAGCGACACCGTCCAGTCGTTGCGGTCCTCGACCAGGAACAGCAGGGCGAAGAGGAACTCGTTCCAGGCGATCATGAAGACGTACAGGGCGTTGGCCATGACCGCGGGCGCCGCCAGCGGCAGGATCACCTTGCGGATGGTCTGCAGGCGTGAGTAGCCGTCGACCGCCGCGGCCTCCTCCAGGCTCACCGGGATCGTCGACAGGTAGTTGCGCAGCATGTAGATCGACACGGGCACGGTCTGAGCGATGTAGACGATGGTCAGGCCGGCCAGCGAGCCGCGCAGGCCGAGCCGGGTGAACAGCACGAACAGCGGGATCGCCAGCAGGATCGACGGGAAGAGGTAGACCGACAGGAACAGGAAGTGCACCTGGCGCCGGCCGACGAAGCGCAGGCGGCTGACCGCGTACGCGCCCGGGATGGAGACCAGCAGGGTCAGTGCCGTGGCGGCGATCGAGACCAGCGCCGAGTTGGTGAGGAAGCGCAGGAAGCCCTGGCCGCCGTTGCCGGCCGGGGTCAGCACCTCCCGGTACGTCGAGGTGGTCCACTCGGCCGGCCCGACCCAGAGCTTGCCCGGGTTCTGCAGCACCTCCTCGATCGGGCGCAGCGACAGCAGCAGCATGTAGAGGAACGGGAACAGCGTCACCACGACGAGCACGGCGATGACGACCCGGCGCAGGACCCCGAACACCCGGGTCTCGACGGCAGCGCGGTCCATCAGTTCTCCTCCTCGCCTTCCACTCGTGGCGCCATGAACTTCAGGTAGACGACGAGCAGGACGACGAGGCCGGCGGCCAGCACCAGGGCCTGCGCCGAGGCGGCCCCGATGTCGAAACGCGCGGTGAGGAACTGGTAGACCCGGACGCTGACCACTTCCGTGCCGGCCCCGCCGCCGGTCAGCAGGTAGACGTCGTCGAACTTGTTGAACGTCATGATGAAACGCAGCACGGTCAGCAGGGCGATGACCGGGCCGAGCTGCGGCAGCAGGATGTGGCGGAAGATCTGGGTGGGCGCGGCCCCGTCGACCAGCGCCGCCTCCTCCAGGTCGCGCGGGACGGCCTGCAACCGGGCGAGCAGGAACAGGAAGGCGAACGGGAAGTACCGCCACGCCTCGAAGGCGATGACCGTCAGCAGGGCCAGCGGGACGTCGAAGTGCCAGCCGAACAGTGACGCCTCGTACTCGCGCTGGCTCAGGAAGGCGATCGGGCGGTCCCAGCCGAGGAAGCGCGTGCCCCAGTTGTTGGCGATGCCGAACTGGGGGCTGAGCATGATCTCCCAGACGAAGGTCACCGCCACGACCGGTGCCACGTACGGCAGCAGCACCGAGGCGCGGACCATCGTGCGGCCGCGGAAGCGCCCGCGCAGGGCCAGCGCGGCGATCAGGCCGAACAGGATCGAGAAGAAGGTCGCGCCGATCGTGTACGCCAGAGTGGTCCACAGTGACGACCAGAAGCCGGGCGAGGTCAGCACCAGCTCGAGGTTGGCCCAGGTGTACTCGCCGAAGAAGCCGGCCCGGCGCAGGTTGATCAGCCGGATCCGCTGGAAGGCCAGCATGACCGTCCACAGGATCGGCAGCACCACGACGACCAGCACCACGACCAGGGTGGGCGACAGGTAGATCAGCCCGGCCCGGTTCTCCTGCTGCCGCCGGGTCAGCGGCCGTTTCCCCGGGTCCTTCACCGGGGAGACGGCCTCGGGCGGCCGGGTCGCGACCATTACTCGAGCGACTTCTGGATGCTCTTGACGTCGTCGGCGGCCCGCTTGGCCGCCCCCGCCGCGTCCAGCTCACCGCCGGCCAGGGCGTTGACCGCCTTCGGTACGGGCAGCTCCCCCAGCGTCGCCCCGACCAGGGCACCCTGTTTCTGCGGGAAACCCCAGCGCTGGAACGTGTCCGGGCTGTTCTGCAGCGCGGTGATGACGTCCTTGGCGTAGACATCACCGAGCGGCTTCTTGGTGTCCACCCCGGCCGGCAGGTCGTTCCACGCGGTGGTGAACTTGGTCGCCTCCTGCTGGGTGCCCTTGCGGACCGGGAACTTGCCCTCCGGGGCGATGCCCAGCCAGTCGGTGTAGCCCTCGTTCATCATGTACTGGACGAACTTCTTGGCCGACTCGGTGTTCTCGCCGTCCTTGGTGATGGTCCAGCTGGTGATCTCGCCGAACTGCGACGGCTTGCCCGCGGGCCCGGCGATCGCGGTGACGATGCCACTGTTCTTGGCCAGGTATTCCGGGTCGGCCTTGCACTGCGCGCAGGTGGGCAGCGCGTCCTTGCGCAGGCCGGCCATCTCGTCGAGCAGGAACGAGGACCAGATCACCATGGCGGCCTTGCCGGAGAAGTACGTCGCACGGGTGGTGTCCACGTCCTGCGCCCCGGGCACCGAGAAGTTCCTGACCAGGTCTCCGTACAGCTGGAAGGTCTGCACGCACTGCGGCGAATCCAGGGTCACGGTCTTGTTCGCGTCGACCAGCTCGCAGCCGTTGCCCAGGGCCAGGTTCTCGAAGGTCTGCTCGGTGAAGGCGTCGTTGCCGATGGTCGACAGGCTGATCCCGGCGACGTCCTTGGAGTTGAGCTGCTGCGCCGCCTGCCGGATCTTGTCGTAGGTGTCGGGCGCGGCCAGGCCGGCCTTGTCGAACAGGTCCTTGCGGTAGAAGAGCAGCTGGGCCCAGCCGTCCGAGGGGATGGCCAGCTGCTTGCCGTCCTGGCCGGTCAGCTCCAGCGCGCGGGGCGAGAAGGTGCCCGTGCCCAGCGCGTCCACGACGGCCTTGCTGGCCTCGGTGTCGATCAGGTCGTTGGTGGACATCTGCGCCACCGCGCCCAGCGGCAGCGCACCGACCACGTCGGGCAGCGTGCCCGCGGCCGCGGCCGAGGTGATCAGGCTGCTGAACTGATTCTCGTCCGTCGCGACGATCTTGACCTTGACGCCGCTCGCGGCGGTGAACTTGTCGGCGATGGCCTGGGTCGCCTGCACCCGGTCGGTCTGGTTCTCCAGGCTCCACACGGTCAGGGTGCCGCCGCCGTCGCTGTCGCCGCCACCGTCGTCGCCGCAACCGGTCAGCGCCGCGGTGACGAGCAGCGCGGCCGCGGGCAGCCGCCAGAACCGTCCATGATCGATCTTCACGAGATTTCCTCTCGGTGACGCATCGATGTCACTTGTTACCGACGCATCACATCAAGGACTTGACCTCGGTGCAACCGCTGGCCCCGGCAGTGCCGAGATCGGACACCTTGACGCCGGCGAGGACGGACGCCACCATCACCGCCCTCGATGTTTACGTAAACATGGCCGATCGTTGCCGCGAAGGAGACCCGCCCGCGTGAGATTCCGGAGCCTGGCTGCCGCCTGCACGGCAACCGTCCTCACCCTGAGCGCGCTGAGCAGCGGTGATGCCCGCGCCGCCGAGCCGGAGGCCGCCGGACCCACTGTCACCGTGCGGCCCGATCCGTCGTACCAGGGTCAGGCCCCCACCGGCACCACCCGTACCGACGTCGACTGGTGGGACCCCGGGAATCCGGCGCACTGGAACCTCGGCGCCGACCGGACCCAGCGCTGGTGGATCGACCGGATCAAGCGGGACATCACCCACCGGGAGACGTTCAGCAACTCACCGCCCTGGTTCCAGACCGTCAGCGGGTACGTCTCCGGCGGCTTCGACGCCACCCAGGACCAGATCCGCCCCGGGACCGTCGACGACTTCGCCACCTACCTGACCCGGGTGACCGCGGAGCTGGAACGGGCGCACGGCATCACCGTGGACACGATCGACCCGCTCAACGAGCCGAACACGCCGTACTGGGGCACCCGGCTGGGGCCCGACGGCAACCCGGCCGGCGGGCGCCAGGAGGGTGCGCACGCCGGACCCGCCCTGCAGCAGCAGGTGATCCGGGCGCTGGCGGCGAAGCCGGCCGCGACCGGCAGCGACACCCGGATCTCGGCCATGTGCGGGACATCGCCAAGGGCGAGCGCAAGCCGCTGTGGATGAGCGAGGTCGAGGGCTCCTGGGGCGACGGGCAGAGCTTCACCAGCATGGCGCCGGGCCTGGGCATGGCCCAGCGGATCGTCGACGACCTGCGCGAGCTGGAGCCCTCGGCCTGGGTGTTCTGGCAGCCGGTCGAGGACTACGACAACATGAAGCCCGGCGGGGAGAGCGCCGCGGGCGCCAACTGGGGGCGCACACCGTACGGCTCGACCTCTCCGCCTTCGGCACCGTGGCCCGCAACGCCACCGTGACCCCGATCGTCACCAGCGCCGGTGGTGCCCTGCGCCGGGGCGCGCCGGTCGCGGTCCGCGACCGCGCGGCGTCGATCCAGGTCCCGGCCGAGTCGGTGACCACCCTGCTGGTCCGGGGCGTCTCCGGAGTGGCGTCCGACGCCGCCCTGGCGCAGGACGGCCACGTGTACCGCTTGCCGGGCGTGCAGAGCGGCCGGTCGCTCACGCCGGGCGGCACCGGTGCCGTGATCCACACCGATGATCCGCGCAGCACCGAGCAGCTCTGGCGCCTGACCCGGCTGTCCCCCGGCGTCAGCAACCGCAACCGCTACGCCCTCGGCACTGCCACAGGGGACCGGCAGCTCGCCGTCGTCGAAGGCGCCGTGACCCTGGTGCCGGCCGCCCGCAGACCCGGCCCGGGAGCGCAGTGGATCCTGTCGACCACCGGCGACGGCACGTACACGCTGGTCAACGTGGCCACCGGACGCCTGCTGGAGGTCGGCGGCCAGGCCACCCAGGACGGCGTCGCGGTGTCGACCTGGCCGGCCAACTCGGGGGTCAACCAGCGCTGGCGGGTGATCGACGAGACGGTGCTCGGGATCGCGCCCACCGCGGCGTTCACCGTGCCCGGGGCCGCTCCCACCCTGCCGACGACCGTCGTCCCGCGCTGTCGCGACGGTGCCCGGGGGACACTGCCGGTCACCTGGAGGCTGCCGTCGGCGTCGGCGTGGAAGCGGGCGGGCACCGTACCCGTGCAGGGAGTCGCCACCGACGCGCTCGGCCGGACCCACCGCGCCCTGGCCACGGTCGCGGTCGACACGCTGGTCTCGACGGTGCCGACCCGGGCCAAGGCCTTCGCGGGCGGGCGGCCGGCGCTGCCGGCCACCGTCACCGCCCTGGGCCGGCACGGCGCGCGGGTCGAGCGCCCGGTGGTGTGGCAGGACACGGCACCCGGAGCCTTCGACGCGGTGGGAGTGGTGACCCCAACTGGCGGTCGGGGCCGAAGAACACCGCCGACACCTTGACCGTCGACCTGGCCGGGCAGCAGGCCGTCACCCGCGTCGTCACGCACTTCTACCGCGACGGCTCGACCCCGAGCGCACGTCGTACTCGGTGCGGTCCCGGGGCAAGCCGCCGGTGGTCACGGCGGTGGCCGCCGACCCGTACGCCACTGTGGACGTCCGCGGGCCGACCGCCGGCCACCGTACGGCGACCGTCACGGTCACCGGCGAGGACAGGTCGCAGGCGCGCAGCTACACGATCACCTTCCGGCGGTAGACGGCCGGGCAGCGGCACCGCAGCCCGATCGGCCATGATCTCCGGCATGGAGATCAACGCGCAGCCGGTCACCGCGGTGTCGCTGCCCACCGCGTGCGACGGCCCCCTGAGGCCGGGCGTGCCGGGCCGGCGGCTGGTGACCACCCGCACCGACACCACGCTGGCGGTGCACGACCTCGACCGCCTGGCCGCGGGCGACCATACGCCGCTGGTGGCTTTCCCGGCACCCTGGCCGCGCGGCGCGAGCGGCGTCGACGCCGTGGCGCCCGGCCTCGACCTGGCCGTCTTCACCGGTCTGCACGCGGTGCGCGGGGTGACACCGGACGGCGTGACGCGATGGGAGATCCCGCACGGCTGCTGGGTCTGCGAGGAGTGGCACGAGACGGCGGACGAGTACACCGCCGACCCGGATCACAAGCATCCCGACCACGGTTCGGCCTGCTTCGGCGCCGACGGCCGGACGGTGTGGGCGCACGTGCGGGAGCTCGGCGAGGACGACGATCCGCGCGGTGAGTCCGGTCCCGAGACGTGGCTGGTCATCGACCCCGCGGACGGCACCGTCGTGGCACGGGCCGGCACCGAGACGTACGCCGCCGGATCGCACCACGTCCCGCACCCGGACCCGGCGGTCATGGGCCTGGTCGTCGGCGAGGGCCAGGACGGATCACCGGCGCTGTGGGGGCGGCTCACCGACGGTGTCCTGCACGTCGAGCGGCTCGCCGATGACGACCGGATCCTCCTCGCCGCCGGGCCGGGCGGCCGCACGTTCCTGACCCGCGGGCACGAGCAGGGTCAGGAGCTGACCGTGCACCGCACGTCCGACCACGTCGTGCTGGGCACCGTCCGGGCCGACCGGCTGGAGCCGGCCGATCCCGCCGCCCGCTGGGGTTTCCGGTGCGGCCTGGTCGACGACCGCACGCTCGTGGCGGAGACCAGCGAGCACGGGTACGGCGCCGCCGACGTGCGGCACTGGCTCATCGACGTCGAGACCCTGGACGTACGCGGCCCGATCCGTTATCCCGCCGCGGCCGGCCCGCACCCGGTGGGGCTGGGTGACGGCACCTGGCTGACCATGAGCCCCCGCGGCGAGGACGTCAGCGTCTGGCGGTTGCCGAGCCCCTGACGGCCTGCGGTCAGCTCTCGGCCGGCCGGGTCGGGGGCCAGACGAGCGAGTCGTCCGGGATCGCGGGGTCGCACAGCGCCCGGTGGTCCCGGCCCGGCAGCATCCGTCCGGCCGCCACCACGAGCCGGGCCACCTCGATCGCCCCGTGCGCCTGGAAGTGGGTGTTG
The DNA here is from genome assembly GCF_055586185.1 of Actinoplanes sp. NPDC051405. Taxonomy (NCBI): domain Bacteria; kingdom Bacillati; phylum Actinomycetota; class Actinomycetes; order Micromonosporales; family Micromonosporaceae; genus Actinoplanes; species Actinoplanes sp. NPDC051405. Next base: position 53,256 of record NZ_JBVJIR010000004.1, read on the forward strand.
TCGGCGACCCCGGCGGGATAGTTCGGCGAGACACCCGGGTCCAGCCAGAGGAAGTGCGTCTTGGTCGCCTCCGGGCCCAGGGCGCCCCAGCGGGCGAACGACAGCGCGGTGAGGTCGATCAGCGGCGTACCGGTGTCCTCGGCCAGGGCCCGCATCGCCGCCGGATACTCCCCGTGCGACAGGTAGGGCGCGCCCTCGGCGGTGAACCGTCGCCGTTCGACCGGGGTGACCAGCACGGGCCGGGCGCGGCGGGCCCGCGCGCCGTCCAGGTAGCGGCGCAGGTACTCCTGGAAGGTCGTCCAGGGCTCGGTGCCGCGGGCGGGGTCCTCGACCTTCTCGTCGTTGTGGCCGAAGGACACCAGCAGCACGTCGCCGGGGCGGATCGCGGCCAGGATGCGGTCGAGCCGGCCCAGGTCCGCGAAGCTCTTGGAACTGGCGCCGGAGAGCGCCTCGTTGACCACCGCGATCTCCGGCCGCAGGAAGAGCGGCAGGGCCTGGCCCCACCCCGCGCGGGGCGCGTCCGCGAGGGCGTACGTGGCCGCGGTCGAGTCCCCCGCGACGAAGATCGTGTGGCGGGGCGGGCGGCGGGCGGCGGCGCCGGCCGGTCCGGTGATCCCCAGCCCACCGGCGACGGCACCGCCGAGCGCGGCCCGCAACAGCATCCTGCGATCAAGCTCCATGCCGCCATCAGATCAGCCCTCGTCGATCCAGGCAAGCGCTTACCTACGGTGTTCCACGAGTCAGCGGACCAGCCGGACCGCCGGGTGCACCCCACTGGGCCGGTTGAACAGGCGGGTCTGCCGGCCCTTGAGGTGCAGGTCGAAGAACGCCGCCTGGTACGCCCGGGTCGCCGCGACGGCCGCCGCCGGGGAGACCGTGCCGATCATCGCGGCGTGCGCGTCCGCGGGCAGCCCGAGGCCGCGCCGCACCTGGGGCAGCACGGTCTGCAGGTCGCTGCACCAGCCCATCCCACCGCCGACCAGCTCCAGCTCGCGCCGCCAGCCGCGCAGCACCGACCACTGCCGGTCCCACATCGGGTTCGCCGCGCCGTACGCGCTGCCCGGCCGGATCGCCAGCACCGCGCCCGGGAGTCCCTGCTCGACCACGGGCGCCAGCGGCAGCCAGCCACCGTCGGCGGTCGAGAAGCCGACGTCGGTGTCCCCGATCGCTCCGGCCCGGACCCGCTGGTCGGCCGCCATCAGGGTCAGCGTCATCAGGCCGGCGCCGGTGATGCCGCTGAACGCGCCGATCCGGCCGAGGTCGAGGCCGGCGCGCAGACCGGCGGGCAGCGCCCGGGCGCCCAGCGCGGTGAGCCGGTCGAGCACGAAGCGGGCGTCGGCGGTGCGGCTCGCGTAGATGTGGCGCACGTAGGCCAGGAACTCAGGGCTGTAGCGGTCGTCGTTGGGCGGGTTCGCCGCCGGGTGCTGCGGGACGAGCCGCCCGCCGGGGAACACGACCGGCGTCTCGTGGGTCGGTTCGAACGTCACGACCACGTACCCGCGACTGGCCAGGTCCTCGATCTCGCACCGGTTCGTGCTGTGCGAACCCCAGTGGCCCAGCTGGTAGACCAGCACCGGCCAGCCGTCGTCCGTGTCGCGGGCAGCGGCGTCGGCCACGGCGTGCGAACGCGTGCCGGCCCAGTCCACCCGATCGGCCGGCTGGGGAGCGCTGGCGAACGCGAAGATCTCGTCGGCCGCGGCGGCCCAGCCGGGAGTCAGCCACGGCACGACCGGCCCCGCGGCCCGGCGCCGGGCCGGATACGTCAGATTGACCATGAGCTCCCGGTACGGCTGGCCGGTGACGTACGGATCGGGCCGGGACCGGTCCACGAGGTGCAGATCCGCGGTGCCCACCGGGTACGGTCCGCCGGGTCCCGGCAGGCGCAACCGCACCTTCCCGCCCGACCCGGCCACGCCGCGCCCGCCCTCACCGGCTCGGCCCGACGCGGTGGCCGCCGTCGGCAGCAGCGCCGCGGCTGCCACTCCGGCACCGCCCGCCAACACCGACCGGCGGCTCATCCGTTCTCCGTCGCACAACATGGCTTTTCCCCGTTCGTCGTCGCTGTCCTTGTTCGACGGACAGACTGCGCGGGGTTTCCTGTGTGCCGGCTGAGCCGCTGAGAAGGCGCTCAGGTGACCTTGGCGGGCGTGACGGTGCCGGTGGCGCCGTCCACGGTGATCAGCTGGCCGGTGGTGATCTTCTCGGTGGCGCCGGGGACGCAGATCACCGCGGGGATGCCGTACTCGCGGGCCACCGTCGGGCCGTGCGCCATAATCGCGCCGGTCTCCGTGACCAGCGCGGCGGCGGTGAGGAACAGCGGGGTCCAGCCGGGGTCCGTGGTCGCCGCGACCAGGATGTCGCCCGGTTCGATGCGGGCGGTGGCCGGGTCATGGACGACCCGGGCCGGTCCCGTCACCCGGCCTGCCGAGGCGCCCACACCCTGCAGCGCGCCGTCACGGGCAGCCGGCACGGGCAGCACCGCCTCGACGTCGGTGCCGTCGGAGAGCAGGGCGACCGGCACGGTCGGGCGCCGCGACTCGCGCTGGTGCACCAGCTTGCGGGCGGCGGCGACCTCGCGCAGATCGGCGTCGGTGCCGGCCTCGTCCAGGGTCACGAACATGATGTCGTCCGGCCGGTCGAGGCGGCCGGCGGCGGTCAGGTCGGCGCCGAGCAGCAGCAGCTGCCGGCGCATCTCCCGCAGCGGGTACAGGCCGGCGAACTTGCCCGTCTCGCGCAAGCCGGCCAGCGAACGCGCCCGGCGCAGCAGAAAACCGGCGAGGCGGCCCCGCACCGGCCGGCGCCGGCGGGCCCCGCGCGACGAGCTCGGTCAGGGTGGCCTCGGCGGTGGCGGCGGCCCGGGCGAACCGGCGGTCGGGGGCCTGCTCGGGATCGGTCACCCGCAGGTAGTTGGCGATCATGGCGAAGACCGGCGCCGGGTCCTCGGACCAGCGGGGCACGCCGAGATCGACCTCGGCGACGCCGCGGTGGCCGTACCGGTCGAGGAACGCCGTCAGGCCGAGCTCCGGCAGCTCACCGGCCAGGTAGCGGGTGGCGAGCTCGGCCGGCGGCGTGCCGAGCAGGAGCTCGCGGTGCTGCCGGGCGCCCTGGGCCAGCCGCCAGAGGGCGAGGTCCATCTCGATGGTGACGTTGTGCGGCATGCCGGCCAGCACGGCGTGGATCTCGTCCGCGGTCGCGATGCCCTTGAGCAGCTGCCGCGGCAGGGTGGCGGCCAGCATGCCGGCCACGATCGGCCAGGTGATGGCGTCGGCGCCGTCGCCCGAGCCGTTGTCGCGCAGGTAGCGCAGCCGGTCGGCGGCGGTGCGCAGCTCCTCGGCCGGGGCGGCGGCGAGCCGCAACTGCTCGACGGCCCGGCCCATCCGGGCCCGGGCGGCCTCGGGGCGGGCCAGGGCGCCGATGATCCCGGTGACCGCGCGTCCGGCCGTGCGCAGCGACGGGGTGGCGGCGCGGGGTGCGGCGCCCTTGCGCGGGGCGAACCGCGGATCGTCGAGGACGTACGCCATGGCCGCCTGGGCGCGGGGGCCGAAGTCGACCGCCATCAGCTTGATCAGGCGTTTACGGGCGGACGGGTGGCGGGCCTGGTCGGTGAGGTCGCCGTAGAGCCGGCCGCCGATGTCGACGATCTCCGCCCGCACGCCGAGGGCCGCGAGCATGCCGGCGATCTGGGCCTTGAGGGTGGACAGGCCCATCGGCGTCACCGGCTGGAGCATGCCCTGCACGTGGCCGAACTCGACGTACACCCGGGGCTCCGGGCCGGTCCGCGGCGGCAGCGGGAACAAGGTGGTGATCGGCCGCGACTGGAGCAGCCACAGCGTGCCGGAGCGGTCCACCGACCACTCGACGTCCTGCGGACTGCCGGCCCGCTCCTGCAGCCGCTCCCCCACCGACCGCAACCGCTCGAGCAGCTCGGGCGGCACGCACCCGGTGGCCGCCGGCGTGGCCGGGCCCAGCACGTAGTGGTCGACCGGGGCGGTGCCGTCGACCACAGTGGTGCCGGGACCGGGGGCGGCGTCGACCATCATCTCGGTGCGGTTGCCGGTCAGCGGGTTGGCGGTGAACAGCACGCCGGACACCTCGGCGTCGACCATCCGCTGCACGACCACCGCCATCCGGACTGTGTCCTGGGCGATGCCGTGGGCCTCGCGGTAGGCGACCGCGCGGGCGCTGTGCAGCGACGCCCAGCACGCCTTGACGGCGGCCAGCAGGTCGTCGGCGCCGCTGACGCCCAGGACGGTGTCGTGCTGCCCGGCGAAGCTGGCGTCGGGCAGATCCTCGGCGGTCGCGCTGGAGCGCACCGCCACCGGGCCTTCGCCGAGCTTCTCGTACGCGGCCAGGATCCCGGCCGCCGGGACGACGCCGCGCCGATGGGCCTCGGTCGTGACGCAGAAGCCCGGCGGCACCCGCTCGCCCTGGCGGATCAGCTCGGCCAGCCCGGCCGCCTTGCCGCCGACCAGCTCCTGCGTCCCGGCCCGCACCTCGGACAACGCGATCACGGACATCCGGCCCCCTGCCATCGCCATACGACTGCAACGGAACAACCATAGCCGTTTCGCAATACGACTGAAACGCCAAGATGTGCCGCTCTGAAATCAGGGCTTCACACATTCGTCATCTGCGGGTTAAATCGAGGCACAGCGATATGGGAGCGCTCCCATACCCCGGACAGGAGCCCACCGTTGTCCCCCTCACGCCGTTATCTCCTGATGTCCCTAGTCGGCCTGCTGCTCACCTCCGTCGGGATCGCGCTGGCCGCGCCCTCCGGCGCGGCCGCCGCCCCCACCTACAGCTACGGCGAGGCCCTGCAGAAGTCCCTGTTCTTCTACGAGGCTCAGGTCGCCGGGCGCAAACCGGCCTGGAACCGGGTCTCCTGGCGCGGCGACTCCGCCCTGCGCGACGGCTCGGACGTCGGCCTGGACCTGACCGGCGGCTGGTTCGACGCCGGTGACCACGTCAAGTTCGGCCTGCCGATGGCGTTCACCACCACCATGCTGGCCTGGGGCGCGGTGGAGAACCGCGACGCCTACGCCGCCTCCGGCCAGCTCACCTACCTGCTGAACAACCTGCGGGTGCCCAACGACTACTTCATCAAGGCCCACCCCGCCCCCAACGTGCTCTACGGGCAGGTCGGCAACGGCGACGCCGACCACAAGTGGTGGGGACCGGCCGAGGTGCTGCCGATGGCGCGGCCCGCGTACAAGATCGACGCCAGCTGCGGCGGCACCGAGCTGGCCGCGGAGACCGCGGCCGCCATGGCCGCCAGCTCGATGGTCTTCCGCGCGACCGATCCCGGGTACGCCGACACGCTGCTCACCCACGCCAAGCAGCTCTACACCTTCGCCGACACGGTCCGGAAGAACTACCACGAGTGCATCACCGACGCGACGTCGTACTACAAGTCCTGGAGCGGGTACGCCGACGAGCTGGTGTGGGGCGCGATCTGGCTGCACCGCGCGACCGGTGACGCCGCCTACCTGGCCAAGGCCGAGGCCGGGTACGACGCGCAGGGCAACGAGAACCAGACCAGCACCAAGATGTACAAGTGGACGATCTCCTGGGACAACAAGCAGTACGGCACCTACGTGCTGCTGGCCCAGCTGACCGGCAAGCAGAAGTACCTGGACGACGCCAACCGGTGGCTGGACTGGTTCACTGTCGGGGTCAACGGCGAGAAGGTCCGCACCTCCCCCGGCGGCATGGTGGTCGTGGACACCTGGGGCGCCCTGCGGTACGCGGCCAACACGGCCTTCGTCGCGCTCGTGCACAGCGACCACCTGGCCGACGCGGCCCGTAAGACGCGCTACCACGACTTCGCCGTCAAGCAGATCGACTACGCGCTGGGCGCCAATCCGCGCAAGTCGAGCTACGTCATCGGCTTCGGGGCCAACGCGCCGAAGAATCCGCACCACCGCACCGCGCACGGGTCCTGGTGGGACAGCCAGCAGGTGCCCGAGCAGACCCGGCACGTGCTGTACGGCGCTCTCGTGGGCGGGCCGTCGGCGCCGGACGACGCGTACACCGACAGCCGCGGCGACTACGTGATGAACGAGGTCGCCACCGACTACAACGCCGGCTTCACCTCGGCGGTGGCCCGGCTCTACGGCGAGTACGGCGGCGCGCCGGCGGCCAACTTCCCGCAGGCGGAGAAGCCGGACCTGGCGGAGCTGTCCGTCGAGACCACGGTGATGCAGAACGAGACCCGCTCGACCGGCGTCAAGGTGATCGTCTACAACAAGTCCGCCTTCCCGGCGCGCGCCCTGACCGCCGCGAAGTTCCGCTACTACTTCACCCGCGACGGGGACGCCGCGCTGACCGTCAGCACGCCTTACACCCAGGGATGCCCGGGGCCGACCGCGGCCAGGCAGTACGCCGGCGACGTCTGGTACGTCGAGGTGGACTGCACCGGCTACACCATCGCTCCGGCCGGGCAGTCGGCGCACCGGATGGAGGTGCAGCTCAAGATCGGGGTGGTCGAGGGCGGCACGTGGGACCCGGCCGACGACCCGTCGTACCAGGCGACCGCCGGAGCGAACGCGGGCGTGCCGCTCTACGAGGGCACGACGCGGGTGTGGGGCAACGAGCCCGGCACCGGGCCGTCACCGTCCCCTTCGGTCACCCCGTCCGTCACTCCGTCCGTCACGCCGTCCGCGACTCCGTCCGTCACGCCGTCCGCGACTCCGTCCGTCACGCCGTCGGTCACGCCCAGCACCGGGCCGAGCGGGCCGTGCCGGGTCGCCTACAGCACCACCGACTGGAGTGCCGGCTTCACGGCGAACGTCACCGTGACCAACACCGGCACGGCGCCGCTCAACGGCTGGTCGCTGACCTACGCCTACTCCGCCGGACAGAAGATCACCCAGGCCTGGTCGGCCACCGCCACCCAGACCGGTACGCAGGTGACCGTCACCAACGCGAGCTGGAACGGCGCGCTGGCCGCGGGCGCCTCGGTGAGCTTCGGCATGAACGGCACCCACACCGGCGCCAACCCGAGACCCACCGCCTTCGCCGTCAACGGCTCCGCCTGCACCGTCGCCTGAGCCGCTTCCCACCAGCAGAGACAGGACCCCATGCGAACTGCCCTCCGCGCGGCCTTGTGTGCCGCGACCACCGTGACCGCCCTGGCGGCGTTCGGGCCACCGCCCGCGTCCGCCGCGGTCCTGCCCTACCAGGACCCGGCCCTGCCGGTCGCGACCCGGGTCACCGACCTGCTCGCCCGGATGACCCTGGACGACAAGATCGGCCAGATGACCCAGGCCGAACGCGCCGTCATCAGCCCGGCCCAGCTCACCCAGTACCGGGTCGGCTCGGTGCTCTCCGGCGGCGGCTCCGGCCCCGCGCAGAACACCCCGGCGGCCTGGGCCGACATGTACGACAACCTGCAGCGCGGCGCCCTGGCCACCCCGCTGCAGATCCCGATGATCTACGGCATCGACGCCGTGCACGGCAACAACAACGTGCTCTCCTCGACGATCTTCCCGCACAACATCGGCCTCGGCGCCACCCGCGACCCCGACCTGGCCGCGCGGATCGGCCGGGCCACCGCCGAGGAGGTCACCGGCGCCGGGCAGGACTGGACGTTCGCGCCGTGCGTGTGCGTGGCCCGCAACGACCGGTGGGGCCGCACGTACGAGTCGTTCGGCGAGAAGCCGGAGATCGCCACGGCGATGACCACCGTCATCGACGGGTTGCAGGGCACCGCGCTGAACGGCCCGGCGTCCGTGCTGGCCACGGCCAAGCACTACATCGGTGACGGCGGCACCACCGGCGGCACCGACCAGGGCAACACCCAGCTCACCGAGGCCGAGCTGCGGGCCGTGCACCTGCCGCCGTTCACTGCCGCGGTGAACCGGGGCGTCGGCTCGGTGATGATCTCGTTCAGCAGCTGGAACGGGACCAAGCTGCACGGCTCGAAGTACCTGATCACCGACCTGCTCAAGGGCGAGCTGGGCTTCACCGGCTTCACCGTCTCGGACTGGGCGGCCATCGACCAGATCGACGGCCAGGTCGGCTTCACCCAGGCCGAGGTGGTCGCCTCGATCAACGCCGGCCTCGACATGATCATGGTGCCGAACGACTGGCAGCAGTTCCTGAGCTACCTACGCGCGGCGGTGCAGGCCGGGCAGATCCCGATGGCCCGCATCGATGACGCCAACCGGCGCATCCTGACCAAGAAGTTCGAACTGGGACTCTTCGAGAAGCCGTACGCCGACCGCACGTACGCGTCCACGATCGGCAGCACCGCGCACCGCGCCCTGGCCCGCGAGGCGGTGCGCAAGTCGCAGGTGCTGTTGAAGAACGCGGGCGGGGTGCTGCCGCTGGCCAAGTCCGGCGGCAAGATCTTCGTGGCCGGCAAGAGCGCCGACGACCTGGGCAACCAGGCCGGCGGCTGGACCACCACGTGGCAGGGCGCGAGCGGGTCGACCTACCCCGGAACGTCGATCCTGCAGGGCATCCGCAGCGCGGTGGGCAGCAACGCCACGGTGACCTACCAGCGCGACGGCACCGGCATCGACAACACGTACCGGGCCGCGATCGCCGTCGTGGGCGAGACCCCGTACGCCGAGGGCGAGGGTGACCGGGTCGGCTCGATGAGCCTGGACGCCACCGACCTGGCCACGCTGTCGCGGCTGCGGGCCGCGGGCGTACCGGTGATCGTGGTGCTGGTCTCGGGCCGCCCGCTCGACATCGCCACCGAGCTGCCGAACTGGAACGCCCTGGTGGCCGCATGGCTGCCCGGCAGCGAGGGCGCCGGCGTGGCCGACGTCCTGTTCGGTGACTACGCGCCGACCGGCAAGCTCCCGGTGACCTGGATGCAGTCGGCGAGCCAGCAACCGATCAACGACGGGGACGGCAAGACGCCGCTGTTCGCGTACGGCTTCGGCCTGACCTATGGCAGCACCCCGGCCGACACCGCCGCGCCCAGCGTGCCCGGCACCCCGGCCGCGACCGCGGTGACCGCCACCGGCCTGACGCTGACCTGGCCGGCCTCGACGGACACCGGCGGCAGCGGCCTGGCCGGCTACGACGTCTACCGCGACGGCACCCTGATCGGCTCACCCACCACGACCTCCCACGCGGTCACCGGCCTGAGTGCGGCGACCCGCTACGAGTTCACGGTGGTGGCCCGGGACGCGGCAGGCAACCGCTCGGCCCGCTCGACGGCGCTGGCGGTGACCACCTCGGCCGGCGACACACCCACGGGCGGGACCTGCCGGGTGGCGTACTCCACGAGCGACTGGAGCGCCGGCTTCACCGGCTCGGTCTCGGTGACCAACACGGGCACGACGGCGGTCAGCGCGTGGAGCCTGCAATGGTCGTACACCGCGGGCCAGGTGGTCACCCAGGGCTGGTCGGCCCGGGTCGCTCAGGTCGGAACGGTGGTGACGGCGACGGGTGAGAGCTGGAGCCCGTCGCTGGCCGCGGGGGCGACGGTGACCTTCGGGTTCAACGCCAACCGCGGATCCACCAACCCACGCCCGGCGTCGTTCACCCTCAACGGCGCGGCCTGCACGGTCGCATGAGGCGGTAGGCGTCCCCCTCGCCGCGGGGGCCGGTCGGGTCTGGGCCCGGCCGGCCCCGATACGCGTAGCACTGTCATGAAATACCTGCGCGGCGCCTTGACAGTGCACGGTCGCTCCCACACGGGCGGTTACGATCGTCGGTGGATGTCAGCGTGGTCGCCGGGAAGGACGTGCGATGCCCACCATCACCACGTGGACCGGCTGGGAAGCCAACGCCCTCCGCAAGGCGCTCCGGATGAGCGTGACCGACTTCGCGGAACACCTCGGTGCTGCACGGCGGACCGTAGCGAAATGGAGCAGCCGGGGCCGAGACATCGAGCTACGGACACAGATGCAAGCCGCACTGGACCCGGCCTGGGCGCGGGCGCCGGCCGAAGTCCGCGAACGCTTCGAACAACTGCGGTCGGCCGGCACCGACGGTGCACTCGATACCATGCCGAGCACCACGCCGGTGTTCGACACCGGCAAGAGCGACCTCGGCGAGCTTGACGAGGATGGTGACATACAGCGCAGGCAGGTACTCACGGACGCTGCAGCCAGCGGCATCGCCGCCGTTCCGGCCGTCGCACGCTTGCTCGACGCCCTTCTGTCGATGCGAGGCCCCACGGTCGAACGCGACACGCTGCCATCGCTGCACCATCTCGCTGCGCAGGTCGCTGCGGTGAAGGACGACTACCAGGCGTGCCGCTACGACAGCGCGCGTGACCGGCTCGTCGGTCTCCTGCCGGCGGTCACCGCGGCGCGCTCGCAGCTGAGCGGCGATCAGCGGTCCCGGCTCGATGTGCTCGCCACCGACAGTTACCACGTGGTGGCCAGTGTGCTGCTCAAGTGCGGCGATCAGGCGATGGCGCTGGTGGCCGCCGAGCGCAGCACTCGATGCGGGTTCGACAGCGCTGATCCGGTCGCGGTCGGCGCCAGCGCACGGATCATGACCCATGCGCTGATGGGCAACGGACACCATCGCCGAGCCCTTTGCCTGGCACAGAGCGCCGCTGCGGGCCTGGAGCGGGAGACGGGACTCGGCTCCATCGACTCCGTGGCAGTCTTCGGTGCGCTGATGCTGCGAGGCGCGATCGCCGCCGCGCAGGCCGATGACCGCGATGCCGCCGGGACCATGCTCGATGAAGCCGCACGGGCCGCCGCCCGGTTGGGGCACGACGGCAACGACCGATGGACCGGATTCGGCCCGAACAACGTGCTGCAACACCGGGCCGCCGTTGCTCTGGCGCTCGGCGATGCCGGTACCGCGATCACCTTCGCCCGGCGGGTCCAGCTCGACAAGATCATACTGGCCGAGCGGAAAGCGTCTCTGTTCGTCGACGTGGCACAGGCGTACACCCGATGGGGCCGCCACGACAACGGCTTGTCGGCACTGCGAACCGCCTACCGCATCGCTCCGGAAGAGATCCGCTCCCGGCCTGCGGTGCAGCGAATCGTCGCCGACCTGGCCGCTCTGTCCAGGGGACACACCCGAAGCCAGGTCCTCGACTTCGCCGCCGGCGCGGGGATCCGCCGGTGACAGGTGGCCACCTGCAGGTCGTCGTCTGCGGTGCTGGGCCCGCCGCCGACGTCAACCGGTTGATCGCGGCCGCCCTTGATGGGTCGTGGACGGTGGTGGTGACCGCCACGTCGAGCGCACTGCCCTTTCTCGACCTCCTCGCGATCGAGAAGGTGACCGGCAATCCGGTCCGCTCGTCGTACCGGACGTCTCCCACCGGCCGCCGGGTGATGCCATCGGTCAACGCCATGATCATCGCTCCGGCCACCTACAACACGATCAACAAGCTCGCCCTAGGCATCGCCGACACCTATCCGTTGGCCTCCGCCGCCGAGCTGATCGGGCGGGGTGTCCCGACTGTCATCGTGCCCTTCGTCAACGCCGCGCTGGCCGCCCGCACCCCCTTTCGGCGCGCGCTCGTCGACCTGCGCAGCGAAGGTGTCCACGTTCTGTCCGGTCCGGACCACAACTGGGAACCCCATCCGCCAGGTACCGGCTCCGATGCTCAGGCGTCGTTCCCCTGGCACAGGGCGTTTCAGCTGGTCGAACGAGCCGGCGACAAGCCGGTGCACCGGTAGTGCACCGGCGATGACATGCTAGGACGTCGCCAACCTGCGCTGCCTCGGGTTGGCTGACAGCATGCGAAGTGACCACCAGCTGCAGGACGGCCCCGATCTCTTTTCGACCAGTTCATTGCCGGCGGGCGACGCGACCTGTACCGACGACCACGGCCTGCTTCGGCACATCGCCGAGCATGTCGCCGACTGTTTCGCCGACTCCGGCTACGCCTTCGTCGAGGACGACAAGATCGACGGGCTGGCCGCGACACTGGGATCGTTCTTGACCGGGGCCGGCATCCCGGTCAGCACACGCCTGAAGCCGGCACGATAGACGCTCGGCGGCGTCCGGATCGCGATGCAAGCTCGCGGGTTCTTCAGGGCCGGGCCAGCGGCGTGATCGCGATCCTGTCGATGATAGGGGCGTACGCGGACCGCAGCAGGATGCCCGGGAAAGTCTGCGACGCGTACGTCCGGCCGTCGAAGTTCGGCAGTTCCTCGCTGGCGAAGCTGATCGTGTTGGTGCCCCGGCGCAGCGACACCGGCACCGTCAGCTCCCAGAAGTTGTCGCGGTGGAAGCTGTGCGGGAAGTTCACCCGCTCCGCCGCGCCGCCGTTGATCGTGATGTCGGCGTGGCGTACCAGGGGGTCGGGGTTGTAGTGGGTGGCCTCGGCCTGTTCCGGGTTGGCGTAGCGGATGCGCAGCGCGTGGAGTTCCGTCCGGTCGGCGCGGACGGTGAAGGTCAGGGTGTTGCCGTTGCCGGGGGCGCCGCCGATCCGGTCCACCGCCGCGCCGCCGGAGGCCAGTGGGAGCGGGGTCGCGACCGCCGTGCCGGCCGTCGTCGCTGCCTCGGCCTCGTAGCTGGCTGTGGGCAGCGTCGCCGGGGTCACCTCGATGCGGTCCAGGGTGGCCCGACCAGCGACGGTCACCTTGTTGATGCCGCCGGAAAGGGCGACCGTCACGGCGTCGCGGCGGCCGTTCGTGCGCAGCACCTTGTGGCCGTTGACCGTGAGCTCGGCGCGGCCGGCGGTGTGGACGCGGATCGTCGAGGGGGCGTCGGCCGCTGAGTAGACCCAGAACGTCGCCGATCCGCCGCGCAGCCGCACCACGTCGCGGGTGCGTCCGTAGGCCGGCTCGCCCCGGGTGAGGTCGGCCCGTTCCGCCTCGTAGACCGCGGTCCGCGCGGCCGGGCCGGGCAGGGCCAGCTGGATGCGGTCGAGGATCGCGTCGCCCTTGGTCGCCCGGGTGCCGTCGAGGCTGCGGGCGGCCAGCGAGATGATGTGCCGGCCGGCGGTGAGGTCGACCTCGGTGTCGGCGTGGTCCCAGACCGCCCACTTGTAGCCCAACGGCAGGAACAGTTCCCGTTCGGCGCGGCCGTCGACTCGCAGGAAGACGTTGGTCGGGCCCTGGTCGGCGACCAGCGGGTACGTGTTCAGCGAGTTGGCGAACACCCGCAGGTCGTAGCGGCCCGTCTCGGGGACGTCGACGGTGAAGTCGAGCACGCCGTCCGAGCCGGTCCGCAGGCCGCCCACGTCGTACCCGCCGGAGGTGTAGAACTTCGACACGTCGGCCGGTGAGCCCTCGGGACCGTTCCTGCTGTAGCCCGAGCCGGTGTACGTGGCGTCCTCGGCCTCGTAGACGTGCTCCCAGCGGGTCGTGACCGGGGCTGCCGGTGAGATGCCGGGGGTGAGCACGACCTCGTAGGCCGACGACTCGTCGAGGGCGGGCAGTCCGTCGGTGCCGAGGGGCAGCACCACCGTGCCGTTGCGGACGGTCAGGTTCCGCGAGGCGATCACCGGCGGCTGGGCCGAGTCGCCGAGCTGCCCGGTCCACGCGATGCGGCGGAGCTCGGCGTGCACCGTACGGCCGAAGACCCGGCTGGGCACGTGGTCGAACTGCACCCACGACTTGCCGCCCGCTCCGCCGAAGAGCAGCCGGGCCTGCTTCTTGCGCTCGTCCAGCGTCGCGACGCCCTGCAGCGTGTAGTTCCGGCCCGGGTACGGCGGCGTCACTCCCACCGTGTGCCCGGTCATCGCCCCGTACGCGTTGTAGAGCCACCACTGCCCGTTGCCCCGGTTGGCCTGCACGGCCGAGTCGGAGATGTTGCCGTCGATGTTCCAGTACGCGATGTCCGCGTCCACCTTGGACTCCTCGATGGCCGAGACCCACTGGATCATCTGGCCGGGCACCGAGGTGTGGTAGTTGAACGCGTACTCGTTGACGTTGATCGGCAGCTCCCGCCCGAGCACCTCCTTCTCCCAGGCGCGGTAGGTCGCGACGCTGGTGCGGACCGCCTCCGGGTGGCTCAGCTCGTGCCAGGTCATCACGTCGGGCACCGTGCCGGCCGTGACCGTGTGCCGCAGGAAGTCCTTGACCTGGGGGTACAGCACGCTCGTGTTGGGCCCGGCGATCCGCGCCGCCGGCAGCCTGCCCTTGATGAGGGCGTACACGTCGTCCCACGCCCGGAAGTAGGCCGCCGGGTCGGTCAGCCAGCTGGTCCGGTCGTAGGACCACTCGCCGGTGCCGAACATGTTGCCCTCGGGTTCGTTGAACGGCACGAAGACGATGTTGTCCCGGTATTCCGGCGCCAGCGTCAGCACCTGGTCGACCTGGGTGACGATCTTCTCCTTGTACAGCGCCAGCTTCTCGGCGGGCGTGTCCCCCGGCCACTGGTACGGGAACCCGCGGTGGATGTCGGTCATGTAGATGTAGACGTCCCCGCCGGTGCTGTCGGCCAGCGGCTCGACCACTTCGAGCGCGTCCGCGCCCGGGTGCTGCGGGCCGTCCTGCGCCTTGGTCGAGACCGTGCGCAGCCGCATGCCCTCGATCAGGTTGTTGGTCGGCACGCCCTGTCCGTAGAGCCCGTAGAGCGAACCGGACGCGCCGCCGTGGAAGGCACCGGTGTTCTTGGCCAGGTCGACCACCAGCTGCCCCTCGCGGATGACGGTGACGGTCGCGGTGATCGCCCGGCCGGCGGCGGTGCCCCGCACGGTGAACGTGCCGGTGGTGGCGTAGGAGGCCGGGTCGACGGCGGGCCACACGCTGGGGATCTGCCGGGGGTAGCCGTCGGAGAAGTCGCCGAGCACGGCCGGCGGCAGCGCCGGGGCGGTGCCGACCGTGGTCCGAACGTCGAAGGTGGTCTGCGACAGCCCGGTGGCGGCCGGCAGCTCGGCGCCGTGGACCTCGGCCACCTGGGCCGCGGTCAGGGCCGAGCCGTACACGCGGAAGTCGTCGATCGCACCGTCGTAGAGTGGGTCCGGGAAGAACGAGCGGCCGAGGTAGCCGGCGAAGGTCGTCGACGGCGTCAGCAGGTCCGAGGCGGCGGCGATCCCGCTCGGCGCGGAATCCACCGCCACGCCGTCCAGGTACGTGGTGAGCCGGTCCGCCCCGGTGTCGAGGGTGACGGTGAGGGTCCTCCACACCTGGGCCGGCAGTGGCTTCGTACCGGTGATCGACGCCTCGCCGGCCCCGGGCACCAGCGCCGTCGTCCGCAGCAGCCCGCCGCCGTTGTAGGGGGTGGTGAACAGGAACCGGGTCGTGTCCGTGCCGAGCGCGTAGATCCACTGCCACGGCGCGGTTGTGCCGTCCCACCGCACCCGGACGGAAACCGTCAGGTCGGTCCGGTCCTCGAGGATCCGCCGGGGCAGCCGCACGTGGGCGCCGTCGGAGGTGGGCGCCCCGCCGGGCAGGGTCAGCGCGTCGCCGCCCCGGCCGTCGCCGGACAGCGCGGCGGTCGCCGGGTTGACCAGCGTGCCGTCCAGGCCGTTGCCGGAGGTGTCGGCGATGCGGGTGCCGGCGAGGTCGGCATTGTCGAAGGTGTAGTGCACGACCGCCGCCGGCAGTGCTTCGGCGGCCGCGAGGGCGGCGCCCGGCACCGCCAGGCCGGTGAGCACCAGGACCACTGTCGCCAGTACCCCGGCACGGGATCTCCCGAGCTGCATCTGACCGCTCCCATCGACCGACCTCGCTGTCGTGTGAACGGTAACATCGATGAAACCGAATGCAAACGCGGATCGCCCCGGGCACCGTGCCGGCCCGGGGCGATCCGCTGCTGTCGGCTGCCGGTCAGCGGCTCCCGTTCGCCCGGGAACGCAGCATCCGGCGGACCAGGTCGGAGCGCTCCCGCAGCGTCTTGCCGACCACCGGGGCGACCCGCGCGGCCGCCTCCTCCGCCCGGTCGAGGAACGCCTCGTCGACACCGAAGCGGGGGAACAGCCGGCCGGTGTAGGCCATCGCCAGGATCATGCCGCCCCGGTCCAGGCCGGGCAGCAGGTCCAGGTACTTCTGCGCGTACGGCGCCAGCAGCTCGTCCTGGCCGGGGACCCAGAACGCCGCGGCGACCGGGCCGAACGAGCCGACCGGCACCGACCGGTCGACGGCCAGGGTCTGCCACACCGCCGCCTTCTCGGCCGGGTCCGGGGCGGCGGCCCGCACGGCCAGGGCGCGCCGCTGCGCGTCCGGGTCGGGGTCGCGCTTGAGCAGGTCGTCGACCTCGCCGGCGGTCGGCGCGCCCAGTTCGGCCTTGCGCACCAGCGCGTGCCACCGCAGGTCCACGTCGTCACCGGCCTGCTCCTGCAGCCAGGCCACGTCGTCCAGGTCGCCGGCCGACCGGGCGAACGCCCGCAGCGCCACCCGGCGGCGGCCGTCCTGTCCGGCCAGCTCACGGCAGACGGCGGCGACCGCGGCCGTGAGCCCGGCCCGCTCGGCCTCCGGCGACCACGACTCCGCGATGGTGCCGGCCATCGTCAGATAGGGCTCGATCACCGCGTCGGAGGTCTCCACGCGCAGCACGTCCAGCACGCAGAGCGCCGCCTCGCGGGCGGTGATCTCGCCGGCGATCAGCATGTCGTAGACCGTGGCCACGGCCACGCCGCGCGAGACGGGGGTCGGCAGCGCGGGCGCCGCGGCCAGCAGCCCGGCGGTGTCACCGGCGGCCGGCCGGGTCGTCGCGAACGTCAGGTCGTCGTCGTTGGCCAGCAGGAAGGCGGCGTCGGCGGGCACCGCCACCGGGGTGCGCGAACCCTGCACCTCGACCCGGACCAGCGCCGTCCGCTCCAGCTTGTCACCGTCGCGGCGGTACGCGCCGACGCCCACCACCTGTGGTCGCGGGTCGCCCGCCGGCCCGCGGCCCACCAGCACCACGTCGTCGCCGTCCGTCTCCAGGGTGAGCCGGTCGGTCCCGGCCGTCTCCAGCCAGCCGCGGCGCCAGGCGTTCAGGTCGCGCCCACCGGCCGCGCCCAGCGCGTCGATCAGGTCCTGCAGAGTGGTGTTGCCCCAGGCGTGCTGCGCGAAGTAGTCGGTCATGCCGGCGGCGAAGTTGTCCTCGCCGACGTAGGTCATGAGCTGCTGCAGAACCGAGGCACCCTTCGGGTAGGTGATCGCGTCGAAGATCGACGCCGCCTGCGCGACGTCGCGGATCGGCAGGCTGATCGGGTGCGAGGTCGGGCCCTGGTCCGCGACGTACGCGGTGAGTTTCTCCGCCGCCAGATGTGCCGCCCAGGCATCCGTGTACGCCGTGGCGCTCACCGCGGCCCAGTGGCACGCGAACTCGGCGAACGCCTCGTTGAGCCAGAGGTCGTCCCACCAGCGCATGGTGACGATGTTGCCGAACCACATGTGCGCCATCTCGTGCAGCAGCACCCGGGCGAGCAGCCCCCGCTCGGCCGGCGTGGGCGCGCTGCGCCGCAGGAAGACGTCCGACCAGGTGACGCAGCCGTAGTTCTCCATCGCCCCGCCGAACTCGGGCATGAACACCTGGTCGTAGGTGCGCTGCGGGAACGGCATCCCGAAGACCTCGCCGTAGAAGGCCAGGCCCTGGCTGGTCAGCGTGAACATCTCGGCGGCGTCGCGGTCCAGCACCGCGGCGAGCGACCGCCGGGTGAACAGGCCCAGGTCACGGCCGTCGACCTCGCGCCGGATCTCGTACAGCGGTCCGGCGTTGATGACGGTGTTGTACGGCGAGAGCGCCGGGGTGTCGGGGAACGTCCAGACGCGGGCATCGCCCAGCTCCTGCACCCGGGCGTTGCCTGAGCCGGAGTTGCTGGTCACGGTCCAGCCGGCCGGGGCGGTGACGGTGAACGCGTGCGGCGCCTTGAGATCAGGCTGGTCGAAGCACGCCCACACGTACCGGGCCTCGTCCGGCTCGAACGACATCCAGACGTACACCTCACCGTCGGCCGGGTCGACGGCCTTGTGCACGCCCTCACCCTCGGTGGTGTCGGCCTGCACGCTCTCCACCCGCAGGACGTTGCGGGCGGCGAGCCCGTCCAGCTCGATCCGGCCGTCGGCGGCGGGACCGAGCGGCCGGTCGTTGAGCGTGGCGCCCACCACCTCGGCGGCACAGTCGACGAAGGTCCGGGCGCCGGGTTCCCGGCAGGCGAAGGTCACCGTGGACACGGACCGCACGTGCGGCCCGGTCGGCAGGTCGGTCAGGTCGACGGCGATGTCGTACCGGTCGACCGAGAGCAGGGCGGCGCGGGTCTCGGCCTCGGTCTGGGTCAGGCTGCGGGTCGGCAATGGTCCTCCTCCAGGATCCCCCCGATGGTAGGAGCACCCCGCCGGTGCCCGGGGGGGGGGGGGGGGGGGGGGGGGGGGGGGGGGAGGGGGGGGGGGGGGGGTGGGGGGGGGGGGGGGGGGGGGGGGGGGGGGGGGGGGGGGTCGCGTCCCCCCCCCCCCCCCCCCCCCCCCCCCCCCCCCCCCCCTCCCCCCCCCCCCCCCCTCCCCCCCTCCCCCCCCCCCCCCCCCCCCCCCCCCCCGGACCGGTCAGCGCGCCGTCTTCGAGGCCGACAGCACCAGGTTGAAGCCGGTGTCGGCGGCCACCACCGGATCGGCGAAACCGGCCTCCGCCAGCAGCTTCAGCCGTGCGGTGGGCCCGCCCTGGGTGCCCAGGCCGTACGCGCCGGGCTGGCTCAGCGAGCCGGGCGTGCACAGAGCGGTCGAGCCGGCGAAATTGGCCCGGGCCACCGGATTGCCGATGGTGGTGGTGAAGTCGTCCGCCGACCACGGCTCCACCGCGACGACGATGCCGCCGTCGGCGAGCGCGTCGTACGCGGCGCGCAGGGCGGCCGGTGGGTCGCCCAGGTCGTGCAGCGAATCGAAGAAGACCACCACGTCGTACGGGCCGGCGGCGCCGATCCCGGCCGCGTCGGCGACGTGGAACGTGACGTTCACCGGGCTGCCGGCCTCGATGGCCCGGGCCCGGGCGGTCGTGATCGACGGTTCGTGGTGGTCGAAACCCGCCACCGTGGACGCCGGCCAGGTGCGGGCGAGCAGCATGGTCGCGAACCCGTGCCCGCAGCCGACGTCGGCCACCCGGGCGCCCGCCTCCAGCCGGGCGAGCAGGCCCGGTACGGCCGGGAACCACACCTGGGCGAGCTGGTTGACATAGGCGGTGCGGAAGAACCGCTCGATGCCGTGCGAGGTGCACATCGGCAGGTCGCCGTACGCGACACCACCGTCGGTGCGGAAGGCGTGCACGAGCTGGTCGAGGGCGAGGTAGTAACCGGTGATGATCTCGGCGCCGCCGACGATGTAGGTCGGCGAGTCCACCACGGACAGCGCGAGCGCGTGTTCGGCCGGCAGTTCGAACGTGTCGCCGTCGACGGTGAGGTAGCCGGAGACCGTCAGCGCCTTGAGCCATTCGGTGACCAGCCGCGGGTGCAGGCCGGTGGTGGCGGCGAGCTTGCCCGCGGTCACCGGGCCGGCCCCGGTCAGGGCCCGGAACAGGCCCAGCCGGTCGCCCAGCACGGTCATCGCGGTCGTCGCGGCGCCGGCGACGTCGGTGAGGAGCTGCCCGGCGAAGGCTTCCGCACGGGCCTCGTCGAGGGTCGGGGTCTGCTGTGTCTGTGTCATGGCGGCCACTGTGCGGGTGCTCGCTTGCTGGAGGCGTGCCCGCCGCTTGCCGGGCCGGTCAGCCGTGCCGGTCGAGCTCGGCCAGGGCGAACTCGGCCGTCGCGGTGCTGTCACCACCGACGGGCAGCGGGTCCGGCACCGGCGCGGCGGTCCGCAGGCGGGTGAGCCGGTCCCGGTCCGCGCCCATCACAACCGGCGCGTACGGGCTGGCGTCAGCGGCCGCGACGATGACCGCGGCCGCTCGGGCCGCGCCGAGGTCACCGAGCAGCTCCGCGGTGAGCCGCAGCACGGTCCAGATCTGGGCGGTCATCCCGGCGTCGCGGACCACGGCGATCGCCTCGCGGCAGGCGGTGACGGCCGCGCTCCGGCGACCGAGCCGGATCAGGACGGCGGCCCGGGCCACCCGGGTGATCGCCCCGGTGTACGCCTGGTCGAAGCGGTCGCTGCGCTCGAGCGCCCGGTCGTACCAGGCCAGCGCCTGCTCCGGGGCCGAGTCCGCGAGCAGTTCGCCCCGGGTGAACGGCACGAAGCCCTCCTGGACGTCGGTGCCGAGCTCAGCGGCGTACCCGTCGAGCCACCGCCGGCCCGCGTCCGCCGCACCGGCGTAGGCGTCCATCAGGGCCGCGCAGCACAGTCCGTTGGCACGCGACCAGCCGGGCGCAGCCGGATCGGCGAGCAGCCGCAGCGCGTCCGCACGCACGTCGTCGCGCCGCCCGGCGAACATCGCACCGGTGATGCGCAGCAGCAGCGCCGCCCAGCGCATCGGATGGTCGGCCGGCAGCCGGGCCAGGACCGCCGTGAGTAGGCGGTCCGCCTCGCTCAGGTGGCTGTCCAGGCATGCCGCCATACCCGCGGCCAGCGCCCGCAGGGCGTCGGTCTCCGTCCGCACCTCGACCGGCGCCTGGCGGAGAAACTGCGCGTTCAGCCCGGGATCGGGCGCGTCCAGGCTGGCCAGGGCCAGCAGCGCGGCCAGCCGGGCACCGTCGTCACTGCCGTCCAGCCAGGACAGCGCCTCCTGCAGGTTGGGCAGCTCGCGGCGCAGTGCCGCGGTGGTGTGCGGATTGCGCACGCGCTGGCGCCGGACCAGGTCGGCGGCGAAATCCAGCATCCACCGGGCGTGCGCGTCACGGGCCTGCCGCTCCCGCCCCGGCCCGAGATGGCTGAGGCCCACATGCCGGACGGTCTCCAGCAGTCGGTAGCGCGGCTGCTCCGCGCTCAGGTCGCAACCGACCAGCGACGCGTCGACCAGCTCGGCCAGGACCGGCTCGCCGTCCGGGCCGAAGTGGCGGAGCGCGTCGAGCCCGAAGCCGCCGCGGCACACCGCGAGCCGGTCCAGCAGGGCCTGCGCGGCCGGGCTGAGCAGCCGGTACGACCATTCGACGGTGGCCGTCACCGCGGTGGCCCGGTCCCCGCCGTGGGCCGGGTCGAGCACGTTCAGCCCGGCGCCCAGCCGGTCACGCAGGTGGACCAGCCCGAACACCGCCTCCCGGCGGGCCGCCAGCTCGACGGCGAGCGGCAGGCCGTCGACCAGCCGGCACACCTGCGCGGCCAGCTCCCGGCTGCGCGCGTCGTCCGGGAAGTCGGCCCGCAGCAACGCCGCCCGGTCGCAGAACAAGGCGACCCGGTCGCGCTCGGCCAGGGGACCGAGCCGCAGGACCCGCTCGCCCGCCACATCCAGACGTCGCCGGGAGGTGGCCAGGACGCGTACCCCCGGGCAGCGGGCGACGAGCTCGTCGACCAGGTCCCGGACCGCGCCCAGCAGGTGCTCGCAGTTGTCCAGCACGAGCACCGCCGGCGCCGCACCGAGCCGCTCGGCGACGGCTGCCACGCCGCCCCGCGGTGCCGCCCGCAGCCCGAGAGCGCCGGCCACCGCCGCCGCGACGTCGGTCGGCACCGACAGTCCGGCCAGCTCGACGACCAGCTCGGTGCCGGTGAGAACCTCGCTCATGAGCCGGGTCTTGCCGACGCCGCCGGGGCCCACGACGGTGGTCACCCGGCCGTCGTCGAGGGCCTTACGCAGCGCGGCCAGCTCGCTCTCCCGGCCGAAGAACCGGTCCGGCCGCCGGCGTGGCGCGGGTGGTGGCGCGGGCCGCAGCGCCGGGTCCTCGCTCAGGATCTGCCGGTGCAGTTCGTCGAAGGCGGGCGACGGATCAATTCCGTGCCCGTCGGCCATCCGCTCCCGGAAGACCCGGGCCGCGTGCAGGGCCTCCGCCGTGCGCCCGCTCTGGTGCAGGGCGCGCATCAGCAGCAGCTGGGCCCGTTCCCTGGTCGGTTCCGCCGCGCCCAGCGCCTCGGCGTCGGGCAGCGCCGCCGCGGCATCGCCGGCCGCCAGCCGCCGGTCCAGGCATTCCTCCCGCAGGTGCCGGCGCCACTCGGTGAGCCGGGCGATGTCGGGCGCGAAGGCCAGCCGGTCTGCCACGTCGGACAGTGGATCGCCGCGCCAGAACGCCAGCGCCTCGGCGAGCGTCCTCGCCGCCGGCCCGGGCTGCTGCCCCTGGGCGGCGTCGACCAGGTCCGCGACCCGGGTGATGTCGATCGCCGCGGCCGGCAGATCCAGCCGGTAGCCGCCGGGCTCGCGCCGGATCGCCGCCCCGCCGGTGTGCCGGCGCAGCCGGGAGACGTAGCTGTGCAGGTTGCCGACCGCGTTGCCCGGCGGCTCGTCGCCCCACAGCGCGTCGATCAGATCGGCGACCGGCACCACCCTCCCGGCGGCCAGGGCCAGCCGGGCCAGCACGATCCGCTGGGGCGCACCGGTCAGCGGGGCGACCGCGCCGTCGAGCCGCAGTTCGACCGGGCCCAGCAGTCCCACCTCGACGACCACGGCCTCATTCTGGCCGGGCCGGCAGTGCCGGACCATCCGTTATCCGGCCACGCCGGGTGGGGCAAGATCGGTGGGGTGGAAAGTCCTGAGGAGTTGCCCGAGCTGCGGCCGGGCAGCGAGTTCATCGGTACGGCCCACGCGGTCCTCGCCCACGAGCAGGCCCGCCTGGCCGCATTGCTGGGCGAGCACGAGCTGGCCCTGGTCGGCGGCAGTTCCGTGCCCGCCGCCCTGACCAAGGGCGACGTCGACCTGCACCTACGGGTGCCCGCGGAAGGTTTCGGCCCAGCCGTCGCCGCCCTGCGGGAGATCTATGCGGTGGTGCATCCGGAGATCTGGCAGGAGTCGCTGGCGACGTTCGAGGTCCCGGGCGCGCCGTTGCCGACCGGCGTCGCGGTGACGCCGGTCGGTTCCGAGCACGACACCAGGTTCCGCCGCGGGTGGCAGCTGCTCGCGGCGGATCCCGCCCTGGTCGACGCCTACAACGCCATGAAGCTGCGGCACCGGGACCACCCCGAGGAGTACGAGCAGCGCAAGTCCGCCTTCTTCGACATGCTCATGGACCTTCGGTGACGCGCTCGTTGAGCTTGGAGTGCCGGCGGCTGTAGCCGAAGTAGACGATCAGGCCGAGCAGGAACCACACGGCGAAGCGCAGCCAGGTGGTCGGGGTGAGGAAGGTGATCAGCCAGATGGAGAAGACCACGCCCAGCGCCGGGATCACCGGCATTCCGGGCAGCCGGAACGAGCGGGGCAGCTCCGGGCGCCGGTAGCGCAGCACGATCACCGCCACGCAGACCACGACGAAAGCCAGCAGGATGCCGATGTTGGTCAGCTCCGCCGCCTCCCGGATGGGCAGCAGCCCGGCGATGATCGCCGAGGCCACGCCGGCGATCCAGGTGACCCGGCTGGGCACCCGGCGCACCGGGTGCACCTTGGCGAACCAGGCCGGCAGCAGGCCGTCGCGGCTCATCGCGTACCAGACGCGGGTCACGCCGAGCATGAAGGTGAACATGACGGTGAGGATGCCGATGATCGCGCCGACCGCGATGACGTCGGCCAGCCCGGACAGCCCGACCGAGGCGAACGCGGTGGAGAAGCCGCTCTCCGGGTCGATCTCGCGGTAGTTCTGCATGCCGGTGAGCACCAGGGTGGCCAGCACGTACAGGACCATCGAGACGGCCAGCGAGTAGATGATCGCCTTGGGCAGGTGCCGTTTGGCGTCGCGGGACTCCTCGGCGGCCGTGCTCATCGCGTCGTAGCCGAAGACGGCGAAGAAGACCGTGGCGGCGCCGGTGATCGCGCCGCCGACGCCGAACGGGAAGAACGGCCGGTAGTTCTCCGACTTGATGTAGAAGAAGCCGACCACGATGACCAGCAGCACCACGATCACCTTGAGCACGACCACACCGGTCTCGAACCGGGCCGCCGCCTTGATCCCCCGGTTGAGCAGGAACGCGATCAGCAGGCACAGCACCACGGCGAACAGGTCGACCACGTGCCCGTCGCCGCTGCCGGGGGCCCCCAGCATCCACGCCGGCAGGTCCACGCCGAGCTCGCCCATCAGGAAGGCGAAGTAGCCGGAGATGCCGATCGCCACCACCGCCACGATCGCGATGTACTCCAGCAGCAGGTCCCAGCCGATGAACCAGCCGACGATCTCGCCCAGCACGACGTAGCCGTACGTGTAGGCCGAGCCCGCCTTGGGGATCATGCCGGCGAACTCCGCGTACGACAGCGCGGCGGCGGCACTGGCGATGCCCGCTATCAGGAACGAGATCAGCACGGCGGGCCCGGCTGTCTCGTTGGCCACCGCGCCGGCCAGCGCGAAGATGCCGGCGCCGATGATGCCGCCGACCCCGATGGCGGTCAGCTGCCACAGTCCGAGTGAGCGGGACAGGCCGGCCTCCCGGTCGTCCGCGATCTCCTCGACCGGCTTGCGGCGGAAGATGCCCGATCCGCGGCCGAACTCCGGTGTCGCTGTCATGGCCCCCTCCTCGTGGAGTACGCCACGGCGTCCCACCGATGGGCCGCCCCTCAATCCGGAGTACCACGTCGGCAATCAAAAAGCATCCACGGGAGTAGATGTCATTCGGCGCGGACGTGATCGATGTGGACCACTCCCCCGGAGTTGAGGAAGACCCACACCACCCGGATCTGGCTGACGTCGAGGGTGACGCCGGAGGGGCACTCGATGTCGTCGAAGGACTCGGTGACCGTCCGGCTGGAGTGCGGATTCGTCCACGCCCAGCGCCCGGCCTGGCACCAGGTCAGGGCGTCACCGACCTGCACGGCGATCTCGCCGACGCTGCCCACGTCCTCGGTGCGCAGGTCGAACGCGAGCCCGGACCGCCCGCTCAGGTCCAGCGACGCGGGCACCGGGGCGCCGAACCAGTTGCCCGGCACCGGGGTCTCCACCCGCAGGCCGGAGGTCCCGTCGGTGTGGAACGCGGGCGACTGCGCCACGGTGCCCCCTGTGCCGGGGTTGGCGGTGGTGAAGCCGTCGGTGCCGTCCTCGAAGGAGAAGATGGTCTGCCGCACCGGCAGCACCGGGTCCTCCGGGCCGGCGTCACCGCAGGTCAGCACCGGATCCGCCCAGTCGGTACGGGTACCGGCCGCCCCGGCGGTGACCAGGCGCAGCCACCGGACGCCGGTGAGATCCGCGTCCAGCGTCACCGGTGCCGCCCCCGAGCTGAGCGGCCCACTCGTGGCCGCCACGGTGTCGTCGGCATAGACGGTGAAGGTCGCCGGGGCCGCCGCGGGGGCCTCGTCGTCGACGCCGGCCTGGGTGACCAGCCGGGTGCAGGTGCCACCGAGGTAGTAGACGATCTCGCTGGGTGCCGCGGTGCCGATGCCCCGGTTGTAGTAACGGCCGCCGATGGTGATCAGGTTGCCGTCGCCGATCCCGGCGCCGCCGTTGCTCTGGTCCAGTTCGACCGGGCCCAGGCCATTGGCGGTGGAGTAGGCCAGGACCTTGCTCAGCGCGCGCCGGCCCGCCTGCGGCGGGGTGACGACCGTGGCGACGAGCACGCTGGAGGTCGTGGCGGTCCGCCGGCCCCACCGGTAGTGGGCGGTCACCGTGAGCCGATAGTCGCCCGCGGCGGTGTCGTCCGGGGCCCGTACCGTCCAGGTGGTCCGCAGGCTCTGGTCGGTGCCCAGCCGCGGGCGCCGGTCCGCGCCGGTCGGCGCGACGACCCAGCCGGCCGGCGCCTCGACGGTGACGCGGACCTGCCTCAGGGGCTGGGCGCCCCGGTCGGTGACCGTGGTCGTGAGCGCGGCGGTGGAGTCGGCGCCCGGGACGACCGTGGGCAGCGTGGCGTCCACAGTCACGGCCGGCGGGACGGTCTCGTGGCTGTGCCGGGCCCGGACGCGGTAGACGACGGTGCCGTGTGCGGGGACGGCCGCCTCGATGGTGGTGGCGGCCTCGGTGGTCCGGCCGGTCCACACGTCCTTGAGCCGGTAGCCGCGGGCCGGGTCCAGCCCGGTGTCGGCGGCCGCGACGCCCACGGTGGCGAGGCGGTCGGTCGAGTTGTACAGCGCGATCGCGTGGTCGCCGCCGGCCAGCGGCTTGTCCAGCACCATCAGCCCGTCGCGGTCGGACACCACCGTGGCCTGCCGGCCGAGCGGGTCCTGGTCGATGGCGATGATGTCGCGGTTGCCGAGGATGGCCAGGGTCTGCGCCGAGGCGGTCCGCAGGTCGGTGCCGATGATCAGCGGTGCGGCCATTATCGCCCAGGTGCTCATGTGGGTGCGGTACTCGGTGTCGGTCATGCCGCCGTTGCCGATCTCCAGCATGTCGGGGTCGTTCCAGTGCCCGGGCCCCGCGTACGGGTACAGCGGCGCGTTCTGCGCGATGATCGAGCGCAGGCTCTCCCAGTTGTCGCTGATGTCCCCGGTGGTGCGCCACAGGTCGCCCACGCCCCGGGCCCACTCCCACGGACGCGACGAGCCCCACTCGCAGATGGAGTAGACGATCGGCCGGCCCGCCTTGTCGAGGGCCTGGCGCATCGCGGTGTAGCGCCGGATGTAGTCGGCCTGTGAGCCGTCGGACTGGTTGTTGCAGTTGTCGTACTTCAGGTAGTCGACGCCCCACTCGGCCCAGGTGCGCGCGTCCAGCTCCTCGTGCCCGAGGCTGCCGGGATAGCCGGCGCAGGTCAGCGTGCCGGCGTCGCCGTAGATGCCGAGCTTGAGGCCCTTGCCGTGGACATAGTCGGCCACCCCGTCTATCCCGTTCGGAAACTTAACCGGATCAGGCACCAACCGGCCGTCCCCGTCCCGTTCTTTCTGCGACCAGCAGTCGTCGATGTTGACGTACTCGTACCCGGCGGCGGCGAGGCCGGAGTCGACCATCGCGTCGGCGGTCTCCCGGATGAGCTTCTCGTCGACCTCGCAGCCGAAGGCGTTCCAGTCGTTGAACCCCATGGGTGGAGTGGGAACCAGCGTGGCGACGGGTGCATCCGCCGAGGCCGAGGCGGCCGGGCCGATCGCGACCACAGCAGCGGGAGCGGCCAGGACCAGCACCGCGGCGAGGGTGCGCAGGGAGCGGAACCGGCTGTGCATGGCCACCTCCAGGGGTTTCCGACGACACCACGCACGGTAGGCCTATAGAGCGATGGACGTCAATGAAGCTGAACCGGTCAAGTATCCCGGTCGGGCATGGGCCCGGCCGGCGTTGGTCTGCCTCGTCGCGCCGCACGCCGCCCGGGCGCTGGTCGTGGCCCGGCACTCGCGGGTCCTGCCGGTGGCGGTGCTGCTCTGGCTGCTCTGGCGGAGCCGCGGAATTCTGCCTCGAACCGGTCGCCCGCCCATGCAACCCCGCCGTGCGCGCATCCGTCTGGGGGGTGCGACTCGATCGCCCGTGCGGCCGGCCCGGTCCGCACGGCCGTTCCCTCCAGGAGTGACCTCACCATGGATCTGCACCCCCAGTCCGACCCCGCCGGTACGGCCCCGCGCCACCGCCGCACCGCGCTGGCCGTCGGCGGTTCCGCCTTCGCCGTCGCCGCGATCGTGGCCGCGTTCTCCTTCGCCGGCGGCGGTACGGGCCCCGCCGGGCAGGCGCAGCAGCCCGCCGACCGGCCCGCCGTCGCCGCCGCGGCCACCCAGCTCGTGTCCTACACGGGCAAGCAGCCCAAGGGTTTCAGCCTGGACAAGGTGCCGGACGGCTGGTTCGTGCAGGCCGACGACGCGTCCAGCATCGTGCTCGCGCCCCGCAGCGCGGCCGGCAAGCCGAAGGCCGACCCGTCCACCGACCCGCTGCAGGACCCGCGCAGCTTCGTCGGCAAGATCGCCGTGATGCTGCAGTCCAAGGATCAGAAGGATGCGCCCGCGGGCGAGGCCGTCAAGGTCGGTGACCGCAAGGGTGTGCTGGTCAAGGGAACGGACAACACCGACGGCCGGACGCTGTGGGTGGAGCAGCCCTCGGGCACGTACCTGCTGATCCAGTTCTGGGACGGCATCGGGCTGAGCCAGGACGCCATGGTCGACTTCGGCGCCGGTGTCCACGTGGAGAAGGGTGCCCAGCAGGGCGTCGGCTGATCCTGACGCCGGCCCCGCGACCGGGGCCGATGGCCGCATCCGGCCATCGGCCCCGGTGGCGGCCGGCCCGGCCCTAGCGTTCCCGGTGCCGCCCGAGCGGGCGGAAGAACATCCGGGGAGGCCGCCATGCACCGCTACTACCTCTCGGCACTGCGCCGGTACGCCGATTACCGGGGCCGGGCCCGCCGCATCGAGTACTGGATGTTCGTGCTCGTGCACGCCGTCATCGTGGTCGCGCTGGCGACGCTGAGCGTGGCGGTCGCCGACTGGCTCATGTACGTCCTGATCGCCTACTACTTCGCCACGGTCGTGCCGGTTACCGCCCTGGTGGCGCGGCGCCTGCACGACGTCGGCTACTCCGGCTGGCTGCAACTGATCAACCTGCTGCCCTTCGGCGTCATCGTGCTGCTGGTCTTCCTGGCCCTGCCCGGTGAGCCCGGGCCGAACCGCCACGGGCCCGCCCCGGCCGGCCGCCGCCTGTCCGCGGTGCCGGTGTGAGCCGGGGACGCGCCCTGACGCTGCTCGTGACGGCCGTCCTTCTCGCCTCGTCGGCCTGCGCCGGCAGCGGCGGCGATGCCGGGCCGGCTCCCAGCCCCTCCGGTTCGAGCGCGGCGACCAGTGCGCCGCCGTCGAAGACGCCACCGGCCACCGTCACGGCGGCCGACGGCACCGACGCGAGCGCCTGCGAGGACGGCAGGTGCCAGATCCTCGTGAAGAAACAGAGCGACTTCGCCCTGGACGGCAAGTTCTCCTGCGAGGGCATGCTGCTCACCTTCACCGCGCCCAACGAGCTGCGGATCGACGTCGCCGTGCGGGACGGTGACGATCTGCACGCGACCATCACCGGCACGGGCAACCTCGCGCTCGCCTACGGGCTCACCGTCACCGTGCAGCAGACCGGCCCGGCCGGCGCGGTCGTCAAGGTCGCACCGGCCAAGAACGACCCCGGCAACCACAAGGGCACCGGTACGCAGGGATTCTCCCTGTACTCCGGCGACGGCACCTGATCGGCCCCGGGCGGCGCACCGCTCTACGATGCGGTCAGGCCCCCGGGCGGCGGGAACGGACGGCGGCGAAGAGGACACGACGATGACGACCGATCCGGCCGACGGCGAGCTGGTGCCGCTGGGCGAGGGCACGGTGGGCAACGTGCTGGCCGGTGTGGACGGTGCCACCGGCGAGGCCTTCGCGGTGAAGGCGCTGCCGGGGCCGCTCGACCGGCGTACCCGGGCCGGCCTCGACGCCGAACTGCGCGCGCTGGCCGGGCCGGCCGAGCGCGCGCCGATCCTGCTCGCGTGCGGGGTGGTCGAGCTCGGCGACGGCCGCCACGGGCTGCGGATGGAGCTGTGCAGCCAGTCCCTGCCCGAGCTCGTCGCCGCGTTCGGGCCTCTGTCCGTCGCCGACTCGGTGGCGCTGGGCATCGCCCTGGCCGACGCCTTGGCGGCCGCGCACGAGGCCGGGGTCGTGCACGGCTCGGTGAGCCCGGGCAACGTGCTGTTCCGCGCCGACGGTGAGCCGGTCCTGGCCGACTTCGGGATGACTCTGCGCCGCGCCTTCCCGGCCGAACCCGCCCGGAGCACGGACTTCCGGGCCCCCGAGACCCTGCGCGACGGCACGGCCGACGAGCGCTCGGACCTCTACGGCCTCGGGGCGGTGCTGCACCTGGCCCTCACCGGGCGTCCGCCGTCCGCCGCGGCGCCGGGTGCACCGCGGCGGGACGATCTGCCGCCCGCCTTCGCGAAGGTGGTCGGCGCCCTGCTCGCCGAGGACCCCGGCGAGCGGCCCGCGGGTGCGGCCGCCGTCGCCGCGACACTTCGCGCGCTCGACGCCGCCGGGGACGGGCCGGTGGCGGCCGGTGGGCCGGTCGCGCCGCAGCCGTCCGGTGGGCCGCTCCTGGTCTTCGGCCCGCGCAAACGCTCGCGCCTGTGGGCGGCGCGGGGCCCGGCGGTGGTGCTCGCCCTGGTCGCCGTCGCGGCGTTGCTGTTCCGGCTGAACCAGCCGGACGACCTCGACATCCCGGCGGTGCCGGCACCGGGTGTCGCGTCGCCCGCGGCCCCGGAGCCCAGCCGGCCCGCCGTACGGCTGGAACTGGCCGACATCACCGACCGCGGCGACGTGGTCGACCTGGCCTGGCGCAGCAGCGAGCCACTGTCCTTCGCGATCCTGCTGGCCGGCGAGGACGGCTCCACCCGTACCTTCCTCGCGCAGCGCGCCACCAGCTACTCGGTGCCGGTCGATCCGGTGGCGAAGTACTGCTTGCTGGTGCAGGGCACGAACGGCGTGGACATCTACAGCACCGCACCCGAGCCGATCCGCGGCGCTGTCTGCAAGCAGTGAGGGTCAGCCCGGGCGGCGCAGGCCCCGGTGGTCGAGCAGGGCCCGCAACCGGCGGCGCCGGCCGGTACGCGCGAGCCCACGCCGTACCGCGCGGACGATCGACCAGGCCTGCGCGGCGTGCTGGCCGACGGGGGCCGCGCCCGACCACAGAGCCTGGTCCACGAGCACGCCGAGGCGGCGGATCTCGGCGACGGTGCCCTCGTCGGTGAGCGCCGCCGCGGCGGTACCGAGGTCGCGGACCGTCATGCCGGTGGACACCGGGACGCCGTACGCCCGCAGCCGGTCCCGGACCTCCTCCCACGCGCCGACGACCGCCGCGGGCCCCGGCCGCCGCCGGCGTCGCCAGGAGCGCACACCCCAGGCCAGCGGCACCGCGATCGGCCAGCCGACCAACGGCACCACCGGCAGCGCGAGCAGCACCAGCCAGGGCACGCTGCGCACGGCGGAAGCCGCCGGACCGGCCGGGGCGGCCAGGGGCGGGTCCCGCAGATCACCGGGGGCGGGCAAGGTCTGCCGGGCGCGCTCGGCCAGCCCGGCCAGCCCGTCGCCGGCCGCGGCACCGGACTCCGCGGCACCGCCGGTCGGGTCCAGCGGCACCCAGCCGACATCCCGGACGGCGACCTCGGGCCAGACCAGCGCGTCGCCGTTGCGGACGGTGACAAAACCGTCCGGGTCGGCCTGCGCGGGCATCCGGTAGCCGACCACCAGCCGGGCCGGGATGCCGAGGATCCGCGCCAGGGCCACGTACGCCGCGGCGAACTGCTCGCTCGTGCCGCGCCGGGTCTTGAGCAGGAACTCGGTGAGCTGCGGCCAGGCGTGCCCGGCCGGCAGCTCGCGGCCGATCGCGACGTCGTGGTTGGCCCGGAACCACTCCTCCAGCGCCACGGCGCTGGCGAAGGAGGGCCGGTTGCCGTGCACCGCCGTGCCGGCCAGCCCCTCCACCTGCGGCGGGACCGTGCCGATCCCGTGCAGGCCACCGGGGGCGTCCGGGTCGATCGCGGCCTCGGCCAGGCTGCCGGCGTCGGAGCGGGGCTGCCACCAGCTCAGGTCGTACCGCACGCCGCCCGCCGCGCCGGGCAGCAGCAGCGTGCCCTGGTGCTCGGCCACCAGCGGCTCGACGCCCTCGGCGCGCGCCGGCCAGGTCTGGCTCGGCAGCCACGGTCCCTCACCCGCGGCGAGCTCGATCGTGGCCGTACGCTCGACGGCCGGCACGGTCACCGCCGGACCCGGCGGCAGGGTGGCGCCCAGTCGCCGGAACCGGCCGGCCGGGGTCCAGTTGACGCCGTCGAAGTCCTCGAGCACCACCACCGGCCACCGGTCCACCTCGGTCGCGTCCCGGACCCGGAACACCGGCCGCGACGGGTCGCCGAGCCGCCCGGTGACCTCGTCCAGCGGGCTGGTCAGCCCGGCGTCGGGCAGCGGCGCGGCCTGGTCGCGGGCCAGCGAGTACCGGGCCGGGCCGCTCGGGAGCACGAGCGCCGCCACGACGGCGGCGACCACCGCTGTGACCGCTGCCGGGAGGACGCGCACCGCCGGGCCTTCGAACAGCAGGGTGGCGCCGAGCGCGGCGTAGGCCAGAGCGGCGAGCGTGGCCGGACCGGGCCCGGGGCTGACATAGAGCTGGCTCACCGCGAGCACGGCCAGGCTGGGCAGCAGGGCCGGCCCCGGACTCCGCAGCCGGTGCAGCAGCTCGGCGCCGAGCACCGCGGCCAGCACCACCAGCAGCGGTACGAACAGCAGCAGCGCCGGGTCCGGCCGGGCCGGCCACGTCGACTGCAGCACCAGCCGCCAGGAGTCGCCGGCGCCGTCCACCAGCGCCCGCAGCGTCGCGCCGGTCGGCAGGCCCGCGGCCGTGGTACGCCACAGCACCGTCTCCACGACCGCGAGCAGTCCGGCCAGCAGGGCCAGCACGGGACGCCAGTCCACGACCGAGAACCGGCCGCAGGCGAGCACCGCCAGCAGGACCGCGGCCGCCGGGACGCCGACCGGGACGAGCAGCGCCGCGACGCCGAACACGGGGGCGAACAGCATCCCGGCGAAGGCGGCGGCGAGCACCACGCAGGCCGTACGGACGGTCACCCGAGTGCCTCGTTCCACAGCCGTACGGCCTCGTCGGCCGTCCGGGCCCGCAGTACGCGCGCGCCCGGCGCCTCGACCGGGCCGCCCAGCGCGATGACGTGGACCCGGGTGAACCGCCGCAGCAGCGTGGCCGGCGGCACCAGCGGTGGTCCGTCGCCGCAGACCACGACGAGGCTGCCACCGCGGTCCAGGGGCAAGCGGGCGGTCCTGTCGTCCTGGGTGACCTCGCTCAGCGCGTCGAGCAGGGCACCGGCGGAGCCGGCCGTGCCGTCGACCGCGGTCCGGTGGCCCGAGGAGGTGAGCAGGCAGGTGTGCTGCCCGGCGGCGACCGAGGCGCTGAGCAGGGACGCGGCGGTCTCGACCAGCTCCTCGAAACTGTCGGCGGTGGCGGCGGCCGCCCGGGTGTCGAGCAGGACCGTGAACCGGCTGCGTTGCGGGTCGGCGAGGTCGCGGACCATCAGCTGCCCGGTGCGGGCGGTGGCCTTCCAGTGCAGCAGGCGTACCTCGTCGCCCGGCACGTACTCGCGCACGTCGTTGAGCTCGGCCGACCCGCGCAGGGCACTGCCGGCGACGGTGCCCTCGTGATGGTGGCGCCGCCGGCCGCCGGACAACGCCCGGGCCGGGAGCCGGCGCGGATGCACCCACAACGTCGTGGTCTCCCCCGCCGGCAGGCTGCTGCGGGCGAGCCCGAACGCGTCCCGGCGTTCCAGGCTGAGCGGGCCGATCGTCCACTTGCCCCGTACGTCCGTGGGCAGGTCGTAGTGCAGCACGGTCTCGCCCCCGGGCGGCAGGCCGCGCACCTGCACCGTACGGATGACCGGCCCGGCCGGATCGGCGGCGGTGAAGCCCGGCTGCCGGCGGGTGCCTGTGTTCGCTATCCACAGCCGGGCCTGCGCCGGACGTCCCCTGGTCACCCGGCTCGGGTACACCGAGCGCCGGACGGCGATCCGCAGCGTGCGCCCGGTGCCGAACACGGCCGCCGACACCGCGCCGAGCAGGATCGCCCCGAGCACCCCGGCCAGGGCGAACCGGCCCCACCAGCCGGCGGCGAGCAGCGGGACCGCGCTGAGAAGGACGGCGTACCCGCGGCGGGTCACCCGCATGGTCAGCCGCCCGCGCGCGCCATCGGTGCGGCGGTCGAGGCGAGCGCGTCGTCGATGATCTCCCCGGCTCCGCCCAGGCTGAGCTCCGCCTCCGGGGTGAGCACCAGGCGGTGGGTCAGCACCGGCACCGCCACGTCCTTGATGTCGTCGGGAGTGACGAAACCGCGGCCGTCGATGGCGGCCAGCGCCTGCGCCGCGCGGACCAGGGCGATGCTGCCGCGCACGCTGGCGCCGTAGCGCACGGCCGGGTGCTCGCGCGTCGCCGCGGCGAGCCGGACGGCGTATCCGGCCACGCCGGTGTCGACGTGCAGGCCGCGGACCGCTTCGACGGCGGCGCTGAGGATGTCGGTGTCGACCACCGCGGACAGGTCGTCGGCGGAGCGCCCGGCGGTGTTGCCCAGCACCACGTCGACCTCGGCGTCGTGCTCGGGGTAGCCCACGGTCAGGCGCATCAGGAACCGGTCGAGCTGCGCCTCGGGCAGGCGGTAGGTGCCCTCCATCTCGATCGGGTTCTGGGTGGCGATGACCAGGAACGGCCGCGGCACCCGGTGGGTCTCGGCGTCCACGGTCACCCGGCCCTCGGCCATCACCTCGAGCAGGGCCGACTGGGTCTTCGGGGTGCCCCGGTTGATCTCGTCGGCGATGACGACGTGGGCGAAGACGCCGCCCGGGTGGAAGGTGAAGCGCTCGTCCTTCTGGTGGTAGACGCTCACCCCGGTGATGTCGCTGGGCAGCAGGTCGGGGGTGAACTGGATGCGGCTCCACCGCCCGCCGATGCTGCGGGCCAGGCAGCGCGCCAGGGTGGTCTTGCCGAGCCCCGGCACGTCCTCGATCAGCAGGTGCCCCTCGGCCAGCAGCCCGGCGACGGCCAGCCGGACCAGCTCGGGTTTGCCCCGCACGACCTGCTCCACGTTGCGCATGACGAGCCCGGCGACCCGGGCCGCGGCCGCGGGGTTCACCCGGCGGTCCAGACCAGACGGTTGGACTCCATGCCGTCCACGATCACCCAGACCTCCTGGCCCACACCGTTGAACGGGAACCGGCGCCGGGCGGTGAGGTTGCCCAGCGAGTCGGTGGTCAGCCGGGCGCCCGTGTTGAAGTGACCCCAGCCGGACGCCCACGGCTCGATGTCGTAGGCCGTGTTCGGTTCGAAGCCGCGCATCGTGACCTTGACGAACGCGCACTCCGGCGGATCGCAGCCGTGGTCGTACGTGGTGGGGTCCCCGCGCGAGACGATCAGCGAGCGCTCCGGCGCGGGCTCCGGGACGACGGCCGACACGGTGGCGGCGGGCCCGCGACCGGCGGCATTCTCGGCCGCGACGGTGATCCGGTACGACATGCCGGCGGTGATGCCGGTCAGCGTGGCCGAACGGCTGCTCCCGGAGCGCGTCGTCGACTCGCTCCCGCCGCCGGTGGGTCCCCAGGACACCCGGTAGCCGCTGACCACGGCGCCGTTGCCGGCCGCGGCGCCCCAGCTGACCACGATGTTCGCGCCGGTGACGCCGGCCCGGACCCGCGGCGGCATGCCGGGCGGACTGGCCGGCACCGCCTTGCGGGTGGGCGGAGGCCCGTTGTCCGTGGTCCGCGGCACCGGGCCGGCCCCGAGGGTGGGCGGACTGCCGATCGTGGCCGGTCTGCCGCTGGTGGACGCACTGCTGGTGGGGGACGGCGGGTCCGTCGGGCGCGCCGGTGTGCCCGGCCGGCCGGGCTTCGTCGCCGGCCTGGTGTCGGTCG
This sequence comes from Actinoplanes sp. NPDC051405, assembly GCF_055586185.1. Classification (NCBI taxonomy): domain Bacteria; kingdom Bacillati; phylum Actinomycetota; class Actinomycetes; order Micromonosporales; family Micromonosporaceae; genus Actinoplanes; species Actinoplanes sp. NPDC051405. The sequence goes on from NZ_JBVJIR010000004.1 coordinate 88,301, forward strand.
GCGCCCCCGTCCCGCCCGGCGTCGCCCCGTCGCTGGTCCTGCTCCCGGCCCCGGCCGGAGGCACCGCGCGGGCCTGGCCCCGGTCGTCGACGACCAGCACCTGCCGGCCCTCGCCGCCCTCGACGTAGACCCGGTCGTCCTGGCCGAGGCTCAGCCGGGGGTCACCGCTCTCCGGCGGCACGGCGGACAGGCCCTGGCGCCGGCCGTCCCGGTCGTACGTCAGCAGCGAGCCGTGCTCGCGGTCGAGCAGCACCACCGACGAGCGGCCGGCGGCCGGCACCGAGTAACTCCCCGGCGGCAGCTCGACCGGGACAGGCGCGGCGGCCGGCCGCCCGGAACCGACGGTGCTCGCGTCGACCAGGTGCAGCCTGTGCTGTTGCGGGTCCAGCACGGCGACGCGCCCGTGCACATCGGCGGCGGCGATGCCCGCGCCGGCCGGCAGGTCCACGCCGGCCGGGGTGGACCGGCCCAGCCCGTCGCCGGTCACCGGGGTGAGCGTGTTCGTGTCGGTGTCGACGAACACGGCCCGGCTGCCGACCACGGTCAGCGCACCGGCGTGTCGCGGTGGCGCCGCGGCCGGGCAGGACAGCAGGTCGGCGCCGGGACGCAGCAGGCAGAGCGCGTTGGTGCCGGTGCGGTGCAGCCACAGCGTGCCGTCGGGCGTGACGGCCGGCTCGCCGAGGGGCTCCCCGGCCTTGATGGTCCGGGGCTCGGTGCCGAGCCGGACCACCGTGCCGGTCTCGCGATAGACCAGGTACGGCCCGCCCTTGGCCTCCACGGCGACGGGCCGTTCCCCGGTCGGCGGCGTGAGGGTCTGCTCGACGGCCAGGGTGGACTTGCCGAACTCGAGGATCTCCGTGCTGCCGACCACGTAGCCGGTGGTGTCGCCCTGCACGACCTGGCTGCCCGGCTCCAGGCCGTCGATCCGGGCCCGCGCGTCGATCGAGTGCGCCGAGCCGTTGACGTGGTAGATCAGGTCCTCGGCCGGATTGGCGAACCAGTGGCCGGCCTGCGCGAAGCGGACTCCCGGCGGGGCCGAGGCGGCACCGGACACCGCCGCCGTGACGGCCACCAGCGAGGTGCCGACGACCAGCACGAGGGGCAGCCGGCCCCGGCGGCCCGAGCGCAGCACCCGTCCGGTCCGGGCAGCAAAACGACGCACATCCCCCATGGCGGTCACGCCGAAAGCATAGAAGACCGTGTACATGATCGGTCCACGGCGGATACACCGGTGTCAGGCGGCGGCCGGTAACTCCAGCTCGAAGATGGCGCCGCCCTCCACGGCGTTGTAGACCCGCAGCGTGCCGCCGTGCGCCTGGGCGACCCAGCGCACGATGGACAGTCCGAGCCCGCTGGAGCCGCCGGAGCTCTTGAACCGTTCGAAGCTCTCCTCGGCCAGGGCCGCGTCGATGCCGGGACCGTGGTCGGCCACCGTCACCCGTCCGCCGGCCACGGTGATGTGCACGATGGCCGGCTTCCCCGGCACCCGGCCGTGCCGCAGCGCGTTGTCGAGCAGGTTGTCGATCGCCCGGCGGACCAGGTCGGCGTCGGCGCGCACCTTGGTCGGCGCGGTGGTCACGGTGATGTCGGCCCCGTCGTCCACAGTCTCCTCGACCACGGTGCTGACCAGCTGGTCGAGCCACAGTGGCTGGATCGTCAGCGTCTCCACCCCGGCGGCCAGCCGGGCCCGGATCAGCACACCGTCGATGATGCTGCCCATCCGCCGGGCCAGGTCGACCGTGCGCGGCAGCAGCTCGGTGCGCTGGGCCGGCTGGAGCAGGGCGGTCTCGGCGAGCGCCCGCAGCGCGGCAACAGGTGTCCGCAGGTCGTGCGCGGTGTCGGCGAGCAGCACTTCCTGCTGTTCCAGGGCGGCGGTCGCGGGCCGGACCGCCCGGACGGTGAGCAGGTAGCCCGCCGCGGCGACCGCGGCCAGGAACAGCACCGAGCCGCCGAGCACGGCGAGCACGAAATCCCGGTGCGCGGCCCGGACCTCGGCCGGATCGACCAGGGCGACCACGGCGCCGACGTACTGGCCGTCGGTGTTGCGGAACGGCTCGGCCCGCACCCGCATCAGCTCGCCGGTGGCGTCCGGGACGTAGCCGGTCTGCGCCCGCCCGGAGGCGACAGCCCGCGCGGCCAGCACGGACTTCGTGCCGGCGTTCACCGTCACGCACGGCTGGCGGCTGAAGTGGCCGGTGAACTGCTCGTTCGGGCCGGGCAGGACGGCGAACTCCGGGCAGCCGGTATCCACCTCGTCCCGGCTGATCCGCGCGGTGACAATCGTCCCGTCGTACGAGATCAGCCGGGTGACCGCCGCGGTGACCCGGATCAGCTCCGCGTCCAGTTCCGCCTCGCCGCGCCGGGTGTCGGCCCCGATCAGCAGCCAGGTCGCCAGGATCAGCCCGGCGGCGGTGATCGCGGTCAGCCAGCCGGCCAGCCACCAGGGCAGCCGGCGCAGCCGGTCCAGCGCCGAGCCGGTCATGAGGCCAGCCGGTAGCCACGCCCGCGCACGGTGTGGATCAGCTCCGGCTCGCGCAGCTTGCCACGCAGCCGGCGGACCACCACGTCGACCACGTTGGACATCGGGTCGGTGCTGCTGTCCCAGCAGTGCTCGATCAGCTCGCCGCGGGGTACCGCCTGCTCCGGGCGGGTCAGCAGGTATTCCAGCACCGCGAACTCCTTGGCCGTCAGTCCGAGCAGCACCCCGGCCCGGCGCACCTGGCGGCGGGCGCAGTCCATCTCCAGGTCGCCGTGGCGCAGCACCGAGGGCCGGCCGGTGCCCGCGCGCCGGCACAGGGTCAGCACCCGGGCGGTCATCTCGGCCACCGAGAACGGTTTGACCAGGTAGTCGTCGCCGCCGTGCTCGAACCCGGCCACGATGTCGGCCAGGCTGTCGCGGGCGGTCAGCAGCAGCACGGGCACGGCCCAGCCCTGCTGGCGGCGACCGTGCACATAGTGGATCGCGTCACCGTCGGGCAGCATCCGGTCGAACACCACACAGTCGAAGTCCGCGGCGGTCAGTGCGGCGTCCGCGGCGGCGAGGTCGGCCGCCTGCGTGACGAGCAGCCCCGCCCCGGCCAGCTCGGTACGCACCGCGAACCGCAGGTTGTCGTCGTCCTCCACCACCAGCACCCGCACTGTGCCCTCCCCCGACCGCTCGTGTCATCGGATCCTCATGTGCCCGGATGGATCGTAGGGGGACCACCAAGGAGGTGTACCCGTGCTCTTCCACATCCTCGGCCCGCTCGAGGTGCACACCACGATCCCCGGCCGGCTCGGTACGGGCAAACCGGCCACCGTCCTGGCCGCTCTGCTGTTGCGGCCGAACGCCTGGGTCGGCGTCGACATCCTGACCGAGGCCTTGTGGCCGGACCGGACCGCACCGGCTTCCGCCGAGGCGAACCTCAAGACCTACGTGTGGCAGCTGCGCCGGATGCTGCCGTCGCACGTGGACGGAGGCGACCGGATCCAGCGGACCACCGGCGCGTACCGGATGCGGGTCGGGCCCGGCGAGCTGGACGCGGTCCGGGCCGCCGAGCTGAGTGCCGCCGCGAGCACCGCCGGCACCGACGCCGAGGCGCTCGTCCTGCTGCAGGACGCGCTGCGGTTGTGGCGCGGCCGGCCGTTCGAGGGTGTGGAGGTGGACACGGGCGCGCTGATCGGCCTGCTGGAGCTGCATCTGGACCTGCGGGAACACCTCGGCGAGGTGCAGCTGGCGCTGGGCCGGGCGGCGGACGCGGCGGCCACCCTGCGCTCGGTGACCGCGGACGCCCCGCTGCGCGAGAGCGCCTGGACGCTGCTCGTCCGCGCGCTGCACGCCAGTGGTCTGCGCACCGAAGCGCTGGTCGCGTACCGGCAGGCGACCGGGGTGCTGGCCGCCGAGCTGGGGGTCGGGCCGGGGCCGGGGCTCGAGGCGGCACACCGCCGGGCGCTGGGCAGCACCCGCCGGGAACTGCCGCGCGACATCAGGCTGACCGGCCGCGCCGGGGAGCTGGCGCAACTGCTCGGGCCGGCACCGGTGACGATCGTCGACGGTATGCCCGGGGTGGGCAAGACCGCGCTGGTCGTGCACGCCGCGCACCGGCTCGCCGCGGACCACCCGGACGGGCAGCTCTTCGTCGCGATGACCGGCCGCACTCCCGTGGCCCAGCGGCTGCTGCGCGGCGTCGGCGTCACCGAGGTGCCGTCCGATCCGGACGAGCAGGTGGCACTGTGGCGTTCCGAGGTCGCCCGGCGGCGGATGCTGATCGTTCTCGACGGTGCTCGCGACGCCGCTGAGGTCGCCCCGCTGCTGCCCGCTACCCCCGGTTCCCGGATGCTGATCACCACCACCCGCCGTGGCTGGCACCTGGACGGCGCGGCCCGCCTCGCTCTGCGACCACTCGGCCCGGAGGATTCCGCAGCCCTGTTCGCCACCGCGGCCGCCCGGCCGGGTACGGAGACCCGCGCGACCGCCGCCGTCCTGCGCGCCTGCGGTGGCCTGCCCGCCGCCCTGCTCGACGCCGCCGCCCGGCTGCTGACCCGGCCGCACTGGACGGTGCGGCGCCTGGCCGAGGAGCTCGACGAGGACCCGTGCCGGGTCTTCTCCGGAGCCGTCCGGCAGTCGGCGAACGCCGCACTGACCGGCCTCGACCTGGCCGAACAGTGCGTCTGGCGCACGCTGGGCCCGGCGCCGGCGGAGCTGACGACCACCGCCGGCAACCGCGCCGCCCACGAGTCGCTGGCCGACCGGGGACTGCTGGAGCCGGCCGGTCCGGACCGTTACCGCAGCCATCCCGTGTTCCGGCACCTCGCGGCGTGCCGGTCCGCGCTGGCCCCGCGCCGGGCGGCGTGATGACCACGACCGTGGCGGCACCCGGCCTCGTCGCCGTGCTGTCCGCGCCCGCCGCCGTCGACGCCGCGCTCAGCAACGCCGTCCGGGAGGTGCTCGTCGCCCGTACCGGCGGGACCGGGACGGGCGGTCCGCTGCGCCACGCCGACCACAGCAATCTGCGCCGCGGGGTGCGGTATCGCATCCTGCTGACCGACGGCGTGCGCAGCCGTCCCGCCGAGGTGCTGCGCCTGGGCCGGCTGGTCGACGCCGGGGTCGAGATCCGTACCGTGCCGCAGGTGCCGGCCGACGTGACGGTCGTCGACGGCATGGTGGCGATGCTGGCCCGGGACCGGTCCGGCGACGACGTCGCGATGGTGGGCCTGAGCGGCGTGGTGGACACCGTGGTGGCCCTCTTCGACCGGCTGTGGCTGGTCGGCAAGCCACTGACCAGCGCCGAGGAGCTGTGCGGGCGCGAACGGGAGCTGCTGGCGCTGCTGTCGGCGGGCTACACCGACGAGTCGGCGGCGGCCCGGCTGGGCGTCTCGGTGCGCACCGTACGCCGGATGATGTCCACGATCATGGCCCGGCTCGGCGCGCGCAGCCGGTTCCAGGCCGGGCTGCGGGCGGCGGATCGAGGAATACTGATGCCGCTACGGTAGGCGGGTGCGGGTGTTGGTCACCGAGGACGACGAGAATCTGCGACTGGCCGTGGACGCGTCGCTGCGGGGCGCGGGCTTCGCCGTGGACACCGCCGCCGACCTGCCCGCGGCGGACGAGGCGCTGGCCGTCAACGCGTACGACTGCGCGGTCTTCGACCGGGTGCTGCCGGCCGGCGACGCGCTGGAGTACGTCGCGGCCCGGCGGCGCGCGGGCTGGCACGTGCCCGTGCTGTTCCTCACCGGCCGCAGCGCCCCCGACGAACGGGTCCGGGGCCTGGCCTGGGGCGACGACTACCTCGGCAAACCGTTCGCCACCCCGGAGCTGGTGGTCCGGGTCCGCAGCCTGTGCCGGCGCGGCGGCCCCCGCCCGGCGCCGGTGCTGCGGCACGCCGGCATCGAGCTGGATCCCGGGCGCTACGAGGTGCGCCGGGCCGGCCGGCCGCTGGCGCTGACGGCCAAGGAGTTCGAGGTGCTGCGCCTGCTCATCGCGGCCGGCGGCGAGCCGGTCCCCCGGGCCCGGCTGATCGCCGCCGCCTGGGACGAGGTCGTGCCGCCCGCCACGAACGTCCTGGATGTCCTGATCGCCCAGCTGCGCCGCAAGCTCGGGACACCGCCGGTGCTGCACACCGTGCGTGGCGTCGGCCATCTGCTGCGCTGAGCGCGACTGCGGGTGCCACGATGGTCGCCATGACACTGGTACACACGGTCCGCTTGCGGTTCGGCGACCACTCGCGGGCCGCCGCCACCCACACGAACCTGTCCGCGGTGCGGGTCGACGGCCGGGTGCTCTGGATCGCGGGTGACGAGACGGCGACGGTCGAGCGCCTGGTGGCCGACGACCCGGCTCAGCCGGCCGAGTACGCCGACGAGCGGACCTTCCGGCTGGCCGACTTCATCGACCTGCCCGGCGCGGACGCCGACGAGGAAGCCGACATCGAGGGTCTGGCCCGCACCGGGCACTTCCTGTGGGCGGTCGGGTCGCACAGCCTGCGCCGCAAGCAGATCAAGACCCGGCACGCCGGTGACAAGGCGCTGCGGCGGCTGGCCCGGGTCGAGGGCCAGGACAACCGCCAGGTGCTGCTGCGGCTGCCGATCGCCGAGGTCGACGGGCTGCCCACCCCGGTGCGCGAGATCGTCGTGGACGGCGAGCACCACCGGGCCGCGCAGCTGGACAAGCGGGACGGGCTGCGGACGCTGCTGCGCCACGACGCCCACCTGGCGCCGTTCCTGGCCATTCCCGGCAAGGACAACGGGCTGGACATCGAGGGCATCGCGGTCAGCGGCGACCGGGTCTACCTGGGCCTGCGCGGTCCGGTGCTGCGCGGCTGGGCGTTCGTGCTGGAGCTGCGGCCGTACGTGGATCCGGCCGAGCCCGGCCGGCTGCGGCTGCGCCCGTTCGACGACGGGCTGGAGTACCGCAAGCACGTCCTGGACCTGGACGGGCTGGGCGTGCGTGATCTGTGCCCGGACGGCGACGACCTGCTGGTGCTGGCCGGCCCGACGATGAGCCTGGACGGCCCGGTGCGGATCTACCGCTGGCACGGCGCCTACCGGGTGGGGATGCCGGCGGTCGTGCGCGGCGAGGTGCTGACCCGCGAGCTGGAGATCACGTACGGCGAGGGCGACGACCACGCCGAGGGCATGGGCCTGATCGGGCGCCCGGACGAGAAGCTTGCCATGATCGTCTTCGACAGCCCGGCCGCGGTCCGGCTGACCGACGACGGGGCGGTGATCGCCGACGTGGTCCGGCTGCCCCGGTGACACGAGACACGACGGTGGTGGTGGCCGGGCTCGGGCCGGTCGGTGGGGTGCTCGCCGCGCTGCTCGGGGCGCAGGGTGTCGGGACCGTGGTGGTCGAGCCCAGCGTCCGGCCGTACCCCAGGCCCCGGGCCGCCGTGCTGGAGATCGAGTCCATCCGGTTGCTGTCGCTGATCCCCGGGCTGGCCCCGCGCGACGCCTGGTCGGTGCCGCTGATCCGCAACGGTGCCGTCGGTGCCGACCGGCGGCCGCTGTTCCTGATGACGCAGCGGGCCCAGGCGTTCGGGCACCCGCAGGTCGTACGGATCGACCAGCCGGCGCTGGAGACCGCGCTGCGCGCCGCCGTCGCCGAGCTGTCCTCGGTCGAGGTGCTCACCGGACGCTCCGTCCAGGACGTCGAGCAGTCCGCCGACCACGTCGTCGCCGTCCTCGACAACGGACAACGGATCACCGCGCAGTGGCTCGTGGGCTGCGACGGCACGTCCGGCACCGTCCGCACCCGGGCCGGCATCGCCTTCACCGGCGACACGTTCGCGCAGCCCTGGCTGGTCGTCGACGCGGCGACCACCGCCACGGACGACACCGGGGTGGACGGCACCGCCGACGGCAACCCGACGGTGGCGTTCGTGCTGGACCCCGCGCGGCCGGCGGTGGCCATGTCCAGCCCCGGCCGCTGGCGCTGGGAGTGGATGCTGCTGCCCGGCGAGCAGCCCGAGACCATGCTCCGGCCGGATACGGTCCGCGCGCTGGTCGCCCCGTGGACCGATCCGGACCGGCTGGAGGTCGAGCGGGCGGCCGTGTTCACGTTCCACGCGCGGATGGCGCAGCGGTGGCGGGCCGGGCGGGTGCTGCTGGCCGGGGACGCGGCGCACGCGATGCCACCGTTCGCCGGTGCCGGGCTGGGCATGGGGATCAGGGACGCCGGTGCGCTGGCCTGGCGGCTGCGCGAGGGTGACGGGCTGGACGCGTACGAGCGGGAGCGCCGCCCGGACGTCGCGGCGACCACCACGCTGGCGTTGCGGATCGGCCGGGTGCTGCAGACCCGCAACCGGGCCGCCGCGCTGGTGTTCCGCGGCCTGGCCCGCAGCCTCAACGCCGTGCCCGGTCTCAAACGCCGCCTCAGCGACCGTCCGCTCCCGCCGCGCCGCCTGCCCCGCGCCGTGGCCGGGCCGCTGCCGCAGGCGGGCCAGGTGCTGCCCAATCCGTGGGTCCGGGTGGCCGGCGGCCCGCCGGTCCGGCTCGACGACGTGATCGGATACCGGTGGGCCTTCCTCGGACACGGGTGTGATCCCCGCCGGGTGCCCGAGGCGGAGCGTCCGGGCGCGGTGCACCTGGCGCTGGGCCTGGCCGATCCGGCGCCCGGCTGCCTGGCCGTGGAGGACCTCGACGGCCTGCTGCGCGCGGAGGCCGGCACGGTCACCGCCGTGCGTCCCGACCGTTTCCTGCTCGGGGTCCTGCGTCCCGGCTGAGCGGGTCCGCTGCCGCCGCTCCCCGCGCTGACGGATGATGGAGGGGTCGACGGAGAGGGAGGCACATGCCGACGAGCACCGTGACGGCGTCCGCGAGCTGCCGCGCGAGCACCGCCGAGGAGGCCCTGCTGGCGGAGCTGCGGCGCACCGAGCCGGCGTCGTTCGGCGCCATGTTCCTCGACCGGGTGGCCCGCACGCCCCAGGCGGAGGCCTACCGGCGCCCGGACAGCGAGGGCGCTTGGCGGTCACAGACCTGGGCCGACACCGGTACGGCGGTCACCGAGATCGCCGCCGGCCTGCTCGACCTCGGGTTACGGGCGCAGGAACGGGTCGCGATCCTGGCCGGCACCCGCACCGAGTGGATCGAGGCCGACTTCGGCGTCATGTGCGCGGGTGGCGCCACGACCACGGTCTACCCGAGCAGCTCGGCCGCCGAGGTCACGCACATCCTCACCGACTCGGCGAGCCGCTTCGCCGTCGTGGAGCACACCGGGCAGCTGGCCAAGGTCTTCGCCGCGGGCTCGCCGGTCGAGCATGCCGTGGTCATCGACGGCGACCCCGGCGACGGTGACAGCCGGGTGCTGACCCTGGCCGACCTGCGCGCCCGGGGCCGTGCACTGCTCGCCGCGAAGCCCGCCGCGGTGCGCGAGGCGTGCGCCGCGATCCGGGCCGACGACCTGGCGACGCTGATCTACACCTCCGGCACCACCGGGCTGCCCAAGGGCGTCCGCGTCACCCACCACAGCTGGGTCTACCAGGGCCTGGCCATCCAGGCCATGGGCTTCCTGCGCCCCGGCGACCTGGGCTATCTCTGGCTGCCGCTGGCCCACGCCTTCGGCAAGGCCCTGCTCTCCTGCCAGCTCTCGGTCGGCTTCGCGTTCGCCGTGGACGGCGACGTGGGCCGGCTCGTCGAGCGGCTCCCGGTGGTCCGGCCGACGATCATCCCGGCGGTGCCGCGGATCTTCGAGAAGGTGTACGCCGGGGTGCTGGCCACCGTGCAGTCCGGCCCGGTGACCGCGCGCCTGTTCGGCTGGGGCATCGGCGTCGGGATCCGGGTGTCCCGGCTGCGCCGGCGGGGCGAGCGGCCGGGCCGGTTCCTCGCCGTCCAGCACCGCATCGCCGACCGGCTGGTGCTCGCGCGCATCCGGAGCCGGTTCGGTGGCCGGCTGCGCTTCTTCATCTCCGGGGCTGCCGCGCTGTCGACGGAGATCGGTGAGTGGTTCGACGCCGTCGACCTGCCCGTGCTGGAGGGCTACGGCCTCACCGAGACGTGCGCCACCACGTTCTTCAACCGGCCCGGCAGCCCGGAGTACGGCACCGTGGGACTGCCGCTGCCCGGCACCGGCGTCGCCCTGGCCGAGGACGGGGAGATCCTGGTCCGCGGCCCCGGCGTGATGCAGGGCTACCACGACGCCCCCCAGGCCACCGCCGAGACGCTGGCCGGTGGCTGGCTGCACACCGGCGACATCGGCGAGATCACCGCCGCCGGCTCGTTACGGATCACCGACCGCAAGAAGGACCTGATCAAGACCTCGAACGGCAAGTACGTCGCCCCGCAGACGATCGAGGCGCGGTTCAAGGGCATCTGCCCGCTGGCCAGCCAGATCGTGGTGCACGGCGAGGGGCGCAAGTACATCACCGCCCTGATCGACCTCGACCCGGACGCCGTACGCGCCTGGGCGCCCCGGCACGGGCTCGGCGAGACCGACTACGCCGGGATCACCCGCTCCCCGCAGCTGACCGAGGCCGTGGGCGGCTACGTCGAGCAGCTCAACGCGACGCTGGCGCCGTGGGAGACGATCAAGAAGTTTTGGGTCCTCGACCACCACCTGGCCGTCGAGGGCGGCGACCTCACCCCGTCGCTCAAGGTGCGGCGCCGCGCGGTCGAGACCCGGTACGCCGATCTGCTCGACTCGCTCTACCCCGCGGACTCTCCTCCTCAGTGACACTTGTCGATGCATTGACTTCCCGCCCGGAACGAGAAATCCTCAGGGAGCGCTCTCCGGCGCGTGACGGTCCGGGATGTCCCCCCGGCGCCTCCGGCGCATCCCCACCGGACGCCATCCCCGTGCGGCCCCCACCGCAGCGGCGTCGAAGCGGAGGCAGAAGCGGGAACGCCCATGCCCAAGTCACGTTTCCTCACCGCCGCCCTGGCGCTGACCCTGACCACCACATTCGCCCTCTCCCCGGCCCGCAGCGCCGAGGCGGCCCAGAGCATCCGGGCCGCCGACCCCAGCGTGATCCGGGTCGGCGGCACCTACATCTCCGCACAGTCGCTCAACGGCGGCATCGCGGTCCGGCAGGCCTCCTCCCCGGACGGGCTCGCGGCAGCCCCGGCCCGGCAGGTGTGGTCGGACAGCCGGGGCCGGGGCGAGGTGTGGGCGCCGGAGATCGTCGTGGACGGCGGCCGCTACTACATCTACTTCTCGGCCGGCACCGGCGCCGCGCACCGCATGTACGCGATCAGCTCGGCCGCCCCGGACACCGGTTACACCGCGGAGACCCAGCTCGCCCTGCCGGACAACAAGTGGGCCGTCGACGGCGCGCTGTTCACCTTCAACGGCCAGCGCTGGTTCGTCTGGTCCGGCTGGGCCGGTGACACCAACGTCGAGCAGAACATCTACCTGGTCCGGATGAGCAGCCCGACCACCCCCACCGGCGGCCGGTACGTCATCTCCCAGCCCCGCGAGCCCTGGGAGCGCGTCGTCGGCAACCCGTTCATCAACGAGGGCCCCGAACCGATCCGCGACCCCAACGGGCAGCTGCACATCGTCTACTCCGCCAACGGCAGCTGGAGTGAGCAGTACTGCCTCGCCGACCTGCGGCTGCGGGCCGGCGGCGACCCCGCCTACGTCTGGGACTGGTACAAGTCCAACGGCTGCCTCTTCGGCTCGCAACGCGCCACGATGATGGCCGGCTGGGATCCGACGCTGTCGGTCAACGGCCCCGGGCACCACAGCTTCGTGCTGCTCAACGGCGACATCGCCACCAGCCCGCCGGCCGGCCCGCGCTTTCCGCTGATGTTCCACGCCGTACCGAAGGGCACGCCGTACTCGTGGGGCAACCGCTTCTGGTACACCGGCACCTTCGCGTGGTGGGGCAACACCGTCTACAGCAGAGCCAACGTGCCGGGCCCGACCTCCGACACCGGCTGGGGTCTCAAGTTCTTCGAATAGAAGAGCCTTTGATCCGTTCAAGGGTGGCGGCGGGGTGGTCGGACGGGGGTCACTGGCGCAGCAGCTCGGCGCCGAGGGTGCGGCCGTGCTCGGTCCACGGGGCCGGGCGCATGGTGGCCGGGTCCAGGCGCACGTTGACCCGGCGGCCCTCGGCGAAGACCGTGGCGCCGTCGGCGGAGGTCACCCGGAACCGGTAGTCCGCGCTGGTCGTGCCCATGCTCTCCAGCCAGAAGTGCACGCTGATCTCGCCGGTGCCGCGGACCGGCCGGTGAAAGGTCACCGAATACTCGCGGACCACGTTGAAGGCGTCGGGCGTGGTGGGCCGGCCGCCGGAGAAAGAGACGCCCCGCTCGGCCCACCAGAGCACGATCGCGCGTTCCACCAGCACCGCGTAGCGGGAGTTGTGGAGCACGCCCATGGCGTCCAGGTCGTCGAAGTGCACGGGCATGGGGACGACGCCGCCGTGCGGCAGCGTCTCGGTCACGGTGGTCATGTCAGCTCCGGGAGGATCGTCGGGTCGGTGGCGAGTGCGCGCAGATGCTCGAGCTGCGCTCGGCGGGCGCGCCGGAAGGTCACGTCTCGTCCCAGCACCGGTGCCTGCATCACGGCGCAGACACCCAGGGACTCGGTCTCGTAGGCGATGCCCTCGGGCTCGGCGCCGGGCCGCAGCTCGCCGAGCGCGACCCCGTCGGCGGCCAGCCCGGTCAGGAAGGTCATCCAGTCGGTCAGCTCGGCGGCCAGCCGGTCGCGGATGACACCGGGGCGAGCGTTGTATTCAAAGTGGGCGTTGGCGAAGAAGCAGCCACCCGGCAGGACCTCGGCCTCGTAGAAGGACAGCCGGGTGTCGTGCACCGCCCACAGCCGGCGGACCCCGCGCGGCGCGGCCAGCGCGGGCCGGATGATCCGCTCGGTCCACTGGGCCCGGGCGTGCTCGATCACCGCGAGCTGTAACGCCTCCTTGGACCGCCAGTGCGCGAACAGGCCCGACTTGCTGACGCCGAGCGCGTCCGCGACCTGGCTCAGCGACAGGCCGCCGAGGCCGGCCACGGTGGCCAGCGCCAGGGCCTGATCGAGCACCGCGGTGCGGGTGCGTTCGCCGCGGATCAGCCGGCCGTCCTGGGTCATGCCGTCACCGTACAATAAGACCGACCGTTCGTAAATATTGTGCGGGACACACCGCAGGGTGGGTGCGACGCACCCTCCCCGCGCGTCCGCGAGGCTCCTAGCGTGGATCCCATGACAAAGACATCTCACCCGTACGCCGGCATGTGGGTCACCGCCGACGGCGCCATCCGCCACGAACTGCTGCCGGAGGGCCGCTACGTCGAGGCCCGCGGCCGCCGGGAACGGGCGTACACCGGCCGGTACGAGATCAGCGGCGACCACATCGACTACGTCGACGACACCGGCTTCACCGCCGACGGTGACTTCGTCGACGGCGTCCTGCACCACGCCGGGATGGTGCTGCGCCGCCGCTCGCCGGGAGACAATCGGTCATGACCAGGGACGGGATGCTGGGTGACTTCCTGCGGGCCCGGCGGGCCGAGGTGACGCCACAACAGGTCGGCCTGCCCGCCGCGACCGGACGGCGGGTGACCGGGCTGCGCCGCGAGGAGGTGGCCGCCCTGGCCGGCATGAGCGTGGACTACTACGTCCGCCTCGAGCAGGACCGGGAACGGCATCCGTCGCCGCAGATCCTCGACGCGCTGGCCCGGGTGCTGCGGTGGAGCCACGATCAGCGGATGCACGCGTACCGGCTGGCCGGGCTGCTCCCGGTGGCCACACTGCCGGCCTCGTCCGAGCTCCCCGATCCGGCCCTGGTGGAGCTGCTCGGCGCGTGGCGGGACAACCCGGCGATCGTGTTCGGCCGCGCGTACGACATCCTCGCCCGCAACCCGCTGGCCGAGGCGCTGTTCGCCGACATCGAGGAGCGCGGCAACCTGATCCACGCCGTCTTCCTCGAGCCGTCGGCGCGCGCGTTCTACGCCGACTGGGCGGCCGTGGCCCGCAACAGCGTGGGCGCTCTACGGCTGGCCGCCGGGGCGGCACCGGCGGACGACCGGGTCGCCACGGTGGTGCGCACGCTGTCCGAGCACAGCGAGGAGTTCCGCCGCCTGTGGTCCCGCCACGACGTGACCGGCAAGACGCTGGAGACCAAGCGGCTCGTGCACCGCGAGGTCGGCGAGCTGACCCTGGCCATGCACACGTTCGACGTACGGTCGGCCCCCGGGCAGCAGCTGGTCGTCTACCACGCGGCGCCGGGCAGCCCGTCGGCCGACGCGCTGGCCGTGCTCGGCTCGCTCGCGGCCACCCGGGCTCAGAACGCCGCGTCGTAGAGGGCCTGCAGCTCCGGCGTGGCCAGACCGCTGTAACCGCAGACCAGAGCCTGGCCGTCGGTGGCCGCGACGAGGTACTGCCGGCCCGGCTCGAAGACCGTGGCCCCGATCAGCGCCTCGCTGTTGCCGTCGCTCTGCGCGACCTCGACGACATCGGTGGGCAGGCCCGCGTACAGGCGGGTGACGCGCAGGATTGCGGTGCCGCCGGCGATCCGTTCGACGGTTCCGGCGAAGGCCAGCGAGACCCGGGCGAGCGTTCCGGGGTCGGGCGGCATGCACTTGGCCGCGGTGTCCCCGGGGATGACGATGCGCGTCACCGAGATGACGGCCGGGCTCGCCGTCGGCACCCCGGGAGCAGGACCGGCACCAAGACCGGGCCCGGGGCCGTCCGACGATCGCAGCACCGCGCCTGTGCCGGCCGCCGCCGCCACGAGGACCAGGCCGGCCGCGGCAAGCGCCCACCGGCGGACGGGGTGCGGACGGGGTGGCGCGGTGCCGAACTCGGTGATCATGGATTCCTCCAGCAGACGGGTCGCCCGGTCCGGGGACAGCGGCGCGAGTTGTGCCGCCGGGTCCGCCTCCCGCAGCCGGGCCCGCAGGTCGTCGTCGGTCACGGCCGCCTCCCCTCTTCCGGTACCTCATGTCCGGCGCCCGCGCCGAGCTTTCTCAACTCCGCCCGGAGCTTGCCCCGGGCCCGGTGCAGCCGGATGCTGACCGCGTTCGGGGTGAGCTCGAGCGCGGCGGCGATCTGCGCGGGGCCGAGGTCCTCCCAGGCCCACAGGCGCACGATCTCGGCGTCCAGCGGGCCCAGCCGGCCCAGCGCGGTGTGCAGATGCTCGTCCGGGAGCTCGACCGGCTCGGCGACGGCGGCCGCGGGCGGATCGAGGGCGAGGATCCGGGCCGCCAGGCGGCCCTGGCGGCGGCGGGCGCGTTCGGCGTTGGCGAGGCAGTGCCGGGCGACACCGTACGCCCAGGGCAGGCGGTCCTCCGGCACCTCGTCGAGCCGGCGCCAGCAGACCAGCAGCGTCTCCGAGAGCACGTCCTGGGCCGTGTCCGGATCCGTACGGCGGGCCAGGAACCGGCGCAGCGGCTCCATCAGCAGGACCGCGAGCTCCTCGAAGCGGGCCCGGCGCGCCTGCGTGTTCACCACGTTCACCCTGGCACATGTCCGGCACCCGGCCCGGTCTTCACCGGCGTGCCGCGGACAGCAAGCGTCCCGGCGCGTGGTGCTCACGCCGGGACGCTGTGCGTCGGGTGCGACTAGATCCGGAAGCCGCCCACCAGGGCCTGGAGCTTGCGGCTCACCTCGTCGAGCTCGTCGGCGGCGCGGCGCGACTCCTCGACCGAGGCCGTGGTGTTGCGGGCCACGTCGGCCACATTGTTGATGTTGGCGGCGATCTGGCCGGAGGCGGACGCGGCGTCGTTGACGCTGCGGTTCATCTCGTTGGTCGTCGCGGTCTGCTCCTCGACCGCCGAGGCGATCGTCGTCTGGTAGTCGCTGATCTGGGTGATCACGGCGGTGACCTCGGCGATCGCGGCGACCGCGCTGGTGGTGTCGGCCTGGATGGCCTCGACCCGGCGGGAGATGTCCTCGGTGGCCCGGGCGGTCTCCTGGGACAGCTCCTTGACCTCGCCGGCCACCACCGCGAAGCCCTTGCCGGCCTCGCCGGCCCGGGCGGCCTCGATGGTCGCGTTGAGGGCCAGCAGGTTGGTCTGCTGGGCGATGTTGGTGATCGCCTTGACCACGTCGCCGATCATGCGGCTGGAGTCGCCGAGGCGGGACACGGTGTCGGTGGTGACCCGGACGGTGTCGACCGCCCGGGCGGCGACGGTGGCGGCCTCGTTGGCGTTGTGCGAGAT
Organism: Actinoplanes sp. NPDC051405; assembly: GCF_055586185.1. Classification (NCBI taxonomy): domain Bacteria; kingdom Bacillati; phylum Actinomycetota; class Actinomycetes; order Micromonosporales; family Micromonosporaceae; genus Actinoplanes; species Actinoplanes sp. NPDC051405. Next base: position 104,372 of record NZ_JBVJIR010000004.1, read on the forward strand.
CTCGCGGATCGAGGAGCCCATCTCCTCCGAGCCGGCCGCGACGGTCTGCACGTTGCGGGAGACCTCCTGGGCCGCGTCGGCCACGACGTTGGCCTGCACCGAGGACTCCTCCGCGCCCTTGGCGATCTGGCCGGACAGCGCGCCGATCCGGTGGCTGGTCTGCGCCAGGCCCTGGGCACTGCGGCCGAACTCGGTGATGACGGTGCTGATCGCGTCCAGCGCCGTGTTCACCGAGCGGCCCATCTGGCCGACCTCGTCGGCGGAACGCACGTCCACCCGCCGGGTCAGGTCGCCGTCGGCCACCGCGACGAGCACGTCCGCCGCCTCGGCCAGCGGCCGGGTGATGCCGCGGGTGATCCGCCAGGCGACCAGCGCCGCGATCAGCGCGGCCAGCAGCAGGCCGATCGCCATGATGGTCATGAATCCGTCGGCGGTCTGGCGGGCCTGGGCCGTCTCGGCCTTGTTCATCGCCTCCTCGAGGTCGATGAACACGTTGATGGCGGCGAGCCACTCGATGAAGGCGGGCCTGGCCTGCGTGGTGAGCACGACGTAGGCCTGCTCGTTGGTGTCGGCCCGGCGCAGGTCGACGACCTGGCTGATCAGCGGCAGCGTCTTGGCCTGGATGCGGTTGATCTCGGCGAGCGCCTGCTTCTCCTCGGCGCTGACGTCGGCCCCGTCGGAGAACATCGCGGCCATCTTGACCGCCGACTCGTCGTACTTGGTGGTCAGCTTGGCGATGGTGTCGACCTCGGTCTGCACCTCGGCACCGGTACGAGCCAGCACCACGTCCCGGACGGCGATCGCACGGTCGTGCACGCTGCCCCGGAAGTTGATGGCATACCGCTGCTTGACGCCGTTGAGGTCGTTGACGACGGTCAGCCGATCGTTGATCTTGTTGACCTCGTTGACGCCGATGACCGTCAGCACCACCATGCCGATGATCACCACGAGAAAGCCGGCGCCGAGCCGGAGCCCGACCCTGAGGTTCGACATCTTCAACCGAATCACCTGTCCGCCCTGGAAGCCCCCCGATGGGCTCGTCTGACTGTTCGACTGACCTGTGCCGAATGTGAGGATTTCCGAGGCCGGCCGGCAACGTCAGTGAAGATTGACAGTGGTCGCTGCGACAGTGAGTATGGGAGCGCTCCCAAGTGTCGCTGTCCTCCGATCGGAGAGCCATGCCGTCCGCGATCTTCCACCGGGTCGCGCGGGGCGCGTTGCTGCTGGGCGCCGGTGCGCTGTGCAGTGTCGCCGCACCCACGGCCTCCACCGCCGCGCCCGCCGCCTCCCCCGCTCCCGTCGCCGTGACCGTGAACGCCCAGGCGGGCCTGGCCACCGTTCCCGACACAGCCCTGGGCGTCAACGACGCCATCTGGGACACCAACCTGGGCACGGCCGAGACCTCCGGCCTGCTCAAGTCGGCCGGCGTGCAGATGCTGCGCTACCCCGGCGGCTCGTACGCCGACATCTACCACTGGCGCGATCACACCGCACCCGGCGGCTACGTCGCCCCGGGCACCGACTTCGACACGTTCATGGCCTCGGCCGGGCGGATCGGCGCCGAGCCGATGATCATCGCGAACTACGGCACCGGGACGGCGCAGGAGGCCGCGGACTGGGTGCGCCACGCCAAGGACAAGGGCTACCGGGCCAAGTACTGGACGATCGGCAACGAGAACTACGGCAACGGCCACTACGGCGAGCCGTGGGAGGCCGACCACCACGCCGACAAGAGCCCGGCCGCGTACGCCGCGGGGGTGGTCGCGTTCGCCGAGGCGATGCGGGCCGTCGACCCGGACATCAAGATCGGCGCGGTGCTCACCACGCCGGGCAACTGGCCCGACGGGCTGGTCGGCGCGGGTGACGCCGGGACCTGGAACCAGGAGGTGCTCACCCGCGCCGGCGCCCACATCGACTTCGTCGACGTGCACTGGTATCCCGGCGGCGGCACGGCCGCCGAGGCGCTCACCAGGACGGGTCACATCGACGACGCGATGTACCTGCTGCGCCGGCAGATCGACCGGTACGCCGGCAGCAACGCCGGCCGCATCCAGGTGAGCCTCACCGAGATGAACGTCGGCGTGGGACAGAACACCCAGCCCGGCGCCCTGTTCCTGGCCGACGCGTACAGCGACCTGCTGGAGAACGGCGTCTTCACGGTGCAGTGGTGGAACGTCCACAACGGCATCGGCACCGTGTCGACCGTGGCCGGGCAGCGCGACTACGGCGACTTCGGCCTGCTCTCCTCCGGCAACTGCACGTCCGACGGGTCGGTGTGTGAACCGCCGCTGAACACACCGTTCGCGCCGTACCACGCCCTGACGCTGATGAAGTCCTTCGTGCACCCGGGCGACCAGCTGGTCCGGGCCGGCACCGACGATCCGCTCGTCGCCGCGCACGCCGCTCGCCGGCCCAACGGCGACCTGCGGGTGCTGCTGGTCAACCGGGACCCCGACAACGAGCGGACGGCCACCCTGGACTACCGGGGCTACAACCCGAGTACGAGCACCGCGCCGACCGTCATCTCGCTCGGCAACGGCGCCGGAGCGCTCGATACCGCCGCGCTGGGAAGTGCGACTGAACAGACGCTGCCGCCGTACTCGCTCACGCTGGTGACCCTGCGCCCGGCCCGGACCGGCGCCGGGGCCCCCGGAGCACCCGGCGCGCCCGTCGCCGGGGCCGTCACCGACCGCACCGCGACGATCTCCTGGCCGGCCGCGCGGCCCGGCCGCGACCCGATCGCCAAGTACGAGGTGTACCGGGCCAACGGCGCCGTCAGCGAGCAGCTCGGCGAGATTTCGGGCACGTCCTTCACCGCCCGCAACCTCACGCCGGGCACCCGCTACACCGTCAACGTGCTGGCCCGGGACACCGCGGGCCGGGTGTCGTGGTCCTCCCTGCCGCTGACCGTCACCACCACCGCGCCGGCGAGCAGCAGCTGCACCGTCAAGTTCAGCGACACCAACGACTGGGGCAACGGCTTCGTCGGGGCCGTCGAGGTCACCAACAACGGGCCTGCCCCGGTCACCGGCTGGACGCTGACGTTCACCTGGCCCACCGGCTGGCAGAGCGTGCAGAGCGGCTGGAGCGCCACCTGGACCCAGACCGGCCGCGACGTACGGGTCACCAGCGATCCGGGTGCCACGCTGGCCGCCGGCGCCACAGCCACGGCCGGGTTCGTCGGTGCCTACAGCGGACCGAACGTGCTGCCCGGGGTGTTCGCCCTCAACGGCACGGTGTGCGGCACCGGCTGAGCCACTTCCCGGCGGTCAGCGACGCCGGGCGGTCGACTTCTCGCGGTACATCGCCGCGTCGGCCTCCCGGAGCAGGTGGTCGGGGTCGGCCGAGCCGTCGGTGGACAGCGCGACACCGATGCTCAGGCCGACCTCGACCGGGCACCCGTCGATGACGAACGGCTCGGTGATCGCGGCCGTGATCGCGTCACGGACCCGCTCGTGGCCGTCGCGGGTGGCGAAGCCGTCGAGCAGCACGACGAACTCGTCACCGCCGAGCCGGGCGACGGTGTCGGACTGACGCACCAGCCCGGTCAGGCGGCGGGCGACCTCCACCAGCAGAACGTCGCCCGCCGCGTGACCCAGGGAGTCGTTGACGGCCTTGAACCCGTCCAGGTCGAGCAACAGGACCGCGAAGCGGTGGCCGGGCTGCCGGGCGGCGCGCAGGCCGGCCTGCTGAAGACGGTCGGCCAGCAGCACCCTGTTCGGCAGGCCGGTGAGGTGGTCGTGCAGGGCGGCGTTGCGCAGCCGCTCCTCCTGGTCCCGCAGGGACGCCACCATCGCGTCCCGGTCGAGGGCGGCGGCCAGCAGGGCCCCGGCCTGGTTCATCATCTCGCGGCCCGGCGGCGTGCTGGCCTGGATCCGCCCGACCGCCGCCAGCGCGCCCCAGTCCCGCGACGCGCTGCGCACCGGCACGACGAACACGATGTCGCCGGCCGGGCCGTCCGCCAGCGTGAACAGCCCGGGCGGCGGGAACGCGCTCACCGGCCCGCAGCGTGGACCGCCACCGGCCCGGAACTCCCCGACCACCTCCAGCAGCGGGTCGGCACCGCGCGGCTCGCCGTCGCCGCGCCAGAGACCGAGGCAACCGCCGACGGCCGGGGTGCTCTCCATCCAGGCCAGGCCGCGCGGGTCCTTCTCGTGCGAGCCCAGCAGTTCGATGCCGAGCTCATATTGCACGTTCAGCGTGGCCTGCAGGTAGCGGACGTCGGAGAAGAGCTCCCGGGTCCGCGACTCCGACACCGGCAGACCGCGGCTCGGGCAGCCGCAGGAGTCGCGCTGGACGAAGGTGGTGGGCACGAGCCGTACGGCGGCCGGCAGCCGCGGATCCGCCGCCAGCTCGCGGGCCAGGGCATGCACGGCCGCGCCCAGAGCGTCCAGTGGCTGACGCACTGTGGACAGGCTCGGCCGCAGGTAGGTTGCGTCGGCGATGTCGTCGAAGCCCACCACGGCCAGGTCGCCCGGGACCGTGTAGCCGGCCTGGGCCAGCCGGCGGATGAGGCCGATGGCATTGCGGTCGGTGCCCGTCACGACAGCCGTCGCCGGCATGCCGGCCCGGATCAGGGCGTCGGCGACGGACTCGCCGCCGGTCTCGTGATTGTCGTTGAGCGCGAACAACAGGTCGGGCCGCGGCGTGAGCTGCTGGGCCAGCAGCTGCTCCCGGTAGCCCTCGTGCCGTTCCCGCACGTCGAAGTGGGTCAGGTTGCCGGCGAAGGCGATGCGTTCGTGGCCGTGCCCGGCCAGGTGCGCGACGGCCTCCCGGATCCCGCTGCGGTTGTCGGCCAGCACGGACGAGCAGTCGCTGCCCGGCACCTCGTGCCCGACCAGGACCACGGGCTTGCCGGCCAGCCGCGCGGTCCGGGCGTACGCGGCGTCCACCGCGCCGGGCAGCACGATCAGGCCGGCCAGGTGCTGCCACGCCAACGGCCGGCGGAAGTCCGGCAGACCGCTGCGGTCGGCGCTGTACGAACCCGGATCCAGCGTCTGCACGGCCATGACCCGGTCGCCGGCGGCCACGGCGGCGCTGTTGACGCCGGCGATGATCGCTCCGTAGTAGTCGCCGCCCACGAACGGCGAGAGGATCCCGAAGGTACGGCTCATCACGACAACGGCACGCCCTGTGCTGCTTGCATGCCGTCATCGTCTCCCGAGCACGCCCGCCGGGAGGCGACATCCGATGAATCGTCCCCGGCATACCGGGCGGGTGGAATAGAAGGGCGTCTCTAGACGAGAACTGCACCGCGACGTATGGTGCAGAGCGCGATGGGAGCGCTCCCACGTTCCCGCATCCCCGATCAGCAGGAGGTTCCCCGATGCGCCAGGCCGTGCAGGCGTTCTTTCTAGGCGGCGTGCTGCTCTCGGCGGCTGCCTGCGGCACCGCCACCAATCCCGCACCCGGCGAGGCCGGCGTGGGAATCGGTACGGCCTCGGCGCCGCCCGCAGCCCAGCGCAGCGCGGAGGCCTCGACGAGGTCCGCGTGCGAAGCTGTCGGCAAGGTCTACAGCCGGCACATGGCGCCGTTCGCCCAGGCCCTCACCGAGCTGGCCGACGCGCGCAAGACCGCCGGCGACGACAAGAAGAACGAGCAGGAAGTGCAGCAGGCGCTGACCGCGTTCGCGACGGCCATCAGCAGCGCCACCGCGGAGAGCACCGACCCGGAGCTGCGCAACGCCGGCAAGCAGACCGCGGAAAAGCTGAAGGCCGAGGCCGCCGACGCCAAGAGCTTCAGCGCGGTGAAGACCACCCAGGACGTCAACACGACGCTGGGCTCCACGCTCAAGGACTGGCTCTCCCCGCTCGATCAGCAGTGCTCCTGACCGCGGCCGGGCGCCGTGACGGCGCCCGGCCCGGCCCGGCCCTGGTCGTCAGGTCGCGGAGCACGTCACGGCGGGTACGCCGTCGGTGCGGTACTCGCCGTTGAGCCGCAGCAGCACCTGCGTGTGGGTTGGAGTCCTGGCCGGCGGCGCGGGTGGTCCACAGCTGCCGGACGGCCAGCACCGTCGACATGGTCAGGGCCAGCATCGAGACCGACAGTGCGACCGCGTTGGTGAGGGTTCCCGCATCCGTGGCAGCCTCCTGGCCCCACGGTAGGGAAACCCGTCAATGCGAGCGCGGGCGGTCAGCGCTGGACGCGGGCTCCTCCGCCGGCGGCCAGGGCCAGGACCTCCGCCTTGCCGGCCATCGACGTGTCCCCGGGCGTCGTCATCGCCAGGGCGCCGTGCGCGGCACCGTATTCGACCGCTTCCGCCAGCGACGCGCCGTCCAGGATGCCGTAGATCAGGCCGGCCGCGAAGGAGTCGCCGCCGCCGACGCGGTCCAGGATCTCGAGGTCCGGGCGGTGCGTCGACTCGATCACGCCGGTCGGCCCGGACCAGGCCAGCGCACCCCAGTCGTTGCGGGTCGCGGTGCGGACGCCGCGCAGGGTCGTCGCGATGATGCGCAGGCGGGGGTACTCGGCCGCCACCTTGCTGATCATCTGGGCGAACGACGCGGTGCGCAGGTCCCGCAGGTTGTCGTCGACGCCGTCGACCTGGAAGCCGAGGCAGGCGGTGAAGTCCTCCTCGTTGCCGATCATCACGTCGACGTGCGGGGCGATGCCGGCGTTGACCTCGCGGGCCCGGGCGGTGCCACCGACCGCCTTCCACAGGCTCGGGCGGTAATTGAGGTCGTAGGAGACGACCGTGCCGTGGCGGCGGGCGGCGTGCACCGCGGCCAGGGTCGTCTCCGCGGCGGTGTCGGACAGAGCCGCGAAGATGCCGCCGGTGTGCAGCCAGCGGACGCCGACCTCGCCGAACAGGTGGTCCCAGTCGACGTCCTGCGCCCGCAGCTGCGACGCGGCCGTGTGCCCGCGGTCCGAGACCCCGACGGCCCCGCGTACGCCGAAACCCCGCTCGGTGAAGTTGAGCCCGTTGCGCACCGCCCGGCCCACCCCGTCGTACGGGATCCACCGCACGAAGCTGGTGTCGACCCCGCCGGTCAGCATGCAGTCCTCGACGAGCCGGCCCACCTCGTTGTCGGCCAGCGCGGTGACGATCGCGGTGCGCAGCCCGAAGACGCGCCGCAGCCCCCGGGCGACGTTGTACTCACCGCCGCCCTCCGAGGCGCGGAAGGAGCGGGCCGTGCGCACGCGCCCCTCCCCTGGGTCGAGGCGCAGCATCACCTCACCGAGGCTGACGGCGTCGAAACGGCAGGAGTCGGCGGGCCTGAGCGGCAGAACCGGCATGGTGGACCTCTCTCAACGTCCGCGGGTGGCGGCGACGGCCTGGCTGGTCAGCTCGCGGACCCGGGCGAAGTCACCGGCGCGGATCGCGGCGCGTGGCACCATCCAGGAGCCGCCGACGGCCAGCACGGCGGGCAGCGCGAGGTAGTCGGCGACGTTGCCGGCGTCGATGCCGCCGGTGGGCACGAACCGCATGTCCGCGAAGGGCGCGGCCAGTGCGGCGACGGCGGCCGGGCCGCCCGAGGTGGCGGCCGGGAAGAACTTGACGGCCTCCAGGCCGAGTTCGATGGCCGCCTGGACCTCGGTCGCGGTCACCGCGCCGGGCAGCACCGGTACGCCGTGCGCCTGGCACCGCTCGACCACGGCCCGCGAAAGGCCGGGCGAGACGACGTACCGGGCGCCGGCCTCGACGGCCAGGTCCACCTGCCGCGGGGTCAGCACCGTGCCCGCCCCGACCAGCAGGCCGCCGTGCCCGGCCAGCTCCTGGATGCCCTTGAGGGCCTCGGGGGTGCGCAACGTGACCTCGGCGACGGGCAGCCCGCCGTCGACCAGCGCCTGGCCCAGCGGGAGGGCGGCGGCCGGATCGTCGAGCACCACCACCGGTACGAGCGCGTGGTCGGCCAGCTGTTGCCAGGTCTCGTGCACGGTCATCACTCCTCATCGGACACAGAGGCGGGTGTCAGCAGTCCGGTCAGGACCTGCGCGGGGTCACCGGCGAGAAGCGCCCGCAACGGTACGGCGGTCTCGGCGGCCAGCCGCGTCACCTGCGACTGGTCGAGGGTGCCGTGCCAGCCGAGCGCCGGGAAGAGCTCCGCCAGCCAGTGCTCCGGATCGCCGGCCGGGAAACTGTCCCGGATCCGTGACAGCACCGCCGGGTCGTCGTCGCGGATCGGCAGGTCGCCCAGCGCCCCGGCGTAGCCGGCCAGCAGGCAGGCCAGCGCGAAGACGCTGAGCGGGGCCTCGCGCCCGGCGCGCCAGGCGTCGAGGACCACGGGCAGGTTCCGGGTACGCCACTTGGCGATCGCGTTGAGCGCGATGTCGGCCAGCTCGTGCCGCAGCACCGGGTTGCGGAACCGGTCGAGGATCGCGGCGGCGAAACGGCTCAACTCGGCGCGGTCACCGGGCAGGGTCGGCAGCACCTCGCACTCGACCAGCTGCCGGACGTACGCCCCGGCGAGCGGGTGCGCGGTGGCCTCCAGCACGGTCCGGCAGCCCAGCAGCGGGGCCACCGCGGCCATGGCGGTGTGCGCGCCGTTGAGCACGCGGACCTTCTTCTCCCGGTACGGCCGGATGTCGGTGAGGAACTCGACGGGCTGACCGGCCCGGTCCAGCGGGAACTCGTCGCGGATGGCCGGGTCGCCGGCGATCGCCCAGTGCCCGTAGGACTCGCCGCGGACGATGAGCCGGTCGTCGTACCCCAGGCTCTGCCGCAGCTCCGCGGCCTCGTCCTCGGGCAGTCCCGGCACGATCCGGTCGACGATCGTGTCGTAGAACCGGCAGTGCTCGGCGACCCACCGCGTGAACCCGGGATCGCTGCTCGCCCCCGCGGCGTGCCGGAGCACCATCGCCCGCAGGGTGCTGCCGTTGTCCTCGTTGAGCTCGCAGGGCAGGAACGACAGTCCCCGGGCCGGGTCGCCACCGAAGTGCCGCCAGCGCTCGTGCAGCAGCGCGGTCATCTTCGCCGGGAACGAGACGGGCGGCGACGCTGTGAGGTCGTCGCCGTCGACGAACACGATGCCCGCCTCGGTGGTGTTGGAGACGACGAACCGCAGTTCCTCGCCGCGGGCCAGCGCGCGGCAGCGATCCCAGTCGGCGTAGGCGTTGACGACCTCGCGCACCGCGGTGACCAGAGTGGTCTCCCTGGCTCCGGCGCCCTCCAGGACGACGTGGAACAGGCCGTCCTGCTCGGCCAGGCGCGGGGTCACGTGCTCGGGCCGGGGCGTCACCTTCAGCACCGCGATCCCGTGCCGGAGCACGCCGGCCTCGTTCGCCCGGTGCACCATCAGGTCGACGAACGCGCGGATGAAGTTGCCGGCGCCGATCTGCAGGATCCGTACGGGGAGCTCCGCGCGGGTCACGCCCGCGTTGCTCAGGGGGCGCAGATCTGGCCTCGCCTGGGTCACGTGGCTCCTCTCCGGGGACCGGCACCGACATCGCCGCCCGTGGACGACCCATCGACTGCGTGCGATGATACAGAGTGAAAACGTTCCCGCAACTTTCCATTCGTGGCGAGGATGCACCTCATGGCTGACCCGGAACCCGCCCCGCTCACCGAGCACGCCCTCGTGCTGGGGCCCGATGACGACGTCGCGGTGGCGTTGCGCGACCTCCCGCCGGGCCTGGTGCTGCGACACGGTGACCTGGCGCTGACCGTCACGGCGGCGGTGCCGCAGGGACACAAGGTCGCGCTGCGCGAGCTGCCGCCGGGCAGCCGGGTGCACAAGTACGGCCAGACGATCGGCCGCACCACCAGCGAGGTACGCGCCGGCGACCACGTGCACGCCCACAACCTCGCGATGGACTCCGTCGACCACACGTACGAGTTCGGCACGGCCCGCGTGGCGATCCCGCCGGCCGCCCAGCGGCTCACCTTCGAGGGCTACGTCCGCGCGGACGGCTCGGTCGGCACCCGCAATTACGTCGGCATCGTGACCTCGGTCAACTGCGCCGCGTCGACGGCCCGGATGATCGCCGACCAGTTCCGCGGCCTGGCGATGGACGCGTTCCCGGGGGTCGACGGCGTCGTCGCCCTCACCCACGACTCCGGCTGCGGCCTGGTGCCCACCAGCGACGGCGGCCAGCTGCTCCAGCGCACCCTGCGCGGGTACGCCGCGCACCCGAACATCGGCGCGATTCTGGTGCTGGGCCTGGGCTGCGAGATGATCGGCGTCGACAGCGTGACCGGAGGCGCGCTTCCCGCGGACACCCTGATCGAGCAGCTGGTCATCCAGGAGCAGGGCGGCATCCGGGCCACGGTCCGGGCCGGGGTCACCGCGGTGCGGGGCCTGCTGGAGCAGGTGGCGCAACGCCGGCGGCAGACCGTACCGGCGTCGGCGCTGGTGCTCGGGCTCAACTGCGGCGGCTCGGACGGGTATTCGGGGATCACCGCGAACCCGGCTCTGGGCCGTACCTCCGATCTGCTGGTCGCTCAGGGAGCGACCACCGTCCTGGCCGAGACCCCCGAGGTCTTCGGCGCGGAGCACCTGCTGACCCGGCGGGCGGTCAGCCAGGAGGTCGGGCAGCGGCTGCTCGACCGGATCGCCTGGTGGCACGGGTACGTGCAGGCCGGCGGCGGCACGCTGGACAACAACCCGTCACCGGGCAACAAGGCCGGCGGCCTCACCACGATCCTGGAGAAGTCGCTGGGCGCGGTTGCCAAGGGCGGCACCGCGGAGCTCGTGGCGGTCTACGAGTACGCCGAGCGGGTGACCGCCTCGGGCTTCACGTTCATGGACACGCCGGGCTACGACCCGGTCTCCGTCACCGGCCTGGTCGCCGGGGGCGCGAACGTCGTCTGCTTCACCACCGGCCGGGGCTCGGTGCTCGGCACCAAACCGGTGCCGTGCATCAAGATCGCGACGAACACCACGATGTTCGAGCGCATGCGCGACGACATGGACCTCAACGCGGGCGGCATCGCCGACGGCACCGCGACCATCGAGGGCCTCGGCGACGAGATCCTGCGGACGGTCCTGGACGTGGCGTCCGGCCGGCCCACCGTCAGCGAGGAGCTGGACCTCGGCCGCGACGAGTTCGTCCCGTGGCAGCTGGGCGCGGTGACCTGACGGGAGTCGTCAGGCCGGGGCCACCCCGGAGGAGTCGCGCACGGCCAGGCTGGTGGCCAGGGTGATCTCCGGCTCGCGGGTTGAGCCGGCCGGCCGGCCGGACCCGTCGGCGCCACCGATGCGGCGCAGCAGCAGCTCCAGGGCGGCCACCCCGGCCCGGCCCTTGGGGACCGTCACCGTGGTCAGCGGCGGGTGGCTCATCATGGCCATGCTGATGTCGTCGTAGCCCACCACGCTCATCCGCTGCGGCACCGCGACCCCGCGGGCGGCGAGGCGGTGCAACAGGCCCATGGCGACCAGGTCGTTGTAGGCCAGTACAGCGGTGGCCGGACCGGCGAGCACCAGGTCACCGGCGAGCACTCCGCCCTGGAACGTGGGGGCCACCGAACCGACGCGCAGGATCTCGGTGTCGTCGTCGGCGGTGATCCCGGCCAATGCGGACAGCCGCTGCTGCCCGGCCCACGAGTCCTCCGGGCCGGCGACGAAGGCGATGCACCGGTGCCCGAGGGCCCGCAGATGACCGATGGCCTGCCGGGTGCCGTCGGCGATGTCGGCCACCACGGACAGCATGCCGGGCACCCGGCGGTGCACCAGCACCGTCGACGCCGGGTCGGCCACCTCCAGCAGCTCGGCGTCGCCGGCCCGCGGGGAGCAGAGCAGGACCCCGTCGGTGTTGCGGCCCAGGGTGGCGATCGCCTCCAGCTCGGCCGCGACGTCCTCGTCCGTGTCGCTGATGAACACGCCGCAGTTGACCGACCGGGCCCGGGCCGTCACGCCCTTGGCCACGTCCGCGAAGAACGGATTGCGCAGGTCGGGCACGATCAGGCCGAGGTTGCCGGTGCGGCCGGTGATGAGCCCCTGGGCCGCCCGGTTGGGCCGGTAGCCGAGGCGTTCCGCCGCCTCCTGCACCGCCTCGCGGGTGGCCGGGCTGACCCGGCCGCCGGTGAGCGCCCGCGACACCGTGGAGACCGAGACGCCGGCCGCGCGCGCGACGTCATGCACGGTGGTGCGCACGCGTGCCTCTCCCTCGCTGCCGGCCATTGCTCGGCGCCAGCATAGCGAGAGGCCGGCGTGCGGCCGCCGTTACGGCGGCGGCAGGTACGTGGCCTGGACGGCCAGCGGCGCGCTGGACACGGATTCGGTGCCGGCGGCGTCCACTGCCACCACGGTGTAGGTGTGCCGCGTTCCGGCGCCGACCGTCAGGGACAGCTGGGTGCCGGTGGCCGTACCGGCGAGGGTCGCGCCCTCGTAGATCCGGTAGCCGGTCGTGGGTTCTCCGCCGGCGGACGCGGTCCAGCTGAGCGTGATCGCGGTGCTGTTCACGCCCAGGGGTGCGTTGCCGGTGAGGGTCAGGTCGGCGGGCTGGGCGGGACGGCCGGTCGGGCCGGTCGGCGTGGTCACCGCGACGGCGGTGCTGCGCGGGGTCTCACCGCAGCTGTCCGGCAGGGTGGCGGTCACCTGGAAGTTGTGCCGGGAGCCGGACGCCAGCCCGGTCACCATGGCCTCCGGACCGGCGGGCGTGGCGACCGGGCGGTCGCCGTCGTAGACGGTGTAGGAGATCGCCGCGGTGCGCAGGATCCAGCCCAGCCGGACCGAGGACGGGGACACCGCGGTGGCGGTGAGCCCGATCGGGCGGGGCGGGTTGACCTGGCACGGCTCGGTGTTCGCCGGCACCGGCCGGGTGTGGGTGGACTCGTCGCCGGCGGCGTTCAGGGCCGCGACCGTGAAGGTGTGCCACGAGGCGTGGTAGAGGCGGCCGACCGTCACGGCGGTGCTGCTGGTGCGGGCGACGAGGGTGTCGCCGTCGTAGACCGCGTACCGGGAGGGGGCGGGACCCTCGGGTGCTGTCCAGGAGAGCCGGATCGTGGTGTCGGTGCGGCCCGCGACGGTCAGCGCGGAGGGTGCGGCCGGGCGTTCGGTGCTGCCGGTGGCGGTCGTCAGGGAGCCCCAGGCCACCGGCACGGTCTGCTGCTGACAGCCGTTGTAGCGGTAGAGGCCGACGCTGTAGGTCGTCGCCGGGGCCAGCCCGCCGATCCGGGCGCTGGTCCGCGTCGTCCGGCCCAGGCTGACGCCGCCGACACGCAGCTCCAGGTCCTGCCACAGAGGATGCCGCGGCCACGACAGCGAGGCGGCCGAGGCGGTGATCGCGGCGGCCGTGACCGTCAGCGGCGCCGGGCTCAGGCACTCCGGGTTCAGGCCGGACGCCCAGGCGTGCCCGCTGACCGGGGCGGTCGGGGCCGACTCGTGGCCCTGATCGTCGACGGCGGTGACCGTGTACGTGTGGGTGGAGTTGAAGGCCACCGCCAGAGCGGCCGACGTGGTGGTGGCCCGGGCGACCACCTGGCTGCCCTCGTACACCCGGAACCAGCGGGCCCGGGGACCCGTGCGCGGCTGCTCCCAGGACAGACTCATCGAGGTCGTGCCGGCCCCCACCGCCAACCGCCGCGGTGTGGCCGGTGCGGCACTGTCCGCCCGGGCGGGTGCCCCCGCCATCAGTACGGCGATCACGAGCGGGAGCGCAAACCAGCGGCGCATGGGAACCTCTCCGGCGCGGGACAGACCATCCGTGGCCGTCGATGCGTTCAGCAAAGGGCCTGCCCCGCGCGGTGTCAAGGACCGCTCACCGTTCAGGACTTCGGGGCCATCACCATGACTCCCAGGCACATCTCGTCGCTGGTGCCCTCGCCCCAGACCACGTACCGCGAGGGGAGCGACTTGAGCTGCGGCAACTGCTTGCGCAGGGTCGCGTCGTGGGTGCAGGTGACGCGCAGCGTGTCCCCGCGGTCGACGGCGATCGGCTCGGGCAGCGGGACGAGGGCCTGATTGTCGAAGTCGTACCGGGGCACGTCGATGACGGTGCGGGCCTTGGGCGTACCCGGATTGAGCTCGACCTTGATCGCCCGCCCGAGCAGATGCATGTGGCCGGCGGCGAGGTAGATCGTGCCGGGCTCGCGTACCGGATGGTCGCAGTGCTGGGTGTTGCCGGCGACCGGCGCGGCGCCGCCGTTGCAGCCCGCGTTGAGACCCTGGACGGTCTCGGCGGACTCGGCGCCGAAGCGCTTGGCGACATCCGCGACAGCGGTGTCGCGATCGCAGAGCGGGCCGGCGGCACCTGGCTCGCACGGCAGCTCGATCGGCGCCGCCACGAGTGCGGTCTCCAGGCCCTGCAACGGCGCCTTGCCGTCCGCGATCCGCATCTGGATGCCGGACCGGTCGGAAGCCTTGCTCTGGTCGGTGACGCCGAGCAGGTTGTAGTGCACCTGCATGACCAGCTTGCTGCCCGGCGGCATCTCGAAGCCGAAACCGGCCGGCATGAGCGTCTCACCGGCGCCGGGAGCCCAGTGCGCGACCCAGGCCGTATCCCCCGGCACCCCGGCGTCGCCGAAGCAGGTCCAGCCCTCGCCCGGCGTCTTCGCGTCGACGTCGGCGGCGGCCTTGGCCTGCTCGGCGCTGAGCCGGTAGAAGATCGCGTGGTGCACGATGTCGGCGTTCTGCGGCAGGAAGCGGCTGCCGGTCAGGTACGCGGGCTCGGTCAGCTTCGGATCGACGACGAAGCACCGGTATTCGTCGGTGCCGCCGTTCGGGGCCGCGGGGGTGTAGGCCTGCGGCAGGGCCAGGTCGACGAACCGCTCCCCCTGGCGCAACGCTGCCGGAGGCGCCGGGGCCGACGCGCTGTGCGAGCCGTGCGGACCGGCGCTCGCCGGGGCCGGGGCGGGCTCGGCCGGGTCGCCGGTGTCGGAACCACACGCCGCGGCGAGCAGCAGTGTGGCGAGCGCGGCGCCGGTCCCGATGGTGAATCGTCTGGCGTGCATGGGCTTCCTCCCCGTGGCCGAATGCGCGATCCGTCCAGCATGCCCGCAATAGGGGGCGGAGTCCTATCCGGGATGACCCGGAGATGGGCCCTCTGTCGATCTTGGCCAGGTGACATATAACGTCGTCGATATGAAACGACTCGCCGTGCTGATTGCCCTGGCCACGGGTGCCGCCCTGGCACCGGCGGCCGCCGCTTCGGCGGCAGACGCCGCTTCGGCGGCCGGCGTTTCGGCGGCCGCGCCTGTCGCCAGCTTTACGCGCTTGGGTCAGTGGCCGGCGGGCTACGTCGGGAGCATCACCATCCGCAACGACAGCGCGGCCGCAGTCGACGGCTGGCGGGTCGAGTTCGACCTTCCCGGCACCAGGGTGACCAGCTCCTACAGCGGCGTGTTCACCCGCAGCGGCGAGCACTACACGGTCACCAACGAGACCTGGAACGCGCAGCTGCCGCCGGGATCGTCCACGACGTTCGGCTGGGTGGCGAGCGGCCAGGGCGACCCGGCGAACTGCACCCTCAACGGCGCCGACTGCGCGGGGGCCCCGGTGGACCACACGGCCCCCAGCCGTCCCGGACCACTCGCCTTCGACATCAGCTCCGGCCTCACGATCACCTGGGCGCCGTCCACCGACGACCAGGGACCGGTCGAATACGAGGTGTACGAGAGCGGCCAGCCACGGGCGACGGTCACCGACACCCGCTACGTCTACTCAACCGGCGGAACGTTGCCGCCGCGGGTGTACGTCTTCTCCGTGCGCGCCGTGGACGCGGCCGGGAATGTGTCGCCGTGGTCGTTCAAGTCGCTCGGGCAGATCTGGCGCGGTGACGAGATCCCGGCGCCGCCCAGCGCTCTGCGGATGGACACTCCGGCGGCCGGGTTGTTGCGCTTGTCATGGACGGCTCCCCCGGCACAGTCACCGTTCATCACGGCGCCGGTCGCGGGTTACGAGGTCCTGCTGGACGGGATGCCGGTGGGACAGGTCGGCAGCACATCGATCACCATTCCGGCGCCGGCTCCGGGCTCGCACACTCTCGGGGTGCGCACGCTGAACGCCGTCGACAACTACTCGGCCGTGGTGGAGCTGAGCTACCCGTAGGGCTACGCGGCGCCGGCCAGATCCTCCGGGGCACGCATCCGCCAGGCGTCGGTCACCAGCTCACCGAGGCGGTCGACGGTGACCTCCGGCAGGCGCAGCATCACCAGCGGGAGGCCGTCGTAGCCGGGCGTGGTGAAGAAGAGCTCCGGTTCGCCGAGCAGTAGGGCCTGCTTCTCGGCCTCGTCGCCCACGTAGAGAACGGCGACGTCGGTGCGGATCGTGCGCGGCTTGCCGGGGAGACGCTCGGGGTAGGACCAGACGAAGCCCTTGCCCGCCACCCGGAAGTCGAAGCCGTCGCTGTCGATCTCCTCGGTCTGCGGGAGAGCCAGCGCCAGGCGACGAACATCCTCAGCATCAGCCATGCGCAGAGATTACGCGTCCGCGGCGGGGTGGTGGGGGTCGGCGGCGAGCTGGAAGTTTCGGAAGCCCGGCGAGAAAGACGGCCGGACTCACCCCTCCCCGACCCCAGGTCGATTGACATTCTTCGATAAGGCATTCAACACTGGTCGCATCCACCATGGGAGCGCTTCCACGACCACACCACCGGAACTTTCGGCGATCGGCGCCCCGCAATCCCCCACGGAAGGAGGGCCCCTGTGACCACCCAACCGGGCCGCTCTGACATCCGCTCGGCACTCATCGCGTTGCTGACAGCGGCAGTGACCATCGCCGGAGTGGCGACTCTGGTCACCACGATCCCCTCCGCGGAGGCCGCCGTCCCGGCCGCCGCGGTGGAGGACGAAGGTGCCGGCTGCGCCGTACCCGCCCTGCCGGACGCCGGCTCGCTGCCGACCATCGCCAAGCTCCCCGACCCCTTCACCCGGCTCAACGGCACGCGCATCACCAGCACGTCGGACTGGCAGTGCCGGCGGGCGGAGATCAAGAAACTGGCCGAGAAATTCGTGTACGGCGAGAAGCCCGCGAAACCGGCCACAGTCTCGGGCACCGTGTCGAGCACCAGCATCACCGTGAACGTGAGCCACAACGGCAAGAGCTCCAGCTTCTCGGCCAAGGTCGAACTGCCCAGCGGCTCCGGCCCGTTCCCCGCCGTTGTCGTACTGGGCGGTTTCGGTGCCGACACGGCCGGCATCAAGGCGGCCGGTGCGGCTGTCATCAACTACGACCCGTACGCGGTGGGCAAGGAAGGCACCCCGCGCAACAACAAGCAAGGCGCGTTCTACAGCATCTACGGCGCGTCCAGCAGCACGGGTCTGCTGGTGGCGTGGGCGTGGGGGGTCAGCCGGATCATCGACGTCATCGAGCAGTCGAACGGCAGCATCCTGCGCGCGGACGCCACGGGTGTCACCGGCTGTTCGCGCTTCGGCAAGGGTGCCATCGTCACGGGTGCGTTCGACCAGCGGATCGCGCTGACCATGCCGATCGAGTCGGGCAGCGCGGGCGCACCGATCTTCCGGGGGATCCCGGGCGAGGGCGCACAAAGCCTGAGCAGCGCGTACGGCGAACAGCCCTGGCTGGGCGACGCGTTCGGCTCCTTCACCAGCAGCCCGGCGAGACTCCCGGTGGACACCCACGAACTCGTGGCGATGGTGGCTCCGCGCGGCCTGTTCATCATGGACAACCCGCACATCGCCAACCTGGGCCCGAAGTCGGCCAGCGTGGCTGCCCTGGGCGGCGCGGAGGTCTACAAGGCGCTGGGCGCGGCCGCGAACATCACGTACTGGTCGGACGTCCAGGACGGCAGCCACTGCGCGAACCGGGCGGAGTGGCGTACCCCGCTGCAGCAGCACATCCAGAAGTTCCTCCTGAAGACCGGCACCGCCCCCGGCGCGATCCGGATCTCCAGCCGCGCAGCGGGCAACCTGGCCGAGTGGCGTGACTGGCAGACACCGACCCTCACATCGACGCCGCCGTCGTCGGGCTCCCCGTCGCCCAGTGCCCCGTCCCCCAGTGCCCCGTCGCCCAGTGCCCCGTCGTCGGGCTCGCCGTCCCCGAGCGCGCCGTCCTCCGGCTCGCCGTCACCCAGCGCCCCGGTGCCGGGCGCCGGCTGCACCGCGACGGTATCGGTCAACGCATGGACCGGCGGATTTGTGGCCACGGTCAAGGTGACAGCGGGGGCGTCGGGAACCAACGGCTGGACCGTAGGTGTGACGGTGCCCGCGGGCGCCACGGTCACCAGCAGCTGGAACACCAACCGGACCGGGACCAGCGGTCCCGTGCAGTTCTCCAACGTGGCCTACAACGGCACGATCGGTGCCGGCCAGGCCACGGAATTCGGCTTCCAGGCCAGCGGTACGGCGGGAGCGATGACGCCCACCTGCACTGCGAGCTGATCCCTGAGCCTCAGGGGGTGCGGCGGCGTCCCGGCCGCCGCACCCTTCGGCCGCGAAGACTCAAGCGGATCTCCGCGAGGCTTGTTGCCGCCCACTCCCTTACCGATCCGGGTAAGGTCGCGGCCCACCGCCGTCCGGCTGGGAGGCCCTGGTGGAACCAGCCACGCCGAACTCTCCCTCGCGGATTCGAAGAGGTGTTGGCTGGGGATGTCCGCGACAAGGAAGGACTCACCCTGATGCCCGTGCAGACCTGGTTGATCACCGGATGCTCGACCGGCCTCGGCCGTGCCCTCGCCGAGGCGGTCCTCGCCCGCGGTGACAATGCCGTCGTGACCGCCCGCGACGCCGCCAAGGTGCAGGACCTGGAGAAGGCCCATCCGGACACCGCCCGCGCCCTCGCGCTCGACGTGACCGAACCCGCCCAGGTCATGGCGGCCGTGCAGCAGGCCGAGGCGCACTTCGGCCGGGTCGACGTCCTGGTCAACAACGCCGGCTACGGCTACCGGGCCGCGGTCGAGGAAGGCGACGACGCCGACGTGCGACGGCTCTTCGACACCAACTTCTTCGGCGCGGTCGCGATGATCAAGGCGGTGCTTCCGGGCATGCGGGCTCGCCGGGCCGGAGCGGTCGTCAACGTCTCCTCGATCGGCGCGCGGATCACCCCGGCCGGTTCCGGCTACTACTCCGCCACCAAGGCCGCGCTGGAAGGCATGTCCGGCTCGCTGCGCAAGGAGTTGCAGCCACTGGGGATCTCGGTGATCGCGGTGGAGCCGG
Organism: Actinoplanes sp. NPDC051405; assembly: GCF_055586185.1. Taxonomy (NCBI): domain Bacteria; kingdom Bacillati; phylum Actinomycetota; class Actinomycetes; order Micromonosporales; family Micromonosporaceae; genus Actinoplanes; species Actinoplanes sp. NPDC051405. Next base: position 123,363 of record NZ_JBVJIR010000004.1, read on the forward strand.
GCGCGTTCCGGACCGACTTCGCGGGCCGCTCCTTGACCCAGTCGGCCGAGCCGATCGACGACTACGCGGACACGGCCGGCAAGCGTCGCAAGGAGAACGACGCCGTCCACGGCACCCAGCCGGGTGACCCGGCGAAGGCCGCACAAGCGATCATCACCGCGGTGGCCGCCAATGAACCGCCGGCGCTGTTGCTGCTCGGCGAGGACGCCCTCAACGCGTTCAGCAATGTCCTGGACGCGGAGCGCGCCGAGCTGGAGCAGTGGAGAGACCTGACCGTGAGCACAGGCTTCGACGGATAGGTGCCGTTCGAAAGAGCGGACGACGGGATTCGAACCCGCGACCCTCACCTTGGCAAGGTGATGCGCTACCAGCTGCGCTACGTCCGCTTGTCACTCCGGCACGTTGTCCCGGCGACGGAGGAAACACTAGCAAATCCCCCACGGGCCGAGCACCCGGGTACGGCCACCCGCCAGTACGAGATCACCTTCACATCATCAGCTCGGCCACCGCCTCGCCCGCAGCCGGATAAGCCGCCAGCAGCGCCACTGCGGCGCTCATGCCCAGGCCCACCGGCGGCTTCTCGGGCACGCCGTCCGCATCCCAGGGCGCGGTCCACGAGTCGAGCTCGGCCAGTGTGCCGGGGAACGTGCGGCCCGCCTCGCGGGTCAGGACCGGGACCAGCTCCGCCGCGTGAGTCCTGAGGGTGGTGATCAGGGCCGGCAGCCAGGGCAGCAGAACCCGGTCGGGCAGCTGGCCGAACGCCTTCGACAGCGTCTCGACGACGAACGGCGCCAGCCGGGGCACCGCTTCCAGCGCCTGCACGAGGCCGCTGACGTACTGCGGGAACGCCGGCACCACCAGCGGATTGTCGAGCAGGGCGTCGATCCGGGCCCGCAGCTCGGCCAGGGGGAGCAGACCCAGCTGGTGCTGGGCCGCCCAGAGCAGCGCCAGCTTCATCGGGGCCTGCGGGTGCGACTGCCGTACGGCCAGCTCCAGCTGTCTCCGGTCGCAGCCCAGCGACAACGCCAGGGTCTCGAGGCTGACCAGAAAGCCGAGCATCGCCCCCACCTGCCGCACTCCGGTGTCCTCGCTGACGAACGCGGTGGGCAGGAGCGTGCAGTAGTGCGCGTACCCCTCGGTGACGAACCGGTCGCACCAGGACGGCAGCGCCGGCGCGGTCGTCCGGTAGTAGGCCAGCAGGCGGCGGATGCGGCGCAGAACCGTGGGGGCCTCGTCGACGGTGCGTTCGCCGGCCAGCAGGTCGACGGCGCGGGCGCCCAGGTCGTCGGTGAGCCGGGGGCTGTGCAGGAACACCAGGGACTGTTCGACAGCCTTGAGCGCGGTCGCCGCCGTGGACTCGCGGCCCCAGGCGGCGCGGCGGAGGCGTTGCTCGAGGACCTGTTCGACCGTCACGCCCTCGTAGCCGAGCTCGATGATGGTGCGCTGGTGGCGGCCCAGGTCCAGGTCCCAGCTCTCCTGGAGGGCCGGTTCACCCAGGCGGCGGGTGCCCGTGATCGGGCGTACGGCGTGGTCGGGCAGCAGGTGGCGAAGCATCCAGAGCAGATCCGAGCAGGCGGCGAGTTCCGGCCGGGCGGTGACGTCGAGCAGCGCCCGCTGGATGGTGCGTTGTTCGAGGTTGAGGCCGAGCGGGGCAAGCCGGTCGTAGACGTCGCGGGCGAGCGGCGGCATCGCGGCGTACCCGACCTGGCCGTTCCGGTCGCCGCCGAGCAAGATCTCGCAGAGCCGGCGTACGTCACGACGCCCCGGCACGACCTCCTTCTCGATGCAGGTGACGGCGGCGTCCTGGAAGTCGTACGTCGTGGGCCGCGCCCGCCCCCGCATCCCGGCCAGCAGGATCGACGTCTCGAAGACGGCGATGGCGTCGGCGGTGCTGGCCGGATAGCCGTTGCGCCGGGCGAGCCGTACGATGTCGACGCACCAGCCGCGCAGTTCCTCCTCGTCGAGCCCGTCGAGGACCGCCGGCGTCCCGAGGTAGGCGGTGAGCTGGTCGGTCACCGCCACCGGCACCACCGTGGGCGGCGGCAGGGCCTTCGCAGCGCGCTTCCTGGTGCCGTTCTGCCCCGCCAGCCGGTACGGCGTGAGCCGGCTGCGGCCCAGCGCCTTCTCCCAGGTGGCGGCCGCGATGGAGACGGAACCCGGGGCGAGCTCGAACTGCGCCTCGATCGCGGAGTGACTGGACGGGATGAGCCCGTAGAGCCACTTGCTGCCGGTGGGCGGCGGGATGGTGAAGTCCGGCGCCGACGGATCGGAGCCGGCCTCGGGCACACGGCTGGCGGCGTGGAAGGCGCCGCAGACGTACAGGCAGTCGGCCCGGTCGGCGCCGCTGGCCGCGAGGTGCTCGCGGATTCGCGTCCACATGTGGCGCTCGCGGTCCTCGTCGTTCGCACGCAGCCGGGAGTCGCGCGGGGTCAAGCGCCGGAAGAGGCTACCGATCAGCACCATCACCTGCCGGTACGTCGCGTGGTCGGCGCCGGCGAGGGGCTGCTCCACGTGCTGGTCCCACCATTCCGACCAGTGCCGGACCCGGCCGTGGCGCAGCAGGTGCTCCTCCAGGTCCGCGAAGCGCGGCCGCAGATCGCCGAGCTCCACCCCGACCGCATCACCGTGCAACTCCCCCGCCGCCTCGGTAGACGTGACGGATCCGGGCGCAGGCATCGATGGGAAGACGTGATCGGTGGACCGGTCGACCAGGACGAGCTCCACGCCGGGCGTCTCCAGGGCGTAGGCGATCGCCTGGTATTCCGCCGACGCCTCGGTGATCGGCGCGATCACGCTGAGCGGCGACGCTTCTTCGGGGAAGCCGTTCAGCTCGGACGCGAAAGCCTGCAACGCCACCGGCAGCCGGCAGTTCCGCAGTTCGTTCAGCAGCGGCCCGAGGTCTTCACAGAGCTCCAGGTAGATCACCGTGGGCCGCTTCTCGCGCAGTCGCCGGACCATGGCCAGCGCGGAGGACGGCGAGTGGTGGCAGACAGGGAAGATCTCCACCGGCTCGCGCAGGGCGTGGTCGATGTCGTCGACGATGCCGGCGAGGATCTCCGGTAGCGCCGCCGGTCCGCCGGTGAGCGCCTCGGCCGCCTCGAGCAGCTGTGCGCGCAGCGCGCCGAAAGGGTCACTCACGACAGGGTGGCGATCGCCTGGCGGCCGCCCTCCAGGAAGCCGGACCAGTCGCCGCCGTGGTCCTTGCTGCGCGGTTCGACGACCCCGTGCCAGTACTTGGTGAGGATGGCCAGGTCTTCGGGGCTGCGCCGGGCCAGTGACCCGACCAGCGCACCGGCGAGCGTCTGCGCATTGAGCGTTCCTCCGAAGAAGGTGCTGTGCAGGATGGCGTCCTCCAGCACGCCGATCTGCTCGGCCGTGGACAGCGCCGACTCCAGGCGTTCGTCGTCGCCGGTCGCCGCGGCCGAGGCGGCGCGCAGGTCGGCGAAGCTCTGCAGCAGCACGTCGAGCAATGTCGGTGGCACCTCCAGCTCGATGGTGTGCCGGCGCAGCAGCTCGGCGGTGCGGAACCGGACGATCTCCGCCTCGCTCCTGCGGTTGGTCACCATGGGGATGCGGATGAAATTGAAGCGCCGCTTGAGTGCGGACGAGAGGTCGTTGACGCCCCGGTCGCGGCTGTTGGCAGTGGCGATGATCGAGAAGCCGGGCCTGGCGAAGACGATGTTGTCGTCGTCCAGCTCGGGGATGGAGACGTACTTCTCCGAGAGGATCGAGATCAGCGCGTCCTGCACGTCGCTGGTGGAGCGGGTCAGCTCCTCGAAGCGGCCGATCACGCCGCCCTCCATCGCGGTCATGATCGGTGACGGGATCATCGAGGCGCGGGACTGGCCCTTGGCGATGACCATCGAGACGTTCCACGAGTATGTGACGTGGTCCTCGGTGGTGCCGGCGGTGCCCTGCACGACCAGCGTGGAGTTGCGGCTGATCGCGGCGGCCAGCAGCTCGGCCAGCCAGCTCTTGCCGGTGCCGGGGTCGCCGATGAGCAGCAGACCGCGGTCGGAGGCCAGCGTGACGACGGCCCGCTCGACCAGGCTCCGCTCGCCGAACCACTTCTGCGGGATCACCCGGTCGAGGCCGTCGGCGCGGACCGAGCCGAGGACGAACAGGCGGACCATCTTCGGGCTGAGCCGCCAGGAGAACGGCTTCGGCCCGTCGTCGACCGACTCGAGCCAGTCCAGCTCGTCGGCGTACTTCACCTCGGCGGGGGCGCGCAGCATCTCGCTCATGGCAGCTCCTTGGTTGTCAGGCGACGAAATTCTTGAGCTCGGTGACGAGCTTGCCGATGGTGCCGGAGATCACCGGGGTGCCCAGGTCCCGCAGGCGCCGGCGGAACCAGGGGTTGACCTGCTGGGCGCCGGAGCTGGTGACCGAGCCGACCGGGATGAAGCGCACGCCGGAGCGGTGCAGGGCGGCGATGCCGTCGAACAGCGGCTGGGACCGGTCGAACTCGTAGAAGTCGGAGATCCAGACGAGCACCGTGTTGCCCGGATCGGTGATCTTGGGCTGGGCCATGGCCAGGGCGGCCGGGCCGTCGTTGCCGCCGCCGAGATCGGTCCGCAGCAGCACCTCGAACGGGTCGTGCACCCAGGGCGTCAGATCCAGCGCGCGGGTGTCGTACGCGATCAGGTGCACCTCGACCCGCGGCAGCCCGGCGAAGACGGAGGCCAGGACGGTGCAGTTGACCATGGAGTCGACCATCGACCCGGACTGGTCCACCACCACGATCATCCGGGCCGGGCTGGTGCGCCTGGCGGTGTGCCGGTAGTACAGCCGGTCGACGTAGAGGCGCTCGTCGGCCGGGCTCCACTTCGGCAGGTTCTGCCAGATGGTCCGGTCGAGATCGATGTTGCGGAAGACCCGCCGGGGTGGCACGGACCGGTCGACGGTGCCGGCCGGAGCCTGCGCCACCTGGGTGCGCAGCACCTCGGCGACCTCGTCGACGAACCGGCGGATCAGCGCCTTGGCGTTGGCCAGGGCGACGCCGTCGAGGTTGCTCTTGTCCCGCAGCAGCTGCCCGATCAGCGACATGCCCGGCGTGAGCTGCCGGGCCAGCCGGGGGTCGGCGAGGACCTCCCGCAGCCGCATCCGCCTGACGAGCTCACCCTCGATCTCGGCCAGCACCGCGGTGAGGTCGCCGCCGGAACCGCGGCCCGAGCCGGTCGAGCGCCCCCGCGGCTGACCGGGCTCGCCGCCGAGCGCCCGCCTGAACCAGCCCGCGTCGGCCTGCCAGCGGGCGAGCTGCCCGGCGGTCACGTCGCCCGAGCCGGTGGCGAAGACGTTGAGCAGCACCTTGGAGATCAGCGCCGCCCGGCGCACCTCGCCGTCGCGGTCGTCCGCCGCGGTGGTCAGCAGATCGTCGAACTCGGACTCCAGGAGCGGGAACCGTTGCACCACCGTGTCCACCGAGACCGACGGGTCGAGCAGCGCCGCCGGCAGCCCCAGGTCGTCGACGACGGCCACGCTCGCGGACTCCAGCGCCGCCTGCTCCTCGGGGTCGAAGAGCCGGGCCAGGAGTCGCCAGTAGAGCACCTGCCGTCTGTGCTGCGCGGTCGTCACTTTCGCAGCAGCCTTCCCGCTCGCTCGCGCAGCACGTCGACGGCGGTGCCCGCGGCCGCCTCTGCCTTCGCCGCCTTGGCCTCGGTGGGGCCCAGGGCCCAGTCGCCGGTGTGCACGGCGACCGCCTTCTTGCGGATCAGGGCCTGCACGGCCAGCGGCTGCACCGACCACCGCCCACCGTCCCAGCGCAGCAGACCCAGGCAGGCCGTGGAGGCCGCCACCAGCGCGGGCGTGAGCGGACCGGCCGCCGGCAGCCGGCTCACGTCCACCGCCAGGGTCGTGCCGCCGAGGTCGAACGACTCCGCCGTCGCCCGGTAGCCCTCCAGCAGCACCGGCTCGGCGATCGCCACCGGATGCCGGTCGAGCGGCGGGGCGGACGAGGCGATCGCGGCACCGAGCCGGACGCGGGCCGTCGCGAACGGGTCGGCCGGCTCACCCGGCGCGGCGCGGGCCTCGTGCCACATCAGATCGCCACCCGGGGTGAGCGGCATGCCCGACACCTCGACCGTGCGGTGCCCGGCGAGCGCCGCGCGCAGCAGCGGGAAGGCGGCGAGCATGCGCCAGGCGGACGGGCCGCTGATGGTGTCGACCTTGGCGGCCGCCATGCTCGCCCGGACCAGGCGCACGTCGCCGCCGCGGGTCTCCAGCAGCCCGTGCACCTGGGCCCGGAACGCCGTCGGGTGCTCGTGCAGGTCGACGCCGAGGATCAGCAACCGCCCGTCGACCGCGGCGGCCTCGGTCGTGGCGAAGCCGTCCTGGCACAGCAGCAGGGCCCTGGCCCACAGGTCGGCCCAGCGGCGCACCGGGACGGGGGTCAGCGTGGCGATCGGCGCCGTGGCGCGCAGCTCGGCCGCGAAGCCGTCGAGCAGGACCGCGAGCCGGCGGGCGGACGGGTCGGCCAGCAGCGCCTGCACGGCCTGCGCGCCGCTGCCCGCCACTTCGGTGTCGACGCCGCGCCAGCCGGCGATCGCCAGCTCGCGCAGCCACGAGCGGCCGGCGGCCAGGGGACGGCCGGGAGCCACGGGAACGGGCGCGGCGGACCACGGCTCCCGGACCCGGCCGAGGGCGGCGTCCACACCGGCGAGCAGGGTGTCGTGGGCCGCGCCGAGCAGAGCGGAACGGGCGCCGGCCAGGGCGGCCAGGTGCCGGTCGGTCACCGTCCCGGAGATGATCTTCGCGGTGGCGTCGGCGACCGGGCCGGCCAGCGGCGCACCGGCGAAGGCGGCGGCCAGGGCGGCGAGGTGGGCGGCGCGGGTCTCGTCGAGCCGGGCCAGGCCGTGCAGGAGCGCGTCGTCCAGGCCGTCGACCAGGGCCAGCGCCTCGTCGAGCCCGGCCGGGCGGGAGCGCAGAGCCGCGGCGAGCATCAGCTCACCACCCCGGCGGCCGGGAACCACTGCAGCTCGGGCAGAGGGTCGGCGACCGGCGGGAGCTCCAGGTAGGCCAGGTGGCGCAGGAAGCTGCTGAACACCTCGGCGGAGTGCCTCGGCGCCGTCGTCGGGTGCAGGCCGCGGCGGAGGTCCTGCTCGCCCTCGGGCAGGTCGGCCTTCAGGTAGCGGGTCACCCGGTCGAGGCCGTACTGCGCCACCGCGGCGTCGATCAGCGCGCCGATGTGGTTGCACGGCCGGGCTGCCCCGAGCCCGCCGCAGGGCCGGTTGTTGTTGGTGGTGCAGCTCAGCCCGTGGTCCCCGGCGGTGATCGAGGAGACGTAGACCCGCGACGCGTCCGAGCCGCTCGACACGACGCCCTGCAACCGGCCCTCGGCCGGCTCCACAAAGGGCACCTTGGCCAGCTTGCGCGGGCGCACCGGCGCGATGACCGGCGCCGCGCTGCGCCGCTCGTAGGCGATCCCGTCCTCGGTCACGATCCGGTCCTCCCGCACGATCGATCGGGCCGTAGTTGTATCGGACGGGTACGACAGAACCCGGGGCGGATCTGGGTTGCTATCGTGCGCCGGCATGTGGGCAGCGGAGATCGTTAGCGGGCGGCCGGCCTGGCGGCACACGGCGTCCGGGGTCGTGTTCCGGGAGGTGCCGGGCGGGACGTTCCGGATGGGCCTGTCGGACGCCGAGCTGGCGGCGGTACGCGGCATCCAGGAGCGCGGTGAGTTCGAGGACGACCCCGACCCGTTCTTCGAAGCCGCAGCGCAATGGCGGCCGGCTCGTGAGGTGCGGGTCGAGCCGTTCCTGATCGCGCGCCACCCGCTCACGGTGGAGCAGATACGCCACTGGCTGCCCGCCTACGAGGACGACTACGCCGACACCGACACCACCGCCGCCCGGATCGAGGACGACCTCGACGAGCTGCTCGAGGCCCTGCCGTTCCGGTTGCCCAGCGAAGCCGAGTGGGAGTACGCGGCCCGCGCCGGCACCACCACGCTGACGTTCCGCGGCGACGCCCGGCCGGGCGAGGAGCAGCTGCTCGACGACTTCGGCGACGAGCAGCGGATTGCTGCTGCGGAGAACGCCTTCGGTCTCGCCGGGATCGGCTCGGCGACCGAGCTCTGCGCCGACGCTTGGTTCCCCGACTACGCGCAGGCACCGGCGGACGCCCGGCCGCGCACCGGTGAGGGGCCGCGGACCGTGCGCGGTGGCGCCGCGGACCTGTACCCGTGGCAGGGCTGCGACGAGTGGACGCTGCTGCTGAGCGCCAGCCGGTACGAGGAAGGCGACCTCCCGGCGATCAGGCCCGTGGCCGCCGTACCGGTCAGGGGCGGTGCAGGCCGAGCCGGCGCAGCACCCCGGCCACCCGGGCGCTCTCCTCGGCGATGAAGGCGCCGAAGGCGTCGCCGGTCAGATAGGCCGCCGTCCAGCCGAAGCGGCTGCGGGCCGCGGCCCAGGGCGCCGACGTGTCCAGCTTCGCGACAGTCGCCCGCAGCGAAGCCGCATCGGCGGGGGCCAGGCCCGGCGGGGCGACGATGCCGCGCCAGTTGTTGAAGACGACGTCGAGGCCGGCGGCCCGGACCGTCGGCGCCGGCACCTGGTCGACGGTCTGTTCGCTGGTCACCGCGAGGGCCCGTAGCTGACCCGAGGTGATCTGGTCGGCGTACTCGCTCAGGCCGGACATGGCGAACGCGACCTCGCGGCCGAGGACGGCGGCGAGCAGGTCGCCACCGCCGTCGTTGCGCCGGTACGCGACCCGGGCCGGCGCCAGGCCGGCCGCCTCGGCCAGCAGCATGGTGGCCAGGTGGTCGGGTCCGCCGATCGAGGAGCCGCCACCGGCGGGGACCCCGGCCGGGTCGGCCCGCCAGGCCTCGATCAGTTCGTCGAGCGAGCCGTACGGCGAATCGCGCCGCACCACCACGATCGACGGCTCCTGCACCAGCCGGGCGATCGGCGTGGCATCCGCCAGCGTCACCTGGGCATCGGCCGCGATCTCGGCACCGATCAGTCCCAGCCCCATGAGCATGACCAGCAGGGCGTTGCCCTTCTCGTACGCCAGCCGCCGCAGCCCGACCACTCCCCCGGAGCCGGGCAGGTTGAACACCTCGACGCCGCGGGCGATGCCGGCGTCGCCGAGCGCGGTGGCCAGCACCCGGGCCGTGATGTCGTAGCCGCTGCCGGGCGGGTTCGGCACCATGATCCGCAGGTCGTCGCCCGGCCCGGCCGGCGCGGTGCACCCCGCCAGCGCGCCCGCCAGCGCGCCGCCGAGCAGGGACCGTCGTCGCATGCCGACAGTCTGGCGCAGCGCGGCCGATCGGCGCAGGATGCTGTTGCATGAGACACCGGCTCTCCCTGGCCGGTCAGTTGCTCGCCCTGCAACTGGCCATCGTCCTGCTCGTCGTCGGGGCGGTCGCCGCCGTCTCGATCGCCGAGGCCGACGCCGCGTTCCGCCGGGTCGAGGGCGAGCGGCTGCGGTCGGTCGGTGAGAACGCGGCGATCAACCGGACCGTGCGGCTGGGGCTGGGTAATCCGCTGGGCCGCGACGCCCTGGAGACGGTGGCGGAGAGTGCGCGGGCGGTGTCCGGCGCCTCGTACGTGGTGGTCGCCGACGCGGCCGGGACCGTCGTCACCGGCCCGGACGCCGGGCGGCCCGCGCCGATGGCCGGCAGCCCGGCGCTGAGCGGCCGGTCCTGGGTCGGCGTCATCGAGAACGGCAGCAAGGCCCTGGTCGCGCACGTTCCCGTGCTGGACGAGCAGGACGGCCACTTCATCGGGTTGATCATCGTGGGCCGGGCCTATCCCACCCTGACCGATCAGCTCGGCAGCGCGCTGACCAACCTGCTCACCTACCTCGTGCTGGGCGCGGCGCTGGGCGTCGGCGGCTCGCTGCTGCTCGCGCGGCGGGTGAAGCGGCAGACCCTGGGCCTGGAGCCGCGCGAGATCACCGGTCTGGTCGAGCATCGGGAGGCGATGCTGCACGGCATCAAGGAGGGCGTGATCGGCACCGACGCCGCGCACCGGGTGACCCTGGTCAACGACGAGGCGATCCGGCTGCTCGGGCTGCGCCCGGACGCGGTCGGCCGGTCGCTGCTGGAGCAGGGTTTCGAGCCGGCGCTGCTGGACGTGCTCACCGGCCGGTCGGAGGGTGTCGACCAGGTGGTGCTCAGCGACGACCGGGTGGTGGTGCTCAACCGCCAGCCGGTCGTCATGCGGGGCCGCGCCGCGGGCTCGGTGACCACCCTGCGCGACCGCACCGAGCTCACCGCGCTGCGCCGGGAGCTCGACGTCAGCCGGCACACGACCGACACCCTGCGGGCGCAGGCGCACGAGTTCGTGAACCGGCTGCACACCATCTCCGGCCTGGTCGAGCTGGGCGAGCACGAGGAGGTGGTCCGCTACATCAACCGGACCAGCGAGCTGCACGAGACCCTGGACCGCGAGGTGACCCGGGTGATCCGGGACCCGGCGCTGGCCGCGTTGCTGATCGCCAAGGCCAGCCTGGCCGCCGAGCAGGGGGTCACGCTGACCATCGCCGAGGGCACGGACCTGGCGGCGGTCGACGACCAGCTGTCGGCCGACCTGGTCACGGTGGTCGGCAACCTGGTGGACAACGCGCTCGACGCGGTGGGCCCGGGCGGGTCCATCACGGTACGGGTGACGACGATGCCGGTCGGTGAGGTGGTGGTGACGGTGACCGACTCGGGCCCCGGGGTCGGGCCGGAACTGGCCGACCGGGTGTTCCAGCAGGGCTGGAGCACCAAGGACCAGGTGGACGGCCACCACGGGCTGGGCCTGGCGATGATCCGGCTGATCTGCGTGCACCGCGGCGGCGGCGTCGAGGTGCACGGCTCGACCTTCACCGCGCGGCTGCCGCCGGCCCGGGAGGTGGTGTCGTGATCCGCGTACTGGTGGTGGACGACGACTTCATGGTGGCCAAGGTGCACCGCGGTTTTGTCGACCGGGTGCCCGGCTTCACCACGGTCGGGGTCGCGCACACCGGCGCCGACGCGCTGGCCCAGGTCGGCGCGGTGCGCCCGGACCTGGTGCTGCTGGACATCTATCTGCCCGACATCACCGGGCTGGACGTGCTGCGGCGGCTGCGGGAGAGCGGTGACGGCGGCCCGGACGTGCTTGCGGTGACGGCGGCGCGCGACGTGTCGACCGTACGCTCGGCGCTGCGCGGGGGCGTCGTGCACTACGTGCTCAAGCCGTTCGGTTTCGACGTGCTGCGTGACCGGCTGGAGCGTTACGCGGCCGTGCACGACCGGCTCGCGCTCAGCACCGACGTGGGGCAGCCCGACGTGGATCAGCTGTTCGTCACGCTGCGGATGTCCAGCGCGCCGATGCCCAAGGGGCTGACCGCGGACACCTCCCGGCTGATCGCGGACGCGATGCGCGACTGCCCGGGCGACCTGTCGGCCGAGGAGTGCGCCGAGCGGATCGGCCTTTCCCGGGTGAGCACCCGCCGCTATCTCGAGCACTTCGTCACCGCGGGAAAGGCCGAGGTCCGGCTCCGCTACGGGTCAGCGGGCCGGCCGCAACGCCGGTACCGCTGGATCGCCTAGGTCACGGCTACCCGAAGTTCACGTCCGCGCACCAGTAGTAGACCTGGTCGGCGTGCCCGGCCTCCCACACCGTGTAGACGATGTGCCGGCCGGTCAGCCCCGGTGCGCTCACCGGGATCTTCACCGACACGCCACCCAGAGCCGGGTCGGTGGTGGTCTCGCCGGCGCCGGGCGCGATCGGCCCGGTGTCCTTGAGCAGGGTCAGGTCGCTCCAGGACAGACGCTGGGTCAGCGGGTTGTACCCCTGCCGGCTGACGTAGACCCGGAAGTACTTGGCGCCGTGCCGGGCCTGGTCGTGGGCCACCACGGTGAAAGCCGACGAACTGGGGATCCGGGTGGCGGTCCAGTTGCCCGGCGTGTCCAGCGCCGAGTAGCGGGTGCCGCCGGTGTTGCCGGCGCTGCACAGCGTGCCGTTGGGGACGGCGGCCTGGTGGTTGCCCTGGACGTTCTCCCGGTAGAGACCGTTCCAGTTCCACATCGCTGTGGTGTCGGCCTGCCAGGCCTGCCAGCACATGGGGTCCACGGTGGCCATGGTCGGGTTCTGGAAGTCGCTGCCCCAGCGCTTCCAGCAACCGTAGTTGCGCGATGCGGGGTCGATCGTCGAACCGTGGGCGAACGCGCCGTCGGCCAGCGCGGTGGTGAGCAGCAGAACGGCCGCCACCAGCACGGTGAAGGTGCGGGCCACGGGTCGGGGCAGTCGGATGGTCGAGGACATGGTGCCTCCAGCACTCGATGAGGGATCGAGATGCCCGGGCACGGTCGCCGGCGGGACGGATCGCACGACGCGCGCGGGCATCGGTGGACGGTGGGCCGGGAGTTTCGCCCTCTCCCGACCGGCCACATGCTCCCGCGGCGGTCCCGCACCGAGAATTTCAGAGGCCATCCATATCTGTCAATGTATCGGCGGCCCGGTGGTGCCCCGGACGACCAGCCGGGGCGGGACGACGACCTCGCGCCGGGCCACCGCGCTCCCCTCGATCCGGTCGATCGCCCGGCGTACGGCGAGCCTGGTCATCGTGCCGGTGTCCTGCGCGATCGTGGTGAGGTCGACGTGCGCGAGCCGGGCCAGCCGGCTGTCGTCGTAGCCGACCACACTGAGGTCGCCGGGCACCTTCCGGCCGTGCCGGGCGAGGACGTCGAGGACCCCGGTGGCACAGCGGTCGTTGAAGACGGTGACGGCGGTCGGCGGGTCGTCGAGGAGCACCCGGGCCGCCGCCGCGCCCTCCTCCTCGGTGAGGCCGCCCGGAACGATCCGTGCGTACCGGTCGAGGCCGTGGGCCCGCATGGCGTCGCGGTATCCGCGGCGGCGGTCGGCTGCGCCGGGGGCGCGCCCGCCGTCGATGTGCGCGATCCTACGGTGGCCGAGCTGGACCAGGTGGTCGACGGCCTGGTGCAGCCCTTCGGCGTCGGCGGTGCGGACAACGTCCACGGCCGCGTGCCGGACGCCCCGGGCCAGCACGATCACGGGCAAGCGGGCGGCCAGCCGGACCAGGCTTGCGGTCGGCTCCTGCGGTCCGAGCAGGATGAGCGCCTCGCAGCGGTCCTGGAGCAGGCCGGCCGTTGCCTCGCGTTCGTCGCGGCCGGGCGTGACGGCACTCAGCGCCACCTCGTAGCCGGTCTCCCGGGCGGCGGTGTAGAGGTCGGTGACCAGGTCGCCGTGGAAGTCGTGCTGGATGCCGAACACGACGCCCAGCAGCCGGCTGCGGCCACTGCGCAGCAGCCGCGCCCGGCTGTCGGGGTGGTAGCCGAGCTCGTCGGCGGCCTCGAGGACCCGTCGGCGCGTCTCGGCGCCGGCTCCCGGCTCGGCGCGCATCACCAGACTCACCAACGACTTGGACACGCCGGCCCGCGCCGCCACGTCGGCCAGGGTCGCTCTCGGCTCCGCGCTGCGCACCGGCCCAGCGTAGTCGCACAGTCTGGAACGTTCCAGCTGCACCCCTTGACGCCGGCCGGTGCCGCGGCCCACTCTCGTGGCATGGAACGTTCCAGTAAAGCGGTGGGGGTCGCGCTGATCGGGTCGGGCCGGATGGGCTCGTTCCACGGCGAGACGGTGAGCCGGCGTCTGCGCAGCACCCGGCTGGTGGCGGTCGCCGACCCGGCGCCGGGCGCGGCTGAGACCCTGGCCGAATCCCTCGACGCCGACCGGGCCTACACCGACGCGGCGCAGGTGTGGGCCGACGCGGTGGTGATCGCCGCGCCCGCCCGGTTCCACGCCGGCCTGGTCGTGGCGGCGGCCGAGGCGGGCAAGCACGTGTTCTGCGAGAAGCCGATGGCCTTCACCCTGCCCGACGCCGACCGGGCCGTCGCTGCCGCCCGCGCCGCGGGGGTGGTGCTGCAGGTCGGCTTCAACCGGCGGTTCGCCCCCGACTGGCAGGCGGCGCGGGCGCTGCTGGACGCCGGCACGATCGGGACGCCGCGGCTGCTGCGGTCGCTGACCCGGGATCCGGGCGGCTTCGACCCGGCGCGCGTACCGCCGGACACGATCTTTCTCGAGACCCTGATCCATGACTTCGACACGCTGCGGTTCCTCAATCCGGGCGCCGAGGCCGTGGAGGTCTACGCGGTCGCCGACGCCCTGGTCGAGCCGGGCTGGCGGGACCGGGGGCTGCTCGACACGGCCGTGGTCACGGTGCGCTTCGACAACGGCGCGGTCGGCACGGCGGAGGCCTGCTTCGAGGCCGCCTACGGCTACGACGTCCGCGGTGAGGTGTTCGGGCCGGGCGGCACGGCCACGCTGGGCGACGGGCGGCGTACCACCATGGTCTTCTCCGGCGCCCCGGGCCGGACGGCCGAGACCGTCCGCAGCGACCAGGAACTGTTCACCGGCGCCTACACCGCGGAGCTCGCCGCGTTCGCCGATGCCGTCCGCTCCGGCACGCCGGCGCCGGTGACCGGCGAGGACGCCCGGGCCGCCCTGGCCATCGCGCTCGCCGCCGCCGCGTCGGTGGCCGGTGGGCGCCCGGTCCGCATCGACGAGGTGACCGGATGAGCGGCTACCGGCTGGCGGTCTGCGCCGAAATGGTCTTCCTCGAACTGCCCTTCGCCGACCGGGTGCGGCGCATCGCCGAGCGCGGCTTCGAGGTCGAGATGTGGAACTGGGCCGGCAAGGACCTCGAGGCGCTGACCGCGACCGGCGCGACGATCTCGTCGATGACCGGCTACCTGCGGGGCACCCTGGCCGACCCGGCCGGCGCCGACGAGCTCCTGGCCACCGCCCGGCTGTCCCTGGAGGTCGCCGAGCGGCTCGGCTGCCCGCGCCTGAACGTGCACGGCACCGGCCTGGACGACCGGGGACTTCCGGTGGTCCCGGCCGCGGTGGTGACGCCCACGATGTGGCTCACCGCCGTACGGACCCTCACCCGCCTGGCCGAGCTCGGTGAGCGCGCCGGCCGGGTGTTCACCCTGGAGAACCTCAACACCGCCGTCGACCACCCCGGCGTCCCCTTCGCCCGGGCGGCCGACACGCTGGCCCTGGTGGAGGCCGTCGGCAGTCCGCACCTGCGGATGAACCTGGACCTCTACCACGCGCAGATCGGCGAGGGGAACCTCGTCCAGCTCGTCGAGCGGGCCCTGCCGTGGATCGGCGAGCTCCAGGTCGCCGACGTGCCGGGCCGGTGCGAGCCGGGCACCGGCGAGATCCACTATCCCGCCGTCGCCACGGCCCTGCACCGGCTCGGCTACCAGGGCGTCGTCGGCCTGGAGAGCTGGGCCGCGGGCGAGGACGACCTGGCGCTGGAGCGCTTCCGCCGCGCGTTCACATAGGCGGTGTTCCGGCGCTCCTATGCTCGGCGCATGGGCAGACCCGAGCCGGACGCGTACGCAGCCGTTGCGCCGGTCCTGAGGCAGCTGGCCGGGACGCTGGAGTCCCTCGGAGCGGTGCCGCTGCCGTTGGCCCGATACCGCCGCCCGCCCGGCCGGGTCGCGCGCCTTCTGCACAGGGCGATCGGCAAGCCGCCTACAGGTGACGGCCCGCGCTACCGGGTCACCAGCGACCGGGCCTGGCCGTTGACCGACGGTGGCGACCATCGCCCCGACCTCGCCCTCGACACCAGCGGCGAGATACTGCTGGCCCACCTGCATGGCCACCAGGCCGGTACGCAGTTCCTGGAATACCCCTACTCAGCGATGAGCCGGGCATACACCAGCGTGCTCCCTGACGGGTCCGTGCGGGTCATCGTGGAACTCGCCTCCTGGGGCGGCCCGGACCGCGGCGAGTATCTCCTGGGCGACGTCGTAGCGGCGACGGTGCGCGCTTACGCGTCGAATCCCGTCTGGTACCACTAATCGTCCTCGGCGAACACCAGCTTCTTCGGCTCGTCGCGCGGGTCGCGGCCGCGCAGCCGGGCCACGATGCGCGGCAGGTACGGCACCACGAACGCCAGCACCGCACACGCGAGCAGCACCGCGGTCAGCGGCCGGGTCACGAACGTGCTCAGATCACCGTTGGCCACCAGCAGCGCCCGGCGGAACTGCACCTCCATCATCGGGCCCAGGATCAGGCCCAGGATCACCGGCGCGATCGGGAAGTCGAAGTGCCGCATCCCGAAGCCGATCACCCCGACGGCGTAGGCGATGAACACCTGGTTGACGCTGCCCGTGGCGGCGTAGACCCCGAGCGTGGCGAAGACCAGGATGCCGGCGTACAGGATGGGCCGGGGGATCTGGAGCACTTTGACCCAGACCCGGATCAGCGGCAGGTTGAGCAGCAACAGCAGCACGTTGCCGACGTAGAGCGAGGCGATCAACGCCCAGACCAGCTCGGGCGAGGTGTCGAACAACTGTGGGCCGGGCTGCAGGTTGAAGATCTGGAAAGCGGCCAGCATGACCGCGGCGGTCGCCGAGGTGGGGATGCCGAGGGTCAGCAACGGTACGAGCACACCCGAGAACGCCGCATTGTTGGCCGCCTCCGGACCGGCCACCCCCTCGATGGCACCCTTGCCGAACTCGGCCCGGTCCTTCGCCCGGTGCTTCTCGTAGGTGTACGACAGGAACGTCGGCACGTCCGCCCCGCCCGACGGCAGCGCCCCGAACGGGAAGCCCACCGCCGTCCCGCGCAGCCACGGCCCCCACGAACGCCGCCAGTCGTCGCGGGTCAGCCACCCGTGCCGCGCCGAGCCCGGCTCCAGCGGATGCACGTGCTCGGGCAGGTGCCGCAGCCGGCTGGCGACATACAGGGTCTCGCCGATCGCGAACAGGCCGACGATCACCACCACGATGTCCACACCCTCCAGCAGTTCCATCGTGCCGAAGGTGAACCGGGCCTGCCCGGTCAGCGCGTCGATCCCGACCAGGCCCAGGAACAGGCCGAAAACCAGCGACATCAGGCCGCGGACGACCGACCGGCCGACGAGCGCGGTGACCGCGACCATCGCCAGCAACGCCAGCGCGAAGTAGTCGGCCGCCCGGAACGTGGTCGCCAGCTTCGCGACCGGCTGGGCCAGCAGGCTCAGCAGCAGGGTCGAGATGGTGCCGGCCACGAACGACCCGATCGCGGCCGTGGCCAGGGCGGCTTTCGCCCTTCCGCGCCGGGCCATCTGATAGCCCTCGATCGCGGTGGCCACCGAGGCCGACTCGCCGGGGGTGTTCAGCAGGATCGAGGTGGTGGAGCCGCCGTACATGGCGCCGTAGTAGATGCCGGCGAACATGATGAACGTGCCGATCGGGTCGTCCAGGCTGAAGGTGACCGGCAGCAGCAGCGCGATCGTCAGGGCCGGGCCGATGCCGGGCAGCACGCCGACGAACGTGCCCAGGGTGACGCCGATCGCCGCGTACAGCAGGTACTGCGGGCTCAGGACGGTGCCGAAGCCGGAGAGCAGATCACCGAAGACGTTCACAGCGGAAACACCCCCGCGGGCAGGAAGATGTCGAGCAGCCGGGTGAAGGCCAGGTAGACGGCTGTCGGCAGGACCACCGCCACGATGACGTCCCGGACCAGGTGGCGGCTGCCAAGCACCCGGGAGACCACGACGACGAAGGCCGCGGCGGAGACGACGAAGCCGGCGTACTCCAGGGCGACGGCGAAGCCGACCAGGCTCGCCACCACCCCGGCCGGGCTCCACCAGCCCGGCTTCTCCTCCGGCGGCGCCTCCCGGGTGCGCAGCTGGGCGATTAGGTACGCCACGGCGACGACCACCCAGGCCGCGGACACCACCACCGGCGCGAGCCGGGGGCTGCGCAGACCCAGATCACCGTCGGCCTCCCCCAACGCCGTCCACACCAGGAACCCGCCGACGAGGACCAGCACGGCGGCGAGGACCACCCCACCGGTACGGCGGCTCGTCTCCGAGGGCCGTACCGGTGCCGCTTCGGTGGTCATCTAGCCGAGCCCGATGTCGGTGAGCACCGTGGTGATGCGCTGGTTCTCGCTGGTGAAGAACGTCGACGCGGCGTCACCGCTCTTGTAGAAGTCCTCCCAGCCCTGCTTCTGCAGCGCGGACTTCCACGACTCCGAGGAGTGCAGCCGGTCCACGAGGGCGGTCACAGCTTCCTTGGTCGGGGCGTCGATCCCGGGCGGTGCCACGACTCCGCGCCAGTTCATCAGCTCGACGTCGTACCCCTGCTCCTTGACGGTCGGAGCCGGCGACCCGCCGCCGACGTCGACGCCGGTCGCGCCGGAGACCGCGAGCGCGCGGACCTTGCCCGACGCGACCAGGTCCTTGAACTCGCTCTGGCCCGAGACGGCGGCGGTCAGGTCACCGGAGAGCAGCGCGGCCTTGGCCTCGCCGCCGCCGGAGTACGCGACGTACTTCATCGCCTTGGGGTCGGCGCCGGCCGCCTTGGCCAGCAGGCCGACCAGGATCTGGTCGGTGCCGCCGGCCGAGCCGCCGCCCCAGTTGATCGACGCCGGTGCGGCCTTGGCGTCGTCCATGAGCTGCTTGAGGTTCTTGTACTTGGAGGCGGCCGGGACGACGATGACCTCCTGCTCGGCGGTGAGCGTGGCGATCGGGGTGACCTGGTCCAGCTTCACCGGCGACTTGTTGGCCACCACGCCGCCGACCATCACCAGGCCCATGACCATCAGGTGGTGGGCGTCGCCGCGGTTCTTGGAGACCAGCTGGGCCAGCCCGATGGTGCCGGCCGCGCCGGTGACGTTGTAGACCTCGACGGGCTGCTCGACGAGCTTGCCGTCGGTCATCGCCTTCTGCATGGTGCGGGCGGTGAGATCCCAGCCGCCGCCGGGCGCGGCGGGCACCATGAGCTGCACTGTCTTGGTCGGATAGCGCACCTCGCCGGTGCTCGTCTGCCCGCCGGCGGTGTCCTTGGTGCACCCGGCCGCGGTGGCGGCCAGCAGCGCCGCGGCCATCCCCGCGGCGACGACGCGACCCGGGCGCCGCAGAACTGTGTTCTTCACGACCGCTCCTCTGTGTTGCGTACGTGTTTCAGAGATGCTGCATCGCGGGACCATCGGCGGTCATCGTTACGGACACGGTGGTCGTTGTGGTCTTTGTGGTCGCGGCGACCTCAGGGCAGCGTGAGCTCGTTCTCAGGGCAGGGTGACCTCGTGGAAGCGGGGCTTGTAGAGATCGGTGTCGGCGCTTACGTCGGCCAGCGTGGCACCGTTCCACGCGATGCTGACCAGCAGCTTGCCCGAGGCCAGCGCCTGCTCGGGGTGCAGCTGCGGCGAGTAGGTCTGGTACTTGCGGCCCTGCGGCGTGGTCCCGGCCGGCGAGCTGATGGTGACCGTGCCGGACGCTGGACACCTGCGCCGACAGGATCGGGGCGGCCTGGGCCCTGTCCGCCACCCAGGAGCCGGCCGCGTCCCGGAAGCGCCAGGCGCCCGGCGACGATCATCTGCCAGCCCGGGCGGTAGGCGCCCGTCGCGGGGTCCTCCTCCCCCAGCACGGTGACGCCGAGGACGCCACGTCGCATCATCACCGGACGCTAACATCGACGTCCGCCGAATTCCGTCCCGTGCGGTGGCGGATCGAGGACAGCCAGGGACAGCACCGCTTCGACACCGTAGTGATCGGACAGATACCCCTGCCGGCCACCCGGCAGCGTCACCGCGTCCCGCAGGACGATCCGCGCCTCGGCGGAGAGCGGCCGCCGCGGCGCCGGCCGGATCAGCACGTGGTCGAAGGCGGGCGGCGTCGGCCAGCGCTCGGTGGGCCGGTACGTCGGCGCGGTGTTCCCGGCCAGCACGTCGGTGAGCCCGGCCCGGGCCAGGAAGCCGGTGAGCGCGGCGGCGTTGCGCGGGACGTTGAAGTCGCCGACCGCCACGACCGGCAGCGCCGGGTCGAGCCGGACCAGCTCACCGGCGAGGTGTTCCAGCTCGGCGCGGGCGACCCGGGTGTAGCGGTTCGCCGGTGACCAGTCGCCGTCGCGGTTGGCGGACAGGTGGGTGTTCGCGATCGCGAGCGGGCCGGCCGGCGTCTCCAGGACGGCGAGCTGGACGCCCTTGCGCATGAGGTATTCGGGACGGGGCGGGCCGGTGCGCGGGTACCGCACGAAGCGGGCGGTCCGGATCGGCCACCGCGACAGCAGCACGAGGCCGCCCGCCAGGGGCAGGGAACCGGACCACGCGTGGTGGCCGTAGTGCCGGGCGAGGCGGCGGACCAAGGCGGCATGGCGGCGCAGCAGGACCTCCTGCAGGCAGACCACGTCGTAGGAGGACTGCTCCAGGACCGCGCCGAGGGCACGCAGCCGCGCCCGGACGTCACCACCCATCAGCGCGTTGAAGGTCAGCAGCCGCACCTCGGTCTCGGTCACGCCGGCAGACGCTACCGCCTCGGATGCTATATCGTCGTTTGGTGCATATCGGGCAAATGCCTTCGGGTACGCACGACGTCTTCGTCGCGCTCGGCCTGGCGGTCGCCGGGCTGGTCTTCGCCGCCGAGGTACGCCGGCGCGGCCGCAGCGACGAGCGGCTCTGGTACCTGGTGGCCGGGGTGCTCGTCGGCGGCGCCCTGTTCGGCCGGCTCGGCACCTGGCTGCAGCACCTGGACCTGCGGCAGAACGCGACCCTGGCCGAGCAGTGGGCGTACGGCAACCGCAGCATCCTCTCCGGCCTGGCCGGCGCGTACCTCGGGGTGCTGGTCGCCAAGCGGCTCAGCGGCTACCGGGCCAGCAGCGGCGACCTGTTCGCGCCCGCGATCGCCGCCGGCCTGGCGGTCGGGCGGATCGGGTGCCTGCTCACCGAACGGCCCGGCACGCCCACCGGCGCCGGCTGGGGCATCACCGTGGACGGCGTGCCGCGGCACCCCTCGTTCGCGTACGAGATCGCTTTTCATCTCCTCGCCCTGGCCGTGCTGATCCTGGCCCGCGACCGGATCACCCAGCCGGACGCCCTGTTCACCGGCTACCTGGCGGGTTACGCCGCGTTCCGGTTCGCGGTCGAGTTCGTCCGCGGCAACGAGGTGGTGGCCGCCGGGCTCACCCGCCCGCAACTGTTCCTGCTCGCCTGCGCTCCCCTGCTGGCCTGGCGGCTTGTCGTCCTCACCCGGCAGCACCGGACCACCCGCGCGCAGGAGGTGCCGGCATGACGCCGCCGCAGCCGATCCGGGCCGGCGCGGTCTGGGCCGGCATCGGGCTCGCGATGCTCGGGCACCTGATGTGCGCCGGTCTGGTCGCCGCCGCCATCTGGGGCGCGGGTGAGGCGGCCGACCAGGCGCTGATCGGCGGCAGCCTGCTCGGTCAGCTGGTGCTGTTCGCCGCTGTCGTCGCGGTCGGCACCGTCCTGATCGTCAAGGGCGACCGCGGCATCGGGATCGGGCTGTTCATCGGCTGGGCCGCCGGCCTGATCGTGCTGCCGCTCGTCGGGTTCGGGCTGTGCGTGGCCATGATCTCGGCCCAATGACCACATCCCGGAGGGACCACTGATGGGCACCGGCATGCCGCTGCGCGGCGACCGCATTCACCGCTACGTCAACGCGTTCTGCCCGCAATGCCACGACGAGGACCCGCAGCGCCCGCTGGCCGAGGTCGCCCGGCTCTCCGGCCGGCTCGTGGTACGCGACGAGCAGGTCTGGCTCGAGCGTGGCTGCCCGCGGCACGGCCTCGTGCGCACCCTCTACGACGAGCACCCGGCGATCCTGACCTACCTGGAGCAGTGGACCGCGCCGACCAAACAGCACGAGCCCGACCTGGCCGGCAACTTCGCCCCGGTGCCGGCCGCCTACCTGGACGGGCTCCCGGAGATGCAGACGCAGCACACCTGCATCCTGCTGACCGACCTCACCGACTCGTGCAATCTGCGCTGCCCCACGTGTTTCGCCGACTCGTCGCCGGCCCTGGACACCGTCGTCCCGCTGGCCGACGTGCTGGCCAATCTCGACGCCCGGCTGGCCCGCGAGCGGCAGCGCATCGACGTGCTCATGCTCTCCGGCGGCGAGCCCACGCTGTACCCGTACCTGGCCGAGCTGCTCGACGCGGTCGCCGCGCGGGACGTCGTGCGGATCCTGCTCAACACCAACGGGTTGCGGATCGCCCGCGACGACGCCCTGCTGGACCTGCTCACCGCCCATCGCGAACGGGTCGAGGTGTACCTGCAGTACGACGGGGTCAGTGAGCGCGCGCACCGGCAGCACCGCGGCGCCGACCTGCGGCGGGCCAAGGAACAGGCGATCGACCGGCTGGCCGGGCGCGGCATCTTCACCACGCTGACCATGACGGCCGCGCTGAACGTCAACGACGACGAGATCGGCGCGGTCGTCAAGCGGGCGCTGGACACGCCGTACGTGGGCGGGGTGTCGATCCAGCCGCAGTTCGGCTCCGGCCGTTCCGCGGCGATCGACAGCAACCGCCGGCTCACCCACACCGGGGTGCTGGCCCGGCTCGGCCCGCAGACCGGCGACCTGGTCACCTGGCGGGACCTGACCGCGCTGCCCTGCTCGCACCCGCACTGCTGCTCGGTCGGCTACCTGCTGCGCGACGACACCGGCGAGTGGCGCTCGCTGACCGCCCTGGTCGGCCACGACCGGCTGCTGTCCTTCCTGGAGCTGGCGCCCGACGCCGTCGCCAACCGGATCGCCGACACCGAGCTGCCCGCGCAGCTGCGCCGGGCGGTCCGCGACTCACTGCTCGGTCTGCTGTCGGAGCAGTCGTCACTGTCGCATCCCCGGGTCGGCGACCTGTGGCGCGACATCTGCGCCAACTGTGACCTGGGGATCGGCACACTGGCCGCGATGGCGTCGTCCAGCCTGCCCGGTGGCCGGGACCGGCTGCGCCGGATGCTGGCCGAACGGGTCAAACGGATCACCGTCAAGCCGTTCATGGACATGGCCACGATGGTGGAGGAACGGCTGCTGCAGTGCTGCGTGCACGTCGGCACCCGCAAGGACGACCGGGACCAGTGCGCGCCGTTCTGCGCCGTGCAGGCCTGGCCGCAGCTGGCCGCCCAGCGCCTGCCGCAGGCGGTGGCGCGGAGATGACCAGCAGTCCGGCCGATCCGCTGCGGCTGTGTGTCTACGCCACCGTGGCGGCGCTGGCCTGGCTGGCCGGGCCGCTGGCGGTCACCGCGTTCGCCGCGCTGGGCCTGGCCGGCTACGTGCGGGCGCGGCGGGCGGGGCTGCGCCGGTCGAAGTGTGTGCTGCGCGATGTCCGGCTGGTGGTGGCATACCTGGCCGCGCTGACCGCGGCCGGGCTGGCCGGGATCGGCTGGCAGTGCTGGAACTGGCTGACCTGAGCGGGGGCGCCGCCCGCGGCGACGCCCCCGCGAACGGGATCAGCAGCGACCGAGGTCCTGCCACTGCTGGGTCCAGCCGGGCTCCGAGCCCTGCGTCCAGTACCGGGCCTTCCACAGGTGCTTGCCCTCACCCGACGGCGGGCCGCTGGGATCGCCGTTGCGGCTCTTCTCGTGCTTGACGGTCTGACCGCCCTGGTAGACCGACCCGAACGTCCACTCCGGCGCGTTGGTGCAGTCGCCCTGCGAAGGCGGCGTGGTCGGCGGGGTCGTCGGTGGAGTGGACGGCGGGGTGGTCGGCGGAGTGCAGCCGCCGGTGGTGTCCACCGTGTCCGCGAACGTGGTGCCGGCCGAGCGGTAGCCCGCAGTCCGGGCGGTCACCTCGGCCGGGGTCAGAGCCTGCTTGGCGAACAGCACCCAGTCCACCTGCTGGATGTACGTGCTGCGCCCGCCGGTGTGCGCCGCCGTGTCGATGAACCACAGGTTCCAGTTGATCGTCATGGTCTGCCGCGGGTAGAACTTGCCCGAGTGGTCACCGACCAGCACGCCGTCGATGTAGTACTTGACGTGCCCGTCCGCCACCGTCGCGACCAGGTCGTGCCAGCCGTTGAGGCTGGACCGCTGCTCGGAGTGCACGTTGTCGGCGAACCACGGCTCGGCGCGGTACGTGTACCAGGTCGTCTGGTAGTTGATCGGGCCCGTCTCGCCCCACCCGCCGTTGGGCAGGTACTCGGAGATGTCCAGCTCGCTGTACGTCGGGTCCAGGTCGCCGTTGAGCGGGCTGATGGTGAAGAACGTCTCGTTGATGTGGTCGCCGTCGTTGCCGGCCGTGGGGGTGTCGGTGAAGCGGACCCGGCTGGCGTACGTGCCTTCCAGGTAGCGCTTCTGGGTGCTGTAGAGCTCCGCGTGGTTGGTGCCGGCGCCGGTGCCGTCGGTCGAGGCGGTGAGCTGCATGACCTTCTGCCCGCCCTCGCTGGGGAAGGTGATGCTGCTCGGTGACCACGTCGCTCCCGGCACGCCCGGTCCGCCGGCGTAGCTGCGCGGGGTCCAGCCGTGCGCGGACAGCGAGCTGTCACTGGCCGAGCTGTAGGAGAAGTCGTCGAACAGGTAGCCGCAGTCGGCGGCGGAGGCGCCGGCGGCGTGGGTGAAGACGGCCAGGGAGCTCAGCAGCGTCGTCACACCCAGCAGCTTCAGGGATTTGGACATGGGGGTCCTCCGGAATGGGGGGTGAGGGGACCTACTTGACCGCGCCGGCGGTCATTCCGGCGCGGATGTGGCGTTGGAACGCGACGTAGGCGATCAGCACCGGCAGCATGGCGATGGTCAGGCCGGCGAACAGACCGCTCCAGTCACTGCGGTAGCCCTGGCTGACCGACAGGGCGGCCAGACCCTGCGCCAGGACGTACCGGTCCGGGTCGGGGTTGAGGACCAGCGGGAGCAGGTACTGGTTCCAGAGCCCGAGGAAATTGAAGATGCCGACGGCGACCAGGCCCGGCCGGGCCATCGGCAGCATGACGCGGAAGAAGACGGCGCCGTGCGAGCAGCCGTCGATGAACGCCGCCTCGGCCACCTCGCCGGGCAGCGTGCGGAAGAACGAATGCAGGAAGAAGACCGTGAAAGGCACGGCATACGCCGCATAGACCAGGATCAGACCCGGGTACGTGCCCAGCAGCCCGAGCCGCTGCACCACGAAGAACAGCGGCACAAGGGCCAGGAAGACCGGGAAGAACATGGCCGCGACGAAGGTGTAGTAGATGAGCCGGTTGCCCCGGAACTCGTACCGGGCCAGGGCGTAGGCGACCAGCGAGCCGAGCAGCATGGTCAGCAGCAGCGCCCCGCCGACCACGATGAGGCTGTTGAGGAAGTAGCGGCCGATGCTGGCCTCGGTCCAGGCCCGCGCCCAGTTGCCCGGCTGCGGGGAGGCCGGCAGCGACCACGGCTCGTTCAGGATCTCGGTGTCGGTCTTGAACGAGCTGACCACCGCCCAGAGCAGGGGCAGCGCGGTGACCACCGCCCACGCGAGCATGGCCAGGTGCACCGGGAACACGGCGTAGGACCGCCGCGGCCGGCGCGCGGCAGCCGGCGGTACGGACACAGCGGGCCGTTCATCCACCAGCGTCATGCCAGCTCCAGCCTCTCCTTGCGACCGGCCCGCAGCGCCAGCACGGCCAGCGTCAGGGTGGCGAAGAACAGCGCGACGCCCATGGCCGAGGCGTAGCCGAACTTGCCGTAGGTGAACGCGTTGCGGTAGAGCGAGAGCCCGATGACCTCGGTGGCGCCGTCCGGACCACCCGGCCCGACCGTCATCACCTGCACGACCGCGAAGGCGTCCAGCGCGGCGATCCCGAGATACACGAACGCCACCTGCACGGTCTCGCGGACCAGCGGCAACGTCACCTTGCGGAAGGTCGCCCAGGCCCCGGCCCCGTCCAGCAGCGCCGCCTCGAACAGCTCCCGCGGGATGCCGTCGATCGCCGCGCTGAACAGCACCACGTAGAAGCCGACCGAGGACCAGACCAGCACCGCCATCACGGCGATCAGGGCCAGCGACGGCGACGCCAGCCAGCTCTGCGCCAGCCCGCCGAGCCCGATCGCACGCAGTCCCCCGTTCAGCAGGCCGGTGTTGGGGTTGTAGACGAAACCCCACAGGACCGCGATGACCACGAGCGAGAGCAACTGCGGGAAGAAGTACACGATCTGGTACGCCCCCGAGCCCGCGATGCCGCGCCGCCCGCCCCGGCCGCCGAGGTGCATCATGCTGGCCAGGAACAGCCCGATGCCGATGGTGACCAGCGGGACGACCACCAGCATCACCGCGTTGTTGCGCACCGCGTCGAGGAACAGCGAGTCCCCGCCGAGGCGGGCGTAGTTGCCCGCCCCGACGAAGTGCGCCTCGCCGGCCACGCCGGTCCAGTCGGTCAGCGACAGGTAGAAGGCCTGCGCGTACGGCGACAGCACGAAGACCACGTGCAGCACCAGCGCGGGCACCAGCGCGCCGGCCAGGAACCGCCACCGACCGTGACGCATCAGCGGGTGTACTTCTGCACCGAGGAGTCCTTGGCGATCGCGTCCGCCGCCTTCTGCACCCGCTGCGCCCACTCCGCCGCGGTGATGCGCTTGTTCACCAGCTCGCCGGTGGCGTCGTCGAGGGCCTTGGCCAGCGGGGCGTACCAGGTGCGGAAGCGGTAGGTGAAGGTCTCGGCGCCGGCCGCGGTGACCGCGTCGCGGACCGAGCCCAGCCCGCTGCTCAGGGTCAGCCCGTCGGTCGCCCCGGCCACCGCGGGCAGCGTGCCGGCCGTGGACGCGAACGCCTTGGCGGACTGCTTGGAGAACAGGATCCGCAGGTACTCCATCCCACCGGCCGGATTCTTGGCCTTGGCCGGCACCAGGAACGACTCGCTGCTGGCGGCCTGCACCGCGGTCGGCTTGAGCTGGTCACCCGCTGTCCGCGACGGTACCGCGCCCATCACCATGTCGAAGCCGGGCGGGGTGACGTCCTTCTGCTCGCTCTCCAGCCACGAGCCGCACGGGATGAACGCGGCCTTGCCGTTGGACCAGGCCGCCTGCGCCTCGGTGTGGGTCAGCGCCTCGGAACCGGCCATCAGGTAGCCCTTGCCGGCCAGCTCGGCGAACGCCTCGGCGGCACCGAGCAGCCCCGGCGCCTTCCACGCGTTGGGCTCCAGGTTGTCCACGGCCTTGACCAGCGCCGGCCCGCCGGTCTTGGCGGCCATGCTGAGCAGCGGATCGTTGATGTACTCCGGATACTTGCCCTGGTACGTCCAGGGCGCGATGCCGGCCGCCTTGATGGTCGCGCAGAGCGTCAGCATCTCGTCCCAGGTCTTCGGGTACGCCCAGCCCTTGGCGGCGAACAGCGGCCTGGAATACCAGAGACCCCAGACCGTGTAGGTGAAGTTCAGGGTCATCGGCGTCTTGCCGAACGTCCCGTCCTCGACCACCCCGGGCAGCAGGGTGTCGCGCACCGTCACAGCCGGATCGTCGAAGGACGGCGCGTCCAGCAGTGCGCTCAGATCGCTGACCTGCTTGGCCGCCACCAGCGTCGCGATGTCGAGCCGGCTCGCGCCGGTGTTGTCGACGACGTCCGGGGGCGTGTTGGCCACGAACCGGGGCTGCAGGGCCTCACCGATCTTCTGCAGGCCCTGGTGGTCGATCTTCGCGCCCGGGTACTTGCGGGTGTAGAGCGTGCCGGCGTGCTTGGCGTACTCGTCGCCGTACCCACCCTTGAAGATCACCACCTCGAGCGGGGTCTCGGCCTTGACCCCCAGGGGGTTGTCGGCGCTCTTGGCGCCGGTGTTGCCGGCGGCCGGGTCGTTGTCGTCGCTGCCGCCGGTCACGCAGGCACTGAGCAGCGGTGCCGCGACGCCGGCGGCCAGCGCCGTGCGCAGCAGGGTGCGTCTCGTGGGGTACGGTTCGGTAAGGGGTGGGCGGTTCATCAACTGGGCCTTCTTCCCTAAGCGGTACGCCGGATGCGCCCGGCGTACCGCGCTTCGAGCTCCTTGTTGTGCTCCCGCCCGCCCGGCACGTTGTCGGAGAGATAGACCGGCGGGGTGATGCCGAGCGCCAGCAGCCGGGCCACGACCTCGGTGACCATCTGCTGGGCCAGCAGGGCGGCGGTGATCGAGGAGACGGCACCCACCGCCCCGGGGGTTCCGGCGCCGGCGCTGTAGGACAGCGCGGCGTCGCCGTAGGGGGCGCCGTTGTCGAGCACGACGTCGGCGAGGTCGGCGAGCTTGAGGCCGCTGTCGTGCCGCGAGTCGACCCGGGCCGAGTGCTCCCGCGAGGTGATCGCGATCAACGCGTGCCCGCGCTGCTTGACCAGCTGCGCCATCTCCACCACCGCGCCGTTGACCCCGGAGTTGGAGGCGATGACGAAGGTGTCGTCGGGCTTGATCGGGGCCAGGTCGTAGAGCCGGTGCGCGACGCTGGGCGTGCGCTCCAGCTGCGGGTCGGTGAGCACGTCGGCGGGCTCGCCGCCGTACAGGACGATGTCGCGCAGCGCGATCTTGTTGGTCGGCACCAGGCCACCGGCCCGGCCGGCGATCTCCATGGCGAGCGCCTCGGAGTGCCCGCAGCCGAAGGCCTGGATCACCCCGCCGGCGCGCAGGGTGGCGGTCAGCAGGTCGGCGGCCCGGGCCACCGCGTCGCGCTGACTGCTCCCGACCCGGGTGATGGCCTCGGCGATGACCTCGGCGTAGGCGGCGCTTGTGATCGTCACAGCGGCTTGTCCCTCCGTGCTCGCTTGCGGTTGGCGTGGGGCTCGGGCACCCGGTGGGCGTCGACGGCCCGCACGGTGAGCTCGAGGGCCTCGGCGGTGCGCTCGTAGGTGCGCTGGGCCACGGCGACGTAGATGAGGTCGAGGATCAGCAGCTGCGAGTGCAGGGCGGACAGCGCCGCGAGCCGGAAGGTGGTCTCGTGCACCGAGGTCACGAACGCGACGTCGGCGACCTCGGCCAGCGGCGACCGGGCGAACGAGGTCACCGCGACGGTCAGCGCCCCGTGGTCGGCGGCCTCGGCGAGGGTCTCGATGGCCTCGCGGGTGCGGCCGGAGTGCGACAGGGCGATCGCCACGTCACCGGGTCCGAGCAGCGCGGCGTTGGTCAGGGCGGTGTGGGTGTCGGCGCGGTACCGCACCGGGACGCGGATGCGCTCCAGCCGGAAGGCCATCTCGCTGCCCGCCGTGCCGCTGCTGCCCAGCCCGAAGATCTCCACCCGCCCGGCGGTGGCGATCGCCGCCGCCACCCGCTCGATCGCCGCGGTGTCCAGACCGGACGCCGTGGCCTGGATGGCCCGGGTGTCGGCGGCGGTGATCACGTCCAGCACCTTGTCGAGCTGGTCGCCGGGATTGATGTCGCCGCTGATGTCGGTCTCCCAGCGGGCCTGCTCGGCCCGGCCGGTCTCGGTGGCCACGGCGACCCGCAGGTTCGCGTAGCCCTTGAAACCGAGGGCCCGGCTGAACCGGGTGACCGTGGCGGTCGAGGTGCCGGACCGCTCGGCCAGGTCCACGATG
Organism: Actinoplanes sp. NPDC051405; assembly: GCF_055586185.1. NCBI lineage: Bacteria > Bacillati > Actinomycetota > Actinomycetes > Micromonosporales > Micromonosporaceae > Actinoplanes > Actinoplanes sp. NPDC051405. The sequence continues at coordinate 152,526 of NZ_JBVJIR010000004.1, forward strand.
CTGGCGTGGGCGGCCGTCTCCGGATCGGCCAGGATGGTCTCGGCGATCTTCGCCAGCGCCTCCGGCATGCTCGGCCCCTCGATGCGCAGCCGCACCAGCAGACCGCCGCTCTCGCCCGTCACCCGATCCTCATTGTGCTGATCCTCGTTTTCATCGTCGTCCTATGTCGATGAAAATTACGACCACTGTGGCTTCTGGTCAACAAAAACTTTCTATGTTTCGATTCCTTGCGTGAAGCTGGTGCTGGGAGTCGACGCCGGCGGGACGGCGTCGCGCGCCGTCGTCGCCACCACGCAGGGCGCGGTGGTGGGCCGCGGCTCGGCCGGCCCGGGCAACCCCGCGGCGGCCGGGCCCCGGGCCGCCCGGGCCATCGGTACGGCGGTGCGCACAGCCCTGCGCGGCCACGACCCGGCCACGGTGATCGCGGGTGTCGTGGGAGTAGCCGGTCGCAGCGCCCTGGCGGATCCCCGGGTGTCGGAGGCGTTCGACGAGCAGTGGCGGGCAACCGGCCTGACCTGCCCGGTCACCGTCACCGGGGACGCGGTCACGGCGTTCGCCGCGGGCACCCCGGCACCCTCCGGCGCGGTGCTCATCGCGGGCACCGGCGCGGTGGCGGCCCGGCTGGAGAGCCGCCGCGTCACGGGCACGGCGGACGGGCTCGGCTGGCTGCTCGGCGACGAGGGCTCAGGCCTGTGGCTGGGCCTGCACGCCGTCCGGGCGGTGGCCCGTACGTGGCCGGCTTCCGCACCCCGCGGGCTCGCCGCCGCCGTGGCCACCCACGCCGCGGTGGCCTCGTGCGATCAGCTCGTGCACTGGGCCGGACGCCAGCCGCCCTCGGCGTTCGCCGCGCTCGCTCCGGTGGTCTGCGCCGCCGCCCGGGCCGGCGACCCCCTCGCCGTACGGCTGACCACCGAGGCCGGCACCCGGCTCGTCGCCACCCTGGCCGAGCTCGGACCCCCCGACGGCCCGGTCGTGCTGGCCGGCGGCCTGCTCACCGGCGACACCCCGGTACGGGAGGCCGTGCTCGCGGCTCTGCCCGGCCCGGTCGCCACCTCGCACGATCCCGCCGTGGGGGCCGCCTGGCTGGCGTTGCGCGAGGTGTCCGATCTGGACGACCAGGCGGCAGGCCGGCTGCATGGCCGCATGCTGCCAGCCCTCTCACCCACCGGAGCTTCTCGGGTACACAGGGATACGCCCGCGTCGTAGGGTGGCTTTGTCCGCCCGCCTGGGAGGCGTCGTTGAACATCTTCGTGCTGTCGCACCGGTGCGGCCACTGTGTCCACCACCAGGTGGTGATGGGCCCGGAGGAGTACCAGGCCCTCAAGGCGCGGTGCGTCGGCCGGCCGTGCCCGGTGTGCGGGGACCGGCCGCGCACCGAGGAGGACCTGCAGCTGGTCGCCCCGCGCGAGCACGTCGACGCGGCCGCGGACGGCTCCGGCCCCTGGGGCAACGTGCTGCGCCCGACCGCGGACTTCGCCGGGTTCGGCAGCGACGGCCAAGGCCGGCAGTTCACCCGCGGCGCTTTCGCCAGTTCCCTGCGCGACACGATGTACGGGCAGGCCACGTCGGCCCGCAAGACCGAGCACGAGGCGCTCAGCCGGGCGTTCACCACCCTGCTCGCCGCGCAGATCGGGATCGACGCGCACCAGCACGGCGAGCACGCCAAGGCGGTGCTGTGGCTGGAGCGGGCCGCGCCGGTGGCCAAGACGCCCAGCGAGGTGGCGGCCGTGCACCTGCACCTCGGCTTGTCCCTGATCGAGCTGGGCGAGCCGGGCCGGGCGGAGGCAGCGCTGCGCGGCGCCACCGAGCAGACCGGCGCCGATCCGGTGTTCCGCTCCGCGGCCGCCCGCCAGCTCGGCAACGTCCGCAAAGAGCTGGGTGACCTGGCCGGGGCCCGCGGGGCCTTCCAGCTCGCCATCGACCTCGGCATCCCGGAGTTCGCCGTCGAGGGCGCGATCAACCTCGGCATGCTGGAGGACGAGGCCGGCCACCAGGCGCAGGCCCGCCGGCTGTGGGAGTTCGCGTACGACAAGGCCACCGACGACCGCAGCCGGGCGTTCGCCGCGCACAACCTGGGCTGGTACTGGGAGCAGGCCGGTGACCTGACCAGATCGCGCCGCTTCTACCAGCTCGCCGCGAAGTCCTCGGTGCCCGAGGTGGCCACCCGGGCGGCGCAACGACTGCGGGTGCTGCCGGCTTCGTCCCGGCGCTTCTTCGGCCGCCGCTCGTGATCTCGGTGGTCGGGCACCTGGCCGGCGGCAGCGACCGGGATGCCGTGCTCGCTCTGCTGGCCGGCAATGCCGTACGCGGCGACGTGGTCTCCGGCGCCACCGACGAACGGAACCTGCCCGAGCTGCGCCGGCTCGGACTGATCATCCATTCCGTCGGAGACCCAGCCGCCGGGCCGGTCCCGCCACTCGCGCCGCCGTCGCGGTACGCCATGCTCGGCTCGCTGACCCTGCCGGACCTCGACGACACCCCGAAGGCCGAGCAACCCGGGTACGGCGAGACCGTCCTGCTGCGGACGGTGCCGGTGCCACCGCCGTCCTGGCGTGACGAGCTGGCCGCGCTCGACGCCGCCGTGCTCGAACGGGTCGCCGACCAGCTCTACGTGACCCGGATCCCCGGCGGGCGCGGGGCTGCTGTGGCGGCGCTGGCGTTCGTGCTGGAGGTGCGGCCGTACCGGCTCAGCGACACCGCCGACGCCGGCAACGTGGTGTCCCCCGGCGGGCAACCGCCCGGGGCCCGGCCCGTGCGCTACGAGGTGCTCGCCCACCGCGCGGCGGACCTGCCGGCGATCCGCGCCTGGCTGGCCCGGCAGAGCTGGCCGGAGGACGGCGCCGGACGCCGCAAGGTGCGCTTCCGGTGCCGCTTCGGTGATCCCGCGCTGGTCGAGCTGGCCCGGCGCCAGGACGTGGCGGCCGTCGACCTCTACGTCGCCCCGGAGCTGGCCAACGACCACGCGCAGCGCATCGTCGGCCTGCGCGCGTCCGTGCCCGCCCTGGCCGGGCTTACCGGGCGCGGCCAGGTCGTCGCGATCGCGGACACCGGCGTCGACAGCCGGCATCCCGACCTCAAGGGCCGCCTGCTGCAGGTGGTCGCCCGGGGCCGGCCGAACGACGCCAGCGATCCGCACGGCCACGGCACCCACGTGGCCGGCACCCTGGCCGGGGACGGGTCCGCCTCGGGGGGCACGTTCCGCGGCGCGGCGCCCGGCGCTTCGGTCTTCTTCCAGTCCGTCCTGGACGCCGCCGGCCGGCTCTCCGGCCTGCCCGTCGACCTCAACGACCTGCTGGCCGAGGCCTACGACGCGGGCGCCCGGATCCACAACAACAGCTGGGGCGCCGAGGCCGGCTCGGTCTACCGGATGAGCTCGCTGGAGATCGACGAGTTCGTCAGCGAGCACCCGGACATGCTCGTCGTCGTCGCCGCGGGCAACGCCGGGCGGGCCCTGGCTCCCCGGCACGTGCCGGCCGGCTTCGTCGACCTGTTCTCGGTGACCGCGCCGGCCACCGCCAAGAACGCCCTGACCGTCGGCGCGAGCCGCAGCACCCGGGGGGTCCCGGACCTGACCTGGCGTGAGTGGTCCCCGGCCGGTTTCCCGGACGCCCCGATCGGCGACGAGCGGCTCGGCGGCGACCCGGACTCGCTGGCCGCGTTCAGCAGCCGGGGACCGTGCCAGGAGCACGACCGGATCAAGCCGGACCTGGTGGCGCCGGGGACCTGCGTCGTGTCCACCCGGTCCGCCCTCGCCCCCGACCGCTCCTTCTGGCGGGACTGGGACGACAACTACGCGGTGCTGGGCGGCACCAGCATGGCCGCGCCGCTCGTCGCCGGAGCCGCGGCCCTGGTCCGGGAATGGTTCACCGGCCACGCCCACGTGCCGAGCGCCGCCCTGCTCAAGGCCTCGCTGCTCAACGGCACCCGCTGGCTCGGCGGCCGGGACGCGGCGGCGCAGCATCCGTACCCGCCCAACTGCCACCAGGGCTTCGGCCTGCTCGACCTGGCCGGCGCCCTGCCCGCGATGTACGTCGACACCTGGGCGGCCGCCTCCCCCTGCGGACCGCTGGACCGGCTCGGGCAGACCGTCCGGCTGACGCTGCACCGCACCGATCCCGGCCCGCTGCGCGTGTGTCTGGCATGGACCGACCCGCCCGGGCGCGGCATCCAGCACGCGCTCAGCCTGGTGGTGGTGCACCGGGCGGACGGGCGCCGCTGGTCCGGCAACGAGCAGCGCCGCACCGCCTACGCGACTGCCGACACCGCCAACAACGTGCAGATCGTCCGCCTCGACCGGGCCGGTCCGGGCGACTACTCCATCGAGGTCACCGCCGTGTCGGAGCTGCTCTTCGGGCCGCAGGACTTCGCGGTGGCCGTGACCGGCGGGCCCACCGACGTGCCCGGCGCCGGTTGGCAGGGCCAGCCGTGAACGCGGCGCGCGCGGCGCTGGCCGCCGAGTACCGCGAACTGCTGCGGGCCCAGGGCCTGGAGGAACTCGTCGGGCGTACCGCCACGCCCGAGGAGGAAGCGCTCCTGATCGCCCGGATCACGGAGCAGGCGCAGCGATCGGCGGCCGACTACGGCGAGACGAACCTGCTGCCGCCCGCGCCGCCCGAGCCGTCCGGCGGCGAGCCGCGGGACCGCTACGCCGCCACCTCGGCGCGGATCGAGCGGGCGGTCCGCGAGCTCGGCGGAGAGCTGCCCGGCCCGGTGTACGTCGGCGAGTATCCCCACCGGTCGTTCAACGCCGAAGCGCTCGCCGCCCGCCACGGCACGCTGCTGCTGATCAACACCGGCCTGCACTACCTGCTCGTCGAGGTGGCCCTCGCGCTCAACACCAGGGTGCGGGTGGCCGAGCGGCGCCCGGACGGCGGTTATGACGTCCAGCCGACCACGCCGGCCATGGAACGCCGCCGGCGGCACGCGGACGAGAACCTGGTCAGCTCGCTGGCGGCGTACGTGCTGCACACGGATCCCGGGCGCGGCGGCAAGCAGGAGGTCGACGGCACCACCCGCGGCGTGCTGAGTTACCTGTACGCCGACGCCGCGGAGACCTTCGCCGTGGCCCACGAGTACGGCCACTTCCTCGCCGGCCACCTCAGAAGTACCGGCCGGCGCCCGAGCGGCACCGAGTGGCTGCGCAAGAGTCACGACCAGGAGTTCGAGGCGGACGAGATCGGCATGCTGCTCGCCCTGAAAGCCCTGGACCACGACGAGCAGGAGCAGAGCCCGTTGCTGCGCAAGTCGATCGCGGTGACCGGGACGTTCCTGTTCTTCGCGGTCGACCACCTGTTGAACCGCGTGCGCGACGAGGTGCCGGAGCTCGGCGGCGCGGCGATCGTCGCCGACCACCCGCCGTCGGACGCCCGGGTCGCCACCCTGCGCCGGACCCTGACCGAGCTGGAGGGGCCGGACATCTTCCAGCTGGCCGACGCCACCATCCCGATCCTGGCCGAGCACGAGGGTGAGATCATCGCCAGCCTGCGCCGCCTGCTGCGGGCGGCTAGATGACCACCACTGCGGCGAAGGACTCGCCGGCTCGCAGGCGGCGGACGAGGTCCTGCACGGCATCGGCACCGCCGTGCGCGGCGGCCCACCGGTCCACCACGCAGGCACTGTCGCGGTAGAAGTCCGTCGAGGGCGCCGCGCCGGCGCGGATGGCCGCCAGCGCCCGGGCGTGGTCGATCGGGCAGCGTTCGCCCGGCGGCTTCGCGGTCAGGTAACGGGGATCGTCGGAGACCAGCACCGCGATGCCCTCATGGAACCAGCGCGGCACCTCGTCGTAGCGGGAGCCGAGCCGCCGGTACAGCTCGGCGTGGGTCAGCTCGTGACTGGCGATCACCTCGTTGGCGCCGTCCGGGGACAGCGCCAGCGCACGATCCCGCAGGGCCTGTCCCTTCTCGCCGCCACCGCCGATGTGCTCGTAGCAGTCCGCGCTGAGGCATACCAGGACGCGGGGGCTGCTGCGCGTCGCTCCGAGGTAGTCGCTGACCCGCTGCCTCGCCGCGGCGATCATGTCCACCATCTGACGCCGCTGCTCGGGCGTCGCGCCGTCGTCGACGTACACGTCCGGTGCGGCCCGGCGCAGCCCGTAGCAGCCGGGACAGGCGGCCGCGACGACGATCGGGTACAGCACGACGAGCGCGGCCACGGCTGCCACCACGACGGCGACGAGCGCGGCGACCGTTTTGGCCTTTTTCGACACCATCGCCTCCTTACGCGTCACGGCGGACGAAGACCAGCCAGGCGGCCGCGACGCACCCGGCGGCCCAGGACGACAGGGCGAGCAGGCCGCCGGTCCGGCCCAGGGCGGCCGGGCCACCGGGCAGGCCCACGAGGCTCAGCGCCGCGTCGTGCGGCAGGTACTGCACCAGGGCCGGGACGACGCCGCGGAGCATCGGCGCGACCAGCAGGGCCGCTGCGGCCAGCACGGCGAGCGGGGTAACGGCGGTCCTCGCGATGACGGCGAAGCCATAGCCGACCAGGGCGAGCAGCAGGTACGCGGTCACCAGCGCGGGCAGGCCGGTGCCCGCGGCGGCACGGAGGAACGGCAGCACCACCAGGACGGCCGCGAGCACGCTGACCAGCGCGCACACCGCGGACTTGGCGGCGAACAGCCTGGTCCGGCGCGGCACGGCGAGCAGGCTGACCCGGACCTGACCGCCGCGGAACTCGCTGCCGGCGGCGAAGACCGCGATCGCGACGAAGACGTAGACCGGGGCCAGCAGCGGGGCGCCGAGCCGGGCGATCGGGGCCGGGCCGTCGGGGCCGGCGACGCGGACGGCATCCGTCGCGGCGAGGACGCCGAGCGCACCGTTCGCGGCGAGCACGCCGGTGAGGGCGATCCAGACCGCCGGCAGGGTACGGATCTTGGCCAGCTCGGCGGCGATCAGGGCGGTCACCGGGCGTCCCGCCGTACGAGGGTGACCCCGGCGAGCAGAGCGGTCACCAGCGCCCAGCCCACCAGGACCAGCACGGCCCGCGGCGGGCTCGACGTCAGGTCGCCGGTCGCCGGGTTGAGCAGCAGGTTCCGGCCGGCGCTGACCGGCAGGAGCGCGTCCAGTCCGGGTGCGCCGGCCAGCACCTGGGTCATCGTCACGGTGATCAGCGCGAGGCTGACCCCGATGGCCACCAGGGTGCTGCGGGCGATGACGGCGATCGCGTACGTGCTCAGGCCGAGCAGGACCGCGTACAGGATGAACCTGGCCTGGCCCGCGATCGCGTCGGCGCTGACCGGCAGCCCGGGGTACCGGTCCTTGACGCCCTGGTAGCTGAACACGGTGCTGATCGTGGCGATCAGCACCGCCGCCAGGGTGAGGTATCCGGCCGCCGCGAGCAGCTTCGCCGCGAGCAACCGGCCCCGCCGGGGCACGGCGAGCACCGTCAGCCCGAGCTGCCCGCCGCGGAACTCCTGCCCGGCGATCACGGCAGCCAGCGCGGGCAGGAACACGCTCATCTGCAGGGAGGACGCGCGGATGCCCTCGAGCAGGGCCGCGCGGGCGGGCTCACGCCGGCCGAGGAAGATCTCGATGGACCCGTCCGGCGTGATGTTGGCGACCGCGTCGGCGGTGAGACCCACCACCTGCACCTCCACGAGGAGCTGGAGGGCTAGGATCGCGCCGAGCACGAGCCAGCCGGTGCGCAGGGTGGTGATCTTGGTGAGTTCCGCGCGGACGGCGGCTCTCATGCCGCAGTCCGTTCGCCGGTCAGAGCGAAGAAAGCCGCCTCCAGCGATGGATGGCCCGCGGTGACCTCGGCGACCGTACCCTGCCCAGCGATCCGGCCCCGGTTGATGACCACCAGGTCGTCGGCGGTCCCGGCCGTCTCGGCCATCAGGTGGCTGGACAGCAGCACGGTACGCCCGGACGCCGCATAGTCCCGCAACAGCTGCCGCACCCAGCGGATCCCCTCCGGGTCCAGCCCGTTCACCGGTTCGTCCAGCACCAGCACGTCCGGCTCGCCGAGCAGGGCCGCGGCGATGCCGAGCCGCTGTCCCATCCCGAGCGAGTACCGCTTCACCCGCTGCCTCGCCACCTCGGCCAGGCCGACGAGTTCGAGGACCGCACTCACCCGGGCCCGGGGGATCCGGTTCGACCGGGCGATCCAGGTGAGGTGGTCGACGGCCCGGCGCTCCGGCACCGGCCCGGGCCGTGCGGTGAAACTGACGTCGTCGACGGCCGGCCGGCCGCCGTGGCGTTTGCTGAGGTGGGCGATGTCGATCACGGACACCAGCCTGCTGGGCGCGGTCGCCGGCCCGCGTCACCCGGAAGTAGACATCTAGCGAGGTTCGTGCAGCAGGCCCGCCTCGTACGCCAGCACGGCGAGGTGGGTGCGGTCGTTCACGTCGAGCTTGGCGAACATCCGGCGCAGGTACGTGCGGACCGTCTCCACGCTCAGCGTCAGTTCGTCGGCGATCTGCTGGTTGGTGTAGCCGCGGGCGACGTACCGGATGACCTCGGTCTCGCGGGCGGACAGCACCTGGCCGGCGAAGGCATGCCGCCGCTCGGGCCGGCGCGGCGCGAACTGCCGCATCAGCCTGGCGGTGATCTCCGGGGCCAGCATCGCGTGGCCGGCGTGGACGGTGCGTACGGCGTGCAGGACCTCGGGCGGGGACGCGTTCTTGAGCAGGAAGCCGGAGGCGCCGAGGGTGAGGGCCTCGTGGACGTACTCGTCGAGGTCGAAGGTGGTCAGCATGATGACCTTGGTGGTCGTGGCCGGCAGCAGGCGGCGGGCGGCCTCCAGTCCGCTCGCGCCGGGCATCTGCACGTCGAGCAGCGCGACCGCCGGCTTCAGCGCCCCGACGAGCCGGGCGGCGGTCTCCCCGTCCGCTGCCTCGCCGGCGACCCGGAAGCCGGGCGTCCGGTCGAACAGCTTGCGGTAGATGCCGCGGAACCGGTCGTCGTCATCGGCCAGGAACACGCTGATGGCCGCGGTCACCGGCCACCACCTTCCCGGACGGGCAGGCGCGCACTGACCTCGAAGCCACCGCCGGGGTGGTCACCCCACGTGACGGTGCCGCCGACGAGCTGGGCCCGTTCGCTCATCCCGGCGAGGCCGAAGCCGGTGTGCTCGCGTCCGGCGGCGCCCGGCCCACGGTCCCGGACCCGGACGACGACCGCACCGCCCGTCTCGTGGACGTCCACCGTGCACGGCGCGCCCGCCGCGTGGCGCACCACGTTGCTCAGCGACTCCTGCACGATCCGCAGCACGACAGCCCCGACGGCGTCCTCGACCTGCTCGTCGACGGTGATGTGGGCCCGTACGTCGACGCCGGCGGCGCGCGTGGTGTCGACGACCGAGGACAGCCCGGTGACCGGCGGAGGCGCCGAACGCAGTCCCCGGACCAGCACCTGCACCTCTTCCAGCGCCCGCCGCGCGTGCAGCTCGATGCCGGCCAGGGAATCCCGCAGCTCCTGCTCACCGGCGTCGGCGAGGCCCCGGGTCACGCCGGCCTCGGCACTGATGACGCCCAGCGCGTGACCGACCACGTCGTGCACGTCGCGGGCGACCTCCAGCTGGACGCGGGCACGCTCCGCCTCCCTGGTGGCGGCGATGCCCCGGCCGACCATGGTGCCGAGCAGCCAGGCGACGCTGACCGCGGCGACGGCCACGACGGCCCGCTGCCCGAGCCCGGTCATGTCGCTGGACGGGACGCCGGTCACCGCGGCGAGGCTGAGCGCGACGCAGGCCAGCACGAGGACGGGCAGCCTGGTGCGCGCAGCGCGCGCGACGGCGAGCGGGTACAGGCACCAGGCCACGGCCAGCATCGGGTCCTGGCACAGGCCCAGGGCATTGCCGGTGACGGTGGCGATCGCCGCGGCCACGGTCGCCGCGCCGGGGAACCGCCGCCGCGAGACCATGGCCAGGCCGGTGAGCGCCGCCAGGGCCCAGCCCGCGGCCGAGCGGGCCGGGCTCGCGGAGTCGAGCGTGGGCGGCGCCCAGAACACCAGGACGACGACGGCCGCGGCGAGGACGTCCGGCACCAGCCGCACGCCACCGGAGGGGCCGGCGGAAAGGCTGCGACGCACGTCCGCACCCTACTGGGCCGGCCCGTCCAGTAGTGGATCAGCGGCGGGCCAGGCGGCGCTCCCCCGCGCCTCCCGGCTGGTACGGCAGGTTGTAGTGGGCGAAGACGCCGGGCTCGTCGCCGGCCGCCAGCTCACCGTCGAGATCGATGGTGGGCGCGTCGCCGACGACCTTCTTGTCGTAGCGCACCCGGACGGCACTCGGGCTCACGGTGGCCCCGTCCAGCGGCACGAAGGTGAGCCGGTGGCGGCCGATCATGCCGGTCCGTACGGTCGCGAACGCCGGTTGGTCGGTGGCCGTGTCGACGTAGACGGCCTCCAGCTCGCCGATCTTGGAGCCGTCGGGGTCGATGACTTTCTCGCCGCGCCAGTCGCGCAGATTCTCAGCGGGGAACATGCTGCTCTGGTTCCCTGCTGGTCAGCCCCGAAACAGCAGGCCCTCAGACGGCGTACGGCGAGCGGAAGACGCGGTCCGGGTCGGCGGCGCCGCGGATCCGGCGCAGCCGGGCCAGGTTGGCGCCGTGGTAGCGCGGCACCTGGGCCGGATCGGGTTCGAGGTAGTTGACGTAGCGGCCGGCCGACCAGCGGGCCATCGCCCGGTGGCCGCCGTCGATCCAGGCGTAGCCGTCGCGGACCGTGGCCGGGTCACCGGCCGCCGGCTGGACCAGCCACTGCAGCATCGTGTGCATGCCACGCCACGGGAACGCGGTCGCGCCGGGAGCCACCCGGCCCTGGACGCCGGTCATCCGTTTGAGCTTGGCGATGCCCGGCCGGCGGGCCTGGGACCGGCGTTCCACGCTGGCCAGCAGGGCGGCGACGGCATCGGGCGGCAGGATGCGCGGGAAGACGTCACTGCCGACCAGCTCGGTGGCGCGCGGGCCGCAGTCACCGACGTCGTCGCAGCCGCCGCGGTTGTGCACGACGGTGCGGTGCGGGAGGCGCTCGACGCGTACCGTGGCCGGGTCCTGGCCGATGGCCCGGACGATCGCCGCCACCTCGGCGTCCGCGGCCCCGCCGAGCAGCACGCCGGCGATCCGTACGCTGCGGGCACCGCGCGCGTCGGAGGCGAACTGGCAGGACGACCAGGTCTCGTCGGGCGCCCGGGACAGCCGGGCCTGCCAGCCGGCCGCGACCCGGGCCGCCGTACTCCACGGATAGGTCAGCACGAAGGTGCCGGCCGGGGCCGCCGGGTAGGTGCGCATCCGCCAGCTGGTGACAACCCCGAGGCTGCCGCCTCCGCCGCCGCGCAGCGCCCAGAACAGCTCCGGCTCCCGGCCGGCGTGCACGGTGCGGAGCCGGCCGTCGGCGGTGGCCAGCTCGGCGGCGATCACCGCGTCGCAGGTCATCCCGTACGCGGAAGCCGCCATCCCGATGCCGCCGCCCAGCGTGATCCCACCGATGCCGACGGTCCCGCACGAACCCGAGGGAATCGAGACGCCGTGGGCGTCGAGCCGGTCGTAGACGTCGATGAGCCGGGCACCGCCGCCGATCGTCGCCATACGGCTGCCCGCGTCGTAGCCGATCGCGCGGAGCCCGCGCAGGTCGAGGACCACGCCGGTCCGGCTGGTCGACGCGCCCACATAGGAGTGGCCGCCGCCGCGCGGCACCACCGGTACGCCGAAGCGCCGCGCGAAACGGATCACCTCGGTCACGTCCGCCGGGGCGGCGCACCGGGCGACCGCGGGCGGCCGGACCGCATCGAAGCGGGGATCGACCAGGCGGTGGGCCGCGGCGAAGGTCGCCGTGCCGGGGAGTTCCACCGTTCCCTCCAGGCCGGCGGCCAGCGCCTTCCAGTCACCGGCCGTCGGTCCGGTGCCCGCCGCGCCGCCGGTCCTCGGGCCGCCGGCCGCCGCGCCGCCGGTCTTCGGGCCGCCGGCGGTGAAAGCCGGTCCGGCTCCGGCGCAGGTGGCCGGGATCGCGACGGCGGCGCGCAGGAGCGTGCGACGAGACAGTGGCATGCCGGCAATCGTCGCATATCGGGCACGGCGCCCTGACGCTCAGCGCGCCGTCCGGCCGACCGCGTAACGGAACGCGTTGACGAGGGTGTACCCGCCGTCGGGGGTGCGGAAGGGCTGAGCCGCGGCGATCACGGTCGGCGCGGTGGCCGCCATGGTGGCCGGATCCTCGCCCAGCAGGACGCCACGGACGAGCGTGTCGTCGTCGGGCGCCCGCCACGGAAGCTCGACGATCCCGGCCGCGACCAGGGTGAGACCGCCGTCGTGCAGCAGCTCCTCGAGGCCGCCCGGCAGTCGTAGCTCCCCGTCGGGCAGTGGTTCCTCGTCGGCGGCCCGGGCCACGGCGTCCTCGATGACGGTCAGATCGTTGCGGTCCCCCTCGGCCCAGTTGGCGACCGCGACGTGTCCACCGGGGACGGTGACCCGGATCAGCTCGCTCAACGCGTCGAGGGTGTCCTCGGCGAACTGCAGGGCGTTGACCGAGACCGCCAGGTCGAAGCCGGCGTCGGGCCAGGGCAGGTGGTCGGCGGTGCCGACGCGGACGTCGGCGCCGGGCACGCGGGTGCGGGCGTACGCCACCATGCCGGGCGCCGGATCGATGCCGGCGGCCGAGATCCCGCGGCCGGCGAGGTGGGCGAGCAGGTCGCCCGCACCGCAGCCCACGTCGAGGACGCGGGCACCACGGCCCACCCCGGCGGCGATGAGCACCGCGTCCCAGGCCGGCTCGGCGAATGCGCCCCACAGCCGCGACCAGCTTTCGGCGACGGCCGACCAGCGGCCGGGATCGGCACCGTTCATCTTTGTTCTCCCGGGGGTCGCCGGGTCCATCTGCTTCCCGACCCGGCGCACCAGGATATCGACCGCGGATTCCGGGAAAAGCACTGGCCACTCCCCGTTGATCACACCCATTCCCGGGCCACCACCGCACAATCCGGAATAGCACCGCGGCAGCCCACACCGCATCGACCGAGGAGCCGGTGCACCCCCGCCACAGCCGGTACACCTCAAGTCCGCTCCGAAAGTTGCGGAGGGCCTCTCCCCCTTCGTTGGATCGAGGACCCGTCCGAACGACCGACCCCGTGTCCGGGTCGGGGCGGAGCCAGGGAAGATCATCCCTTCGAAAGTTTCGGGCCCAACCGGCCGGGATCCTTTCCCCTTAAATGGGTCGAGGTCGGACACGCGGCGGACCGCACCGGCCCATTCTGTGTCGTTTCCAGCGATTACCACGACCCGGCCGGCCAACGCTCGCCGAGCCCGGAAATCCTCGTATCACCGCCGTGTTGCCGGATTGTTATCCCGTGTTTCAAGATCGCCCGCCGACACCCTTGTGCAACCGGTCGTTATGGGAAAACGTTGCCGGGCACAACAAACTCGCTCCTGATCTTGAACACCTCCGGGAGTGACTCTCCCGCGCAGTGGCACCATCGAAGCCGATCGAAGGCCCGGAACACCCGAAAGGACACCAAGGTATGCGTAAAGGACTATTCGCCCTGGCCGCGGCAAGCCTGCTGGCCACCGGCAGCATGGCCGCGTGCGGTGACGACAGCAGCGGCGACTCCGGCAGCACCGGCGGCTCGTCCGTCGGCAAGGTCGGCGTCATCCTGCCGGACACCAAGAGCTCGGCGCGGTGGGCCACTGCCGACCTCACGTACCTGAAGGCGGCGTTCGACGCGGCCGGGGTCCAGGCCGACATCCAGAACGCCCAGGGTGACAAGACCCAGTTCCAGACGATCGCCGACGGCATGATCTCCAGCGGCGTCAAGGTCCTGATGATCGTCAACCTGGACTCCGGCACCGGCAAGGCCGTGCTGGACAAGGCCAAGAACGCCGGCATCGCGACCATCGACTACGACCGCCTGACGCTCAACGGCGGCGCGAACTACTACGTGTCGTTCGACAACGTCAAGGTCGGCGAGCTGCAGGGTCAGGGCCTGGTGGACTGCCTGACCGAGAAGAAGTACACCAAGCCGGTCGTGGCCGAGCTCAACGGCTCCCCGACCGACAACAACGCCACTCTGTTCAAGCAGGGCTACGACTCGGTCCTCAAGCTCAAGTACGACTCGGGCGACTACGAGAAGGGCCCGGACCAGGCCGTACCGGACTGGGACAACGCGCAGGCCGGCACCATCTTCGAGCAGATGCTCACCTCGAACAAGAACATCAAGGGTGTGCTCGCCGCCAACGACGGCCTGGGCAACGCCGCCATCGCGGTGCTGAAGAAGAACAAGCTCAACGGCCAGGTCCCGGTCACCGGCCAGGACGCGACCGTGCAGGGCCTGCAGAACATCCTCGCCGGCGACCAGTGCATGACCGTCTACAAGGCGATCAAGAAGGAGGCCAACGCGGCCTCCGAGCTGGCTATCGCGCTGGCCAAGGGCCAGAAGCCGACCACCGCCACCGGCGTCACCAAGGACGTGGAGTCCGGCAAGGACGTCCCCTCGGTGCTGCTGGACCCGCAGTCGATCACCAAGGCGAACGTCAAGGACGTCATCGCCGACGGGTTCGTCACCAAGGAGCAGCTGTGCACCCCCGACTTCGCCAAGGCCTGCACCGACGCGGGCATCAGCTGACCTGAGCTGATCGCGGGTCGTCCCGTTCGACTCGGCGCCGCTCCCGCCCGCACGGGCGTGGGCGGCGCCGCGCCGGGTCACCCCCATCCCACCGCCAGTGGCGCTGCCACGACGAACCCGGTCACCAAGCGAAGGAGAACCACCGTGGCCGCGACACCCCTCCTGGAACTCAACGGGATCGACAAGAGCTTCGGTCCCGTCCAGGTCCTGCACGATGTCGGACTGAGTGTCTACCCCGGCGAGGTCACCGCCTTGGTCGGCGACAACGGTGCCGGAAAGTCCACCCTGGTCAAATGCGTCAGCGGGATCTACACCATCGACGCCGGCACCGTCACCTTCGACGGCAACCAGGTCGCCATCCACAGCCCCCGCGACGCCTCCGCCCTCGGCATCGAAGTCGTCTACCAGGACCTCGCCCTCTGCGACAACCTCGACATCGTCCAGAACATGTTCCTCGGCCGCGAAAAAGTCCGCGGACTCGTCCTCGACGAACCCACCATGGAACAAATGGCCGGCGACACCCTCGCCAGCCTCTCCGTACGCACCGTCAAAAGCCTGCGCCAACTCGTCGCCAGCCTCTCCGGCGGCCAACGCCAGACCGTCGCCATCGCCAAAGCCGTCCTCTGGAACAGCCGCGTGGTCATCCTCGACGAACCCACCGCCGCCCTCGGCGTCGCCCAGACCGCCCAGGTCCTCGAACTCGTCCGCCGCCTCGCCGACAACGGCCTCGGCGTCGTACTCATCTCCCACAACATGAACGACGTCTTCGCCGTCTCCGACCGCGTCGCCGCCCTCTACCTCGGCCGCACCGCCGCCCAGGTCAAAACCACCGACGTCACCCACTCCCAGATCGTCGAACTCATCACCTCCGGACGCAGCGGCAACCTCGGCCTGCCCCCGGAGAAGCCCGCCGACTTCGCCAGCGACGCCATCGACATCACGCCCGGAGGGGACCAGTGACCACCACCACGACCACGGCCGGCGGCGTCCAGGTGGTCAAGCCGACCCTCGCCGGCCACATCCACGACTACTGGGGCCGGGTCCGCGGCGGCGACCTGGGCAGCCTGCCCGCCGTCCTCGGACTGGTCGTCCTGTCGCTGATCTTCGGCGTCGCGCGGGAGACGTTCTTCAGCCCGCTGAACTTCGCCAACCTGTTCACTCAGGGCGCCCAGGTGGTCTTCATCGCCATGGGCCTGATCTTCGTGCTGCTGCTCGGCGAGATCGACCTGTCCGCCGGCTTCGCCAGCGGCGTGTGCGGCGCGGTCATGGCCATCCTGCTGACCAACCACGGCGTCGCCTGGTATCTCGCCATCCCGGCCGCGCTGCTCACCGGCGTGGTCATCGGCCTGGCGCTGGGCCTGCTGATCGCCAAGGTCGGCATCCCGTCCTTCGTCGTCACGCTGGCCGCGTTCCTGGGCTTCCAGGGCCTGCTGCTGGTGCTGCTGGGTGGCGGCATCAACATCTCGATCCGCGACCAGTTCGTCATCTCGCTCAACAACGACAACATCCCGGTGCTGTGGAGCTGGATCCTGGCCATCGGCGTGGTCGCCGGCTACGCGCTGGTGCAGTTCAGCCGGATCCGCAGCCGCGCCGCCCGCGGCCTGGTCACGGACCCGATCGGCATCGTGCTGCTGCGCATCGGCGGCCTGGCGGTGCTGGTGCTGACCACCACCGCGGTGCTGTCGCAGGAGCGGGCCGTCAACCCGGCGATCAACTCGCTCAAGGGCGTACCGATCGTGGTCCCGATCATCGGGGCCTTCCTGATCTTCTGGACCTTCGTGCTGAGCCGGACCACCTACGGCCGGCACGTCTACGCCGTCGGCGGCAACACCGAGGCGGCCCGCCGGGCCGGCATCCCGGTCGACCGGATCCGCATCTCGGTCTTCGCGATCGCGTCCACCATGGCGGCGATCGGCGGCATCATGGCGGTCAGCCGGGCCAGCTCGGTCGACCCGAACACCGGTGGCAGCAACATCCTGCTCTACTCGGTGGGCGCGGCCGTCATCGGCGGCACCAGCCTCTTCGGCGGCAAGGGAAAGATCATCAACGCGGTCATCGGTGGTGCGGTGATCGCCGTGATCGACAACGGGATGGGCCTGATGGGCTTCTCGTCCGGCCAGAAGTACATCTTCACCGGCCTCATCCTGCTGGTCGCCGCCAGCGTCGACGCCCTGGCCCGACGCAGGGCGGCAGCTACCGGAACCCGGTGAGCGAAACTTCGGGTACGGGGACGGCGCGCTGATGCGGGCCGGCCCCAGCCCGGAGGAGGTACGCCGGCACAACCTCGGGTCCCTGCTGCGCTACGTCCACCTGCACGGCGCGACGTCGCGGGCCGAGCTGACCAACCGGCTCGGCCTCAACCGCAGCACCATCGGCGCCCTGACCGCCGAGCTGACCACCGCGGGACTGGTCAGCGAGGCGGTGCCCCGCGAGACCGGCCGCGCCGGACGACCGTCGCTGGTGGTCCGGCCCGAGTCGGCGCGGATCCACGCGTACGCGCTGAGCATCGAGGTCGACCGGCTCCGCGCGGCCCGGGTCGGCCTGGGCGGCCGCGTCCTGGACCGCCGCGAGTGCGAACGCCCGCCCGGCATGCCGGTCCTCGACGCGGTCAAGCCGCTCGCCGCGTTCGTGCACGAGATGCGCCACGAGGTGGCCGACGGCGCGCGGCACGTCGGCACCGGCGTGGCGGTCGCGGGCCGGATCCGGGGCGCGGACGGCACGGTCCTCCTCTCCCCCACCGTCGGCTGGGTCGACCCGGTCCGGGCCGCGCTCGGCGACGAGCTGGGCGACGAGCACCGGCTCACCGTCGGCAACCACGCCGACGTCTCGGCCCTGGTCGAGCACAGCCGCGGCGCCGCCGTCGGCTGCGACAACGTCATCTACCTGCACGGCGACGCCGGGGTCGCCGCCGGCATCATCGCCGGCGGCGCCCGGGTCACCGGGTACGGCGGCCACGGCGGCGACGTCGGCCACATGGTGGTCAACCCGTACGGCCGCGCGTGCGGTTGCGGGTCCCGGGGGTGCTGGGAGACCGAGATCGGCGAGCAGGCGCTGCTCCGGCGGGCCGGCCGCGAGGGGGAGACCGGCCGGGCGGCTGTGCTGAGCGTGGTGCGGGCGGCGACGCACGGCGACAGCCGGGCCCAGTTCGCGGTCCGCGAGGTGGGCGACTGGATCGGCTTCGGCGTGGGCAACCTGGCCAACATCTTCAACCCGGAAGCGGTGATCTTCGGCGGCACCCTGCGTGACATCTACCTGGGCGCAGCGGCCCAGATCCGCAGCCGCCTGAACGAGGTGGCCCTGCCGGCGTGCCGTGAACACATCCGGCTGCGCACCCCGGGGCTGGGCAACGACGCGGCCCTGATCGGCGCGGCCGAACTCGCCTTCCAGCACCTGCTGGACGACCCGCTGCTCAGCTGACCCGAGGCCGGCCCGGGATGCCCGCGAGCGGATCCAGCCCCCGATTCCGGTCCAGCGGCACCCGACGCCGCGCGACACCAGCGCCGGCCGCCTGCACCGGCCGGCTCCGCCTACGGCCGAGCCCAGCTCACCCGGCGTCCCGTTTGCCGCGGCGCCGGCGTCGCGGCCGGCAACACGCCGTCACCCTGGCCGGCGGCGGCACCCTCGGCTCCGGCCCGGCACTGGCCGGGCTCGCCTACCGCCGACGAGCCGGGCAGACCCCGCACCGGGTGGCGGTGCCGCTGCGGCGGGAGGGGCGCGTTCAGCGGCAACGCCAGCGACCGACCCGGTGGCCGGTGCGGCGGTGGTTGTCTCCCCGGGCGCAGCGCAAGCCGCCGTTCAGTCCGTCGGCCGATCCGGGATCGGAGCCGGCGGCCGTGTCGTCGCCGGCCGCCGGGTCCACGTCCGCGTCGTCCCCGGCGCTCGTGTCCTCGTCCGCGGTGACGTCCGTCAGCGGTGGGGCCGACGGGGTGTCCCGTTGCACCTGCGCGGGCCGGCGGGCCCGGCCGGCCACCGGCTGCGCCGGCGGAGTCGTGACCGGCGGCACGGTCACGGTGGTGACCGCCGTCGGCGTCGGGGCGGCCGGGCTGCCCCGATCCGGGACCGGAGCCGGGCGGTCGCCCATCGATGCGCGGCGGGGCACGAACGCCTGCGTCGCGGCGGGCTCCGGGGCGACCGCGCGGTCCGGCGGCGCGGGCTGCTCGGTGCAACCCGTCAGGGCAAGGACCGCCGCGCCGGCCACGGCCAGTACCCGCGTTTTCGTCATGCCGAGGACGCTATGCACGTTTTGTCGGATATTTGGGCAGGCCCGGCCCGACCGGCGCGAGTCTGCACGTTCGGACAGGTCCGGTGATCCGAGGAGCCGACCCGGCCTGGGGTCGAAGCGGCAGGATTCGGCGGCCGCGCTCGCTGCCCCCTTGACGAAGCCCGGTCACCGTGACAATCCTGGGCAAGCGCGGTGATTACTCCCGAATCGCCGCACCAGGAACAGGATTTGACGCCTTGCTGCACACCGACGCGGTGCGTGACTTCGCCAGCGACCCGTACGCCGCCTACCCCGCCGGCACCCGCTACTCGGCCGACGTGCAGCCGGGCGGGCTGCTGGACTTCGAGGCCGCACGGCAGTGGCTGTCGCGCATCGACCAATGCCGGGACGCGAACGCGTACACCTTCGGGCTGCCCCTCGACGCGGCGGCCTCGGTGCGCAGCGGTTTCGCCGGCGGAGAGCTGCTGCTCTTCTCCACCTACGGCTACCTAGGGCTGAACCAGCACCCGCGGATCGTGGCGGCCGCGACCGACGCCGCGCTGCGCTGGGGCACGACCACCGGCGGCTGCCGGCTGATGACCGGCACGCTGGAACTGCACCTGGAGACCGAGCGCGAGCTGGCCGGTTTCCTCGGCACCGAGGCCCTCGCCCTCTACTCCAGCGGGTACGACGCCAACGTGGCCGTGATCTCGTCCCTGCTCGGCCGCCACGACGTCGCGATCATCGACGAGAAGGCGCACCGCAGCATCCTCGACGGGTGCCGCCTCTCCGGCGCCCGGACGGTCCGCTTCCGGCACAACGACGTCGAACACCTGGATGCCCTGCTCGCCCGGCACCGCGCCACGGGCGCCCGGGTGCTGGTCGCCGTCGACGGTGTCTACTCGATGGACGGTGACCTCGCCCCGCTGGCCGCCATCGTCGAGGCCAAGCAGCGGCACGGTGCCTTCCTGCTGCTCGACGAGTCCCACGCGATCGGTGTGCTGGGCGCCGACGGCCGGGGCACCCCGTCGCACGCCGACATCCCGGCCGGTGCCGTGGACGTCATCACCGGCTCGCTCGGTAAGGCGTTCCCGTCCGGTGGCGGGTTCGCCGCGGGCAGCCGGAGCCTGGTCAACTACCTGCAGCACGGCTCGGCGCCGTACATGTTCTCGTCCGCGCTGACCCCGGCGAACACGGCGGCAGTCCGCGAGACCGTCCGGGTGCTGCTGGACGAGCCGCACCACATCGAGAGCATGTGGAAGAACACGGCCCGGCTGACCAACCTCGTCCGTGACCTGGGGCTGACCACGGGACCGACGGAGACGCCGATCGTGCCGGTGGTGCTGGGCGACACGCTGCGGACGTACCGGTGGGCCCGGCAGCTGCTGGACGACGGCATCTACGTCTCCGCGGTGCCCGCGCCCGCCGTGCCGGAGGGCCAGTCCCGGCTGCGCCTGTGCGCGACGGCCCGGCAGACCTCCGAGGACTTCGACCGGCTCGGCCGCGCGTTGCGCCGGGTGCTCGACCTCGACGCCTGACCCAGCGGCGAGAAGCCGGGGCACGGCGGGAAACCGGGGTGCGGCGCCGCCGGGGCGCTGAGATCATCGCCGGATGCCGGACCTTGCCGCGGTCCGTGCCGCCTGCCGCCGTATCGGCGACGTGGTCGGCACGGACCCCCGCTATGCCCACACCAGCCATCTGCGCGTGCTCGTCGGCGGTGACCCGGTCTTCGACGAGCACTACCGGGGATCGGCCGTGGCCGACGTCTTCTCGGTGACCAAGACCGTCGTCGCCACGGTGGCCGGGATGGCCGCCCGGCGCGGACTGCTGCCCGGCCTGGACGAACCACTGCACGAGGTGCTGCCCGACCTGCGGGACACACCCGCGCACGGGCAGACCTGGCGGCAGCTGCTGACTATGACCCGCGGCACCGCCGTCGACGGGCCGTGGGACATCGACGCGGTCACCGCCCTGCCGGGTGGACAGGTCGCGCAGGTCGCCTCCGCACCGCGGATCGACCCACCGGGTCAGGTCTTCCGGTACGACAACGGCGCCGCCCACCTGCTGTCCGCCGGACTGGCCCAGGTCCTCGGCCGCCCGGTCGGCGAGTACGCCACCGCCGAGCTGTTCGCGCCGCTGGGCATCACCGACGCGTCCTGGCTCGCCGACCCGGACGGTGTCAGTTACGGCTACGCGCATCTGCGCCTGTCGGCCGAGTCCCTGGGCCGGCTCGGCGAGCTCTGGCGGGCCGGCGGACAGCCACTGGTCGATCCGGGCTTCGCCGCCGCGATGACCACTCCCCAGACGCCGGGCGGGCCACCCGAGGAGCTGCCGTACGGCTTCGGGATCTGGATCGGCGACGGCCTGTCGCTGGCCGCCGGCTGGGCCGGGCAGCACGTCGTGGTCCTGCCGGACGCCGTGGTCGTCACCACCGGCGATCCCCGCTTCGACGCCGGCCCACCGCCGCGGGACGAGCTGCCCCCGGACTGGCGACCCGCCCTGGAACTGGTGCGGCAGCACCTGCTGCCGGTGCTCATTTCGTGTGACGCCGAGGCGGTTCCGCCCAGGACGGGGACGCAAGGCTCCTAACTTCGGGCCATGAGATTCCCCGGTTCCTTTCTGTCGTCCCTGGCCGCTGCCGCGGCCCTGATGCTGGTTTCAGCGGGCGCGGTCGACGCGGCCCCCGCCGCCGCGCCGCCGGCCGGCGGGCTACCGGGCGTGGCCGTGCCGTCGCTCGACTGGAGTGCCTGCGGCGACGGCGGTTACCAGTGCACCCGGGCCCAGGTGCCGCTCGACTACCACCGTCCGGACGGGACGCAGCTCGCCCTGCAACTGCGGCGCTGGCCGGCCGCCGTCCCGGCCACCCGGATCGGCACGTTGTTCCTCTACGCGGGCGGTCCGGGCAGCTCCGGGTGGGACTGGGTGCAGACGTTCGCGACCTCGTCGGCGCCGGAGATCCGCGAGCGGTTCGACATCGTCGGCTTCGATCCCCGCGGCGTGCACCGCAGCCAGCCGGTCACCTGCCTCGACGGGCCGGCGTACCGGGCGCAGTGGGCGCAGGCGAAGACCCGGCCCGCCGCGGACTCCTTCGGCACGGCCGTGCGTCTCGCCCGGGAGTGGAACGCCGCGTGCCAGGCACATTCCGGCGGGCTGCTGCCGTACATCGGCACCAAGTCGCAGGCGCGCGACCTGGACCTGTTGCGGGCCGCGGTCGGCGACGAGAAGCTCACGTTCTTCGGCGGCTCGTACGCCTCGTACGTCGGCACCGTCTACGCCGACATGTTCCCGCACCGCACCCGCGCCCTGGTGCTGGACTCCGGCTACGACCCGCACAAGTACGCCCAGGACCCGTACGAGTACGACTACGGCCAGTACCGCTCCACCGAGGCGGCGATGTACCGCTTCCTCGGCTGGTGCGCGGCGAACCCGGCCCAGTGCCCGTTCGCGGCGGGCATCCCCAAACCCACGGCCACCGGACTGGCGGCGAAGGTCCACACCGTGCTGGACTCGCTAGACGCGAACCCGGTCCGCGACGCCACCGGAGCGGTCAGCGTCAACGGCGCGACGATGCTCTCCGAGCTGACGTACCGGCTGAACAGCGGCACCCGCTACTGGGCCACCCTGGGGACCAATCTGCACCTGGCGGAGTCCCGCACCGGCCCGCTGCTGTACGCCATCACCCAGTCCGACACGGCCTTCAACGCGGTGAACGTCGCGGTGGAGTGCGCCGACCGGGTGTACCCGCGCAGCCTCCCGCAGTTGCAGACCCGGCTGGCCCGGGCCGCGGCGGACTTCCCGCTCACGGCGCCGGGCATGGCGTACGGCCCGCCCGCGTACGACCAGACACACGCACCTGCCTGCCTGCAGTGGCCCGTCGCCCGGCACAGCCGCTACACCGGCTCGTACCGGGCCGAGGGGTCGGCACCGATCCTGGTGGTCGGCAACACCGGCGACCCGGACACCCCGTACGCGGACTCCGTCAAACTCGCGCACACCCTGGCCAACGGCCATCTGCTCACCTGGGACGGCGAGGGCCACACCGCCCGCCGCAAGAGCGCCTGCGCCGAGGCCCTCATGTACGAGTACCTGCTGCGGCTGGTCGTCCCGCCGGCCGGAACCGTCTGCCGGGACGCGCCGATGCCCGCCTGACGTGGGCCGACCACCGCCGTGCACCGGCGGCGGTGGTCAGCTCTCGTCGAGGATCTCGCGGACGCCGGCGAACATCCGGAAGATCTCGATGCGCCCGTCCAGGAAGCCCATCCGGTAGTCGGCCCCGGTGGCGGGATCCTTGGCCTTGGCGGCGTCCCGGCGCCCGGCCAGCGCGTCGACACGGCCGGCGTCGTAGGCCAGCAGCGCGTCGTCCATGAGTTCCTCCGCGTCGTCCCGGGCGCGGCGCTCCCCGCCGGCCCGCGCGACAATGTCGCACGCTGCGGCGATGGGCAGAACCGGCCGTCCGCCCGAGAGACTCCGGCCGATCCGCCGAACCTCGGTACCCCGTACCCCTAGTGGGTAAATGCTCCCGACCTGATCTACAGTTGATTTGCCCCATTTACCGGAAATGGGTTGAACCGCAGCTCACCGGGAACGTTCCGGCGTGGTGACGGTGAGCGGCCTCGGGGGTTCGTGAAGGGATCACGATGGAGCTTGAGCGGGTCGGCACCTGGACTTTGGACGAGCTTCCCCGTCTCAACCGGGCGATCCTGGCCGGTGAGGCGCCGCCGGACGTACTGGTCGACGCCCTGTGCCGCGACGTGCTGCCCGGGCTGCCCCGGCCCGAACGCCTGGACCAGCTCGAAGCGCAGCGCCTGCTCGTGCACCTCGGCTTCGCCGGCGCCTCGGTGGCCCGGCACTTCCAGGAACGCACGCCGGGCGGCAAGGAGGAACCCCAGCGCGCGTTCGACGGGCTGAGCGCCGGGGACGCGGCCGTCCCGTTCCCGGCGTACTTCACAGCGCTGGCCGACCACACCGGGACCGGCCACTACCATCGCGACAGCTATGCGTCACTGGTCCGCTGGAACGTCGGCACGGTACAGGTCTGCCTGGGCGACGAGGTGCTGGCCGCCCTGCCCGGCGTGTTCGACGACGGCCGGATCCGCAGCTACACCGGCACCCCGGCCGAGGAACGCTTCTTCGCCCTGGTCAAACGCAGCGAGGCGCTCGAGCTCGCGGTCAACAACCTGCTGGAACCGCTGGCCTGCGCCGATTGCCGGCTCGACTCCGAGGACGCCGTCCTGCGCCTGCGGACCTCGGCGACCCTGCTGGAGGCCATGCGGCACCTGTTCCTCACGTTCGCGGCGCTGCCCGCGGATCAGAGCATGCCGGCCGAGCACTTCATGGACGTGTTCCGCCAGTTCGCCGTGCACTGGTTGCCCGACGACATCCCGCCCAGCGGGGCGCTCGATCCCGAGGCCCTCAAGCGGGACTTCCTGCTCGGCATCGCGCTGCCGGACTACGCGCGGCACGTGCGCCGGCTCTTCCCCGCGCTGCTGGCCGACGAACGCACCGCGCTCGAGGCGCTGATGGTCCAGCCGACGCTGCCGCAGCGGCTGCTGACCACCCTGGAGGTGGACGCGGCCACGCTGGCGACGGCCGATGCCGCCGACCTGAGCCGGCTGGTCAGCCGCGCGCCGGCCCTCGCCGACTGGTACGCGCTGCTCAACGCGCACGCGCGAGCGGCCGGAGCACACCTGATGCTGAGCAAGAAGTTCCTGTTCAAGCCGCAGACCCAGCGTGACCTGGCCGGCCGGGGCGACCAGCGGCTGGTGTCCAACCGGTCCGGCACCACCGGCATGACCGAGACGTTCCTGGAACGGCTGACCCGGGCCCGCCGCGAGCACCTGCTCGCCCCGCTCCGGCAGGTGCTGACCGGCGAAACCACCGCAAACCCGTCCACCGGCGCGGTACGGTCACCCTCTGGGACGGCGGCGGTCGCCGTGACTCTGGCGGCCTGAACGGTGCCGCCGGTGACGGAGTCATCCGCCAGTACGTGGGGGTGGGCGGTGCAGGCTCGAGCCAGCCGGAAGCTCATGACGGTGGGCCACGAACAACTGATGGCCCTCATCGACCACACCTCGGCCGTCATCTACATGCGCGACGCCGACGGCCGGTACCTGCTGGTCAACCGGGAGTACGAGCGGCTGTTCAAGCTGCGCCGGGAGGACATCGTCGGGCTGACCGACCACGACCTGTTCCCGCAGGACATCGCCGACGACTTCCGCGCCAACGACCTGCGGGCGTTCGCCCGGGGCTTCCCGGTGCAGATGGAGGAGCAGGCACCCAGCGACGACGGTCTGCGCACCTACGTGACGGTCAAGTTCCCGCTGACCGACGCGGCCGGCCACTCGTACGCGGTCTGCGGCATCTCCACCGACATCACCGAGCGCAAGCACGCCGAGGAGGAGGTGCGCCGGCTCAACGACGAGCTGGAGCTGCGCGTCCGGGAACGCACGGCGGAGCTGGAGGCCTCGACGCGCGAGCTGGACGCGTTCGCGTACTCCGTGTCGCACGACCTGCGCGCGCCGCTGCGCTCGGTGGAGGGGTTCAGCCAGATCCTGATCGAGGACTACAGCGAGGCGCTGGAGGCCGAGGCCCGCCAGTACCTGGGCCGGATCCAGGCCAACGTGGCGCGGATGGCGCAGATGATCGACGACCTGCTCAACCTCTCCCGGGCCACCCGGGTCGAGCTGCGCCGCGAGCACACCGACATCACGGCGCTGGCCGGTGAGGTGGTGGCCGAGCTGCGCGGTCGCGAACCGGAGCGCAGCGTCGACGTCGCCGTCCCGGACGGCCTCGTCGCCCAGGGCGACCCGCACCTGATCCGCCTGGTGCTGCAGAACCTGATCGGCAACGCGTGGAAGTTCACCGTGCACAAGCCCGACGCGGCCATCCGGCTGGCCCAGGAACAGCACGACGGCGTCGACGTCTTCTCGGTGCGGGACAACGGGGCCGGCTTCGACATGCGCTTCGCCCACAAGCTCTTCGACCCGTTCCAGCGGCTGCACTCGGCCACCGACTTCGAGGGCACCGGGATCGGGCTGGCCATCGTGCACCGCATCGTCACCCGCCACGGCGGCCAGATCCGCGCCGAGTCCACGCCGGGCGCGGGGGCCACCTTCCGGTTCAGCCTCACCCCGGCGCCGACCGGCTGGGGGTTGTGATGAGCGACGGCCCGATCCTGCTGGTGGAGGACAACCCCGACGACGTGCTGTTCACCATCCGCGCGTTCGCCAAGAACCACATCCGTAACGAGATCGTCGTGGCCAACGACGGCGAGCAGGCCCTGCGGCTGCTGCTGCCCGACGACGGCCAGCCGCTGCGCCCGGCGCTGATCCTGCTCGACATCAAGCTGCCCAAGGTCGACGGCCTGGAGGTGCTGCGGGCGATCCGCGACGACGAGCGGACCAGCTCCCTGCCGGTGGTCGTGCTCACCACCTCCAACGAGGAACGCGACATCGTGGAGAGCTACCGCCTCGGCGCCAACAGCTTCGTCCGCAAGCCGGTCGTCTTCGAGGAGTTCGTCGACGCGGCCAACGTGCTGGGCGTCTACTGGCTGCTGGTCAACCAGCCCGCACCGCCGGCCCGGAACGGCTGACGGCCATGGACGACATCCACGTCCTCGTCATCGACGACAGCCCGGACGACGCCCTGCTGATCGTCCGGCAGCTCAAGAAGGCCGGGCTGGCGATCACCCACGCGCGCGCCGACACCGCGGCCGGCGTTGCCGCCGCCCTGGACGAGCAGGTTCCCGACGTCGTCATCTCCGACTACAACATGCCCGGCTTCCGGGCCGAGGACGCGCTGGAACAGATCCGCGCCTGCGACGCGGACATCCCGTTCATCCTGGTGTCCGGCCAGATGGGCGAGGAGATGGCCGCGGCGCTGATGCGCGCCGGGGTTCGCGACTTCGTGCTCAAGGACCGGCTCTCCCGGCTCGGCCCGGCCGTGCAGCGGGAACTGCGGGAGGCCGGCGACCGGCGGCAGCGACGCCGGGCCGAGGCGGCACTGCGCGACAGCGAGGAACGGTTCCGCCTGCTGGCCGAGCACGCGCAGGACATCATCTTCCGCTACCGCGGCGTCCCCGAGCCGGCGATGGAGTACCTCAGCCCGGCCGTGGAGTCGGTCACCGGGTACACGCCCGAGCAGTTCTACGCCGATCCGGGACTGATCTTCCGGATCATCGAGCCCGAGGACCGGCCGGTCATCGAGCAGTCCTGGCGTTCGGCGAACCCCGGCACTCTCACCGTGCGCTGGCACCGGTCCTCGGGCGAGGTCGTGTGGACCGAGCAGCGGGCCGTCGCGATCCTCGACGACGAGGGCCGGCCGGTGGCGGTGGAGGGCATCTTGCGCGACATCACCGAACGGGTCACCGCCGAACAGGAACGCGCGGAGCTGGAACGCCAGCTGCGCCAGGCGGAACGCCTCGACTCGCTGGGCCAGCTGGCCGGCGGCATCGCCCACGACTTCAACAACCTGCTGGCCGTGATCGCCGGGTACGCGGACATGCTCAACGAGGAACTCGCGGCGGAACACCCCGGCCGGGCCGACCTGGACGGCATCAAACAGGCCGCCGTACGCGGCAGCGGGCTCACCCGCCAGCTGCTGATCTTCAGCCGGCTGGAGCCGTCGCAGCCGGAGGTCCTCGACGTCAACGCCGTCGTCACCGACATGCAGCGGCTGCTGAGTCGCACCCTCGGTGAGGACATCGAGGTCACCACGGGCCTGGCCGCGGGACTGCCGGCGGTCACCATGGACCGCAGCAAACTCGAACAGGTCCTGATGAACGCCCTGGTGAACTCCCGAGCGGCGATGCCGGCGGGCGGCAGGCTGAGCATCGTCACGGGTGTCTCGTACGGCGCCGAGGTGCCCATGGTCAACCTGACCATCACCGACACCGGCTGCGGCATGACGCCGGAGGTGGCGGCCCGCGCGTTCGAGCCGTTCTACACCACCAAGGGCCGCGGTCAGGGCACCGGCCTGGGCCTGTCCACCGCGTACGGGACGGTGACCGAGGCGGGCGGCACGATCAGCCTCGAGTCACGACCGGGGGTCGGCACCACGTTGCGCGTCTGCCTGCCGGCCAGCTCCACGGCCGCACCGGAGAGCACCAGCGTCGCGGGCACCCGGGCCTCCGGCAGCGGCGAGTGGATCCTGGTGGTCGAGGACGAGGACGCCGTCCGCGACATCGTCTGCCGCACCCTGGTCAAGGCCGGCTACCAGGTGCATGCGGCCGGCGACCCGCAGCAGGCGCTGAAGATGTGCGTCGACGAGTCCTTCGTGGTCGACGCGCTGCTGACCGACATCATCATGCCGGGCATGTCGGGCACCCGGCTGGCCGCCGAGCTCCGCCAGACCCGCCCGGACCTGCCGGTGCTGTTCATGTCGGGCTACACCAACGGCCCCACCCCGGGCGGGCACGAACTGCCCGAGGACGCACCCCTGATCCGCAAACCGTTCGAGACGGAAACCCTGCTGCGCGAGCTCCATCAGCTGCTCTCCCGGGCTACTCCATCAAATTGATTTGATGTAATGTCCTCGCCATGAGGTCGTCGAGTCAGGAACCCCCGGCGTTCGTGCGGCTGGCCGCCCATCCGCTGCGCTGGCGGCTGCTCACCGCCCTGGCCGGCAGCGACCACCGGGTCCGCGAGCTCGTCGATCTGGTCGGCGAGCCGCAGAGCCTGGTCTCCTATCACCTGCGGCTGCTGCGCGACGGTGGCCTGGTCACCGCCTCCCGCAGCAGCTTCGACGGCCGCGACAGCTACTACCACCTCGACCTCGATCGCTGCGCGGCCGCGCTCTCCGGCGCCGCCGCCGCCCTGCACCCGGCGCTGCGGCAGCAGTCCTCGCCGGAGCTGCCCACCGGCGGCGGCGTGCTCTTCGTCTGCACGGGCAACAGCGCCCGCTCGCCGATCGCCGAGGCCCTGCTGCGGCACCGCACCGGTGGCCGGATCGAGGTGGCCAGCGCCGGCATCCGGCCCAAGGCCGAGCTGCACCCCGATGCCGTACGGGTGCTGCGCCGGCAGTTCGACATCGACCTCGGCGACCGCCGCCCCCGGCATTTCGACACGCTGACCGGCCACCGGTTCGACTACGTCATCAGCGTGTGCGACAAGGCCCGTGAGGCCTGCCCGGAGTTCCCCGGCCGCCCACGGCGGATGCACTGGAGCATCCCCGACCCCGCCACCTCCGGCGACCCCCGGCACGCCTTCGCGCACACCGCGGCCGCCCTCGACACCCGCATCACGCACCTGCTGCCCGTCCTGACCGAAGGAGTTCAGCCGTGACCGCAACCGAGCAGTACGCCGCCGTCCGCTACCTCGTCGACGACGTCCAGCAGGCCGCCGACTTCTACACGACCCAGCTCGGCTTCACCGTGAAGAGCAGCGCAGCCCCCGCCTTCGCCGACGTCGTCCGCGGCCCGCTGCGGCTGCTGCTGTCCGGGCCGGCCAGCTCGGGCGCCCGCGCCACCCCTGACGACGCGGCCACCGCGGGCCGCAACCGCATCCACCTGATCGTCGAGGACCTGGATGCCGAGATCAACCGCCTCCGCGGCCAGGGGGTGCCCTTCCGCAGCGATCCGGTCAGCGGCCCGGGCGGCCGGCAGGTCCTGATCTCCGACCCGGCCGGCAATCTGATCGAACTGTTCCAGCCGGCGCAGCACTGACGCCCGGATCAGCCCGGCTCGGCCGGCGAACGGCGGCTGCGACCGCGTGCGCGCAGCAGCTCGACGGCGACCGGGACGACCGAGACCACGACGATGCCGATCAGGATGAACTCGATGTTGTCGCGGACGAAGGCGATCCGGCCCAGGAAGTAGCCCAGCGTCGTCACGCCGCACCCCCACAACGTCCCGCCGACGATGTTGAAGGTCAGGAACGTGCGGTACCGCATGTGACTCGCGCCGGCCACCACCGGCGTGAACGTGCGCACGATCGGCACGAAGCGGGCCAGCACGATCGAGCGGGCCCCGTACCGCTGGAAGAAGTCCTTGGCCCTGGTCAGGTTCTCCTGCTTGAACAACCGGGAGTCGGGCCGCCGGAACAGCGCCGGTCCGAAGCGACGGCCGAAGGCGTAGCCGGTCTGATCGCCCGCCACCGCGGCCAGCGACACCAGCAGGCACATCAGCCACAACGGCAGGTGCAGGTAGGTGCCGCCGGCGATGAGCAGGCCCGCGGTGAACAGCAGCGAGTCGCCCGGCAGGAAGAAGCCGATCAGCAGGCCCGATTCGGCGAAGACGACGGCCAGGATGCCGATCAGGCCGAAGGTGGAGATGAGCCATTCCGGGTCGAGCACCATCGGCACATCTCCAGTCGTCCGGCCCGGGGTGCGTGACCCGGACGTCCGGTCAGCTACCCGCTCGCGTCCGGCGTACACACGATGTGACGCACCGGCCAGGTGACGACCATCCGGGCGCCGCGGTCGGCCGGCTCGTAGTGGGCCTCGCCGCCGTGGGCCTGCGCGAGCTGGGCGACGATCCACAGACCCAGGCCGATGCTGCCGGGGTTATCGCTGCCGAAGCGGGTGAAGAGCCGGGGCTGCGCCGCTTCGGGTACGCCCGGACCGTGGTCCCGGACCACCAGCGTCGCGGTGCCGCCGCTCTCGGTCACCTGGACCACGATGGGTGGCTTGCCGTGGCGCAGGCCGTTGCCGACCAGGTTGACCACGATCTGCTCGAACCGGTCCCGGTCCATGGCCAGCACCAGCACGGGGTCGACGTCGACCACGACGTCGTCGCGGCCCAGGTGGGCCACGGCCGCGGTCACCGCCTCGCGGACCGGCCAGGGCCGCAGGTCGAGGTTGAGCCGGCCCTGCGAGTCGATCCGGTCGAGGTCGAGCAGCCCGGCGGTGAGGTGGGTGATCCGGGCGACCTGCCGCAGCGCCCGCTCGATCAGGTCGCCGGCGCTGTCGCCGGGTTCGTCGCGCAGTTCCTCCAGGACCATCTGCACGGTGGTCAGCGGCGAGCGCACGTCGTGGGCGAGGGCGGCCACCAGCGCCGCCCGCCAGCGTTCGATCTCGGCGATCCGGGCCCGGTCCTCGCGCAGGTAGCGGGCCTGCGCCTCGATCAGGAAGGCGATGCCGAGAGCGACAGGCAGCAGCACCGCCGCCGAGCCGACGATGGGCGGCGGCTGGCCGGTGAGGATCAGCGGCGCCACGTACGCCACCAGCGCCGGTCCGACCAGCGCGATCAGCAGCCGGCGCGAGTAGTGCAGCGCCGCCCACGCGAAGATGAGCACCAGGAACGGGCCCGTACCGGCGGCCATGCCACCGAACGCCCACGTGGAGAAGCCGAGGATGGCGAAGGCGGGCAGGGAGAGCAACGCGGGCGCCCACGGCCGCCAGCGGTGCCAGGGCAGCGGCGTGACCACCGCGGCGAGGGCCAGGTCCGCCGCGGCGATGATCAGCAGGTCGCCGGCCCGGCGGGTGTCGTTGGTGATGCCGACGAGAGCGAGCAGCCCGGAGAGCGCGAACAGGGCCGCGACCTGCAGAGCTGCGGCGCGCGGCCCGCTTCCGAGCAGGCGAGTTTGCGGGCGTGAGACGATACGGACATTCTAGGACAGGCCCGGCCCTGTCAGCACCGTCACACTCATCTCCGTGGCCGGTACGCCGACCAGACTCGTATGCGCGTAAAGGTGAGACGTTTCGGGCCCGTGCTGGGCGCCCTGGTCGGCTGTGGTCTGGGCTTCCTAATGTTGCAGCAGGTCACCACTGGTGCCTTCGATGCACTGGAGGCGCGGCAGGTGGCCCAGGACGCCGACCGCATCCGGATCGGCCTGGACGGTCAGGCCCGGCTGCTCACCGCGTTCGGGGCGACCAACGCCGTCTGGGACGACAGCTACCAGGATCTCAAGGACGCGGACCGGGCCGGCTTCGCCGAGGACTTCCCGCCGGACGCGACGCACGCGGTCAGCGACCTCGACGGCCTGCTGGGCGTCTCCCCCACCGGCGAGTTGATCGCGGGCGGCGTTCTCAGCGACGCGGCCGGCTACGGTGCCCCGGCGCCGCAGCTGACCGAGCCCGCACTGCTGAGCCGGCTCTACGACCCGGCCGGCGAGCCGGGTGCCGCCCGCTGCGGTGTCGTCTCCGCCGACGCGATGTACCTCTACTGCGGTGTGGCCGCGTACCCGAGCAGCGGCGAGGGCACCCCGTCCGGTGGTCTGGTCCTGCTCAAGCGGCTCTCCCCCGACCGGCTGCGGACGCTCAGCGCGGACATCGACCTGACCACCGAGGTCGTCGCCCGGCGCCGCGACGACGGCGTGGCCCAGCCGACGGTGACCAGCCTGCTCGGTCCCGTCGAGGTACGCACCAGCGTGCTGAACGCCGGCAGCATCGCGCTCACCGCGAGCATCACCACCGTGGACGGCCAGACCCTGGTCCTGGAATCGGTTCGCGACCGTCCGATCCACGCCGCCGCGACCAGCACCGCCGGCAAGCTGTTCGTCCTCATCGCCCTGGCCACGCTGCTGCTGGTCGTGCTGATGACCGTCTCGACCCGGCGGGCGGTTCGCCGGCGGGTGCGCCCGCTGCGCCGCACGACCGAGCAGATCGTCGCGTCCGGCGACCACGAGCTGCGGATCGGCGCGACCGGCGACGACGACATCGCCGCGCTGGGCCGGGCCGTCGACGCCATGCTGGACACGATCAGCAGTCGCGACCGGCTGCTGCAGTCCGAACAGGAGCAGCGGCAGCGGGAGCTGCAGGAGACCCACGAGCGGCAGAACGCCGCCGAGCGGGAGACCCGGGAGCAGGCCCGGCAGCTGGTCACCGAGACCTCCACCGTGGTCGCGCGACAACTGGCGGACGTCTCCGCCCGGGCCGGCACGGTCGGCATCGCGGCGAGCCGGATCGACGACCGGGTACGCGACGCCCGGACGGCGGCGAGTCACCTGCTGAGCAACAACAGTGAGGCCAGCCGGGCCGTCGGCACGCTGCACGAGAGCCTGCAGAAGGTGGACGAGGTAGCGCGGTTCATCGGCGGCATCGCGCGCCAGACCAATCTGCTCGCTCTGAACGCCACCATCGAGGCGGTCCGGGCCGGGGTCGCCGGCCGGGGCTTCGCCGTGGTGGCCAACGAGGTCAAGACGCTGGCCGCCACCACCGCCGAGTCCACCGAGACCATCACCGCGACGCTCGGCGAGCTCAACGAGCACGTCACCGCCGTGGTGGAGATCATGACCACGATGAGCGCCACCATCACCGACATCGACCACACCACCGCCGACGCCGAGCTGATGACCACCGAGCAGGCCGCCAC
Source organism: Actinoplanes sp. NPDC051405 (assembly GCF_055586185.1). Classification (NCBI taxonomy): domain Bacteria; kingdom Bacillati; phylum Actinomycetota; class Actinomycetes; order Micromonosporales; family Micromonosporaceae; genus Actinoplanes; species Actinoplanes sp. NPDC051405. The sequence continues at coordinate 185,525 of NZ_JBVJIR010000004.1, forward strand.
CGTGGCCGGCCTCACCGCCGAGGTGAGCGCCGCCATCGACCGCCTCGAGGGACTGGCCACCCGCCGCTGATCGTCCCGTTGCCGTCACCGGCCGGAGCCCGTCCCCGCACGTCCGGGGGCGGGCCGCGGCCATTTCCGGTCCCACGGACCAAAACCCTAGTTGACATATAGGATTTGAGGACTAAGGATCGGAGCATGACCAGCCAGGGGATCCGCCTCGCCGGCACCGCACTCGCAGTGTCGCGAGGTTGCTGCCGCGACTGGACGTCCTCCCGCGGCCGCTGCCGCCGCAGCTGACCGCCGCCGGTCGACCAGCCCCGCACCACCCTCACCCCGGCACGCCGGGTCCACTCCGCACGATCCCCGTCGACGACCCACCCGGGCGCCATCCGCCCGCGTGTGGCGCGAAGGAGTCGCCATGTCCTCATCCGTCCTCGACCGTGCCGGCATCGCCGCCGGACCGGTCCGCACCGACCAGCCGGACGACGCACCGGCGGCGCCGGCCCGCTGGCGCCGCGTCGCCCGCCGGCTCACCCCCGCCCGCAAGGCCACCGGCCTGCTCACCGTCCTGGTCCTCTGGCAGGTCGGTGCGGGCGCCGGGTGGCTCGGCACCACGACCCCCTCACCGACCGACGTCATCACCGCCGCCCGCGAGCTGATCGCCAGTGGCGAACTGGCCCACCACCTCGGCGTCTCGCTGACCCGGGTCGCCAAGGGACTGGCCATCGGGCTCAGCGCAGGCCTGCTGCTCGGGCTCGCCGCCGGGCTGTTGCGCCTGGCCGAGGACCTCGTCGACGGGCCCCTGCAGTCGCTGCGGATGCTCCCGCACCTGGCGCTCGTACCGATCTTCATCATCTGGTTCGGCATCGGTGAGACGTCGAAGATCGCGCTGATCGCCATCGGGCCGATCTTCCCGCTCTACCTCAACGTGCTGCACGGCATCCGCGGGGTCGACGAGCGCCTGGTCGAGTCCGCCCGCTCCTGCGGGGTGGGCCGGCTGGGCCTGATCCTGCGGGTGATCCTGCCCGGCGCGCTCCCGCAGATCCTGGTCGGACTGCGCCAGGCGCTCGGGCTGGGCTGGCTCAGCCTCGTGGTCGCCGAACAGACCGCCACCACGGCCGGGGTCGGGTTCCTGATGAACGACGCCCGCGAGTTCCTGCGGACCGATGTGATCTTCGTGGTCCTGGTCATCTACGCCCTGCTGGGCCTGGCCACCGACCTGTTCGTCCGCCTCATCGAGCGCCGCGCGCTGGCCTGGCGCCGCGGCTTCGCGGGAGAGTGAGCATGACCGCCACCACGACTGCCGTCCCCGGCACCGGTACCGCTGCCGTCCGCGTCCGCGACGCGCGCCGGGCCTTCGACGGCCGGGTCGTGCTCGCCGGCGCCGACCTCGACATCGCCCCCGGCGAGTTCGTCGCCCTGCTCGGGGCCAGCGGCTCCGGCAAGAGCACCCTGCTGCGGGCCGTGGCCGGGCTCGACCGCGGGGCCACCGGGCAGTTCCGGGTGCCCGACCGGCGCGCCATCGTCTTCCAGGAGCACCGGCTCATGCCGTGGAGCCGGGTGTGGCGCAACGTCACCCTCGGCGTCCGCGGGCCCGATCTGCGCGGCCGCGCGCTGCACGCCCTCACCGAGGTCGGGCTGGCCGCGCGGGCCGACGCCTGGCCGCGGACCCTGTCCGGCGGCGAGTCCCAGCGGGTCGCCCTGGCCCGGGCCCTGGTGCGTACCCCCGAACTGCTGTTGCTCGACGAACCGTTCGGGGCCCTCGACGCGCTGACCCGGATCAAGGCCCAGGCGCTGGTGGCCAAGCTCTGGACCGAGCACCGGCCGGCCGTCCTGCTCGTCACCCACGACGTCGAGGAGGCCCTGCTGCTCGCCGACCGGGCGCTGGTCCTGCGCGACGGGCGCATCGCCGAGGAGTTCCTCGTCGACGTGCCGCGCCCGCGGGCCCTCGACAACCCGCGGCTGCTCGCCCTGCGCCGCGCCCTGCTGCGTGCCCTCGGGGTCAACGCCGACCTGCCGACCGACGAATCCGTACCCGAGGAGAAGCCATGACCACGACCGCCCTCGACCTGACCGCCGACGTCGTCATCGTCGGCGGCGGCCCCGCCGGCACCTGGGCCGCGCTGACCGCCGCCGCGGCCGGGGCCGACGTCCTGCTGCTCGACAAGGGCTACTGCGGGACCTCCGGCCCGACCGCCTCCGGCGGCACCGGCGTCTGGTACGTCCAGCCGGAACCCGCCGCCCGCGAGAAGGCGATGGCCAGCCGCGAGGCGCTCGGCGGCCACCTGCAGGACCGCCGCTGGATGGCCCGCGTCCTGGACCAGACCTACGAGAACATGAACCGCCTCGAGGCCGAGGCCCGCTACCCGTTCCCCGTCGTCGACGGCGTCGCGCACAAGCGCGGCCTGCAGGGGCCCGAGTACATGCGCCGGATGCGGTCCTGGATCAAGCGGGCCGGGGTGCGGATCCTGGACCACAGCCCGGTCACCGAGCTGCTGGTCGACGCAGGAGGCACGGTCGCCGGGGTACGCGGCCACCGCCGCCAGCACAACACCGACTACCGGGTCCGCGCCTCCGCGGTGGTGCTGGCCACCGGCGGCTGCGCGTTCCTGTCCAAGGCGCTGGGCTGCGACGTGGCCACCGGTGACGGCGCCCTCTACGCGGCCGAGGCCGGAGCGGCGATGTCCGGCATGGAGTTCTCCAACTCGTACGCGATCGCCCCGGCCTTCACCTCGGTGACCAAGACGGCCTACTACGGCTTCGCCACGTTCTTCCACGGCGACGGCACCCCGCTGGCCGGGGCCGGCAGCCAGGGCGGGCGCTCGGTGATCGCCAAGGAGCTGCTGCGCACCGGCACGGTGCTGTGCCAGATCGACCACGCGACGCCGGAGCAGCAGGCCCTCATGCGCTCGGGCCAGCCGAACTTCTTCCTCACCTTCGACCGGCTCGGCATCAACCCGTTCACCGACAAGTTCCCGGTCACCCTGCTGCTGGAGGGCACCGTCCGCGGCACCGGCGGCATCCAGATCGTCGACGACGACTGCGCCACCAGCGTCCCCGGCCTGTACGCCGCCGGCGACGCGGCCACCCGCGAGCTGATCTGCGGTGGCTTCACCGGCGGCGGCAGTCACAACTCGGCCTGGGCGATGTCGTCCGGCACCTGGGCCGGCGGCGGCGCGGCCCGTTTCGCCGCGGCGCTGGGCAGCTCGGCGGTCAAGCGGCGCCTCACCGGGGCCGGCGGCGTCGCGGTCCGGCCCACCGGCGGGCGGGCCTTCGACGGCGACCCGTGGGCCGAGGCGCAGGACGTGCTGCGCCGGCAGGTGCACCCGTACGACAAGAACTACCTGCGGCACGGCGACCGGTTGCGGCCCGCGCTGACCGAACTGGACGAACTGTGGCAGCGGCTGCGGGCGGGTGCGAGCGCCGACCCGGCCGGTACGCCCCGGCTGCGGCAGGCCGCGGCGATGGTCGCCCACGCCCGGTGGATGTACACCAGCGCCCTGGCCCGGACCGAGAGCCGCGGCATGGCCCGGCGCCAGGAGTTCCCGGACCTCGATCCGGCCCAGCACCGCCGGCTCACGGTCGGCGGCCTCGACGAGCTCTGGGTCCGTCCCGAGTCCCTGCCGGCCCCGCGTCCGGAACTGGCGGTGGCGTCATGATCGAGGTCGTCTCGGCCGGCCGGTGCGTCACCTGCGACGTGTGCATCGCGGTGTGCCCGACCAACGTCTTCGACCGCGGCGCCGACGGCGTGCCGGTCATCGCCCGGCAGAGCGACTGCCAGACCTGCTTCATGTGCGAGGCGCACTGCCCGGCCGACGCCCTGTTCGTCGCCCCGCTCACCCACCCCGCGCCACCGGACTCGCCGCTGCGCGACGAGGACCACGTCACGGACACCGGCCTGCTCGGCAGCTACCGCAAGGAGCTCGGCTGGGGCCGTGGCCGCAAGTCCGGCGCCCGGACCGCCGTCGGCCCCGAACTGGGCCGCGCCCGGATCACCCCCGCACCCGCTCAAGGAGACTGACCGATGCGTACGAGAACTCTGCTGGCTGTCGCCACCGCCGCGCTGCTGGCGCTGGCCGGCTGCGGTGGCGAGCCGTCCGAGGCCGCCGGCCCCGGTGACACGTTCACCCTGCGCATCGGCGCGATCGGCAACGGCAACAAGCTGTCCGGCCCGGTCGGCTACCTCAACAGCAAGAACGGGCTGGTCCCGGCACTGTCATCGCTCGGCGTCACCGGGATCAAGGTCGTCACCTTCCCGAACGGCCCCGACCTCAACCAGGCGCTGGCCGCCGGCGAGCTCGACCTGGCCACGTACGGCGACACCCCGGCCCTGGTGGCCCGGGGCGCCAAGCAGCCCACCCGGCTGATCGCCCAGTCCCAGATCAACCTGGACGCCGGCATCCTGGCCAAGAAGTCCGGCGGCCCGACCTCGCTCGCCGGGCTGGCCGGCAGGAAGGTGGCGGTGCAGACCGGCTCGTACATCCACCGCTACCTGCTGGGCGCGCTCGGCGACGCGGGCGTCAAGCCGGCCGAGGTCATCCACATCTACAGCGCGGACGTCGAGGCGGCGCTGGAACGCGGGGACGTGGACGCCGCGGCCGTGCCGATCGCGAACGTGGAGGCGCTGAAGGCCAAGGGCTACCCGCTGATCACGCTGGCGTCCAAGGACCACCGCCAGTACCTGGGCACCAGCTCCACAGTGGTCACCGAGAAGTTCCTCAAGGCTGAGCCGGGCATCGTGTCCGTGTGGCAGCAGGCCCAGCGCGAGGCCACCACCAAGGCCAAGGCGGACTGGGCGGGCTTCCTGGCGTACACGGTGAGCATCAACGGCTTCCCGCCGAAGATCGTGGAGGCCTCGACCCACGCCGACCAGTGGCCGGCGGAGCCCTTCACCCCCGAGGGGCTGGCGCTGCTCAAGGGGACCAAGCAGTTCCTGGTGGAGCAGAAGTTCATCCGTACCGATTTCAACCTCGACGACTGGATCGTGGCCCAGCCCTGAGCTCCCTTCCAGCGCCGCTCACAGGTCGCGGCGCTGGAAGGCCAGGGCGGCCAGGCCGAGGACGACCGCTACCCACAGGGCGGCCCAGGCCAGGTAGGTGGCGGTGAGCGGGGCCACGCTCAGGAACGGCGAGTCCTCGAACGCCGGGAACTGCGACAGGGCCGGGTGCTGGAACGCGTGCATCGCCCCGCGCCACAGGCCGTCGGTCGGCAGCAGCATCCGCGACACCGTGCCGACACTGGCCATGCCCTCGTTGCCGAACGCCTCGCCCACCATGCCGACCACGCCGGCGATCCAGGTGGCGCCGAAGAGGCCGACCGCCACGATGCCCGACGCCATCGGGGAGATCACGGTGGACAGCAGCAGGCCCAGGGTCAGCAGCACCGTGGTCTGCGCCGCCAGCAGGGCCAGGCCGGTGGCCGGTTGCGGGGGCCAGTAGCCCACGGTGATCCGGACGATGAGGAGCTGCCCGAGTCCGGCCACGACCACGAAGCCGCTGCCGAAGGCGACCAGGCCCAGCCACTTGCCGAGCAAAACGGCCGAGCGGCGTACCGGCCGGGTCATGACGGCCAGCGCGATCCCGGACTCGATCTCCCCGGCCAGGGTGGGACCGGCGAGGAACGCCGTACCGAGCGCGGCGATCAGGCTCAGGCCGAACATCACCAGGTTGAGCACCGTGGAGGCGGCGATCCGGGCCTCCCCGGTGGTGAGCGTGCCGAACTCCGAGTCCAGCCGGTAGAACCCCCAGGCGCTCAGCGACAACAGCACGACCGTCATCACGACGAGCGAGCGCAGCACCCGCCGGCGCAGGGCCTCCTGCAGCGTGAGGACGGCCAGGGTCAGGACGGTACGGGCGATCATCGGTGGTCCCCTCCGGTACCGGCGCGCAGGATGTCCAGCAGTCGTTCCTCCAGGCTGATCCGGGCGGGTTCGACGGCGTGCACACGCACCCCGAGGCGGACCAGTTCCGCCACCAGGTCGGGCACCATCGTGGCGCTCTGGTCGGCCGGCAGCGTGACCGTGTACGAGTCGCCGCTGCGGGTCAGGTGCCCGGCGGCGGCCAGGCGAGCCTCCGCCTGGGCGCTGACCTCGTCGAGCCGCATCCGGAGCTCCCGCTGACCGAGCAGCTCAGCCAGGGTGCCGGAGGCCGCCACCCGGCCCTTGTCGAGGATGACGACCCGGTCGCAGACCCGCTCGACCTCGCCGATGAGGTGCGAGTTGAGCAGCACGGCGACCCGGCGTTCCTTGAGGGAGAGCAGGAGGTCGCGCACGTCGGCCCGGCCGATCGGGTCCAGCGCGCTGGTCGGCTCGTCGAGCAGCACCAGCTCCGGGCGGGCCACCAGCGCGACGGCCAGGCCGAGACGCTGTTGCATGCCCTTGGAGAAGCCACCGACCCGGTCCCGGGCACGGTCGGCCAGACCGACCAGGGCCAGGCTCTCGCGTTGTTCCCGTACCGGCACCGCGGCACCGGCGAGCCGCACGTGCAGGGCGAGCACCTCGGCGGCGCTGAGCCAGGGCTGGTAGCGGAAGAGCTCCGGCAGGTAGCCGACGCGGGCGCGGGCCTGCGGGTCCGTACCCGGGCGGCCGAGCAGCAGCACCTCCCCCGCGTCGGGCCGGACCAGGCCGAGCAGGATCTTGATGACGCTGGTCTTGCCGGCGCCGTTGGGTCCCAGCAGGCCGAGCACCTCGCCGCGACCCACGGTGAAGGACACGTCGTCGACCGCGGTCTGCTTGCGGTAGCGCTTGCGCAGGCCGGAGCACCACACCGCCGGAGTGGGCGGCAGGTCGGCGAGCAGGCGCTCAGTGGTGACCGCGGGTTCGGTGCTCACCGCTGCCCCAGCCCGCGGGCCACGGAGACCACCTCGTCGGCGCTCAGCGAGCCGGCCACCGCGGTGACGACCCCGTCCTTGACCCAGACCACGGCAGTGATCAGCCCGTCCCGGGAAGCCAGCACCGTGGCGGGCGTGCCCCCGACATCGGTGGCCGAGCTGGTGAGGTACTGCGAGTTCACCGGCAGCGGCAGCGTCGTCGCATCGCCGGTGTAGCCGCGCAGCTGCGACTTGACGCTCTCGGGCAGACCCGGCAGGGACAGCAGGTAGTCCACGGCCGTCCGGAACGGGATCCCCGCGGAGTAGGCGGTGGGAGCGACGACCCGGGCCACGATCATCGCCGGTACGCCCCGCGCCTCGGACCAGACCCCGGCGACGCCCGGACCGGCACTCAACCGGAACTGGCTGCCGTCGAGACCCGCGGGTGGCGGCGGCAGGGTCTTGCCCGCCGCGGCGGCAGTCCGGGCCGCCTTGTCGACGTCGAAGGTGAACACCGCGTTCACCCGGCCCCCGACCTGGTACGCCGGTTGTCCCGTCACGCCGCGGGGCAGCTCGCGCACCCGCGGGACGGCGAGCCCCGAGGCCTTCTCCGCGGCGTCGGCGTCGGCGACCTGACGGACCTTCACCTCCTGGGTGATCTCGACCTTGCCGTACGCGTCCAGGTCGGGCAGGGCGACCAGGTCGGCCTGGGTGAGCGTGACCGGGGCGAGCTGCTCGGTCCGGAAGATCTCCAGCCAGTCGGCGGCGGCCGCGGCGCTGGCCCCGCCGAGCAGGGCGACCGCGGCGAAGGCGGCGACCACCGGCTTGCGCAGCGCCGTGCGCCACCGTGAGGCGGCGGCCGGCTGCCGGTGCGGCTTGTCGGCGGCGACCGCCTGCGACAGCCGGGACCATCCCGCGTCCACATCCACGGTGACGTCGACGTCCAGCGCCGCCCGGGTCAGCCGCGCGTCCCGCTCGGCGGTGGCGAGCCCGGACCGGCAGGCCGGGCAACCGGCGACGTGCTCACGATCGGCGTCGGCGACGCCGGCCGGCTCGTCCAGCAGCCGGCGCAGCGTGCCGTCAGTCGGATGACGCATGACGGTTCAACTCCTTGCGTAGGGCGGATTCGGCGCGCCGCACGGTGGTGCCCACGCTGCCGGGGGAAAGATCCAGGGCGGCCGCCACCTCGGCGTAGCTGAGGCCGCTGTGCCGCAGCACCAGGGCCACGGCGTGCTTGCGAGGGAGCCGGGCCAGCGCCGAGCGCACCCGGCGGCGCTCCTCGAGGGTCACGACCGTGTCGGCGACATCGGGCCAGACGGCGCCGTCGTCACCGGCGGCCTCCTCCCGGGCGGCGCGTCGCCGGCTGGAGCGCAGATGGTTGAGCGCGGTGTGCGCCGCGGCGACGGACAGCCAGCCCACCGCTTCCCCGGCCGGCACCGCGGAGCGCCCGAAGGTCAGGAAGACCTCCTGCGCCACGTCCTCGGCCTCGTCGCGGGAACCGAGCACCCGGGCGGCGACCGCGACGACCCGCGGATAGGCGCCGCGGAAGACCTGTTCGAGATCGGCTCGCACGGCACCCCGTACCGGAGGAGTCGACACCGCCCCGCCACCCTCCCGCCCAGCCGGCCTGACGAGCTTCACATCTTGCTCCACACCTACAGAGCACCGCCGGTGCCGCCGATGTGACACCCGGATCCGCCCCCACCTCGATCGTGTCCGGCCAGGCGGCGTGGCGCAGGACTTCCCGGCCGGGCCCGGACACTGCGAGAATGCCGGCATGGATGAGACAAAGAAGGACACGCGGGACGACCCGGATGCCGGCGCCGCGATGGGTCGGCGGGCCTTCTTCGGCCGGGCGCTGCTGGCGGCCGGCGCCGTGGGCGGGCTGCTGACGCTCACCGGCTGCCCCGGCGGCGAGCAGGACGACGATGACGACGGAGACGGGGACGACGACTAGACGGGCTCCCGCCGGAACTGCCCGGTTATTCCCGAATCGCGCTATATAACTGAATGAAGAAGTATGCGAAGATATCAATCATGGCCACCATCGCAGCAGCCGACGACGACCTCGCCGTCCGGACCATCGTGAAGCGGATCCTCCGGCGGGCGGGGCACGAGGTCACGACGTACGACGACGGCGCGGCGCTGGTCGAGGAGGCCCGCTCCCACCACCCCGACGTCGTGATCACCGACAACGAGATGCCGGTCATGAACGGGCTCCAGGTCGTCCAGGCCCTGCACGACGATCCGGCCACCGCCGACATCCCGGTGGTGCTGGCCAGCGGATCGGTGTCGGCGGCCACCGCGGCCGAGGTTCTGCACGACTGTGACCAGCTGGTGCCCAAGCCGTTCACGCCGGCTCAGCTGCAGGCCGGCGTCGACGCGGCGCTGGAACCGGCACCCGCGCGGTCATAGCCGCCGCGGCAACGGCATGGCGGTGCGGGAAATTCAAGATCGACGGGTACGCGCGGCCGCGGTCGCCCTGGGCGGCGGCGCCGTCGTGGCCGGCGTCGCCTGGGCGACCGGCACCGCGTTCGGCTACCGCGGACCGGCCTTCGCCTGGGTGCTGCACTTCCTGCTGATGGGGTGGATCTCCGGCGTCCTGGACGCCGCGCGGCCGCGACTGACCAGCACCTATTTCCGGGTCCGCGCCTGGGAGCCGGCCGTGTACCGCCGGCTCGGCGCGTGGTGGTACCTGCGGCTGCTGCGCGCGATCGGCTGGGAGCGGCTGATGCGCGGCGGCCGCGGCTTCACCGGCACCCGGGAGTCGCTCGCGGTGCTGGACAGGCAGACACGCTCCGCGGAGTGCGGCCATCTTGTGGTCGCCGTCGTGGTGACCGCGGTGTCGGTCGTGGCGGCCGGGGCCGGGTCGTGGGACGCCGTCGCCTGGCTGTCCGGCCTCACGCTGCTCCTGCACGTCTTCCCCGTGCTGCTCCAGCGGGCCCTTCGTGCGCGCATCCAGCGCCTGCGGCCGCCGGGCGAGGAGGTGAGCGGGGCGTATCCGCGGGGTGGCCGGTGACGTTGACCTGGTGGCGATCATGCCCAGCAGCCGTCAGGAGCCGCCCATGCTGCCACCGCACCGGCCCGCTCCCGCCACCCGGCTCGGAGCGTTGCCCCGTCGCGGCCTGTTCGCCCTCGGCGGCGCCGCACTGACGGTGGCGCTCACGCCGGTCGCCGCCTCGGCCGCGACGACAGCCGTGCCTCTCCGGCAGAATCCGTTCACGCTCGGGGTCGCCTCGGGTGATCCGCTGCCCGACGGCGTGGTGCTGTGGACCAGGCTCGCGCCACGGCCGCTGGAACCCATGGGCGGGCTGCCGTTCGCCGGCTACCCCGTGCAGTGGCAGGTCGCCGAGGACGCGGCCTTCCGGCAGGTGGTGCGCTCCGGCACGGCGACCGCGCGGGCCGAGTACGGCCACTCGGTCCACGTCGACGTGCGCGGCCTGCGGCCCGGCCGGGACTACCACTACCGGTTCCGCACCGGGGCGCACCTCAGCCCGGCCGGCCGTACGCGCACCGCACCCGCCGCGTCCGCCTCCCCGCAGGCCCTGCGTTTCGGGGTCGCGTCCTGCCAGGCCTACGGCGACGGGTACTTCAGCGCCTACCGGCACCTGGCCGCGGAGGACCTCGACGTGGTCTTCTTCCTCGGCGACTACATCTACGAGAACGCCGTCACCAGCGCCGGCGGCAACCGGCTGGACCCCGGACTCCACCTGCCGGACACCTTCGAACTGCCGGTCGACACCCTCGACCTCTACCGGATGCGGTACGCGCTGTACCGCACGGATCCGGACCTGCAGGCCGCGCACGCCGCCGTCCCGTGGGTGCTCACCTGGGACGACCACGAGGTCCAGGACAATTACGCCGCCGGGGTGCCCCGCTTCGACATCCCGGCCCGGGACTTCCTCGTGCAGCGGGCCAACGCCTACCGCGCGTACTGGGAGAACCAGCCCCTGCGCCGCCCGCAGCAGCCGTCCGGCGCGGACATGCGGCTGCACCGCCGGCTGCGGTTCGGCGATCTCGCCGAGGCGCACGTCCTCGACACCCGGCAGTACCGCTCGGACCAGGCCTGCGGCGACGGGCTGCGGGCCGGCTGCGCGCAGCGCGACGACCCCCGCCGCACCCTGCTCGGCGCGGCCCAGCGCGGCTGGCTGCTCGACGGCATGCGGCGGGGAGGCACCCGCTGGAACCTCCTGGCCCAGCAGGTGATGATGGCCGAGTGCCGCTACGGCGCGGACCCGCCCCTGCTCGACATGGACAAGTGGGACGGCTACCGGGCCGATCGGGACAAGATCCTGCGGACGGCTGCCCGGGTCCCCGGCACCGTCGTCCTCACCGGCGACATCCACTTCAACTACGCGGCCGACCTGCGCCCGGACTTCGCCCGGCCGCGGTTGCCGGCCGTGGCGGTGGAGCTGGTCGGCACATCGATCTCCAGCGGCGGCAACGGTACGGACAGCACGCCGATCCTGGACCAGCAGCGGCGGGACAGCCCGCACCTGCTCTTCGCCAATGCCCAGCGCGGCTACGTGCGCTGCACGCTGACCCGCAACACCCTGCGCGCCGACTACCGGACGCTGCCGTACATCAACCGCCCCGGCGCGCCCGTCACCACCCGGGCCTCGTTCGTATCCCACCGCGACCGCCCGGGCCTGAGCCCGGCCTGAGGGACAACCATGGACCGCACCCGGGCACACCGTGCCACCACCCTGCTCGCCGTCGTCGTCACCGCGGTCGGCGGCCCGGCGCCCGCCACCGCCGGCCCACCCCGCACCGGCGTGCGGCTGTCGGTCGGCCCCGCGACCCTGTCGATCACCACCGGGCAGTGCAACGGCGGGCAGCTTCTGGTACGCCTGACCAACAGCGGCCGGGCCCCGGTCCACGCCGACGCCGTGCTCACCGCACCGGAGGCCCTGCACCTGCCCCGGCGGCTGATCTCGACGTGGCTGCCGGCCGGTTACACCCGTACCGTGCCGGTGGCGGTCAGCGCGCCGGCCGGAACGCCCACCGGCACCTACACCGTGCGGGTGGCCGGCGGTGCGCGGCGGGCCGCCGTACCGGTCGCAGTGTCACCGGCCCGGCCGACCACCGACCTGGCCAGGTCCGCGGCCCGGGTCACCGCCTCGTCGTCGCGCACCGGCTTCCCGGTGTGCGGGGCGGTCGACGGCGACGCCGACCCGGCCCACTGGGGAACCGGCACCGGCTGGGCCGACGGCACCGGCCGGCAGTGGCCCGACTGGTACGCACTCACTTGGTCCCGCCCCCACCAGCTGACCCGCGTCACCGTCACCACGGTCGACTCCCCGCAGTACCCCACCGCCCGGTACGGCCTGCGCGACTGGGACGTCCAGCTCGCCACCCACGCCGGCTGGCACACGGTCGCCGAGGTCCGCGGCAACACCGCCCGGACGGTCAGCAGCACCTTCCCGAGGCAGCCCAGCACCGCCCTGCGCATCGTCACCAACGCCGCGAACGGCACCGACGACCAGTCCCGCATCGTCGAACTCGCCGTCTCCTAACCGGATTTCCCTCGGACGGTCTGTCGACATTGGCCGGAGCCGCCCAGCATGATGGTCCGGAGGGGGAGACAGATGCCGGATCAGGCGTACGACGTGATTGTTGTCGGTGCACGGTGTGCGGGGTCGCCCGTCGCGATGCTGCTGGCCCGCCGGGGTCACCGGGTGCTCGTGGTGGACCGGGCGACGTTCCCGAGCGACACCGTGTCCACCCACTTCATCCATCCGCCGGGTGTCGACGCGCTGCGCCGGTGGGGGCTGCTGGAGCAGGTCACGGCCACGGGCTGCCCGCCGATCTCCCGGTACACGTTCGACTTCGGGCCGGTCACGCTGGCCGGTGCGCCCGGGACCGAGCGCTCCCCCGTGGCGTACGCGCCGCGGCGGACGGTGCTCGACAAGATCCTGCTCGACGCCGCCGCGGCCGCCGGTGCGGAGGTCCGCGAGGGGTTCACCGTGGAGGAGGTGCGGGTCGCCGACGGTGAGCCGGCCGAGATCCGGGGACGTGACGCCGGCGGCTCACCCGTGGTGGAGCGCGCCCGGGTGGTCGTCGGGGCCGACGGGCGCAATTCGGTGGTCGCCAAGGCCGTGCAGCCCCGGCAGTATCACGAGCTCCCGCCGCTGACCTGCGGCTACTACTCGTACTGGAGCAATTTGCCGACCGACGGCACGTTCGAGATCTACAGCCGGACCGGGCGCGGCTGGGCGGTCTGCCCGACCCACGACGATCTCACCATGGTCATCGGCGGCTGGCCGTACGCGGAACTGGCCGAGCACCGCAACAACATCGAGGGCACCCTGCGGGAGACGTTCGCGCTGGCGCCCGCTTTCGCCGAGCGGCTCGCCGACGCCAAGCGGGAGAGCCGGTTCATCGGTACGTCGGTGCCGAACTACTTCCGTACGCCGTTCGGTCCGGGCTGGGCGCTGGTCGGCGACGCCGGCTACAACCGGGACTTCATCACCGCCCAGGGCATCACGGACGCCTTCCACGACGCCGAGCTCTGCGCCGACGCGCTCGATCAGGCGCTGGGCGGCGCCCGGCCGTACGCCGAGGCCATGGGCGACTACTGGTCGAGCCGCGACGAGCGGGTCCTCCCGATGTACGAGATGACCGCGCAGATCGCCTCGCTCCAGCCACCGGACCCGCAGATGGTGCAGCTGCTCACGGCCGTACAGGGCAACCAGGAGGCGATGGACGCCTTCGCCCGGGTGAACTCGGGCGCCACCCCACCGGCGGAGTTCTTCGCGCCCGACAACATCGGCCGCATCATGAGCCAGGCGGCGCAGACCTAGCCCGCCGGCGGGGTGAAGTCGACCCCGAGCTGCCGCAGGACGGTGAACAGCTCGTTCACCGACCAGTTGGCCACCACCTTGCCGTCGGCGAAACGCATGAACGACGCGCCCTGGTAGTCGACAGCACGGCCGGTTGCCGGGACAGGCCCGAACCGGCCGTACTGCGTGCCGGTGCCCCGCCACCGCACGGCGACGTCGTCCCCGTCAACCAGCAGCTGCACGATCTCGAACCGCTGGTCCGGGAAGGAGCTGCGCCGGTCGCGGTGCCACGCGAGGTAGCCGTCCGGCCCGTCGCCGGCCTCGCCGGTGTAGCGGGCGTCGACCAGCTCGTACACCGATTCCTCGCGGGCACCGTTCCACACGTCGTCGATCAGTCTCGTGGTGAGCTCACGCAGATCCGCCATGCCCGCGATGGTAGGCGGCGGCCGGACCGGTCAGGTCGCGGTGCAGGTCACCGCCGGTGGTGTGTTGGTGCCCGTCCACGTGCCGACGAAGCCGAAGGTGGTGCCGGCCGCGGCGGCGAGAGCGCCGTTGTAGCTCTCGTTGCGGGCGGTCACCGCGGCACCGCTGGTGGACAGCACCGCGTTCCAGGCCTGGCTGATCCGCTGACCGTTGGCGAAGGTCAGGGTGACGGCCCAGCTCCTGATGGCGGTGGTGCCGGCGCTGACCCGTACCTCTCCTTGGAAGCCGCCGGCCCACTGACCGGCCGGGGTGTAGGTCGCCGTGCAGCCGGCGCCGGCCGGCGGCGGCGTGGTCGGCGGCGGCGTGGTCGGCGGCGGCGTGGTCGGCGGCACCGGATTCGACGGGGACGGGGTGGACGGGGAAGGCGCCGACGGCGTCGGGGACGGCGAGGTGGTGGCGCCGCCCCAGGCGGTCGGGCCGTCGAGCCAGGCGGCGCGCCGGGTCATCCAGCTGCGCATGACCTGGACCTGACCCGCCCAGGTCGCGGAGGTGTCGGTGACGAACGGCCCGACCATCCGGGAGCTCAGGTTGGGCCACCGCTGGAAGTTGCGCTGGGCCGCCGCGGTCAGCGGGGTGCTGAGCGCGTCGACGCGGGTGTTGAGCGAGGCGTCGGAGAGCAGGCCGCGGCGCAGTGCCTGCCAGCGGACCTTGAGGTCGTTCTGGAACGCGGGATCGGTCAGCAGGATCTGGAACCAGTCGTTGGCCTGCGGCGACCGGGTCTGCTGGTACTGCCAGCCGGCGGTCTGCTCGTTGCCGAAGAAGCCGCCGGTGCCGAAGGTCAGGTCGTAGTCCCACAGCGGCCCGGCCACGATCGGGCCCTCCCGGTCCTTGTAGAAGTACGTGCTGCGCAGATAGGAGTCCATCTCGCGGCTGAACTCGTTGAGGATCACCAGGTCGACCCAGGACTTGGTGTCGATCCAGCTGCGGTAGCCGGTCTGCGGATCGGCGAAGCGGGAGCTGTGCAGCATGTCGTGGAACTGCTGGAGGTACTGCGTGAGCCAGGACTTCTGTTGGGCGTTCAGTGGTGACGGGTCCTCGACCTCGAGGTAGTTCCAGCAGGTCGCGGCCGGCCCCGTACAGGTCAGGGTGGGTTCCTCGGCGGCCAGCCACTCGAACTTGAAGATGTAGCCACCGCTGATCTTGGGCAGGGTGGTGTCGGCCTCCTTGAGCTGCTTGAGGTCGAGCCGGTCCTTGCTGTTCTTGATCGTCTCGACCAGCATGTAGACGCCCTGGTAGTCGGCGGCGGCGACCGGCGCGGAGTCGACGTTGAGGTAGAGCTCGACGAAGCGGTACCGCTGCGTCGCCATGCCCATCTCCCGGCCGAGGTCGTAGACCAGCGCCTCGCGGATCAGCGACTTGTCGCTGAACGGCCCGCGCAGCACCCAGTCCGAGTCGGCCGGCATGCCCAGCAGGGGCAGATCCGCGTCGTCGTCGGCGTTGTCGCGCAGCTCGAGCCGGTAGGGCGCCTTGTCGAACATGGCCGAGGACTGCCCGCGCAGGTGGATACCGGCCCGGGAGGCGACGGTCGGGGCCGCGGCGAGAGAGGTACGCCCACCCGCGGTGTCGAAGACCATGGCGGCGGCGTCCACGTAGTCGCGTCCGGGCTTGCCCTTGCCGTAGTCGTCGATCAGCATCAGCGGCAGGTCGTGCTGGGCGTCGAACGAGCGGGCCACGTACATCGCGGTGCCGGGGGCGCCGGTGGCCGTACCGTTGACGAAGGCCTGGGCCCGCAGCTGGGTGGTCCCGGTCAGGCTCAACGCCCGGCCGGGGTAGGCGGTGGACGTGGCGGCCGGCGGCCGGCCGTCCGTGGTGTACCGGATCTCGGCGCCGGCGATCGTGGTGCTCAGCGCCACCGAGACCGAGCCCTGGAAGGTGCCGCTCGGCACCGAGAACGTGATGTCGCCGGTCAGCTCGTCCTGAGCCGCGGCCACCGGCGCGGGGGCGTCCGGCGCGCGGCCCGCTTCGGCGCGGGCGCTGACGGTGAGGGCAATCGGGGTGACGACGCACAGGGCGATGAGTGCGCCGAGGATCTTTGGTATCCGCCTAGCCATGGACCAGTTCCTCTCTCGCAGCGGTGAAGTGTCGCCGGAGCACCCGCCGCCAGGGCGCCGCCGGAAGATCCGGGCGGAGGGCGGCCAGTCCGGTGGCGTACTTGGAGAAGGCGACGGGACGGTGGCCCCGGCGCCACAGCTCCCGGTCCGCGCGGGAGGCGGCCGAACCGGTCTTGGTCTCCACGATCGCGGTCCGCGGCAGCCGCACCCCGTCGCCGTCGGTGCTCCACCGCAGGGCGGTGTCGACGGTGACCCGGCTGTCGGTGTCGGGCAGCAGCAGCGTGAAACGCAGATATTCGGTACGCAGCGCCGAGGCGAGGACGACGTGGTTGCCGGCCGGCAGCCCGTGGCGGGCGAAGACGTCGTCGACGAAGGCGCGCCCGGCCGCCACGGTGTGCTGCTGCTCGCGGTCGTGCGGAGCCCGGTACTTGACCGTGCTGCCCCGCGAGCCGGGCACCTTCACCTCGAGCCAGCAGCTGCCGGAGTCGACGTACGTGCGGGTGCGGACCTTGAACCGGCGGCGGTGCCGGTGCGCGGTCCGGTGGTAGCCGCTGAGATCGGGGGTGTCGAAGTAGAGCGACTCGTACGCGAACTGCCGGATCCCGTTGATCTCCAGCACCACGGCATGCGGCGCAAGGGCTTCCAGCAGCAGGCGGGCGGCGTCGAGGGGCATGACGTACTTGCGGTCGACGCGGGTCTGCAGGGCGGCCCGCTCCTCCAGCTCGGCCAGGCCGATCCGGGGCAGCGTGTCCAGAGCGGCGAAGTCCATGACCGTGGTCACCGCCGGGCCGCGTACGCGGCGGGGCTCACCGGCGCCACCGCCCTGGACGAGGTACGGGCGTACCGGACGTCGACCACCGTGGAGTCGTTGATCAGGTCCACCCGCAGCGGGCGCGCGGAGTGCACCTTGCCGTCGAGCAGGCGCTCGAGCAGACCGATCAGCTCCTCACGGTTGGTGACCACGGAGTCCAGCACGACCGTCTGGTGCTCGTACCGGTTGAACAGCCGCCGGTTGTCGACGATCGCCATGACGAGCAGGATCAGGCCCATCAGGGCGATGTTGCGCCAGATCGAGACGGTGTCGAGCGCGCCCAGCAGGCCGAGCGCGAGCGCGGAGAAGAAGTACGCGACCTCGTGCTGGTCCAGTTCGGTCGAGCGCAGCCGGATGATGGACAGCACGCCGAACAGCGCGAAGCCCAGGCCCAGCCCGGCGCCGGAGCCGGTGGTGCGCAGCGCGTCGGCCACGGCCAGGACCCCGATGTTGACACCGAAGTAGGCCACCATCAGGTCCCGGCGCCGGTGCCGCGGGAAGTACAACCCGAGCACGAGCACGGTGACGGCCAGCACCTCGGCCCCGAGCAAGACGAATGCGGACATGCTCCGGTCCTCCTCCGAGCGGCGAAACGAGAAGAAAGTTCCGGAACAAGGCCGGAACTTGGTCCGCAGACTAAAACCGCCATTCGACGCATGTCAATGTTAATCTGCGCTTAACCATGGCTATTTGTTCGCTAAATGTGGGCTTTACCTGCGCGGACCCTCGCTCTGGTGATCGGCTTCCGGTGCTGGAAGTTTCGGACCGCCGGGCCATTCGTCCCACAGCCTGGGAGCGCTCCCATATATTGACCGACGTCATTGCCTTTGCCACGTTCCTTTTCTAACCTGCGAGCACCCCTCATCCCCGTCCCGCAAGGAGAGCCATGTCCTCCCAACGCTTCGCGGCTCCGCTGTGGTCGCTCTTCCGCATCGCGGTCGGCCTGCTGTTCCTCTGCCACGGACTGGCCACGGTCTTCGGCGTCCTCGGCGGCAACCGCGGCTCGGGCCAGGCGATCGAGCCCGGCACCTGGCCGAACTGGTACGCCGGCGTGATCCAGCTGGTCTGCGGCGCCCTGGTCCTGGCCGGCCTGGCCACCCGGCCCGCGGCGATCCTCGCCTCCGGCTCGATGGCGTACGCCTACTTCGTGGTCCACCAGCCGGAGGGCGTCCTGCCGATCCAGAACGGCGGCGTCACCCCGGCCCTGTACGCCTGGACCTTCCTCGCGATCGCCGTGCTGGGCGCCGGCCCGTGGTCGATCGACGCGCTCATCGCCCGCCGCCGCGACACGACGGCCGTCACGGCCCCCGAGAGCCAGCTCGCCGGCAGCCGGGGATAGCTCAGCGGGCCGCGAACGCCAGCGCCACAGACCAGACGAGCAGGGCGGCACTGCCCCCGCAGGCCGCCGTCCTGATCCGGTCCGCAACCCGCAGCCGGCGGTAGGGCCCGTCGGCGAAGCCGTCCCGTTGCAGCAGCAGATGCGACGGGACGGCCGCGGTGACGGTGGCCAGCAACGCGATCAGCCCACCGGCGGCGACCAATGAGGCCACCCAGAGCGGCACCGCGGCCGGGCGGACCAGCGGCAGAGCCAGGCAGGCGACGAAGCCGGCGAACCCCGGGACGACCACCACCGGAAGGGTCTGCCGGCTGTACCGCCGGTGACAGGCGACGAACGCCCCGGCCGGGACAGCGGCGTAGAGCGGATAACTCACCCGCGTGGTGAGCGCGGAGACGCCGCCGGTGCCCCGCCCACCCGCTGCTTCCCGTCGCACCTACGACAGTTCCGGCCGTCAGGAGCAGGCCCGGCGGTGCCGGGCGGATGTCCTGGACGCCTGCCGGGAAGGCCTGCTCCGGCACGGGTACGCGGGCCTGACCATCCGCGCGGTGGCCGAGGCCGCCGGCGTCTCGCAGGAGACCGTCTACAAAACCTTCGGCGGCAAACGCGGCCTGGTCAAAGCGATGTACGACGTCACCCTGGCCGGCGACGACGCACCCGTACCGATGAGCGAGCGACCCGAGGTGCGGGCCCTGCTCGCCGAGCCGGACCCGTTCCGCAAGCTCGCGGCGTACGCCCGGATCGCCCGCGGTGTCTCCGAACGGCTCGGAGCCGTCACCGCCGCGCTGAGCACCGGCGGCGCCGAAGCCGCCGAGATCGCGGCGGAGACCGATCGGGAACGCCTGGCCGGCGTCACCGCCTTCGTCGGCCACCTCGCCGCCGCCGGGCACCTGCCCGCCGGGCGTGATCCCGCCCAGGCGGCCGACGAGGCGTGGCTGCTGACCGCACCCGCGGTCTACCGGCTGTGCACGGCCGGCCGGGGCTGGCCGCCCGAGCGCTACGAGGACTGGCTCCGCCGCATGCTCACCGCGGCCATCCTCAAAGGACGCCGCTGAGCAAAACCGGGTGCACCTGGACCCGCGACCTGGCTAGCGTCCGGGCGTGGCCCACACCTATCCCCCGCTGAACGTCGAGGTCCGCACGCCGCGCCTGACGCTGGCCGGTGCGTCCGACGACCTGCTGGAACGTCTCGTGCCGCTGGTGCGGGCAGGGATCGCCGACGCGGCGCCGTGGCCGTTCGACGACCCGATGTCGCTCTACGCCGACAATCCGGAGCGCGAATGGCGGTGGCTGCGCGGCATCTGGGCCGGCCGGGCCCGGGTGAGCCCGGATGCCTGGCGGCTGTACTTCGCCGTGCTCGTCGACGGCGAACCGGTCGGCATGCAGGATCTGATCGGCACGAACTTCACCCGGTTCGGCACGGTGACCAGCTTCTCGTGGCTGGCCCCGGGCAGCCGCGGACGGGGGCTGGGCAAGGAGATGCGGGCGGCGATCCTGCAGCTGGCCTTCGCCGGGCTGGGCGCACGCGAGGCCGGCAGCGACGCCTTTGTCGACAACGAGGCGTCCAACCGCGTCTCCCGCGGCCTGGGCTACGAACCGAACGGTACGGACTGGGACACCCGCCGCGGCGAGCCCGCGCAGATCCAGCGGTGGCGGCTCACCCGGGACGCGTGGCAGCGGATCCGCCGCGCGGACATCGAGCTGATCGGCGTCGAGCAGTGCTGGCCCGTCCTGGGCCTCGGCTAGCGCCTCCCGCATTGCGCCGCTTCACCCGGAGGGTTACAGTCGGCCGGCGTGGGAGCGCTCCCACACACCCGTCCTCCCCCCTTGATCCGACGGAGCCCCTTTCATGCGCAGCCTCAGACTCAAGCTCCTCGCGGCCGGCGGGATCGTCGTCGCCGCCTCGGCGGTGGCTTTGATCGCCATGCCGGCGTCCGCGGAGACCGCCGCGTTCACCGTGACGAACTCCTGGAACTCCGGCTACCAGGCGAACGTGGTGGTCAAGAACGACACCTCGGCGACCATCTCCACCTGGCGGGTGGAGCTCAGCCTGCCCGCCGGGACAACCGTGGTCAACAGCTGGAACGCCACCCAGGCGAGCTCCGGCGGCACGTACACGTTCACCCCGGCCGGCTGGAACGCCACCCTCGCCGCCGGCGCGTCGACCGAGTTCGGCCTGGTCCTCAACGGCACCGGGCGGCCCACCACCTGCCTGGTCAACGGCCGCTCCTGCGACGGCTCCGGCACGCCGTCGTCGCCGACCGCGAGCCCGACGCCGACGCGGGCCACCACGCCCAGCGTCCCGCCGACCACCGCGCCGGCCGGCCGGACGCCGGTGGCGATCAACGGTCTGCTGCACGTCTGCGGCGTCAACCTGTGCAACCAGTACAACCGGCCGATCCAGCTGCGCGGCATGAGCACGCACGGCCTGCAGTGGTTCGCCAACTGCTACAACAACGCCTCCCTGGACGCGCTGGCCAACGACTGGCAGGCCGACCTGTTCCGGATCGCGATGTACGTGCAGGAGGGCGGCTACGAGACCAACCCGGCCGGCTTCACCTCCCAGGTCAACAACCTGGTCGACCTGGCCGAGGCCCGCGGCATGTACGCGCTGATCGACTTCCACACCCTCACGCCGGGCGACCCCAACTACAACCTGGAGCGGGCCAAGACCTTCTTCGCCGCCGTCTCCGCCCGTAACGCCGCCAAGAAGAACGTGATCTACGAGATCGCGAACGAGCCGAACGGCGTGAGCTGGACCGGCATCAAGAACTACGCCGAGCAGGTCATCCCGGTGATCCGCGCGAACGACCCGGACGCCGTGATCATCGTCGGCACCCGGGGCTGGTCCTCGCTGGGCGTCTCGGACGGTTCCGGCTCCAGCGAGATCACCGCCAACCCGGTCCGGGCCACCAACATCATGTACGCGTTCCACTTCTACGCGGCGTCGCACAAGGACAACTACCGTGCCGAGGTGGAGCGGGCGGCCACCGCGCTGCCGCTGTTCGTGACCGAGTTCGGCACGGTGAGCGCCACCGGTGGCGGTGCCGTCGACACGGCGAGCAGCACGGCCTGGCTCGACCTGCTCGACCGGCTCAAGATCAGCTACGCGAACTGGACGTTCTCCGACGCCGGTGAGGGCAGCGCGGCGTTCCGGGCCGGCACGTGCGCCGGTGGCACGTACGCGGGCACCGGTGTCCTGTCCGAATCGGGTGCGCTGATCCGCAGCCGGATCCGCACGCCGGACAACTTCCCGACCAGCTGACAGTCAGCCACGCAGGACGATGCCGGTGGGTCCCCGTGACCCGCCGGCATCGCCGTTCGCCAGGCCGGGGCGCGTGTCGGGGAACGAGCCGTCGCCGAACAGCACCCGGGCGGCGGCTGCCCGGCCCGGCGGAGTCCGCAGAGCGGTGAAAGCGGTCTCGGTGAAGGCCGGTGACCGTACCGCCGACAGGGCGTGACGCATCAGCAACCGGGTCCGGAAGCGCCTGCGCAGTGCGGCGCCGTCGTAGCGCCGCAACACCGAAACGTCGCCCGTACGCAGATAGTCGCCGGTCACCGCGGCGGCCAGTTCCGCCATGCGCAGGCACGGGTCGAGGCCACCGGCGGTCAGCGGGGACACCGCACCGGCCGCGTCGCCGACGAGCAGCCCCTGCGCGCAGGCGAGCCGGCGCCGCACGCCGCCGACCGGGATCGGTCCGCCGCGGCGCTGCACCGCTCCGGTCGCGGCCGGCAACGCGCCGAACCGCCGGCCGAAGGTACGCAGCAGCTCGGGCAGCGGGCCGGCCAGGCGGTCCGGGCGCCCGGCCAGCCCGACGTGCGCGTGCCGTCCGTCGTCGACCACCCAGGCGAGGTAGCCGGGGGCGAGCCGCGGGTCGAGCACACAGTGGAACGTCGGCTCGGCACCACTGCCGGCCACCGGAAACACCTCTTCGACGCCCACGATGAGCCGGCGGTTGACGTCGAGTCCGAGCCGGCGCGCGACCGTCGACCGGGCACCGTCCGCGCCGATGGTGAAGCGGGCCGCGACGCCGGGCACGGGGTAGGAGACGCCGAGCCGTACCCGGGCGCCGGCTTGCCGTGCGGCGGCCAGGGCGTGGGCGTAGACGCCGGCCATGTCGGCCACCCGGAACTCGTCGCGCGCGCTGACCAGCTCGACCGGCTCGCGCAGCGACGGCGGATAGAGCAGGACCCGGCGGATCGCCGGACCGAGCTCCCCCGCCGGCAGGGTGAAGTCCTCGAGGGTACGGCGCACGAAGATCCCGGTGGTGCGGATGCCCGTGTCCAGGGTGCTGCGCCGGTCGACCACGAGCACGTCGAAGCCGCGCCGGGCCAGCAGCCGGGCGGTGTGCAGACCGGCCAGACCGGCCCCGACGACCAGGACATCCACCATCTTCATGACCGCGACCGTAACGGCGCCGGGGCCCTGCGGCGGCCGCGCGCACAACACCTTCACGGACTCTCCCCGGACCGTCCGGCATCGCAAACCGGCCTCGCCCTCACCCTGGTCGCCCTGATCAGCC
Organism: Actinoplanes sp. NPDC051405; assembly: GCF_055586185.1. Lineage (NCBI taxonomy): Bacteria > Bacillati > Actinomycetota > Actinomycetes > Micromonosporales > Micromonosporaceae > Actinoplanes > Actinoplanes sp. NPDC051405. Next base: position 208,318 of record NZ_JBVJIR010000004.1, read on the forward strand.
TGGTGACCAGCACACCGGTGGGCTACGTGGCCGACCGGCTCGGGCCGCGCGGGGTGGCGACCGGAGCCCTCGTCGCGCTCGGCCTCTGCGAGACGGCGATGGTCGGGGTCCGGTCGATGGCCGGGTTCCTGCTGGTGGCCGCCCCGATGGCGGTCTTCGAGGCGGCGCAGCGGGCCGTCCGTGGCGCGATCATCGGCGGGGCCGTGCCGCCCGACAAGCGGGTCTACACCCGCGCGTACCTGCGCTCGATCACCAACGTCGGGATCACCGTCGGCGCGGCCGTTGCCGGCATCGGCCTGACGGTGGACACCCGGACGGCGTACCTGTCATTGAACCTCGGGGACGCGGCGACCTTCCTGCTCGCCGCGGCCGGTGGTGTTCGTGGTGAACACCGTGGCCGTGGTGCTCTTCCAGGTGCGCGCCGCCCGGGGCACCGACACGCTGGCCGGGGCGGCGCGCGCTTCCCGCCGGGCCGGTTCGGCGTGTTGCCGGCCTGCCTGATCTTCTCGCTGACCGCGGGCACCAGTCTCGCGCTGACCGTGGTGCTGCTGGTCGTCGCCGCCCTGGTGCAGGTGACCGCCGAGATGTGGTACTCGGCCGGCGGCTGGGCCATCTCCTTCGGCCTGGCCCCGGACCACGCGCACGGGCAGTACCAGGGGACGTACGCGATGGGCCACCAGTTCGGCCAGATGGTCGCCCCGGCGGCGGTCACCGCCCTCACCCTCGGCTGGGGCACCCCGGGCTGGCTCGTGCTCGGGGCGGCGTTCGCGGTGGTCGGCTGCCTCGTGCCGCCGGTGGTGCGCCGGGCAGCCGAGCACCGCGAGCCGGCGGAGAACTACTCGGTTTCATCCTCCTGATGGACCGGGGAGGCGGTGAGCAGGTCGAGCTCCCACCGCGCCGAGTACACCTCGCTGTCCTCGTCGGTGGCGACCAGATAGGAGCTGACCCGTACGCCCAGGCCCAGCTGGTCGGCCGCGCGCAGGTGCTCGACCAGCTCCTCGACGCTGGCCAGGTAGTGCGTGGCGATCAGCTCGGGGGCGGGCTCGGCGGTCGTCTCGTCAAGGATCTTGCTTTCCACGTCGGTCACGGCACCCAGCGTAGAGGCGGGCGGTGCCCGGGTCAGCGCACACCCCCACGGCGGATCCTCGCCTCGGCGTCGCGGAGCACCCGGGGCACCAGCCGGCGGTGGACGGCCGAGCACGGCGGCCAGACGGCACCGGCCGGATGCCGCCGGTAGTGCACGAAGGTCACCAGCGAAACCCGGCCGGCGCCGGTCTCGACGAGCAGGTTGGCGGCCAGGAACCACGAGGCCGCCTCGAGCCGGATCCAGTCCTCGCCGTGCCCGCCGATCCGCCAGCCGGCCACGGTGGCCGGCGAGGGGTGCCGGCTGAGGCGCAGGCCCAGCACGCCACGCCAGATGAACACCTCCCCCGGGCTGGGGACGTCGCCGAACATCGCGCGGGCCCACTGCTCCGGGGTGGCGGGCACGTCGGTGGCCAGGGCGAAGCGGTCGGCGTAGTCGATCTCCGGCACCGAGCTGAGCGTGCGGACGGATTCGGGGATGTGCATCTCACGATCTCCGTTCTTCTATACGCTACCGTATATTCGCAGGCTAACCGATGTATACGCTGGCGTATAGACAGAGTGAGGAACTCGTGGGCACGACACGTACGACCCGGGACAGGTGGATCGAGGAAGGTCTGGCGGTGCTGGCGACCGGCGGACCGGACGCTGTGCGGGTCGAGGCGCTGGCCAAGCGGCTCGGCGTCACCAAGGGCGGGTTCTACGGGTCCTTCGCCGACCGGGACGCGCTGCTGGCGGCGATGCTCGACACCTGGGAGCGGGAGAGCACCGACGAGGTGCTGGCGCGCGTCGAGCGCGAGGGCGGCGACCCGCGGACCCGGATCCGGCGCGCCGGCGTGCTGACCTTCTCCAGCGGCCGGTTGCTCCCGATCGACCTGGCGGTCCGCGACTGGGCGCGGCGGGACGAGGCGGTCGCCGCGCGCCTGCGCCGGGTCGACAACCGGCGCATGGCACTGCTGCGCGAGATGATCGGCACCTTCTGCACCGACCCCGAGGAGGTGGAGGCCCGCAGCCTGCTGGCTTTCTGCGTGGCGATCGGCGAGCACTTCCTCGCCGCCGATCATGGCGACCGTACCCGGGCCCAGGTCCTCGCCCGCGCCGCCGACCTGGTGCTCGACCGCCCCCGCGAGGACCCGCACCGCGGCCCTTCGCCCGTCAGGTGATGTCGCGGCGCACGGTCGTCACGACCGCGGCCACGGCGAGCGCCGCGGCGTATCCCGCCAGCAGGAGGCCGGCCTGCCACTGAGGAGGGGCGTCGGCGACGGTGGGCAGCCCGCCCAGAGCGGACCCGAGGGCGAACGGCAGCCACCGGTCGGCATCCCCGACGAGCTGCCCGACGATGCCCTCGACCAGGGCCAGCCAGGCCAGCGCGGCGGCGACCGCGGCCATCAGGTTGGTGATCAGCGCGCCGACGGCGACCCCGATCGCGGCGAAGGCGGCGTTCCAGCCGATGCCGCCGAGCACGGTGCGCCACAGGTCCCCGGAGGCCAGTTCCAGCGAGGCGCCGTCGGCGGCGAGCCAGCCGGCGGTCGTGATCAGCGCCGTGAGGGTGGCGACTGCCCCGAAGACCGCGCCGGCGGCGGTGTAGACGCCGAGCTTGGCCAGCACGACCCGGTAGCGCCTCGGGGTGGCGAGGTAGGCGTCGCTGATGGTGCGGTGCCGGTACTCCCCCGCGACCGCCATGATGCCCAGCACCAGGGTGAACAGCGAGACCACGCCGATGTGGGCCACCGCCTCGCGCTGCGCGGCGATCGTGGCGGCGTCGTCCCGGGCGAGCATCAGGCCGCTGACCCCGGCGACGATGACGAGCTGGGCGACCCCGAGCAGCAGCCAGCCGCTGCGGACCGTCCGCAGTTTGCGGAACTCGGCGGCGAGGATCATCGGGTGCTTCCTTCCAGCTCGGTGGTCAGGCGCAGGAAGGCCGACTCCAGGGTGTCGCCGCCGGCCGACAGCTCGGCGAGCGGCCCGGCGAAGCGCAGCACCCCGCCGTTGACGATGAGGACCCGGTCGGCGGTCTGGGCCACCTCGGCCAGGATGTGGCTGGACACCACGACGGTGCGGCCCTGATCGGCGAGCTGCCGCAGCAGCCGGCGCAGCCAGGCCATCCCGGCCGGATCGAGGCCGTTGCCGGGTTCGTCGAGGATCAGCACGCGTGGGTCGCCGATCAGTGCCGAGGCCAGGCCGAGCCGTTGGCGCATGCCCAGCGAGTAGCCGCTGACCCGGCGCCCGGCGTCCGCGGCCAGTCCCACCTCGTCCAGCACCGCGTCGGCCCGGGTCGCGGGCAGCCCGGCCAGCTGCGCCTGGATGAGCAGGTGGTCGCGAGCGGTGCGGCCGGGGTGGAAGCCGGAGGCCTCGAGCAGTGCGCCGACGACCCGGCGGGGACGGGGCAGCTCGGCGTAGGGACGCCCGTCCACGGTCGCCGTACCGGCGGTCGGCCGGACCAGGCCCAGCAGCATCCGCAGGGTGGTGGTCTTGCCGGCCCCGTTGGGGCCGAGGAAGCCGGTCACTCCCGGCCCGAGATCAAAGCTGAGATCGCGTACGGCGGTCACGGCGCCGAACCGTTTGGTGAGTCCTCGGACGGACACGTCGGTCATCGCAGTCCCTTCGTGGTGAGCGCTACGGCACCGACTCTCGCGCCCGGCGCCCGCGTTCTCGTCGCCTCAGCGGGGCATCTTCGCCGTACCGCGGGCGCGGTATGCCGCGGATGCCGCCACGAGGGGAGGCGCCGGGACGCCGGCCGGCCGTACGGTGTGGCCATGCACGTCATCGCCCACCTGCGGCGGGTGGCCCACGCCCGCCCGCACGTCGCCGACGGCGCGATCGCGGTCCTGGTGTGGGTGGCGACGTTGCTGACCACCGCGGGACCGGGTCATGTCGACGGCCCCGGTTCCGTGCTGCTGGCCACGGTCGCGTGCCTGGCGCTGGTGGTGCGGCGGCGCCGGCCGTACCCGGTGCTGCTGGTCAGCACGGTGGCCGCCGAGCTGTTCCTGGCCCACCAGCCGGGGACCGGCGACATCCTGATCCTCACCGCGCCGCTGATCGCGCTCTACACCGTGGCCGAGAGCAGCGACCGCCGGCGGTCGCTGCTCGTCGGCGGGCTGCTGGTGCTGGCGCTCGGCGCGTTCCACACGGTCGGGGCGCCGGCGCGCTGGCTCGGACCGGAGAACGTCGCCCTGGCCGCCCTCGGCGGCCTCGCCGTGGCCGCCGGTGCGGCGTCGCGCAACCGGCGGGCCTATCTGGCCGAGGTGCTGCTGCGGGCCGAGGACGCCGAGCGCGACCGGGAGGCCGAGACCCGGCGCCGGCTCACCGAGGAACGCCTGCGCATCGCCCGCGACCTGCACGACAGCGTCGGCCACCACCTCGCGCTGATCAACGTGCAGGCGGGCGTCGCCCGGCACGTGCTGACCGACCAGCCGGCCCCGGTCCGCGAGACCTTCGACCAGATCCGGCAGGGCAGCCGGGCCGCGCTGGACGAGCTGCGCGACACCGTCGGACTGCTGCGAAGGCCCGAGGAGGTGAGCGCGCCCGTGGAGCCCACGGTCGGCCTGGCCGGGCTCGACGACCTGCTGAGCTCGTTCACCCGCTCGGGTCTGCGGATCGTCTGCGACCGGCACGGCGACACGACGCACCTGTCCTGGGCCGCGGACGTGACGGCCTACCGGGTCGTCCAGGAATCGCTGACCAACGTCTGCAAGCACGCCGGCCCGGTCGAGGTCCGGCTCGGCCTGCGTCGCGAACGGGAGATGCTGACGGTGATCGTCGACAACGACGGCCCGCCGACGACCGGGCCGGTGGACCCCGGGCCCGCGGTCACCGGCCCGGCGGCGGACGTGCACGGCATCATCGGGATGCGGGAACGGGTGGCGGCGCTCGGCGGCACCCTGCTGGCCGGCCCCCGGGCCACCGGCGGCGGCTTCCGGGTCACCGCGGTCCTGCCGGCGGGGCACCCGGCGTGACCGACGAACCGATCCGGGTGCTGCTCGCCGACGACCAGCCGCTGCTGCTGGCCAGCTTCGCGACGCTGATCGCCGCCACCGCGGGCATGTGCGTCGCCGGTACGGCCCGCACCGGCACCGAGGCCGTCGCCCTGGCCCGCGAGGCGCGCGCCGACGTGGTGCTGATGGACATCCGGATGCCGGAGCTCGACGGGCTGGCCGCGACCCGGCTGATCACCGCCGACGAGGACCTGGCCGGGGTCCGGGTGCTGATCCTGACCACGTTCGAGATCGACGAGTACGTCTTCGCGGCGTTGCGCAGCGGGGCGAGCGGCTTCCTCGGCAAGAGCGCGGAGCCGGAGGAGCTGTTGCACGCCATCCGGGTCGTCCACCGCGGCGACGCCCTGCTGACCCCGGCGGCGACCCGCAGCCTGATCGCCCGCTACCTGGCCCGCCCCGAACGCAGCGGGGAGATCCCCGCGCACCGGCTCAGCGAGCTGACCGAACGGGAGCGGGAGGTGCTCATCCTGGTGGCGTCCGGACTGTCCAACAGCGACATCGCCGCGCACCTGACGCTGAGCCCGCACACGGTCAAGACCCACATCAACCGCACGATGATGAAGCTGGGGGCGCACGACCGGGCCCAGCTGGTCGTGCTGGCGTACGAGAGCGGGCTGATCAGACCGGGCGGAGCGGGCTGCTGAGCGGCCTGACCGGGCGGAAACGGCCGAGGGTCGCCGGACCGGTCCGGCGACCCTGGGCACGGGCTGGGGAAGCAAGTGCTTAGCACTGCCTCCAGGCGAAGTGGTAGGTGGTGGAGATGCTGCCGTCGGTGGAGTCCATGGTCAGGAAGCTGGCGTCGGTGGAGGTGCCCTTGGCGACCCGCAGCTCGGTGTTGATGTTGAGGTTGCGCAGTTCCCCGCACGGGTGCCAGACGACGGCGGCGACCGGAACCTCGTCACTGGCGAACCAGTTGTCGTCCAGCGGTGCGGTGACCGGATGCGTGGTGAAGGTGCTCTGGCTCATGCCCTGGAAGTAGTAGTTCGCCCGTTGCGAGGCCGTGGCACCGCGCTGGAGCAGGCCGTACCCGCGGTAGTCCACCTTGGTGATCGCGAAGGTGAAGCCCTGGGGCACGTGGACCAGCACGTTGAGCTGGCAGTTCTTACGGCCTTCGGTGGTGGCGATGCCCGGGCCGGCCTGGGCCAGGTACTCGCTGTAGATGGCGGTGAAGGCGGTGTTGTCCGGTGAGACGGCGACGTCCGCCGTACCGGGCCGGCAGCCGGACCCGGCCATGGCGACCAGGTCGATGACGATGTGGTCGGACGGCGGGTCCTCCAGCGGGTTTCCGGCGGAGGCGGGCGAGGCCGCGGTCAACGAGGCGGCGAGCAACGCCAACACCGCTCCCCCGCGCACCAGCAATTTACGCATGGAACTCCCTTCGAGTAACGACGACAATGCACACGCGGGACAGATGTTATGGGCGAACATTGAGGAACGTCAATGAAACATTGTGAGGTCGCATTGTGCGGCAAATGGGAGGCGCCATACAGGTGGTTAGGCGTTTACGGTTGACCGCTCAAAGCCGCACACCACATCTTCAGGATTAATCGGGCGATGGTTGGCGCCGATTTACACCGAAGAATCCGCTTCCCTGGCCGCCTGCAGCATGCATATCCCATCCGAGCGGCAACGGCGGATCATCAACTCAGATAGATGAACACCAATGCTTGTCTGGAGCACGACAGCTGACTAACATTCCCTACCGAACGCCGTCCGACCGCCTTGAGCAGTTCAGGGTTTAATATTGGAAGCCTTCCAGAATGCTCCGTCAGAAACGAGAGGAATACCATGATCAAGAGCCTCGTCGGCGTAAGACATACGGCTCTCGCCGTAATCGGCACAGTTCTTGCGCTGTCGCTGTCCGCGCCGGCGCACGCCGAGGCCGCCGCCGTCCCGGAGGGTAACGTCACCTTCGAGGTGATAGCCGCCAACGGGTCGGGGTGCGCACCCGGCACGGCCACGGTGATCGCCGACTCCGACAAGACAGGCTTCCGGATCAGGTACCACGACTTCGTGGCGGAAGCCGGCGGCAGCGCCGACCCCACCGACCGTCGGAAGAACTGCCAGGTCGGCGTCCTGGTCACGGTGCCGGCCGGCTGGACCTTCGCCGTTGCCGAGGCGGACTACCGGGGCCGCGCACGCCTCTATTCCGGCGCGACCGCCCTGCAGCGCACGAACTACTACTGGCAGGGATCGTCGGCGAACAACGCCAACGACGAGACGTTCGCCGGTCCGCTCAACGGCTTCTGGGCGACCAGGGACGTGGCCCCCGTGCTGATCTACGCCCCCTGCACGGAGCAGCGGGTCCTGAACGTCAACACCGAGCTGCGGGTCGACCCCGGCACGTCGAGCGGCCGCAGCAGCATGTCGATGCGGTCCAGCGAGGGCGACGTGGACACCCTGTTCAACTTCAGCTGGATCCGGTGCTGATCCCGTAACGAGTTGCCACGGCACCCCGGCCGGTCACGAAGGACTCCCCCCGGAATCCTTCGTGACCGCGGCTCACTCCGGCAGCTGCCACAGCTCCCCGGTGCCGATCAGGAAGACGTCACCACCGACGGCCACTGTGCGGACGGCGTCGCTCGGGCCGTACGCGGTGATGGTCATCCGGCTCGGGCGGCCGGCGAAGCGGCCCTGCCGCAGGGTGGCCGGGTCGCCGTCGGCGAGCCGGCCGTGCCGGCGCGGATAGGCCGCCACGCAGGATCAGATACGGCAGCCCGGTGCTGACCACCTCGGCGGGCAGGCCGGTGTCGGGATCTTCCGCACGCAGAGAGAACAACGGGAGCAGGCCCGCCACCTCAGGAGCCGCGAGAAAGTCCGGGGCGCCCTGCTCCAGCACACCGGCGTACCGCCCGGAGGAGTGCCGCCGGGTCGTCACCCGGACCGTGCGGGCCGGCCGCCGCAGCGACCAGGTCTCGCTGTCGGCCGTGCCGTGCAGTGCGTGCAGCACGCAGGCCGCCCCGACCACCGGATGACCGGCGAAGTCGAGCTCCGCCAGCAGATCGAAGACCCGGGCCACCCAGGCCTCGCCGTCGCGGGCCAGGAAGATGGACTCGAAATGGCGATAGCGCGGCCGGTCCGGATCACGGGGTGGAGTCACCCGGCAAAGTCTCGGCGGTGCGGCGCGCGAAGTCGAGACCGCCGAGCCGGTGCACGGTGGCCGGGTCGGAGAACACGATGATGCGAGCGATCCCCGTCCCGGTCGGCGTGATCATGCCGACCCCGAAGGCCTCGTACGAGCCGTCGGCCGTGCGATGCCAGGCGGCGAAACCCGCCTCCCCGTTCAGGCCGGCCGGCCGCATGCGCCACTCACCCGGCGCGCCCAGGGCCTGGTGCGCCAGGTACCGCAGGCAGGTCTTCTTGCCGGAGTACCAGCTGCGCACCGGTACGGCCTCCAGCACGGCATCCGCCCGCAGCAGCCGCTCGATGGCGTCGATGTCCGCGGCCTCGAAGGCGGCCAGATACCCGCGCAGCAGCTCGCGCGCCCGGGGATGGGTCGGCTCCACCACGTCGTCCATGCTCGGCGTGACCTCCTCGATGCGGCGCCGGGCGCGCTGGAGCAGGCTCTTCACGGCGGGCGTGGTGGTGTCGAGGCTCCTGGCCACCTCGGCCGCGGGCCAGGCCAGCACGTCCCGCAGGATCAGCACGGCCCGCTGCTTCGGCGGCAGGTACTGCAGGCTGGCGATCAGGGCCAGCCGGATCGAGTCGCGGGAGATCACCGTCGCCTCCGGGTCGCCGAGCGCGGCGGCGAACAGCGCGTCGGGCGCCGGCTGGATCCACCTGGTGCCGGGATCGCCGAGCACGGACGGCGCGTACGGGTCGTCGCTGGGAGCGCCGAGCCCGGACGGCAGGACGCGGCGCTCGCGGTGCTGCAAAGCCGTCAGGCAGGCGTTGGTCGCGATCCGGTAGAGCCAGGTACGCAGCGACGCCCGCCCCTCGAAGCCGCCGTACGACTTCCAGGCCCGCAGGTACGTCTCCTGCACCAGGTCCTCGGCGTCGTCGACCGAACCGGTCATGCGGTAGCAGTGGGCGAGCAGCTCGCGGCGGAAAGCCTCGGCCCGGGCGGTGAACTCGTCATCGGCGCCCCCGCTGTCCCTGGTGCTCGGCATTTGTCGTCCTCCCGTACCGGTGGCTGGCCGCGAGCGCACACTCCGGCCCAGAGTGACAGACCGCCCGGCGGGCCCGAAGGAATCGGATGTAAAAATCTTTAGACATCGTGTCAAAGATTTGCTACCTTCGGCATGTCAAAGATTCTGTACATCGAGGGGTCCCGGCCGTGACGCACGAGGAGAAACGCGCGTGGATCAGGCTGGTGGTGGCCGTCCTCGGCTACACCGCCTACGTGGCCGTCATCGCCGGCCGCGTCGACGGGCACCCACTGGCCTCGGTGCCGTACGCGGGCGTTCTCCTGTGGACGGTCGGCGCCGCCATCGTCACCTCGATCATCGCCGAGATCGCGATGGCCGTGGGCAACCCGCGCGCCTCCCGCCTCACCGACGACCGCGACCGCGAAATCGGCCGGCTCGGTGAGCACGTCGGGCAGTCGTTCGTCGTCATCGGCGCGGTCGCCGCGATGGGCATGGCGATGGCCGATTGGGCGCCCTTCTGGATCGCCAACGTGATCTACCTGTGCTTCGTGCTGTCGGCGGTCCTCGGCGGCCTCACCAAGGTGATCGTCTACCGCCGGAGCCTGCCGCCATGGTGAAGCCGACGCAGGTCACCAACAGCATCCGCGCGCTGCGCTTCGCGCACGGCGAGATGACCCAGGCCGAGCTGGCCGACCGGATCGGCGTGACCCGGCAGACGCTGATCGCCATCGAGCAGGGGCGCTACTCGCCCTCGCTGGAGATGGCCTTCCGGATCGCCCGGGTGTTCCGGGCGCCGCTCGACGACGTGTTCCAGTATCCCGACGACCCCGAGGAGAAACCGTGAAAGCCATCGCCCAGGACGCGTACGGCTCAGCCGACGTCCTCCAGCTCCGCGACGTCGACCCGCCGCCGGTCGGCGACCGGGAGGTGCTCCTCGAGGTGCGCGCCGCCGGGGTCGACCCGGGCGTGTGGATCTTCATGACCGGCCGGCCGTACGCGGCCCGCCTGGCCTTCGGACTGCGCCGGCCCAACGTGGCGGTGCGCGGCCTCGACGTCGCCGGCGTGGTGACCGCGGTCGGCGCGCGGGTCACCCGCTTCCGGCCCGGCGACGAGGTGTACGGCACCTGCGGCACCGGCTCGTTCGCCGAGCAGGCGACCGCCAAGGAGGACCGGCTCGCCGTCAAACCGGCCGCGATCTCCTTCGAGCAGGCGGCGGCGACCCCGGTCTCCGGCGTCACCGCCCTGCAGAGCCTGCGCGACGGAGGCGTGCGGGCCGGCCGGCGGGTGCTGATCACCGGTGCGGGCGGCGGCGTCGGGACCTTCGCGGTCCAGCTCGCCAAGGCGTACGGGGCGAGCGTCACCGGCGTGTGCAGCACCGGAAAGGCCGACCTGGTCCGTTCTCTGGGCGCCGACGGCGTCATCGACTACACCCGGCACGAGGTGGACCGCGACGGCCCGGTGTACGACGTCATCATCGACACCGCGGGCAACCGACCACTGTCACTGCTGCGCCGGGCCGCGACGCCGCGCGGCACCATCGCACTGGTCGGAGGCGGGCACGCGCAGGGCCGGATCATGGGCGGCTTCCAGCGCCAGATGGCCGCGCCGCTGCTGTCGTCCTTCATGAGCCAGCGCCTGCGCGGCGTGACCGCCCGGGTGCGCGCCGAGGAGCTCGCGGAGCTGAGCGCACTGCTCGAGTCGGGCCAGGTCACGCCGGTGATCGGCCGCAGCTATCCGCTGGCCGACGCGGCCGGGGCGATCCGCGACCTGTCGGCGGGCCGCTACCCGGGCAAGCTCGTCGTCACGATCTAGCAGCCGCACGGCTGTCCGATCATGACCTTTCGCAGGAGGGGTGTCCGGCAGTGTCGCATTTAGCCTGACTGCCATGAACCGCCGTCTTCGTATCTCCGTGGCCGCCGCAGCCGGTGCCGCCGTCCTCGGCACTGTGGCCGTCGCCCTGCCGGCCGAGGCCGCCACCCCGAACCTGCAGTTCCACCTCATCCAGTTCGACTCACCGAGCAACCCCGACACCAACGCGAACAGCAGCGTCAACGGGGAGTTCGTCCGCATCTACAACAACTCGACGTTCGCGGCGCGGCTGGACCGCTTCACCATCAAGGACGCGAACGGCTACACGTACACCTTCCCGTCGCACGTGATCGGTGCGAAGAAGACGGTCTACGTCCACACCGGCAAGGGCACCAACGGCCGCAAGCCGGACGGCACGCTCGACAGCTCGCGCCTCTACCAGGGACGGGCCTGGCACATCTGGAACAACCCCGGCGACACGGCGACGCTGCGCAGCTCGTCGGGCCGCGTCTACGACACGTGCAAGTGGACGAGCCGCGGCACCGGCGCGACGAACTGCGGCCCGCTCGGCAACACCGCGGTCGGCCCCAACCCGCCGGCTCCCGCACCGACCACAACCCGGCCGGCCCCCGCCGAGCCCACGACACCGCCGACCACCACGCCGCCCGCCACGCCGCCGACGCCGCCTCCGGCCGATCCCCCGCTGGAGACCCCGCCGACCTTCATCGGCTGAAGCCTCACCGCCGCCCGCCGCGGCGGTGGAACGTCTGCGGCACCAGGTAGCTGCTGCGGGACAGCAGGCCAGCGGGCGGAGTGCGCCCGCCGGCCTGCTGGACCCCACGAGCCGGACACCCCCTTGCCGAACGCCAGTACAGGTACCGGCCGCCCATACGGCAGGCCCAGGGCTTGTTGAAAATGGTTTTCGTTGTAGGGTGAGCCGGTGACTTCTTCCACGTTCCTCGGGTCATCCCCGTCGGTCGACGCCCGGCCGCGGGTCACCGTGCTGGCCGGCTTCTCCGCCGAGGCCACCGCCGCCATCGGGCGCAGCCTGCTGGTCACGGACCGGCGGCTGCTGCTCGTGTCGCACGACGTGAGCCGTCTCCGTGAGGGCCTGGTCCGCCGTACGGTGCGGACCGCGGACGCCGTGCTGGAGCACGAGGTGATCGAGCTGGTCCACGGCTGCGTGTCCTGCACCCTGCGGGAGGACGTGCTGCCCACACTGCTGCGCCTGGCCCGGGAGCGCCCGGACAGCGACATCCTGCTGGCGCTTCCGCCGGTCGTCGAGCCCGAGAACGTCGCCGCCGTGTGTGCGCATGCCGGGGCCGGTGAGCAGTTGCGCTTCGACTCGTACGTGACCGTTGTCGAAGCCGCCGGGTTCCTCGACGATCTCGCCAGTACCGAGGGCCTGCGCGATCGTGATCTGCACGCCGCCGCGGAGGATCGGCGGGGTGTGGCCGACGTTGTCGTCCGGCAGGTGGAGTACGCCGACACGATCGTCGTCTGGGGCCACCCGCAGCACGACGCGCTCGACGACGCCCGCCTCACCGCCCTGTTGCACCGGCTCGCCCCCTGGGCCACCCACCTCCGCGTGGGCGACAGCGGCACCATCGACTGCACCGCCCTGGCCGCCCGGTTGCGCCGCACCGGCCGCCACGATCCGCAGACCCCGGGCATCCTCGGCCGGGCCCTCGAGGGCTTCCCGATCGGGATCGACGACCCGGCCGGTGAGCACGGGGCGAGCTCGGTGCTGTTCCGCTCCCGGCGCCCGTTCCATCCCGTACGGCTGCACGCGGCCCTGGGCGAGCTGACCACCGAGACGCTGCGCGGGCGGGGCCAGTTGTGGATCGCCAGTCAGCCGGACGCCGCGATCGGCTGGGAGTCCGCCGGTGGCGGCGTCAGCCTGGGCGCCCTGGGCTACTGGCTGGCCGCACTGCCGGCCGAGCGGTGGCCCGAGACCAGCGGGCTGCGCCGGATGGCCGCCGATGTCGACTGGGACCCCTACTACGGCGACCGCCGCACGGTGCTCGCGCTGGTCGGCCTCGACCTCGACGCCGCGGCGACCACCGCCCGGCTGACCCGGTGCCTGCTCACCGACGACGAGCTCGCCGACGGCTTCGAGGCGTGGCCCGGCTGGGTCGACCCGTTCGCCGGCTTCTTTCCCCTGACCGACGACAACAACGCAGCCTGAGACCGCGGAAACCGGGCTCAGGTCAAGCGTTCGGCGTAGTGCAGGACCTCCTGGACGAGCCGCCTCGTCGGGTCGCCACTGAGTGAGTAGAAGACGTGGCGGCCCCGGCGTTCCCGCCGTACGAGCCGGGCGTCGCGCAGGAAACGCAGGTGGTGCGCCACTCCGGTGACATCCGTGCGCATCGCCTCGGCCAGCACGGCCGGGGTGGACTCCCCCGCCTGCAACAGCACGAGGATGTGCAGCCGGTGCTCGTACGCCATCCCCCGCAGGACGGCGACCGCCCGTTCCAGCGCGCCTGCCATCTCGCTCATGCCGGCACCACCCGGCCGGGGATGCGGACCAGCAGCGACGACAGCAGCAGCGTCGCGGTGGCCACCAGCGTGATGCTCGCCCCGGCGGCCAGGTTCCACCGGCTCGAGACGTACAGCCCGCCGAGGCCGCTGAGCACGCCGAACGCCATGGCCAGCGCGGTGATGACCGGCAGCCGGTGCGACCACATCCGGGCCGCGGCGGCCGGGGCGACGATCAGCGCGAGGGCGAGGATCGTGCCGACCGCCGGTACCACGGTCACCACGACCACCTCGATCGTGAACAGCAGCACCACGTCCCAGGCCGTGGTGGCGAAGCCGGCCGCCCGGGCGCCGGTGCGGTCGAAGCCGGTGAACAGCAGCGGGCGCGCGCCGATCGCGAGGACGCCGGCCACCACGACGAGCACCACCGCCGTCATGACGAGGTCCTGCGGGCTCACCGTCAGCACCGAGCCGACCAGGAAGGACGACAGGTCGCGGCTGAATCCGTTCTGGGTGGCGACGAGGCCCGCGCCCAGGGCGAAGCCGCCGGAGAGCACCACGCCGGTGGCGGCGGCCGCGTTCTGGCCCTGGCGGCGGCTCAGCGCGGCCACACCCAGAGCCACCACGGCGCCCGCCGCCACGCCACCCACGAAGATGTTGACGCCGATGATCGACGCGGCCACCACCCCGGGGAAGGTCGCGTGGGTCAGGGCCATCGTGAAGAACGACAGCCGCCGCAGCACGACCTGCACACCGATGAGGCCGGCCAGCGCACCGACGAGGATCACCTCGGCGGTGGCACGGTGCAGGGCGTCATCCCACCAGTTCATGACAGCACCGGCCGGCGCAGACGGGCCCGGAGCAGGCCGACGGGCAGGAGGATCAGGTACGCGGCCACGAGCAGCAGCACCACCGTCGAGGCGGACGTCAGGTTGATCCCGTGGTCGACGGAGGCCGTCCAGCTCAGCAGCAGTCCCCCGTAGCCGGCCGCGAGAATCAGCACTGTGCCCAGCAGAGCCATCGCCGCGAGGCGGTGAGTCAGCATGCGCGCCGCCGCGGCGGGCACGATCAGCAGGGCCACGACCAGGATCGTGCCGACCGCCCGGACCGCGGCGACCACCACCAGCGCGACCAGCACGTTGAGCCACAGGTCGAGCCAGCCGATCCGGTAGCCCGCGGCCGCGGCCCCGGCCGGATCGAACGTCCGGAACAGCAACGCCCGCGCGCCGAGCGCCAGCAGAGCAAGGATCACGACCGCGAGGACCGCGGTCTCGGCGATCTGCCGCGGCGTCACGGTGAGGATCCGGCCGAACAGGAACGTCGTCAGGTCATTGGTGTACGACGAACGGCGCGACACGAGCGCCACCCCGATCGAGAACATGGCGGTGAGCACGACGGCGGTGGACGCGTCGTCGGACAGCGCCCCGCCCCGGGTGAGCAGGGTGAGCACGACCGCGGTGAGCACGGCGGCGATCAGGGCGCCGGCGAAGATGCCCTCGACGCCTCCGGCGAGGAAACCGATGACGACGCCGGGGAAGACGGTGTGGGTCAGCGCGTCGGAGACGAACGACAGCCGGCGGGCGAAGACGAAGACGCTGACCGGACCGCAGACGAGCGCGAGCAGGGCCAGCTCGGCCAGGGCGCGGCCCATGAACGGCGTGGTGAAGGGCGCGATCATGTCTCGACCAGCACCGTACGGCCGTCGGCGAGATCGACCGCGTGGCCGCCGTACGTGCGGCGCAGCGGCCCGGCCGTGAGGATCTCGCCCGGCGGGCCCACCGCCCATTGCCGGCCGTTGAGCAGGCAGACCTGGTCGGCCAGGTCGCGCGCGACCGCCAGGTCGTGGGTGCTGAGCACCAGCGCGGTGCCCGCCGCGGTCAGCTCGCGCAGCACCGCCACGATGGCCTCCTGACTGATGGCGTCGACGCCGTTGAAGGGTTCGTCGAGCAGCAGCAGCCGCGGCTCGGCGGCGATCGCGCGGGCGAGCAGCACCCGCTGGCGCTGTCCGCCGGAGAGCACGCCGAACGGCCGGCCCGCCCGGTCGGCCAGGCCGACCCGGTCCAGCGCCTCGCGGGCGATCCGGCGGTCGGCGGCGCGGGTGGGCCGCCACCAGCCGATGCGCCGGTACCGGCCCATGAGGACGACCTGGGCGGCGGTGACCGGGAAGCCGGCGTCCAGGGTGTCCAGCTGGGGCACGTACCCGGTCAGGCCGCGGGCCTGGGCCGGGGCGCGGCCGAGCACGGACGCCGTCCCGCCGAGCACCTGGGCCAGCCCCAGCACGGCCTTGATCAGGGTGGACTTGCCGGCGCCGTTCGGGCCGACCAGGACGAGGCGCTGCCCGGCCGGCAGGTCCAGGTCGACGTGGGTCAGCACGGGCGTGCCGCGGTAGCCGGCGGTCACGCCGGAGAACCGCAGGGCGGTGCCGGCCACCGCGACATCGCTCATGTCAGCCGCCCAGTGCCGCGACGATGACCCGGGTGTTGTGCTCCTCCGCGCCGAGGTAGGTGCCCTGCTGGGTGCCGGGCGCGCCGAGGCTGTCGCCGTAGAGGGCGTCCTCGCCGCCGACCACCTTGACGCCGGCCTGCTTGGCGATGGCCTCGGCGGTCTTGGGCGGCAGCGAGCTCTCGGTGAAGATGGCCCTGGTGCCGGTCGCCCTGATCTTCGCCACCAGGTCGGTGAGCTGCTTGGCGGACAGCTCGGCCGAGGTGTCCAGGCTGGGGATGACCGAGCCGACGAACTCCAGCTTGTACCGGTCCACGTAGTAACCGAAGGCGTCGTGGTTGGTGACCAGCTTGCGCTGGTCCACGGGCAGCTTGGCGAAGGCGGCCTCGTTGTCGGCGTCCAGCTTGTCGAGCTTGGCCGCGTAGGCGGTGAGGTTCGCCGCGAACGTGGCCGCGTGGCCCGGGTCGGCCGCGGCCAGGCCCTTCTCGATGCCGGTGACCATGATCTTCGCGTTGCGCGGGTCGTGCCAGATGTGCGGGTCGTGCTCCTCGTCCGCGTGCCCGGCCTCCGGCTCCGCGCCCTCTTCCTCCTCGTGGCCGCCCTCGCGCAGGGTCACACCCTGGCTGGCGTCCACGACGGTGCCGCGGAAGCCGGACGACTCGATGGTCTGGTCGAGCCAGGCCTCGAGGCCGACACCGTTCTTGACGACCAGCTTCGCGGCGCCGATGGCCTGGATGTCGGCCGGGGTGGGCTCGTACTCGTGCGGGTCGACGTTGGGCTTGATGAGCTGGGTCACCGTGACGTCGGCACCGCCGATGGTGCGGACGAAATCGGCGACCTCGGGGGTGGTGGCGACCACGGCCAGGGACGTGCCGCTCGACGCGGTGCCGCCGGTCGCGCCGGCACCGTCGGAGCCGCATCCGGCGGCGAGCAGGACTGCCGCGGCGGCCGCGGCCACAGCCAGTTTCCGGGGGGTTCGGTTCATGATCAACGCTCCTGTCGGCAGAACCGGAACGGTAATCGTTTTCACTAAGAATCGTCTAATGGCAAACTGACCATGCATGGCGTACCGGCTGGTCAGGCCACTGCTGCCACCGCTGCGTGCCGGCCGCAGCGCCACAGAATGCCGGCCTCGGTGAAGCCGGCGGCGCGGGCCTGGGCGAGGTGCCACGCGGCACCGGGGGTGAACTCGGCGGTGGCCCGGGCGGCGAACAGGGTCCGGCGGTCCCGTACCAGCGGCGCGAGAGCGGGCGTGCCGGTGACCTCGCTCCACCAGCCGGCCCAGGCCAGCTCGGCGGCGGCCTCGTCGACGATCGACGGCATCGCGGCCATGACCGAGCTGAGGCCGTCGTCGGGCATGAGATCGGCGACCACCAGCAGGCCGCCGGGCGCCAGGACGGCGCGGGCCTCGCGGTACAGCGCCCGGGCCCGCTCCTCGGGCAGGTAGTGCATGGTCATGACCACCGTGACGACGTCGTACGGGGCGTGCCGGCGGGCGGCGCTCAGCCACGACGGCCCGGCGAGGTCGCCCTCCAGCAGGGTCACCGACTCGGACACCGCCACGCCGGCCAGGGCCAGCAGTACGGGATCGAGGTCCAGCAGGCCGACCCGGGCCCGCGGCCAGCGTCGCGCCATCCGCTCGGCCAGCACCCCCGGTCCACCGCCCACATCCAGGACCCCGCCGGGAGCACCGCGGCGCACCGCCTCGGCGGCGGCGAACAGTGCGGCTTCGAAGCCGTCCAGCCCGGGTACGAAACGAGCCATCACCGCGTCCCAGTCCGTGCGCCACCGGGCGATCCGGGCCGGGTCGACGGCCGGCGGCGATGTCGAGCTCGGGGCGCGCGATGCCATCTCAGCTACCTCGGGACGCAGTGACGTGGTCGGCCGGCCGCGATCCGGTCGACGACCACACGATAACGGAACCCGTTTTCGTTTAGCGGCTACGGGTTGTCATCGGCGGGTCTCGAGGGCGGTCAGCGCGGCGATCAGCCGGTCCACCTCCTCGACGGAGTTGTAGACGTGCAGGCTGACCCGTACGGAGGTGGTCTTCTCGCCGGCGTCGCCCTGGCAGTGGTCGTCCGCGCGGACCATCATCGCGTCGCCGGCCAGGATGAAGCCCAGGTCGTTGGAGCCGATGTCGCGATGCCGGAAAGTGACGATGCCCCGGCGCTTCTGCACCGGCGAGCCGGCCGCGAGGCTGCGCTGACACCCGAGCACCTCGTAGCTCGGCAGCCGGCACAACGCGTCGGTCAGCCGGGCGGCGAGCGCGACCGTCCGCCGCTCGATGCGCTTCAGGCCCACCGCGTCGAGCCAGTCCAGGGCCGCGGCCAGGCTGACGATGCCGCTGGTGTTCGGCGTGCCGCTCCAGCCACCGGGAGCGTAGGCGGGACCACGCAGGTTGCGGGCCCAGACCGCGCCGGTGCCGGGCAGGGCCATCGCCTTGTGCCCGGAGAAGACCACGAAGTCCACGTCCAGGTCGGAGACCGAGACCGGCAGGTGCCCGATGCTCTGCGCCGCGTCGAGACAGATCGGGATGCCGGGACCCGCGGCGGCCCGGATCCGCTGGACGTTCATGTCACCGCCGTAGACGTGGTGCACGTGCGTGACGGCGATGAACCTGGTCCGCTCGGTGATCAGGCCGGCCAGCCGCCGGTGGTCGTAATCGTGCGCGGCGTCGTACGGCATGGGTGTGACGGTGACCTTGCAGCCCTGCCGGCCGAGCAGCTCGGCGGCCTCCAGCCACGGCAGCGTGTTGGCCCGATGGTCGGCGAACGGCACGATGATCTCGTCGCCGTCCCGCAGCTGCGGTGCCAGCCAGTCCAGCGCGACCGACCGCAGGCCCTCGGTGGTGCCGCTGACGAAGTGCACCCCGGACCTCCCCGGCTCCGGGTCGTCGAGGAAAGCCCGCAGCCGGTCGCGCGCCGCGTCGATGCGCGCGGTGGTGTGATTGGCCCACGTGTACGTGCCGCGGCCGGCGTTGGCATTGCTGGTGGTCAGATAGTCGACCACGGCGTCCAGGACCGCCTGCGGCTTCTGTGCGGTCGCGGCACTGTCCAGATAGGCCACTCCCGGATGCGCGGCCAGGATGGGGAACTGGGCGCGCAGCTCGCCGATGTCGTCCATGTCAGTCCCGGACCAGGGCGGCGCCGGCGTCGCGCCAGGCGATGATCCCGCCGGTCAGCGACCGTACGTCCGGATGGCCCATCCTGGTCAGCAGCGCCGCGTACCGGGCGGACTTCTCCCCCACCGGGCAGACCAGCAGCACCGGCTGGCGGCGCCCGAACGGCAGACCGCCGTGCACCAGCTCGGCGAAGAGCTCGTCCACGATGTTGATCGAGCGGTCGATGTGCAGCGCCTGGAAGGCGAACGGGCCGCGCAGGTCGACGACGAGGCAACCCTGCTCGGCGATCCAGCGCTGCGCGTCCGGCACGTCGATCGCCTTGGCCTGCGCCAGGTCGGCCGCGGTGAGCGTACCGGTCGAGTGCCGCCGGGCGGGCTGGTGGAACAGCGCCGGCCGGCGTTCGCGCAGGTAGCTCAGGTAGCTCTCGACGCGGTCGCAGACGATGAAGACCGCGGTGCGGCGCTCGGTCAGCCCGTCGTCGACGGCGCGCAGATACCGCACCGCGCCCTGGTACGCGCCGCCGCCCGTCGGACCGGCGAGGATGCCGGACCGCCGTACCAGGGTCAGGAGCCCGTCGATCGCCTCCTGGGCGCTGATCGTCTCGATCCGGTCGTAGTGGTCCGGGTCGAAGAGCCCGACCTCGTGCACCTCGTCGATGGTGCGGATGCCGGGGATGAAGTCGGACTTCTCGGCGACCAGCCCGACGACGGTCACCCCGGGATCGTGCTGGCGCAGCACGGTGGCCACACCCGCGGAGGAGCCGGCCGTGCCCACGCAGGCGATGAAGTAGTCGGGGGCCCGCCCGTCCAGGTCCGCGACGATCTCCGGACCCGTGCCCCGCACGTGCGCCCCGACGTTGCGCGGGTTGTAGTACTGGTCGGTGTGCAGGTGGCCGTGGTCGCTCTCGGCGAGCAACTGGTGCATGCGGGTCAGCGGATCCTCGGTGTTGGTCGGGTCGAGACACTCCGCCTGGCCCGGCAGCTCGTCGATCTCCGCACCCAGCAGCAACAGCAGATCCTTGATCTCGGGGACCTTCATCCGGTTGGTGACGCTCCGGAACGGCAGCCCGTGCATGCCGGCGATGATCGCGAGCGCCTTGGCCGTGTTGCCACTGGAGAGCTCGACGACTGTGTCCCCGCGCTCGGTCGCCTGGCCCAGGTGCGGCTCGGCCATGCTCCAGGCCGCCCGGTCCTTCACCGAGCCGAACGGGTTGAACAGCTCCAGCTTGGCGTACAGGTCGATGTTGACCAGGCCGTGCACGGCCGGATCGATGCGCAGCAGCGGGGTGTCACCGATCAGGTCGGTGACGTGGTCGTACCTCATGCCGCCTCGCCGCGGCCGGGGGCCGGCCAGTACCGCTCGTCCAGGCACCACCGCCAGGCGCCGTGCTCTCTGTACAGCGCGACGGTGTGGGCGATCGGTTGCATCAGGGCGTGATCGGCCCGGAAGTCCATCAGGTATCCCGCGGTGTTCACGAAGGCCAGCAGGTCGCCGGGTCGGGGCCGGGACGGCAGGAAGACCTTGCGCCGGGTGATCAGATCGGACTCCAGGCACAGGTTGCCGAGCAGATAGACACCGGCCGGCTCGGTTTCCGGGCGCTCCGGACGGCCGATCAGGACCGGGTCCATCAGCACGCCGTGCTCCTCGATGCTGAGGTCACGGGCGTTGAGATCGAGCCGGACGAGCGTCTCGCCGCCTTCGTCGCGGACCTCCAGCACGGTGGCCAGCACCGCCCCGCACTGGTCGAGCAGGGCCCGGCCCGGCTCCACGTGCAGGTCGTACATGTTGTCCAGCAGCAACGTGGCCAGCGGGCGGCGCAGCGACGGCGACGTGCCGGACAGCAACCGGTCCAGATAGGCGGCCCCCGCCACCGGCCGGTACGAGGGGTAGACGCTCAACGTGCCGCGCACCTTGCCGCCCTCGTTGCGCAGCCCGTAGCCGTGACCGTGCCACGTCATCGGCGGCCGCTTGCCCAGTACGGCCTCGGTCAGCGCGGTCGTGTAGCTCTCCCACTGCGCGCCGTCGGCCAGATAGTTGACGCCGAAGCCGCCGCCGATGTCGAGCGCCCGGGGCCGCAGCCCGCGCTGGTGACACTCGTCCATCGCCTTGAGACAGCCGTCCAGCGCGGCGGCCTTCTCGGGCAGGCCGATCGTGTCGAGGTGGTACGCCATGCCGATCAGCTCCAGCGTGTCGGCGTGCTTCTCCAGCAGGTCGAGAACCGCCCCGAGCTGAGCGACCGGCGTGCCGAAGCGGCTCCGGCGGCTCATCACATTGACGCCCGGTGAGTCGAAGGACGACAACCGGACCATGACGCGTACGGGGGGCAGCCCGTACGCGGTGACCAGCCGGGCCAGCTCGCTCAGCTCGTCCCGGGTGTCGGCGTTGACGATGACGCCGGTCCGCGCGGCCAGCGCGAGGAAGGCCGGGCTCTTGGGTCCGGTGGCCATGATCCGGGCCGGCGCGAAGCCGGCGCCCAGCGCGTGCTGGAGCTCGCCGAGCGACGCGACGTCGATGCCGGCACCGGTGGCCGCCAGCTCACGCGCCAGGGCACTGGAGCGGTTGGCCTTGTGGGCGAAGTAGATCCCACCGGCGAGGCGGTGGGTGTCGAGCACGGCCCGGAAACCGGCGAGATTGTCGGCGAGCTGTCCTGGCAGAACGACGTTCAACGGTGATCCGAGGGCGTCGACCAGTTGCCGCAGCAATGCTTCCTGGTCGAGCGCCGACCGTAACAGCGGTTCCGTGCGTGGCACCAGATAAGGCGTCATAGCGGTTCCCCAGCGCAATTCTCCGGCGGAGAGAAATACATTCCGGAATGGCGGCAACGGTGCAATACCGATCACATCGATGTGGGCGGCGCTGATACCCCTCAACGTAGCCGAAACCCGGCCACCCGCCAAGGCTTCACGAACGCCGAGTAGTGCATCGGTCACTACATGCAATCTTGCGCATATGCCCGGGGAATCGAATCTTGCGGCCTGACCAGGCCTGATATCCACTGTCGGGGAAACCGGGCTGCGAGCCCGTCGTCGCGTTGCTAGCGTGCGGACAACAACGGGGCGGCACGGGGACGAATGAGATGAACTGCTCGACGTGTGGCGTCCGGCTCACCCACGCCGGGCAGGGCCACCGCTGCGCGGGCGGCTCGGTACCGCGGATTATGCTCCCGCTGCGGTGGCGGATCGCATGGTGGGCGCTACTGCTGCTCACCGCGGCACTCGGCACCCGCTCATTGACGAAGGCCGCGATCGCCGGCGATGTGCTCGAGTCGTCCGGGAAACAGATTCCCGTTGCGCTCTCCGCTGCTCTGGCGGCCGCCCTGGTGGTGACGTTCGTGGTCTGGGGCCGCCTCACCAAGAGCATCGTCGAAGCCCACGGCGGCACGGTCGCCGTGGTCCGGAACTGGGCAATGTCCGGCGCGGCGGTCCTTGTCGTGGTGTCCCTCGTGCTGTCGTCGGACACGGCGGCGTACCACCTCATCCGGGTCGCCGCCGCGGCCCTGCTGATCCTCGGCCTGGCCGTCGCGCGGGCGAAGATCCAGTCGTGGCTCACCACCGCGGACCCGCAGGCCGGCGCCGGAGCTGAAACGGTGGCGGCGCCGTCGTGGAACGGCTTACCGTCCCCGGAACCGCGGCCGCAGGACTGGGACGCCGGGCACTGGGACCCCGAGATCCAGGACGACATCGCACGCCGGCGTCACCGCGAGGCGCGCTGAGTCGTCAGAGGCTGACGACCTCGCCGTTGCGGCGGGCCCGTTCAGCCGCCCACACCACCCGGTGGCTCGCCAGGCTCGCCGCCGCGTCGGACGACACCAGGGCCGGTTCGCCCGCCGCGACCGCGGCCAGGAACGCCTCCACCAGCCCCTCGTCGCCGCCGCCGTGACCGTCCGACGCGGACGGGCCGCCCGCCTCCGCCGAGTCCAGCGTCGTCTCCGCGCCGGTGCGGAAGTCGACGTGACGCAGCCTCCGGCCGTCGCCCTCGAGGTAGCCGTGGGTGCCCATCAGGCGGGTGTGGCGGTGCTCCATCGGGGTGAAGGCGCTCATCGTGAACGAGCACGTCGCACCGCCCGCGAACTCCATCGTCACCACCTGGTGGTCGACCACGTCGTTGTCGGCGGTGTAGACGCAGCGGCCGTACAGGCCGTCGCGCAGCGCCTGCAGCACCGCCTGCTCGGTGGGCTCCGGGGTCACCGCGCCGAGCGGCCAGAAGTGCTGCTCCGGGTCCGCGAGCGCGCCCAGGTAGAGCCGCTTCGCCGAGTACGGGCACACCGGCTCGACCGGGCAGTCCAGGCACCGGTCCGCAGCCCCGTCCGGGCGTTGCTCGGCCCGGAAATGGGTGCGGCTGCCGAACGAGCTGATGCGCTCGGGCAGGCCGCCGAAGAGGTGCACCAGCCAGTCGATGTCGTGGCACGACTTGGTCAGCAGCATCGGCCCGGACTCGTCCTCCCGCCGCCAGTTGCCGCGGACGAACGAGTGCGCGTGGTGCCACCAGCCCACCGGTTCGAGGTGCTCCACGCTGACCAGCCGCCCGATCCGTCCCTGGTCCAGCAGGCCCTTCACCAGCTTCGTGTACGGCGTGTACCGCAGCACGTGGCACACCGCGAGGATGACGCCGTTGCGGACCGCCGCCGCGGCGATCTCGGCCGCCTCGGTCTCGGTCGGCGCCATCGGCTTCTCCAGCAGCAGGTGGTAGCCGAGGTCGGCCAGGGCCACCGCCGGGGCGAGGTGCAGGCGGTCCTGGGTCGCGACGATCGCGGCCTCGGCGAGCCGGCCCGCGGCGGCCAGCTCCGTCCAGTCCGCGTAGACCCGGCCGGCGGGGATCTCGAACTCGGCCGCCACACCCGCCCGGCGGCGCGGGTCCGGCTCGGCGACCGCGACGACCCGGCCCTGACCGGTGGCCACGGCGTGCCGGGCGTACGTCTGGCCGCGCAGCCCGGCCCCGACGAGGGCGAGAGTGACCATCTAGCGCGCCGCGGTGGTGCTCGCGGTGAGCAGGCGCAGTGCACCGTCGACCGTCGTGGCCATCGCCGTGCGCGCCGAGGCCAGATACCGGCGCGGATCGACCAGGGCGGCGTTGCCGTCCAGCGACTCCCGGACCGCACCGGTGAAGGCGCTGTTCAGAGCCGTGCCGATATTGATCTTCACCATTCCGCCGCGGACCGCGGCGATCAGCTCGTCATCCGGTACGCCGGACGAACCGTGCAGCACCAGCGGCACCGGCACCGCCGCCCGCAACCGGGCGATCAGGTCGTGGTCCAACCGGGCCGTACGGCTGCGCATCGCATGCGAGGAGCCGACCGCGACGGCGAGCGCGTCGACCCCGGTGGCGGCCACGTAGGCAGCCGCCTCGGCCGGGTCGGTCCGTACGCCGGGCGCATGCGCACCGTCCTTGCCGCCGACCTCGCCCAGCTCGCTCTCGACCCACAGTCCCTGCGCGTGCCCACGCCGCACGGCGGCCGCCGTGGCGCAGACATTGTCGCCGTAGCCCAGCTTCGAGGCGTCGTACATGACCGAGCCGAAGCCGTTGGCCGCCGCCTGGTCGAAGAGCTCGTCGCTCTCCACGTGGTCCAGGTGCAGGCCCACGGGCACGGTGGCCGCCTCGGCGATGGCCCGGGCGGCCGCGGCGATCGGGGCGAGCCGCCCGTGGTGGAAACGCACGGCGTTCTCGCTGATCTGCAGGATCACCGGCAGGCCGGCCCGCTCGGCCCCGGTGACGATGGCCTCGGCGTGCTCGACGGTGATGACGTTGAACGCGCCCACGCCGCCACCGGCGGACCGGGCCCGGGCGACGATCTCGCCGGTGGGTGTGTACAAGTGGATCCCCTCTCAGGCCGCGCTGACCCGGACGGCGGGCAGCAGACGGCGGTAGGTGTCCTCGTCGATGCGCCCGGCCAGCGGCGCGGCGACGGCCGCGGCGGACAGGGCGATCGCGTCGGCGAGCAGCTGCGGCCACGGCGTGCGGTCCCGCAGGCCGCGGGCGAGGGCAGCGACGCAGGCGTCGCCCGCGCCGGTGGGATTCCCGGCGAGCCGCTCCGGGGGTACGCCGCGCCAGGCGCCCTGCCTGGTGAGGGCGAGCAGGCCGAGTGGCCCGTGGGAGACGACGACGGCCCGGGCCCCGTGGTCCAGGGCCACCGTCGCGTCGGCGACCTCGCGCCCGGCCGCTGCCACACCGGCGGCGTCCCGGGTCGCGGCCGGCACGGACCACGGGGCGTCCCGGGTCCCGGCCGGCACCGGCCGCTGGGCGTCCCGGTTCTCAGCCGAGACAGGCCGCGGGGCGCTCCGGGTCGCGGCCAGGGCGGGCCGCGAGGCTTCGAGCAGGGCGGCGAGCTCGGTGGCGTTGGGTTTGGCGAGCTCGGGACCGGCGGTCAGGCCGTGCCGCAGCGCCTCGCCGCTGGTGTCGAGAACCGTGGGCACTCCGGCCGCCGCGGCGAGACGGATCAGGGTCGCGTACCCGTCGATCGGGACGCCCGGCGGGAGCGAACCGCTGAGCGCGATCACCGACGCCCCGGCCAGCAGGACGCCGAAGTGGTCGGTGAAAGCGGCCCACTCCGCCGCCGTGACCTGTGGCCCGGGCTCCCAGAACCCGGTCGCGTCGTCCCGGTCGGCGACCGCGACCGTGCGGCGGGTCTCGCCCGCGATGGCCACGAACGCGGCCGGCACCCCCACGCCGGCCAGCAGCCCGGTCACCCGGTCACCGGTCGGGCCACCCAGCAGGCCGGTCGCCAGCACCGGCTCGCCGAGCGCGTGCAGCACCGTGGCCACGTTGAGCCCCTTGCCGCCGGGCCGCTCGGCGACCGTCGTGACCCGGTGGGTGCCGTGCGGCACCAGCGCGTCGATCTCGTACGTGAGGTCGAGCGCCGGGTTCAGGGTGACCGTGACGATCATCGGCTCAGCAGGCCTGGTAGACGTAGGTGCCGCTGCCGGGCGCGGTGACGTCGACGTCGCGGCGTACCACCGAGACGCTCGCGCCGACCGCCGTGCAGGCCTTCTTGAAGGCGCCGCTGGTGTATTCGACGACAATCAGGTGGGCGCCGTAGACGTCGGTGTAGGCGTCGCACTCGTCGTACCGGCCGCATTCCTCGGCGATGGCGAAATCGAGCCCGGCGGCCTTGCCCCGGCCCTCGAGGGTGGTCGTGTTCTTCTGGGCGATGGCCAGCCCGGCGCTGTGCGCGTGCGGGGCGAGCAGGCGCAGGTACGCCACCGCCTGGTCGCGGGTGAGCAGGCCCGCGAACCGGTCGTACGTGTCGATGTTGTCCGGCTCCACCGCCTGGAAGCCCTTGGCGGCGCACCCGTCGATCCAGCCGTTGACGATGGCCGCCAGGGCGGTGCGCTTGGCCGGGGTGCGGATGTCGAGCACCATCTCGTCCCAGGCGCCGTCGATGACGTACCGGCCCTTGGCGTCGCGCAGGAGCAGGTCGTCGTGGTGCTGCTGCCACCAGGTGGCCTCCTGCGGCTGCACCTGGAAGGCGTTGACGTAGCAGATGTTGTAGAGCCCGGCGGCCGGCGCGGCCTCGCGGTCGCGGCTGACGACGCGTACCCCGGCGGGCGGGGTGTAGGCCTGGCCGATCTGGTAGTCGAAGGTGGCGTTGACCGGCGGCAGCGTGTAGCCCGCGGCGATCCGGGCGGTGGTGCCAGCGTCAGCGTGCAGGGTGAACCCGACGGCGACCGTGAGGGCGGCCGCTCCGGCGACGATCCAGCGGCGAACGGTACGGGTGATCACGACTGAGACTCCCGGCGATGCTCAGGGATCTGCCCCGCCTCGGGTGCGGTGCCGGCCACCCTGGCGCAGGAGGTGCCGGGCTGGCTACCGGCTGGGCTCGATCGTTGTCAGCGATTCAACTGATCGAACGCACAGGTGTCAATAGTCGTTTGTGCGCGTATGGTGCTCTCGGGCCGCTTGCTGGGGGCGGAAAAGGGCAAGTGCGCATTTCAGATTGTTCATTTGGACAACGGTCGGAGGACTACATGGACGTGCTCGTGGTGGGCGACGCCAACCCGGACCTGGTGCTGCGCGGCGACGTACGCCCGCGCTTCGGCCAGGCCGAGCAGTTGCTGACCGGCGCGGACCTGGTCCTCGGCGGTTCCGCGGCGATCACCGCGGCGGGCTGCGCCCGGCTGGGTCTGGCGACCTCGCTGCTCACCGCGATCGGCGACGACGTGTTCGGCGACATCACCCGCGAGCGCCTCACCGAGCGGGGTGTGACGCTGATCCAGCCGCGTACGGCGACCGGCCTGCCGACCGGGCTCAGCGTGATCCTCACCCCGCCCGAGGACGACCGGGCGATACTCACGCTGCCGGGCACGATCCCCACGCTGCGGCCGGAGGACATCACCGACGAGCACCTGGCCACGACCCGGCACCTGCACGTGGCGTCGCTCTATCTCCAGCCGCAGCTGGCGGCCGGGCTGGCCGGCGTGTTCGAACGGGCCCGGGCGCGCGGGGTCGGCACGTCGCTGGACACCAACTGGGACCCGGCCGAGAAGTGGGAGTCGATCGCGGACGTGCTCGCGCACACCGACGTGTTCCTGCCCAACGCCAACGAACTGCGCGCGGTCACCGGTGAGCAGGACGTCGAGGTGGCCGCGGCCGGGCTGGTCGCGGCGGGCACGACCGTGGTGATGAAGAACGGCGCGGCGGGGGCCCGGGCGTGGTGGCCGGGTGGCGGGGCGAGCGCGCCGGGCCGGGAGATCGACGTGGTGGACACAACCGGGGCGGGCGACAGTTTCAATGCCGGTTTCCTGGCTGGGCGGCTCGCCGGGCTGCCGGTGGCGGAGGCGATCCGGTGGGCGGCCGCCGCCGGGTCGCTGAGCACGCGGGCCGCGGGCGGCACCGCCGCCCAGGCCACCCGGGACGAGCTGGACTGAGCGGCGGGTTCACGCTCCGGGGCCGGCGCGCGACGAAGGCCGGCGTCTTAAATCAACGCGGATTGGCAATACGATGGCGGGATGACGGCCCCCGATGAACTCGATTCCGGCCTGGCGGCGCTGGGTGCGCTGACCGACGGCGTGCGCCGTGCCGCCTACCGCGCGGTCCTGGCCGCCGGCACCACCCCGGTCGGCCGCGACGAGGTCGCCGAGGCGCTCGGCGTCGGCCGCACCCTGGCCGCGTTCCACCTGGACAAGCTGGTCGACGCCGGACTCCTCGAGGTCTCTTACGCCCGGCGCACC
The DNA here is from genome assembly GCF_055586185.1 of Actinoplanes sp. NPDC051405. Taxonomy (NCBI): domain Bacteria; kingdom Bacillati; phylum Actinomycetota; class Actinomycetes; order Micromonosporales; family Micromonosporaceae; genus Actinoplanes; species Actinoplanes sp. NPDC051405. Next base: position 236,498 of record NZ_JBVJIR010000004.1, read on the forward strand.
GGCCGTACCGGACCCGGTGCGGGCCGCCCGGCCAAGCTCTACCGGGCCTCCGCCACCGAGCACGCGGTGAGCGTGCCGCCGCGCGACTACCGGACGGCGGCCGAGCTCTTGGCCGAGTCGGTGGAGCGCAGCGGCGCCGACACCGCCCTCTTCGACGTGGCGCGCGAGCACGGCCGCCGCACACCGCCCGGCACGGATGTCCGCGAGCTGCTGACCGCGCACGGCTATCTGCCGGTGGAGACGCCGGCCGGGATCCTGCTGACCAACTGCCCGTTCCACCGGCTGGCCGAGCAGTTCCCGCCGCTGATCTGCGGCATGAACCTCGCCATGGTCAACGGCCTGCTGGAGGGTGCCGGCGCGGCGGCCGGCTGGCAGGCCCGGATGGACGCCGCTCCCGGCCGCTGCTGCGTCGTGGTGTCTAAAAACAATTCTGATTGACAGTACAGAGCGGGTCTGCTGTGCTGCTGGGTATGACGAGCGCATTCCACCTGGCCCAGTTCAACGTCGCCCGCCTCCGGGCACCGCTCACCGACCCGTCCAACGCGGACTTCGTGGTCGGGCTGGAGCTCATCAATGCCCTGGCCGACTCGGCCCCCGGCTTCGTCTGGCGGCTGGCCGAGGGCCCGGACGGCGACGCCACCGCCGTCCGTCCCCTGGACCCCGACGTGATCGTCACGCTGTCGGTGTGGGACTCGATCGAATCGCTGCGCGCGTTCTCGTACCAGAGCGCCCACCTGGACTATCTGCGCCGCCGCCGCGACTGGTTCCGGCCGCACGACCGGCCGGCCTCGCTGGTCCTGTGGTGGGTCCCGGCCGGCCACCTCCCGACCGTCGAGGAGGCGTGCGAGCGGCTCGAGCTGGTGGCCGCCGGAGCGTCGCCGGAGGCGTTCACGTTCCGGCAGGCCTTCCCCGCCCCGGCGCTGAGCGCTACCCCTTCAGGCCGCTGAAGGTCATGGTGGCGATGAACCGCTTCTGGGCCACCAGGAACGCGATGATCAGCGGCATGGTGGCGATCACGTTGCCGGCCATCAGCTGCGACCATTCCGTGCGCCGGGTGCCCTGGAAGCTGGCCAGCCCGACCTGCAGCGTGAACCTGCTGTCGTCGCTGATCGCCACCAGCGGCCAGAGCAGGTCGTTCCAGCTCGACAGCAGCGTGAAGATGGCCAGCGTGGCCAGCGCCGGGCGGGCCAGGGGCAGCACCACGCTGATGAACGTGCGCAGCGTGCTGCAACCGTCGAGGCGGGCCGCCTCCTCCAGTTCGACCGGCAGCGACAGGAAGAACTGCCGCATCAAAAAGATGCCGAACGCGGACGCCAGCCACGGCACGAACGCGGCGGCCAGGGTGTCGACGATGCCGGCCCGGGCGAACATCAGGTACGTCGGGATCATCAGCAGCTGCATCGGGATCATCACCGTGGCCACGACGGCGAGGAAGGCCAGGCCGCGCCCGGCGAACTTGAGGCGGGCGAAGCCGTAGCCGGCCAGCGAGCACAGGATGAGGTGCGAGACCACCGCGATCCCCGACACCAGCACGGTGTTGGCGAACCAGCGCAGGATGTGCGACTCGCTCAGCAGCGCGCGGTACCCGTCGAGGTGCAGGCTGGTGGGGATGAACCTGGGCGGAAACTGGTTGATCTCCTGCGCGGTCATGAACGAGGTCAGCACCATCTGCACCAGCGGCAGGACGAAGACCAGGGCCAGCGGCATGAGCAGCAGGTGCCAGGGGTTGAACGGCAGGCGGCGCCGCCTGAGGGCAACCGGGCTCGTCATCAGAAGGCCCCCGATCCGGAACGGCGGTTGTACCAGATGACGACGACGGTCAGCAGCATCGTCACGGCGAAGAGCAGGTAGGCGACGGCTGCGCCGTACCCCAGTCTCTGGGTCTGGAAAGCCAGCTCGTAGATGTAGTAGACGACGGTCTGGGTGCTGTTCAGCGGCCCGCCGCGGGTCGTCGTGTAGATCAGGTCGAACAGCTGCATCGCCGTGATGGTCTGCCAGATCGCGGTGAACACGGTGACCGGGCGCAGCTCCGGCAGCGTGATGTGCCGGAAGACGCGCCACTTGCTCGCGCCGTCCACCGTGGCCGCCTCGACCAGTTCCTTGGGGATGTCCTGCAGGGCGGCGAGGTAGATGACCGCGCAGAAGCCGACCTCGCCCCAGAGTGCGATCAGGCAGATGACGATAAGCGCCTGGCCCGGGCTCTCCAGGAACTGCTGGGCCGGCAGCCCCAGCCGGCGCAGTGCCTCGTTGGCCGCGCCGAACTGGGGGTTGAACACGAAGCTGGCCAGGATGCCGGTCGCCGCGGCCGACGCCACGTACGGCACGAAGATGCAGGTGCGGTAGAAGCCGATGAGCCGGATCTTCTGGTTCAGCGCCACCGCGATCAGGATGCCGAGCAGGATCGAGCCCGGCACGAACAGCACCGTCAGCACCAGGGTGTGCTGGGCCGCCGCGATCGCGTCCGGGTCGGTCGCGATCCGCTGGTAGTTGCGCCAGCCGACGTCGGTGGCCGGCGCGATCCCGTTCCACTTGGTCCGCGAGATGAAGAACGCCCAGACCGCCGGGAAGATCGACAGGCCGACCACCAGCAGGGTCGCCGGGCCGGCGAACCCCCACCCGGTCAGCGAGCGGCGGGCCGCCCGGCCGCGCGCCGAGCGCGGCCGGGGTTGCTCGGGGCTCCGCGTACGCGGCGTCGCGGCGAACGTGAGCGTCATCAGTTCTCCAGGGCGTCGGCCGACTTGCGGGCCGCCTCGTCGAGGGCCTCCTTCGGCTTGGCCGCGCCCTGCAGCACCCTGGCGATGCCGTCACCGACGTTGCGGGACATCACCTCGTAGCCGGCGACCGTCGGCCGGGCCTGCTTCGCGTTGGCCAGGTTGTCGAAGAACTTCTGCCCACCCGGGTACTCCTTGACGTAGGCCGCGAACTCGGGCGTGCTCTGCTCGGACGACCGCAGCGGCAGATTACCGACCGCGAGGTTCCACTTGGCGTCGATCTGCGCGCTGGTCAGCCATTTGATGAAGTCGCGCGACGCGCCGGCCCGGTTGGCGTCCTCGTGGTCGAAGAGCACCCAGAGGTCGGGGCCGGAGACGGTCTGGTGGTCACCGTTGACGCCGGGCAGCGCCGCCACGCCGTAGTCGAGCTTGGCGTCCTTGATCTCCAGCAGCGCCCACGGTCCTGAGAGGATCATCCCGACGTGCCCGCTGTTGAACAGCGGGCCGTACTTCTCGTCGGTCTGGTCGAGGTACATCGACTTGTCGTCGACGGCCATCACCCGCAGCGTCTCCAGGGCCTTGACACCGGCTTCGGAGTTGAAGGCCGGCTTGGTGCCCTCCAGGATCTTGCCGCCGTTCTGCCAGAGCAGCGGCCACAGGTGCCAGGTGGTGTCCTCGCTCCCGGAGACCGAGTACGCGGTCCCGTAGGTGCCGGTCGCCGGGTCGGTGAGCTTCTTGGCCGCCTCGCGGAACTGCTCCCAGGACCAGTCGTCGGTGGGATAGGCCAGCCCGGCGGCGTCGAAGAGCTTCTTGTTGTAGATCAGGGCCAGGTTGTCGACCAGCGCCGGGACGCCGATCACCTTGCCCTCCGAGGTGGCCACCGTACGGGCGGCCGCGGGCATCTCGGTCCAGGCGAAGGACGGCTCGGCCACGAAGTCGGTCAGGTCCTGGGTCTTGCCGCTGGCGGCCAGGTCGCCGGCCCAGTTGCCGAACGCGTACGAAATGTCGGGGTAGCTGCCGCCCGCGAAGCCGGCGGAGAGTTTGGTGAGCAGGTCGTCCGTGGTGGGTGCGCCCGCCGAGGTCTTGATCGTGACGTTGGGGTGGGCGGCGTGGTACTCGGCGGCCAGGCCCTCGGCGACCTTCTCGGCCTCCGAGGTCTGCCCGGTCCACCAGGTGAGGGTCACCGCCGCCGCGGGGTCGTACCCCGCCGCCGCATCTTTGCCGTCGTCGCTCTCGCCGCCCGTGCAGGCCGCGCTCAGGAGCAGTGCCGCGCTCGCGGCCGCCAGCAGCCGGGTCCGCCGGCCGCGCCGAGTGGAGGTCATCCCTGTACCTACTTTCGTCAAACCGCGTCGGTGAGGACCACGGATCTGGTGAGCAGCCGGGGGCGGTCGGGGTCCAGGCCGCGGTGCGCGGCCAGGGCCAGGGCGAAACGCTGGGCGAGGACCAGCTGGGCGAGGGGGTCGCGGTCGTCGCGGTAGGTGGTGGCTCCCGCCGTACGGCCGACCTCGTCGAGCGCGACCGGCACGTCGCCGAACGAGAAGACGAGGCTGCGGGCCCCGGCCACAGCGACCGGACCGTGCCGGAAGTCCATCGCCGGGTACGACTCCGAGTAGGCCTGTGCCGCCTCGCGGACCTTCAGCGCCGCCTCGTGGGCGAGCCCGACGGTCCAGCCGGTGCCCAGGAACACCAGGTGGTCGATGTCGGCCGGGTCGGCCGGCAGCGGCGCCTCGAGGGCGGCGGTGCCGTCCGCGACCAGGTGGCTCAGGTCCGCCCCGAACGCGGCGCGGGCCAGGGCCAGCACCGTGGTCGGGAAGCGGGTCTGCACCACGCTGCGCTCGTCGGCGAAGTCGAGCAGCAGCCGGGTCTCGGCAAGCGTGTCGACCGGTTCACCGGCGACGGCGGTGACCGCCACCCGGTGGGTGCCTTGCGGCACCTGGCGCAGCGCGTCGAGCACCTCGGTGGAGGTGCCCGAGCGGGTGATCGCCACGACGCGGTCGTAGCGGCGCCGGGGCACGTACTCGGAGGCGCACACCGCGTCGGTCTCGCCGAGACCGGCGCTCTCCCGCAGCTCGGCGATGCTCTGGGCGACGAACCACGAGGTGCCGCAGCCCAGGACCAGCATCCGCTGCCCCGGCACGGCGAGCTCGCGGCGGGCCTGGGCGGTCAGGCCGAGGCCCCGTTCCCAGACGGTGGGCTGGCTGGCGATTTCCTCCGACGTGTCGTTCATGGTCGAGGATTATGCTCGTTTGTTTTCGCTTCACAAGCTTTTGCGTCCAAACGAACATTCCACGCTGCGCGTCTTGGAGTGGTCACCGCAGCGATTCGGGAATCAGATCACCGTGGGCGGCGGTCAGCTCGTCACACAATGCCCAGATCTGTTCCACCGACAGGGTGGCCGCGGTGTTCGGGTCGACCATCGCCGCCTGCCGCACCATGCGCTTGTCGCCGGTGATCGCCGCCTGCACGGTCAGCTGACCCACGTTCACAAACCCGCGGTTCAGCGCGGCGCACTGCGGGGGCAGCGCGCCGACCCGTTCCGGGCGTACGCCCAGAGCGTCGACCACGCACGGCACCTCGACGGCGTAGCCCTCGGGCAGGTTGCTGATCAGCCCACGGTTGGCGACGTTGCCGTGGATGCGGCGCAAGGTTCCGGTGACCATGCTGTGGATGACCTGAGGTGCGTACTCGGTGGCGTCGCGGCTGACGTCGAGAGGCTCGCCGGCCAGCACAGACTTGCGCACCGCGTGGTACTCGGCCACGTTGTCGGCGCTGATCCGCAGGTAGTCGCCGACCGGGATGCGCAGCCGCTCGATCTCGGCGTCGTCGTGCAGATACCAGGGCAGGTACTCCGAGGAGTGCTCGCTGGTCTCGGTCGGGAAGTAGCCCAGCCGCGAGTACATGTCCATCCGCACCCGGCGGCGCAGCTCGGGATCCCGGGCGAGCAGTTCGTCCAGCCGCGGATACAGGCTCTGGCCGCGGTGCTCGAAGCGCAGCAGCCACGCCTGGTGGTTGACTCCGGCTCCGGTGTAGTCGACTTCCTCGTACGGGACGCCGAGCAGCTCACTCAGGTCGCGCACGGTCCAGTAGACCGAGTGGCACAGGCCGACGGCTTTGAGCTCGGGGGCGACGGCCGCGAGGTAGCCGACGTTCATCGCCATCGGGTTGGTGTAGTTGAGCAGCCACGCGTCCGGGCACAGCTCGCGCATGTCCCGCGCGATGCCCTCGAGCACCGGGAAGGTGCGCAGCGCGCGGAAGATGCCGCCGACGCCGAGGGTGTCGCCGATGGTCTGGCGCAGCCCGTACTTCGCCGGGATCTCGAAGTCGCGCACGGTGGCGGCGTGCATGCCGACCTGGATGGCGTTGATGACGAAGTCGGCACCGTCGAGCACGGTACGGCGGTCCAGGCTCGTGGTGATGACGGGCTGCGCGCCGAGCTGCTCGGCCGTACGGCGGGCGATCGCCTCGGCCGTCTCCAGGCGCTCGGCGTCGATGTCGTGCAGGGCAAGGGTGACGCCGCGCAGCTCGTCGAAGGAGAGGATGTCGGCGAGCAGCTCACGGGTGAACACGACGCTGCCCGCGCCGAGGAAAGCGATCACTGTCATGGCGGGATTGTTGGCGGTTACGCCCCAAGCGCGCAAGGAAATCTGGTGTTTCGCTTGGAAACGAACTACAGTGACTGCGCGTTTGATCATTCTTTCCTGATGAGGGCCCATGCCACAGAGTTCGCTGCGCCGTGCCGACCGGGTGTCGGCCATCCTCGAGCGGGTGGCCAGCCACGGCTCCGTCGACGCCGGGCACCTGGCCGACGAGTTCCGCGTCTCCCCCGCCACGATCCGCCGCGACCTCCAGGTCCTGGAGGACCAGCGGCTGCTGTCGCGCACCCACGGCGGCGCGGTCGCGGTCGACGTCGCGTACGAGCTGCCGGTGCGCTACCGGGTGGGCCAGCACCGCGAGGAGAAGGCCCTGGTGGCGCAGAAGGTCGCGGCGTTGCTGCCGAAGGGGCCGCTGACCCTGGGCCTGACCGGCGGCACGACCACGCACCTGCTGGCCCGGCTGCTGGCCGAGCGCGTCGACCTGACCGTGGTGACGAACGCGCTGAACATCGCGGCCGAGCTGGCCCTGCGCCCCCGGCTCAAACTGATCATGACCGGCGGCGTGTCCCGCACCCAGTCGTACGAGCTGGTGGGGCCGATCGCGGACCAGGCCCTGGCCGGCCTGAACATGGCGGTGGCGGTGGTCGGGGTGGACGGCATCAGCGCCCGGGGCGGCCTGACGACCCACGACGAGATCGAGGCGAACACCAACGCGGTGATGATCCGGCGGGCCGACCGGGTCATCGTGGTGGCGGACGGCTCCAAGGTGGGCAAGGTGTGCCTGGCCGGTATCTGCGCGATCACCGACGTGGCGACGCTGGTGACCGACACGAGCGCGGATCCGGCGGGCATCGAGGCCATCCGCCGGGCCGGCACCGAGGTGATCGTGGCCAGCGCCGCGAGCTGATTCAGCTCGGGGGAGTACATTGACATGCTTCAATTGCCACATAGCTGGAGGTTGGAGTCATGCGCCGCAAACTCGCCCTGGTCAGCACGCTGATACTCGGTGTCGGCGGGCTCGCCGTCGCGCAGGCCACCGAAGCGCACTCGGAGACCCGTACGACCGTGCTGCTCGCCCCCGATCTGGCGAATCCGGAGGTCGTCGCGACGGGTCTCACCGTTCCGTGGGGGCTCGGGTTCCTGCCCGACGGCAGCGCCCTGGTCGCCGAACGCAACAGTGCCCGCATCCTGCAGCTGCGCCCGGGCAGCGCACCGGCCGTCGTGGCCACGGTCAACGGGGTCGTCCCGGCCGGTGAGGCCGGCCTGCTCGGCCTGGCCGTGTCACCGACGTACGCCGAGGACGGCTACGTGTACGTCTACTTCACCTCGGCCTCGGACAACCGCATCGCGCGCCTGCGGCTCGACGCCCCGCAGGACCAGCAGGTGATCCTCAGCGGGCTGGCCAAGGCGAACATTCACGACGGCGGCCGGATCGCCTTCGGGCCGGACGGCATGCTCTACGCGGGCGTCGGCGACGCCGGGACCACCGCGAACGCGCAGAACCAGCAGAGCCGCAACGGCAAGATCCTGCGGATGCGGCCGGACGGCGGTGTCCCCGCCCAGGGCAACCCGTTCCCCGGCTCGCTGGTCTACAGCCTGGGCCATCGCAACGTGCAGGGCCTGGCCTGGGACGCGCAGGGCCGGCTGTACGCCGCCGAGTTCGGCCAGAACACCTGGGACGAGGTCAACCAGATCGTGGCCGGCGGCAACTACGGCTGGCCGACGGTCGAGGGCCGCAGCACCGACACCCGCTTCCGCAACCCGATCGTCGTGTGGAGCACCGCCGAGGCCTCGCCCAGCGGCGCCACGATCGACGGCAGCACGCTCTACGTCGCCGCGCTGCGCGGCCAACGGCTCTGGTCGGTCCCGCTGGACGGCAACGGCGGCGCCGGTACGCCGACCGCACTGCTACAGGGCCAGTACGGCCGCCTGCGTACCGCCGAACGGGCTCCCGACGGCTCACTCTGGATCACCACGAGCAACCGGGACGGCCGGGGCACCCCGGCGGCGACCGACGACCGGGTGATCCGCTTCCCGGCTCAGTCCACGGTCGCCGGCGGCTGACCCGGCACCTGGACCTCGATCCGTTCCTTGCGCACCTCGCCCGAGACGGTCTGCTGGTCGGTGTGGATCACCTTGCGCAGGCGGACCCGCTCGACCGGCACGATCTCGGTGGTGACGACCGGGCGCTCCTCGTGCAGGGTGACCTCGAAGATGGTGCCGCCGTCCGGCGTCAGGAAGGCCTCGTCGGTGCCGAACACGTCCGGGTCCGTGACCAGCGACTGCGCGTGGGACGGGATGGGCTCACGTTCCAGCCGCAGCTCCTCGCGGCGGATCGTGACCGTGATCTGCACGTCCTCGGTGACCACGTGCTTGCGCAGCCGGGCCCGGCCGATCTCCACGACGTCGGCCCCGACGACCAGCCGCTCCTCCGACCGGGTCATCGCACCGTCGCGCAGTGTGGCGATCAGCTCTTCGCGGGACAGGTGCGCGGCGCCGAGCACGCCGGCCTCGTGGACCCGTTCCCGGAGCTGCTCGTCGCTCATCGCGTCCAAGTGGGTGTCCACACTGCCTCCATGAGCGTCGTCTGCCCGCGACCTGCGCACCGCGGTGCCGCAGAACTGCCCGCACGTTTACGACGTAAACGCGCCGGGCGCTTCCGCACCCGATCGGGTCGGTAATCTCGTCGGCGTCCGGGTATGCCGCAGGCGAAGCACACGAGAGGGCGGATCCGATGACGGCCGGACACCACGACGCCGCGCTCCGCGCGATCGCCGGGACCATCGAGCAGGCCGGCGTGTACCTGCAGTTCGAGCCGCAGCCGACGGCCCTGGAGACCTGCTGGTACACGGTCGGCCTGACCGGGCACGGCCAGCCGGAGCTGATCCTGTTCGGGCTGCCGCCGGACATCACCCGTCCCGCCCTGCGCGCCCTGGCCGCCGCGGTCATCGCCGGGCGCCGGGAGCTCGCCGCTGGCGGCACCGCCGACGACGTGCTCGAGGGACACCCGGTCACCTTCGTCGCGGTGACCGAGCCGGAGCGGCACCTGCCCGTCGCCGCGCAGTTCTACGCCGGCACGGGCAGGCGGTTACGGGCCCTGCAGATCGTGTGGCCGGACCGGTACCACCGGTGGCCGTGGCAGCCCGGCACCAGGGTGCACGAGATGCCGGTGCTGGGCGAGCACGCCGGGGTCACCGGACGGTGAGCTGCCCGTCCGGGCTGCGGGTGCAGGCAACGGTACGGGCGGTTGTCGCGGCCGCGCCGGTCAGGCAGCGGCCCGGCACCGCGTGCCCGTCGCGTTGGGGTGCCACGACTCCTGGCAGGTCTGGAAGTACGAGACGCAGGAGCTGGCGATGCGCTGCACGGCGATCTTGTCGTAGCCCGCGAGGTCGGTCAGGAAGACACCGGTCGGCCCGTCCTGCAGGCGGATCGGGGTCGCCAGAGCCGCGGCGGGGCCGGCGCCGGACTCGCACAGCCGGGCACCGTCGAACGCCCGTTGCACGTTCAGGTGGACCAGGTCAGCGCCGGGAACTCAGCCGACATGCCGGCGTGCACGGCCGACACCAGGCTGCCCAGGGCCGCGGAGAACGAGTGCCCGGCCGCCAGGCTGGCGCGGTGCACGGGACAACCGGCCCGGTACCGTTCCGCGCCCGGCGCCCGGAACTTGTCCCGGTCGTCGGCTCGGTCGTCCTCGGCGTACAGGCTCGGCACGACGTCCGTGGCCAGCGGATTGGTGTAGTCCTGGAAGACGACCCGGTGCTGCCCGTCGGCGTTGGCCGCGGACCAGCCCGGAAAGCCGCGGCCGGTGCCGTTGACGTCCACGACCGGCACGACAGCCGTCAATGTTCCCGGTCGGTCTCCCCGGCCAGGGAGGCGACGGCCGGCGGGCAGCACACCGTCAGGTACGCCTGGAGCTGCTGCAACCGGGTGCGCATGGCGTCCGGATCGACCCGGTAGCGGACCAGCTTGCCGTCGCGGCGCGAGGTCACCAGCCCGCCGCGGCGCAGCAACGCCAGCTGTTCCGAGGCCGTCGACTGGCTGAGCCCGGAGCGAGTGGCGATCTCCCCCACCGTGAGCTCGGCGCTGCCGGCGAACAGCAGCAGCATCTGCTGGCGGGTCTCGCTCGCCAGGGCCTTCAGGAAGCCCTGCGTCGCCTCGTCCAGCGCTTGTGTCGTGGTCATCACGTCCAGTCTTCCACGCCAACGTTTCGTCATTCAACGATATGACGATATGTTTGGGTCATGACAGACATGGACCTCGCGATCATCGGTGGCGGTCAGGCCGGACTGGCCACCGCCCATGCCGCCGCGGCGCGCGGACTGCGGGCGATCGTGCTGGACGCGGCGGACCAGCCCGGCGGCTCGTGGCAGCGCTACTACGACAGCCTCACCCTGTTCTCCCCCGCCCGCTGTTCCGCGCTGCCGGGCCGGCCGTTCCCCGGCGACCCCGACCACTACCCGGCCCGCGACGAGGTCATCGCCTATCTGCGTGACTACACCGCCCGCCTCGACACGCCGATCGAGTTCGGCCGCCGGGTCACCTCCGTCACCATGGCCGGCGGCCGCTTCGCCGTCACCACCGACCGCGGGCCCGCCGTGACGGCACGAGCGGTCGTCGCCGCCACCGGCGGATTCGGCCGGCCGCACCGGCCCGCGCTCCCGGGCCTGGACACCTTCACCGGTACGGTCCTGCACTCGAGCGAGTACCGCCGGCCGGAACCGTTCGTTGGTCACCGCGTCGTCGTCATCGGTGCCGGCAACTCCGCGGTCCAGATCGCCGTGGAGCTCGCCACGGTCGCCCGCGTCACCATCGCGACCCGCGCCCCGCTGCGTTGGCAGTCCCAGCGGGTCCTCGGCCGCGACTTCCACTGGTGGCTGGCCCGCACCGGCCTGGACACCGCCGGCTGGGCGCCCGGGCTGATCGGCCGCCTCATCCCGGTCATCGACGACGGCCGCTACCGCGCCGCGATCCGCACCGGCCACCCCGACCAGCGGCCTGTCCTCACCCGCCTCGACCGGGACCTCGCGCACTGGCCCGGGCACCCTGCCGAGCACGTCGACACGGTCATCCTGGCGACCGGCTACCGGCCGGATCTCGGCTATCTCGGACCCAGCGCCGCACTGAGCAGCGACGGCCGGCCGCTGCACCGGGGCGGGGTGTCCACCGTGGTGCCGGGGCTCGGCTACGTGGGGCTGGAGAAGCAACGCAGCTTCGCGTCCGCGACCTTGCGCGGAGTCGGCCGCGACGCCGCCCACGTGCTCGACCAGCTGCTCCCCTGACCTCCGCGCGACGCGCGGCTCCTCGCGTGAGCCGCTTGCCGTCGTCGGTCGGAGCCGACCATCCCACGTGAACCCGGACGCAGGCGACCGACCACCCTTGACCGTGCGCCGGAATCTGACCCACCCGCCCTGGTGGCTCGCCGCCGTCGGTGCCACCGACCAGCAGCGTCACAGCCGGACGGGCCGCGCGCAGCCGGCGGACCGGCTCGCCGACGAGGGCCGGCGCCTGGACGAGATGCGGCTGACGGCGTGTAGGTGATGAGGGTGCCGGGGATCCGGCCGGGCCGGTGCGCGTCCTCGGTCCCGGGCCTCCCGAGACCGTGGCCGCACACCGGGCCGTCACCGAGTGGAACGCGGACCGCGGTTCGCCGCCTCGACCGCCGCGGCCGCCAGCTGCCGCCGCCGCCGCCGCGGGAGCGTCAGCAGCCCAGGCGCCGGCCGGAGAGCGCGATGTCGTCGATCCAGAGGTCGAAACCGGCCGGCGTGGTGCCGCCCTGGTACAGCTGCCAGCCGATCTTGACCGTGTCGACGGCCGGCAGCACGAACGGGACCTGGTTGCCGCCGTGCGCCTCTTCGCCGGCGGTCAGGGTCACGTCGTCGCCGATCCAGGTGGTCACCGTGTTCGTCGCCGCGTCGAGGCGCCATTCGACGCACTGCCAGGTGTCCGCGACGGTCGGGGCCGACTCGGTCCAGGCGGTCCAGTCGCCGGTGGGTCCGCCGTCCGCGCCGATGCCCCACAGGGAACGGTCCACCGTGGGCACGTACTGGCCGCCGAGCGGGCGCACCACCTCGGCGCTGCCCGATCCGGTCGCCTCGACCAGGGTGAAGTGCGCCCAGTCGGGCGCAGTCGGGAACGCGTCGACGCGCAGCCGCATCCGGCCGTAGAAACCGCCCGCGGGTACGGCCAGATCGTCGACCCGCAGGAAGGCGCGCCCGTTGTCCACGGTGCGGACGTGCAGCACCTTGCCGCCCCGGCCGGCGCCCCGGCGTTCCACGGTCAGCGTGCCGTTGCGGGTGTCGATCCCCCAGTCGAGACTGCTGGCGCCGCCGACCGGCAGCCGGTCGAAGTTCTCGCAGAACAGCACACCTGGCCTCGTACAGTCTCGGGCGCTGGACGCACCGGCCGCCCCGGCGGTGCCGCTGCCGGCGAGCAGGCACAGCGTCAGCGCGGAGACGGCGGTCAGCAGACGGATGGGCTTCAATGTTTCCTCCTGGGGTCGGGACGGTCAGGTCTGGGCGTTGAGGAAGCCCACGAGCGTGGCGGTCCACCAGCCGGCCTGGGAGATGGTCGCCACCAGGACGGCGCGCACCAGCAACCGGCGCGGCGGGGTGGTGCCGTTGAGCGCGAGCAGCCGCCGCTGGACCGTCGAGGCGCTCAGCCCGTTGAGCGCCACGACCAGCACGGCGACCAGCTTGACCACGGTGAGCGGCGCGGAGGTGTCCGGCGCCAGGAACACCCCGCTCAGGCTCAGGCCGGCCAGGCCCAGCCAGATCGGGGTGTGCGCCACCTGGGCCGCCCGTACCAGGGAGAGCAGGTCCTGGCGCCCGATCAGCCACATCAGACCGAACCAGTCCAGGCTCAGCACCGCGCCCATGCCCAGCACGAGCGCGGCCAGGTGCACGAAGAGCGCGAACGGCCGGATGCCCGGCGCGGCCGGCATGTGCGGCGCGGCGAGCAGCATCGCGGCCCAGCCGGCCGCGAGGGCCGAGGCAACGACATAGGACGGTACGCGGCGACGCTGCCGCAAGTGGCGCGGAGCAGAACTGACAATGGTCAAGAAGACCTCCCGGGGCAGCCATGGGAGCGCTCCCATCATCGCACATCATCAATGTCTGCGGGTACACGGAACGGGGCCGCCGAACCCCGGCGACCCCGTTCCGCTGCGATGGACTGCCGACCGTCAGCCGGCGTACGTCTCGAACTCGGCGACCTTGGGCGTACCGGTCGAGCTCGTGATGTTGAAGGTGATCTTGGTCAGCGACGTCGCGGCGAAGCTGATCACGCCCGCCCCGCCGCCCGAGGCCAGGACGGCACCGGTGGCATGGTTGACGACCTGCCAGGAGCCGATGCTGCCGGCCGAGCCCGACGCCTCGCGGATGTTGATCCGGGACACCGTGGTCGCGGAGCCCCACTTGATCGAGATGGAGCCGGTCGCGCCGGCCGGGGACCAGAAGGTGCTGAGGTCGCCGTCGCGGACGTTGCCGTAGCCCGTACCGCTGGCCTTGCTGGAGCCGTCCGACCCGGCGCCGATGCTCAGGTTCGTGCCGCTGGGCCGGGTCGGGGCCGGGGTGGTCGGGGCCGGTGTGGTCGGCGTGGGGCTGGTCGGGCCGGGCGTGGTCGGGGTCGGCTGTTGCGGCGAGCAGTTGCCGTTCGAGACCTGCAGACCCTTGTCGGCGCCGGCCGTCTGGCTGACGATCGCCGGCACGCAGGAGGCGCCGTCGAGGGTGTACGCGTACGGGATGCTGACTGTGGTGTTGCTCTGCGGGTCGGGGCCGGCGGGGTTGTTCTCGCTGCCCGGGGCGGACCACGTCACGTTGTCGAAGATGTTGCCGCTGACCTGCCAGAAGCCGGCCTCGGAGGTGTAGAAGGTGCCCAGCACGTCCTTGGAGTTCTTGAAGTAGTTGTTCTCCACCTTGGCGCGGGCGCCGGCCCGGGAGTTGATGCCGGACTCGTTGAGGCTCACGTACGAGTTGTTGTAGATGTGCGCGACGCCGCCCCGCAGCAGGGGCGTACGCGAGTCGAGGTTCTCGTACGAGTTGTGGTGGAACGTGATGAAGCTGTTGGACCGGTCGCTCTCACTGGAGCCGATCAGCCCGCCGCGGCCGGAGTTGCGCAGGATGCTGTAGGACAACGTCACGTACTGGGTGTTGTCCTTCATGTCGAACAGGCCGTCGAATCCTTCCGACTCCCCGCCGGAGGCCTCCAGGGTGGCGTGGTCGACCCAGACGTTGCGGACGGTGCTCTCCATGCCGATGGCGTCACCGCCGTTGGAGGTGGGCGAGCCCGACTTCTTGACGTTCCGGACGGTCACGTTCTGGATGATGATGTTGCTGGAGTCCCGGATGTGGATGCCCAGCTGGTCGAAGACCGCGCCGCCGCCGACCCCGACGATCGTGACGTTGCTGATCTCCTTGAGCTCGATCTTGTCGGCGGCGGTGTTGCAGCTGGCGCCGGACACCTTGGTGGTGTTGCCGTGGTTGATGGTGCCCTGCACCTCGATGATGATCGGGGTGCTGCTGCTGGCCCGGCCGCACAGGGCCGCGTGGATCGCGGTGCCCGTGGTGGCCCGCACCGTCTGCCCGCCCGCACCGCCGGTGGTTCCGCCGTTCTGGGTCGCGTAGCCGGTGACGCCGCCGGTCGCGGCCGACGCCTCGGACATCGGCAGGGCCACCGCGACGGCGGCACCGACGGCCGCCGTGCCCAGGGCCGCCACTAGTCGCAATGCGACTGGTCGTCTCATTCTCGTCTCACCTTTCCTCGCATGTGCCGTGGGTCGGAAGGGTGCAGCGCCCCACGGCACCGACGAAGATGCCGGCCGGCTCGGGCCAGGAAAGCGCTTACCTGGGGCGAGGATAGAGAGACGTTCATCGATAGAGCAAGGCCGTGTCCGGATTACGGGCATACGGCCGTGACGTTTCCGCGGTATTGCAACTGAGTCAGCCGCGGCCACCACCCGGCGAGCCGGCGCGGGCCTCGATCGCCTTGACGGTGGTGCCGAGGGTCTTCGCGAGGAAGCCCTTACCCACAGTGCCGAGCAGCGCCCCGACGACCCGCCCCTTGACATTGCGGCCCTCGCGGACCACCACGACGTCCAGGTCGGTCCCGCCGCCGGGCCGGCCGGTGAGCGTGTAGGTGTGGCCCGACGCGCCGCCCCAGATGTTGGAGTCGGTGGTCGTCATGACCACGCGGCGCGGATCGGACCAGTCGTAGCGCAGGCGTTCCCAGATGCCGCCCGACCCCTCGGTGACATCGGCCCAGTCGGCGCCCCGATCATGCACCTTCAGAAACTCGTCGGAGCTGTTCCCGAACAGCTCCGAACGCCCCGGCCCGAAATCGGTGAGCGCGGCGACGACCTGCTCAGGTGTCGCCGTGGTGGTCTGCTTGAGGTGGATCGTGGCCATGACGTGCTCCTCGGAACGGGGATTCTGCTGACTGGTGCCAGCCTCCCCGTTCCGTAGATTTGCCGAGCCGGTGACACACCCTGGTCAGGCCACCGGCACACCCTGGCCGCCGCCGGCGGTTGAGCGGCGTCAGGGGGCGATGCCGAGGGACTGCCGCAGGAAGGCCAGCTCGTACTCCCAGAGGCCCGGCACCGACGCACCCATGTGGGTCACGCCCGGCAGGGGCAGCACGGTGTGCGGGCGGCCCGCCGCCACCAGCGCCGCGGACAGTTTCATCGTGTGCACCGGCAGCACGTTGTCGTCGATCATGCCGTGCACCAGCAGCAGCGGCCGGCGCAGCTTCGGGGCGTCGGCGATCAGTGAGCCGTGTGCGTACCCCTCGGGGTTCTCGGCCGGCAGGCCCAGCGTGCGCTCCTGCCAGTGGGAGCTGTAGAGCAGCTGGTCGGTCACCGGGGCGCCGGCCACGGCGGCGTGGAACACGTCGGGGCGGCGCAGGACCGCCAGGGCCGCCAGGTAGCCGCCGGCCGACCAGCCGCGGATGCCCACCCGGTCCAGGTCCAGGTCGGGGAACCGCCCGGCGGCGGCGTGCAGCGCGTCCACCTGGTCCTGCAGGCGGGGGCCGGCGTGGTCGCCGGCGCGGGCGCGTTCCCAGCGGGGTCCGCGCCCGGGCGTGCCCCGGCCGTCCGCGACGATCACCGCGAAGCCCTGGTCGGCGAACCACTGGGCGGCCCAGTACCGGGAGCGGGCGGCGACGGCCCGCTGCGCGGCCGAGCCACCGTACGGGTCCATCAGCACCGGCAGCCGGGCCGCACCCGGTTCGTGACCGGTGGGGAACAGCACCGCCGTCCGCAGGTCCCGCTCCCCCAGGGTCAGGAGCTGCGGTGCCGGGCGGACCGGCGGTTCAGCCGCGAGACTCCGCAGCTCGCGTCCGTCGACGGTGACCGTCTCGCCGTCGAGGGTCTGCGCGTCCACCACGGTCACACCGCCGGCGCGGCGCCCGCCGTACAGTCCGGGGGTCGTGGTGATCCGGGCCGGGCCGGCCGCCGCTGACCAGGTCCACAGGTGCCGTTCGGCCGGATTCTGCCGTGCGGCGAACAGCACGGTGTCGCCGTCGACCGCGAGCACTTCGTCCAGCTGCAGGCCGGGCGGCGTGACCGGTACGCCGTCGACGGTGAGCCGCCGGGTGTCGCGGTCGTCCACGCTCCACAGCAGGGATCCCGACGCGGTGTGCGCGGGGATGCCCGTGACGATCGTCGTCCATTCCGGGTCGGTGTTCTCCTGCCGCACCGTGGTGGCGCCGGTCGCGGGATCGGCGGCCAGCACCCGCAGCACGGTCTGGCGCCTGTTCTGCACGACGACCAGCAGCCCGGTCGCGTCCCACACCACCCGGGTCACGTACTCGAATTCGGCCCGGTCCCAGGCCACCGGCGTACGGCTGCCGTCCAGGCCGAGCACGTGCAGGCTGACGTCGGCGTTCGGCGTTCCCGCGGACGGGTAGCGCAGGGCGGTCGGCGGCTGCTCGGGGCGGCCCGGGTCGGCGACGTACCAGATCTGCACCGGGGTGTCGTCCACCCGGGCCGCGACCAGGCTGCGGCCGTCCGGCGACCACCAGTAGCCCTCGAACCGGTCCATCGACTCGGACGCCTCGTGCTCGGGCAGGCCCCACGTCACCTCGGGACCGTCGGGTTCGGCCAGCGGCCGGTCGTCCTTGCCGTCGCGGCCGACCACCCGCAGCTCGGCCTCGCACACGTACGCGACCGTGCGGCCGGTCGGGTCGATCCGGGCCTCGGCGGCCGGCTCCCGCGCGCCCAGGTCGGTGACCTTCGCGGAGGCCACGTCGACCGCGTACAGCCGGCCGGCCAGGGTGAACACGGCTGTGCGTACGGCGGCGTCGGTGGCGTAGGAGCCGATGCCCGCGGACCGGTCCCGGGCCCGTTCCCGCCGGGCCCGCTCGCGCTCGGACAGCGGCATGCCGTCGGCTGCCCCGAGCGCCGTCGCGTCCACCAGCAGGCGTTCCGTCCCGGTGGCGACCTCGTACGCCCAGAGATCGCCCACCGGGTCGGCCCCGCCGCGCGAGCGCAGGAAGAGCACCCGGGAGCCGTCGGGGGCCACCGCGAACCGGCGCGGGCGGCCGAGTGTGAATCCCTGGGTGCGGGCGACCAGCGCGGGAAACGAAGAAGTCATGCCCCAGTCTCTCCGCTCGCCCACCTTCATGGGCGGCCGGATTGCCGGTCGGCTGCCGGGTGCCTGCCTGGTCGTCCGGCCCGGCCGGGCAAAGGATCGAGGACACCGGCGGCGATCCAGGAGGCCCGATCATGGCGATGCGGATGCTGATGCTGACGACCGCCCCGCCCGCCGCCGGTGTCGCCCTCGGCTATCTGCTGGGTGGGCGCCTCGCCGGGCTGCGCGTTCTCGCGACGAGGGCCGTCTGGCTGGTGTGGATCGCGGCGGCCGTGCAGCTCATGCACAACACCGTCACCGAGAGGTTGCCGTTGCTCGCGGTGGTCTTCCTCGCCGTCCTGGGCTGGCTGGCCGTGGGCATCGCCGGCTGGCCGCAGCCGCTGCGGGCCGCCGGGACCGTGATCATGATCGGCGAACCCGGCGACGCGGAGGAGGTGAAACATGATCCACACCTGGACCTGGCAGCGCATCGCCCTGGTGATCCTCACCGTGGCGGCCCTGGCGGCGCTGCTCACCACGATCGGCGCACCGCACGAGCACGGCGGCTGACCGGCCACGGGAGCCGGCCCGGTCCGGGCCGGCTCCCCCTCAGGACAGCGTCACCACTCGGCGGTGCAGTCGTTCCGTCGTTGCGGCGCTGACCCGGGCCCAGCCGTACCGGAAGCCTTGGTACCAGCCGGCCCCCAGCTCGATGGTGACGCCGAATCGTCCGGGATCGCCGGGGCCGCCGGGTCCGGCTCCGGCGCACCACGGACGGCGACGCGCTGGTCGACCTGATGTCCTGACGCGACCTGATGTCCTGACGCCGGGGCCGCGACGGGATCAGTGGCCGAGGCCGGCCTCGCGGGCCCGGACGATCGCCTCCGCCCGGTCGGCCACCTGGAGCTTGGCGAACACGTTGGAGACGTTGTTGCGGACCGTCTTCGGTGACAGGTACAGCGCGGCGGCGATCTGGCCGTTCGACCGGCCCGCGGCGAGCAGCTCGAGGATCTCCCGTTCCCGGGCGGTGAGCTGCGGGAACGCCGCCGTGGGGGCGGGCGGGCCGGCGGCGAAGAACTCGGCGATGCGCGCCGCGAGGCTGGCCCCGAAGACCACGCCGCCGGCCGCCACCGTGGTGATCGCCCGGACGATCTCCTCCTGCTCGGCGCCCTTCACCAGGTAGCCGCGGGCGCCGGCGCGGACCGCGGCGAACACTGTGCCGTCGTCCTCCGACATGGTCAGCACGACCACGCCCACCGAGGGTGCCTCCAGCGCGAGCCGCCGGGTCGCCTCCACCCCGTTGAGCTCGGGCATCTGCACGTCCATCACGACCACGTCGGGCAGCAACCGGACCGCCTCCGCGACCGCCTCGGCGCCGTTGGCCGCGGTGCCGACCACCTCGACGCCGGCCACCGAGGTGAGCAGCATGGCCAGGCCGTCGCGGAAGATCGGATGGTCGTCGGCGACCAGTACCCGTACCGGCTCCTCGGTCATGCCCCCACCTCCGTGACAGCGAGCGGCAGCCGCGCGCGTACCACCGTGCCTTGTTCGTCGGGGCACTCTATCCGGCAGTCGCCGCCCAGCTCAGCAGCCCGTTCGCGCAGCGACACGAGTCCCACCCCGGAGGGGGTGCCGGCCGGGATGCCGGCGCCGTCGTCGGCCACCTCGACGACGAGGTCGCCGCCGGTGACCTCCAGGCGGACCCGGCAGGTGCGCGCGCCCGCGTGCCGGGCCACGTTGGTCAGGGCCTCGGAGGCGATCCGGTACGCGGCCACCTCGACCGCCGCCGGCAGCGTGTCGAGCCCGTCGCCGCCGTCGACGGTGACGCTGAGCCCCGGCGCGCGCAGCCGGGCGGCCTGCTGCCGTACCGCGCCGAGCAGTCCCACGTCGTCCAGGGCCGGCGGGCGCAGGTCGTGCACCAGCCGCCGGACGTCGGCCAGAGCCGCCGTGACGTCGTCGCGGGCCTGGCGCAACAGTGCGTCGGCCTGCTGCGGGTCACGCACCGCCAGGTTGCGGGCCGCGTCGATGCGCAGCGCCACCCCGCCCAGCGCCGGACCCAGCCCGTCGTGCAGGTCACGGCGCAACCGGCGGCGCTCCTCCTCCCGGGCGGAGACGATCTGCTCCCGGCTGCGCTGCAGCTCACGGGCCAGGTGCGCGGTACGGGCGGCGAAAGCGGCCTGGCGCACCACGTCACCGAGCAGCCGCTCGTCGCGCGCGGACAGCACGGCCCGGGCGCCACCGCGGGGCAGCACCAGCCGGCCGACGGCCTCACCCCGGTAGGTGATCGGCAGCACCTGCGTCTGGGCCGGCGGCTGCCCGTGCGCGGCGACGATCCGGTCCCCGCCGGCCCGGTCCACCTCGACCGACACGTACGGCGAACGGAACGCCTCGGCCACGCTGCGGGCGACGGCGAGCAGCTGGTCCTCCGGGCTGTCGGAGCGTTCCAGCTGCTCGGCCAGCCCGGCGACGACACCGTACGGGTCGTCGCGCCGGCCCAGCACGACCCGACGCACGAGCAGCCACAGCCGGTGCCGCAGCGGCCCGTACCCGGCGGCCACCACGAGCAGGGCCAGCACCGCCGCGTCCCGTTCGGCGAGCCGTTCGCCCAGCACGGCACTCGTCAGGCCCAGGACGCAGGCATCGACGGCGAGCACGCTGACCGCCAGGGCGCCGTAGAGCACCGTCCCGCCGAGCAGCCGGTCGATGTCGACGAGCTGCGGGCGCACGATGCCGATCACCAGGGCGATCCCGGTCAGCGCGACCGAGGTGGTCAGCCCGATCGACGTCCACGCCGGCGGCAGCACCAGGGTGGAGAGCATCACCAGGGTGGCGACCACGGCCGCCCACAGCAGCCAGCGCATCCGGGCCCGGCGCTGCGGGTCGCCGGCCGAGCGACGGTACCGGCCCATCACCACTGCGACCGGCACGACCAGGCTGACCGGCACCAGCGCACCGGCCACGCCGAGCAGGGCGGTCCACACACCGTCGGGCAGCCACACCGTGGTGAGGTCGAGGTCCAGACCGGCGAACGGCGCCGGGATCGGGCCGCCCGCGTCGGCCTGGGCCAGCCCGGAGGGCACCAGCAGCAGCACCAGCGGCAGCAGCGCGGTGCTGGCCAGCCCGGCCAGCGAGGCGAGCCGCCATCGGCCGCGCGGCAGCCGCCCGTACGGGTAGAGCAGCAGCACCACCGGCAGCGACAGCAGCAGCGCGGCACCCAGCCGCTGGTAGACCCAGAAGGCCAGGGCGGCGCCGGGCCGGGCCGGATCGGTGAGCGTGGCGTAGGCCAGCCAGGACGAGGCGAGCCCGTCGAGACTCCAGTGCACCCCGGTCACGAGCAGCACCCAGGCGAGCGGGTGCCGCGGCCGGCGGCGCAGCAGCAGGGCACCCGGCACGGTCAGGGCGAGACCGGGGATGCCGGAGATCGAGCCGGGTTCGAGCACCGTGACGGCGCGGTGCGCGGCCGGTACGGCGACGTCCAGCACCGCCGCGACGACGGTGGCGGCGATCGACAGCAGAACGGCCGACACGCCGACCGCGGTGTGCGCGGGGCGCGCGCGTCCGTGCTCTTCCACCGGGTCATCGTCGCAGCCCAGGCGTCCCGCGGTCCCGAGACCGGTGTCCCGGGCGACCCGGGACGATCCGCGGGACCGGGTCGGGGGCGCGCGGCCCTGCCGGCCCGGGACGCGTCCCGGACAGAGTTCTCCTCGTCGCGGCGCACACCGCACCGCCGCCGCTCAACGAGAGGACTCACCATGTCGATCAGCACCAGCGCCGTGCCGGCCCGTACCGATGTCTCCGCCGCCGGCCCGGACCGGCCCGCCGCCTCCGCGGCGAGCGTGCGCCGCACCGGCTGGTTCGTCGCCGCCGGCGGCGCGATCTGGGCCGCCACCATGTACGCGGTCAACCCGCAGACCACCGACCCGACCGGCATCACCCTCATCGACCTCGGCTCACTGCCCTTCCAGTTCAGTCTCTTCGCCCTGGTCACCACCCAGCTGCGGACCGCCGCCACGGGCACCACCCGGCTCGCCCGGGGCATGCTGCGCGTCGAGTACGTCCTGCTCGCCCTGGCCACGCTCTGGACGATCCTGCACGGGGCCGTGCCCGCCTTCCGCGACGACCTGTGGCTGGCGGTGCTGGACGCGTTCTGGCCGCTGTCCATGCTCGGCATGTTCGTGATCGGCGTGAAGATCGCGGTGGCCGGCCGCTGGCGGGGCCTGGCCCGGGTGTGGCCGCTGGTCGCCGAGAGCTGGGCCGTGGTGACCGTGCCGTCCTTCGCCATATTCGGCATGGGCGTGGCCCAGTACATCGGGGCCACCCACGCCGCGCTCGGCTACGGCTGCCTCGGCCTGATCCTGGCCCTGCGCCCGCACCTGACCGGCGCCCGCGACTGATCTCCCGTCCGGCACGCCCCGGTCCCCCGCCACCGCGGGCGCCCGGGGCGTTCAGCTGTGCCGCGGGTGGCCGGCCCGGGAGGGTCTGTCAGTACCCCCGATGCCAGGTCCTCCCAGCCGCTCGTGCGGTCGGCCTAACCTTGGACGCACGGTTGACGCCCACACGCCTCGCCCGAAGACGTCAGGAGCTGTGCCATGCGGATCAGAACCGCCGTCAGTGCCGCACTCGTTTCCCTCGCCGCCGTGATCACGATGGTCGTCGCCGGTCCCGAGCCGGCAGCGCAGCCCGAGGCCGCGCAGTCGCTCGTGATCGTGACGGTGCCGGACGACGTGCCGGCGGCGTGGGCAGACGAGCAGCCGGCCCGGCACAGCGCGCCGAAGGCATGGGATTGCCCGCTGGTGTAGGACGACGTCATGGGTGACCAGGAACTGCTCGAACGACAGGCCGCCTTGCAGGCCGAGGGGGCCGAACTGCTGTCCCGGCTCGGCATCCTGGGACCGCTCGCGCCGACCGGCAGCTTCGTGTCCGGGCTGATGGTGTGGCGCGACCTCGACGTGATGCTGCTCGGCGGGCCGTCGTTCGGACCGCACGACGTGCTGGGGCTGCTCGGCCGCGCCGTCGAGCTGCCCGGTCTCACCAGCTTCGCCTGCGCCGACGAACGCGGGGAACGCTCGCCCACCGGTGAGCAGCGTGACGAGCGGTTCCACCTGCCGCTGCGTGTCGGCGCGTGGCGCGTCGACCTGTCGGTCTGGCTGTACGACGATCACGCGAACGTGACGGCGTACCACCGGGACCTGGCCGCCTCGCTCACCACCGTCCAGCGGCTGACCATTCTGCGCATCAAAGACGTGTGGCACCGGCGTCCGGAGTATCCGGACGAGGTGAGCGGTTTCGAGATCTACACCGCGGTGCTGGAGCACGGCGTCCGCACGCCGCAGGAGTTCGAGGAGTGGCTGCGGCCTGTCAACTGAGGAATTCCTCCGCGAAACCGCGGACCTGCTCCACGTCGGTCGGATCGTCGAAGCCGACGATGAGTTCCTGGACCCCGGCGGCCTCGTAGGCGGCGATCCGCTCACGGACCGTGGCCACCGTCCCGACGAGCCCGTACCCGCCCAGGTCGCCCGGATAGGCGAACTCGATGCCGGGCGGCACCGCGGCACGGGCCTCAGCGTCGGTGTCCCGGATGATGCACACCGTCGTCGCCGTGCGCAGGATGCTTTCGTAGTCCCGCCCGACCTCTTCGCAGTGCGCGCGCAGCACCGCGTACTTGTGCGCCAGGACAGCGGGCGAATCCATCACGTTGCAGGCGTCGGCGTACCTCGCGACCAGTCGCAGGGTGACCTTCTCACCGCCGCCGGCGATCATCAGCGGGATGTGCGGCGACTGGACGCCCTTGGGCTCGTTGACCGCTCCGCGCAACTGGTAGTACTTGCCGTCGAAGGTCGTCTCCTTCTCCGTCCACAGCGAGAGGATGATCTGCGCTGCCTCGCCGAGCCGACGGAGCCGGTCGCCCGCGGTGCCGAACTCGTAGCCGTACCCGATGTAGTCCGGCTCGTACCAGCCCGCGCCGATCCCCAGCGTGAGCCGGCCGCCGGAGAGCACGTCCACGGTGGACGCCATCTTGGCCTGCAGGGCGGGGTTGCGGTAGCTGTTGCCGGTGACCAGCTGCCCGACCCGGACCCGGGTGGTGTCGCGGGCCAGGCCGGTCAGCACCGACCAGGACTCGAAGACCATTTCCGCCGACGGCGGGATCGTGGTGAGGTGGTCGGGTGCCCACAGCGTTCCGTAGCCGAGCTCGTCCGCCGCGCGGGCGATCCGGGTCAGCGTCTCGTAGGCCTGGACCGGGTCGGTGAAGCGGGCAAACTCCTGCCCGAAACCGGTGGGAAGAAAAATACTGAAAGTCAGGGCCACGGTACGACGGTCCTTCCGCTCGGATGCCGGTGGTTACGTGGTACCGACCGAGCGCGCACCGGAAAGGAATCGCCATGACAGCCGCTTGTTCTGAGGCGGACTTCCCGCCGTCCCTCACGCCGCCGGCCACCACGCCCGCGGTGCGGTTCGCCAGCGGCGGCCACACGCTGCTGGGCGTTCTGCACCTGCCGGCGGGACCGGGCCCGCACCCGGTGGTCGTGGTCCTGCACGGGTTCCCGGGCAACGAGCGCAACTTCGACCTGGCCCAGGCGCTGCGGCGGGCGGGCTACGCGGCCCTCGTGTTCCACTACCGCGGCTCCTGGGGCGTGGACGGTTCCTGGTCCTGGGGCCACGTGCTCGAGGACGCGGCCGCTGTCGTGGACGCCGTACGCGGGGACGCCATGGCCGGCGCGCACCGGCTGGACCCTTCCCGGGTCGCTGTGGTCGGTCACAGCCTCGGCGGGTTCGCCGCCCTCATGACCGCGGCCGCGGATCCGCGGGTCGGCGCGGTGGCCTCGATCGCCGGTTTCGACTTCGGCGCGGCCGCGGCGGCCTGCCAGGACCCGGCGATCCGCGCCGGATACGTCGAGGCCTTCGACGACGATCTGCTGCCGTTGCGGGACACCAGCGGCGAGGCACTCGTGCGGGAGATGGAGGCCGCCGGCCCGGCGTGGAGCCTGGGCGGGCTCGCGCCGCGGCTGGCCGACCGGCCGGTGCTGCTCGTCGGCACGGGCCGCGATCCCGTCACGCCCGCCGACACGCATCACCACCCGCTGGTGCGGCTGTACCGGGAGTTTCCGCTCGATCGGCTGGAACACCGGCTCTTCGAGACCGATCACGCGCTGTCCGATCACCGGACCGCGCTGGCTCGCGCTGTCGTCGACTTCCTCGACCGGCATCTGCCGGCCGGGATGTGACCACGCCCGCGCGGCCGGCCGGCCACATTGCCGTCGCAGCCGTCACGAGCAGGGCCGGTATCAGGGCGTATCCGGTGAGGAGCAGGACGGCGGCGACGGCCACCGTGGCGACGGCGGCAACAGTGCGCGAGGCCCCGGTGAGGGTGCGCCAGCCGGCCACGGTGCAGCCGAGATAGACGGCGAGGAAGAAGGCGCTCGGCACGGTGAGCATGGCCGAGACCGGGACCGTGCCGGTGCCGAGCAGCCAGGTCGCGACGAGTTCGGCGGTCAGCATGACGGTCAGCAGCCACGGCGGGATGACCAGGCGATCGGCCCAGCGCCGGCGGCCGGGGGCGGTGAGGCTCCGGGCCAGGGTGGCGCCGCCGGTGAAGTACGCGTTGGTCGTGCTGACGGTCAGGGCAATCGCGGCGCCCGCCGCCACGGCCGAACCCGCGGAGCCGAAGGACAGCGACAGCAGGGCGGCCAGCGGCACCTCCGTGCCGGCGCGCGGGCCGAGCGCGGCGACGGTGACGGCGGCCAGCGACAGGTAGACGACGGTCGTCACCGCGAAGGCGATCCCGATGACCTTGGGCAACTGCCGACGGGGATCGGTGAACCGCGCGGTGAGCGGGGCGATCGCCTCCCAGCCGACGAAGGACAGCATCAGCAGGGCGGCCGCCGACCCGACGGCCGGCCAGCCGTGCGGCGCGAACGGCTGCCAGTTGCGGGCGGCCGAGCTCGGCACCGCGCCGGCGACGGCCACGATGACCACGACGACGAGCACACCGATCAACGCGAGCTGCACCGTCGTCGAGGCCCGCACTCCGCACATGGTCACGGCGAGCACGACCAGGAGCAGGCCGGCGCCGGCCAGCGCGGTGGCCTCCCGACCGGCGCCGAGCAGGGCGGCGAGGTAGCCGGCGCCCATGTGGCAGACGACGGGTGCTCCGGTGATGATGCCGGCGAGGAAGCACCAGGAGGCGGCGCGGCCGGCCCGCATCCCGAGCCCGGCCCGCACGTACGTGGCGGCCCCGCCGTCCGAGGGCCGGGCCACGCCCAGGGCGGCGAAGACCACGGCGAGCAGGCCGGACAGGATCAGCAGGCCGATCCACGCGAGGATCGAGGCCGGGCCGGCGGCCGCCGCGGCCAGTCCGGGCAGGACGAGCAGACCGGGGCCGAGCAGGGCACCGACGTAGAGGGCCACGCCCCGGGTGACGCTGAGCTTCATGCCGCAATTTTGTTCCGTACCGGACCGCACGCGATGGCAAAGATGCCGCTGCAGAGCGTGGGCGGAGCACGATCATGTCGCAGAACCGGCTTGGCGCGCCATAATGTTCGAATGCCTCTGTACGACGCCACCGACCGCGCGATCCTGGAGCGGCTCCAGCACGACGGACGCATCGCCAACGTCGACCTGGCCGACGCGGTGTCGCTGTCACCGTCGGCGTGCCTGCGCCGGCTGCGGGCCCTGGAGGAGAACGGGATCATCGCCGGCTACCGGGCCGAGCTGGACCGCGCCCGGCTGGGGCTGGAGCTCACCGTCTTCGTCGAGCTGAAGGCCGAGCGGCACTCACAGGAGACCTCCGAGCGGATCGAACGCGCCCTGACCGCCATCTCCGGCGTGGTGGCTTGTCACGTCATCTCCGGCCACTCGGACTTCCTGGTGGAGGTGGCGGTGCCGACGCTCGCCGCGTACGAACGGCTGCTGCTGGACCGCATCCTCGCCATCCCGTCCGTCATCGACGCGCGCAGCACTTTCGCGATCCGTACCGTCAAGAGCCGGGGGCCGCTGCCGCTGGACCACCTCGCGCCGCGCCGGGACGACCGCTAGACACGCCGGCCCCGGCGGCGGCCCCGGCCCCGGCCCCGGCGGCGGCCCCGGCCCCGGCGGCGGCCCCGGCCCCGGCGGCGGCCCCGGCTCCGGGGGCGGTTGGTCGCTGGGCCGGCCGGCCGCCGGCAGCGGGTATTCCGGCCCACTCGGTGGGCAGGGGGTGCGTGCGCAGCAGGGTGTCCAGCAGGTGGTCGATCGTGTGCCGGGACAGCTCGCCGGCCACGGCCCGGGCCACCCCGTCGTAGATGTCCCCGAGAACCGGTCCGATGCCGTAGCCCACGGGACATTCCTGGCTCGGCCGGTGCGGGTGCGGGGCGAAGACGGCGCCCGGCTCGACCACGGCGTACACGTCGGCGAGCGTGATGCCGGCGGCCGGCCGGCCCAGCGACCAGCCGCCGCCGGGGCCTAGGTCGGCGGTGACCAGGCCGGCGTCGCGCAGGGGCCCGAGTGCCCGGCGTACGGCGACCGGGTTGCTGTCCAGGCTCGCGGCGATCTGATCGCTGGTCAGCCCGGGGTGGCCGTGCCGCCGGGCCAGCGCGAGCCAGCACAGGGCGTGCACGGCCACGGTGAGACGACTGTTGCCGGCCATGGCTGGCCTCCCCCCATAATGAGTAACACACATTGTTACAGATGGGGGAGCCCGTGCGGAATCAGCAGAACACCGTGGCCACCGACCTGGCCGGCTGCGACGTCGTCGAGATGCGCCGGTACACGCTGCGGCCGGGCACGTTCGACGAGCTCCAGGAGGTGTTCCAGCGGTGGTTGGTCGACGGCCTGGAGCGGTCGGGCATGCGGCTGGGCGGGCAGTTCCGGGACCGGGACGACCCGGATCGTTTCGTGTGGTTCCGCGGCTTCACGTCCATGGCGCAACGCCAGGAGGCGCTGGAGGACTTCTACCTCGGGCCGGTGTGGCTGGAGCATCGGGACGCCGCCAACGCCACCATGATCGACAGCGATGACGTGCTGCTGCTGCGCCCGACCTCGCCGGCTCATCGCCCGGGTCCTGCGGTTACCGCCGGAGCCCCGGGACCGACGGCCGACCCGGCGTGGGTGATCACTCTGGCGTGGTCGCTCCCAGCCGGCTCCGACCTCGAGGCGGCGGTGACCGGCCGCGGACACGAGGTGCTCCAGCGGGTGCTCGGCGTGCCGGTGGCCATGTGGCGCACCGAGCCGAGCGCCAACACGTTCCCGCGGCTGCCGGTACGCGACGGCAACCACGTGGTCGCGCTGGCGGTCTTTGCCGACCGGGAGGAGTGGGCAGAGGCGGAGAAGCGGCTCAGCGCCGACACCGAATGGCAGCAGCTCGCCAAGCGGCTCGGGGACGCGGGGGCGACCGCCGAGCTCATGCGCCTCGAGCCGACGGCCACGTCACGCCATCCGCGGCCGATGCCGGCCTGAGCCGCAGCGTGGAAGCTGTCGGCGCCGGCCCTAGCCGCAGCGCGGAAGCGACCGGCGCCGCCCCGAGCCACAGCGCAAAAGCGACCGGCGCCGGCCTGAGGCGCAGCGCGGAAGCGACCGGCGCCGCCCTAGCCGCAGCGCAAAAGCGACCGGCGCCGGCCTGAGGCGCAGCGCGGAAGCGACCGGCGCCGCCCTAGCCGCAGCGCGGAAGCGACCGGCGCCGGCCTAGCCGCAGCGCGAAAGCGACCGGCGCCGGCCTGAGGCGCAGCGCGGAAGCTGTCGGCCAGAGCCGGGTGGCGCGGTGCGTCCTCAGGTCAGCCGGAGCATGATGACCTCAGGTTCAGGCAGCCGGCGCACCGGCCAGGTACACCGTCCGCGGCCGGGCCAGAGTCGTGATGTCCCGGGTGGGATCGCCTTCCACGAGCACGAGATCGGCGTCGAAGCCCGGGCGGATGCGGCCCTTGTGCTCGCCCAGGCCGCAGACCTCCGCGGCGATCGACGTGGCCGCGGCCAGGGCGGCGGCCGGGTCGATGCCGGAGTCCACGTACTCCGCGATGGTGGCGGGCAGGATGCCGTGCGGCTTGGCCGGGCCGATCCCGGCGTCCGAGCCGGCCACGAGGCGCACTCCGGCCCGGTACAGCCGCGCGGCCCCGTCCTGCAGGCCGGCCTGGGTGAGACCGGCACGCTCGGCCATGGCCAGCACGGCCGGCGGCACCACCACGGCGGGATCCGAGCCCAGCGTGGCGCACACCGCGATCTCCGCCTCGGCGAGCGCGGCTGCCAGGTCGTCCTCGACCCGGGTCCCCGTGGCCGTCACGCAGGTGCAGTGTTCGATGCCGTCGACCCCGGCCCGCACCGCCTGCCGGACGGCGGAGGTGGCATGCGCATGCGCGGTGATCGGCAGGCCCTGGTCGTGAGCTTCCCGTACGGCCGCGGTCAGCTCGTCGTCGGTGAACTGCGGCCTCGTGGTGTCCGTCCCCGGAGTGAACACGCCACCGCTCGCCATGATCTTCACCAGGTCGGCGCCCGCGGCAGCCCGCTCCCGGATCGCGGCACGGATCTCCGCCACGCCCCTGACCTCACCGCCCAGCGACCAGCAGTGCCCACCGACCGTCGTCAGCGGTGCGCCCGAGGCCACCACGACAGGCAGGCCCGCACTCGCCGCGGCCCGCCAGGCCAGCACCGCATCGCGCCGGTCGCCCAGGTCCCGGACCGCGGTCACGCCTGCGGCCAGCTGGGCACGCAACGACGCCTCGATCACCCCGGACACCTCGGCATCCGGCAGGTCGGCCAGCCGGTCGAGCGCACCGGGAGAGCTGTCCGCGCTCAGGTGGACGTGAGCATCAATCAGCCCGGGCAGCAACGTGCCGTCCGGCGCTTCGGACGCTGTCAGGCCGTCGGGCACCGCGTCCGTGCCGAACCGCACCTCGGCGATCCGGCCGCCGGACACGAGCACCACCGCGCCGCCGTCGTGCATCCGTTCGCCGTCGAACACCCTCGCCACCCGAACCGCAAGCATGCGAACTCCCCCAGAAGCGCCGGCGCGCATCAAACGGGCATAGTGCCACGCCCGGAGGGGTCAGTTCGTCGGCGGCTCCCCCGGCACCGTGAACAGCGGCTGCCACGGGTCGTCCGGGTTGGTCGGATACTCGGTCGAGGGCGCGTCACCCTTCGTCGACCATCGGGCCTGGTACGGCAGCGCGTCGAACAGCACCCGGTCCCCCCGGGCGTAGACCGTCGCCGGGTCCCACTTGTCGGTCACCCCGGTCACCGCCGGGCTCGGGCGGGGCGCCTTCTCCGACGGGCCCACCGGGCCGATCACCGACCACGGTGTCGGGTTGGAACCGTCGCCCGTCGCCGACGGGTCGAAGCCCTGGTTGACCCACTTCGCCTCGTAGACGACGCCGTGCCAGACCACCTTGTAACCGCTCACGTACTGGGCGGTGAGCCGCCACACCGGGTACGGGCTGGTCTCCGGGTCGTCGACGATGGGCGCCTGGTCCGGGATGGCCACGGAATCGCGACCGGAGGTGCCGACCGCGCTGCCGGGCAGGCCCGCGAAGACCGACGAGAAGGCCAGCGCCTCCTGGGCCACGCCGCTGCAGGTGTTGGAGTGCACGACCACGTTCGTGAAGGTGCCGCGGCACCGGGCGTCGCGGTTCAGCGACCACATCGACACCCGGCCCAGCCCTTTGTCGACGGCGAACGTGGCCAGCCCGCGCGCGTCGTCGACGGTGAACCGCTCGGCGTCGACGTCGTTCTGCCCGATCATCGGGGTGGCCCCGATCCGGGACCACACCTGCGGCGAGGTGAGCTGCACACCCAGCCGCAGGTAGAGGTCCGAGAGCTGGCGGTGGGTCGACTCCAGCGCCCGGGTGCTCAGCTCCAGCATGTCGGGGTCGGAGCCCGCCTCCGAGCCGAAGTCCATGGTCATCACGTTGACGCCGCGCAGCGAGACGCCGCCCTCCAGCGTCGCGCGTACCGCGCCCAGCCCGTCGGCGGTCAGGCCGTCCGGCGCAACCGGCAGGGTCAGCCACACCGCCAGCGGCTTGCCCGCCGAGGCCCGTTCAGCCTGCAACGTCGCCAGGGCGAGCGCGCGCCGCTGCAAGGACGCCTGGTCCGCTACCGCCGTACCCTCGATGTCCAGGTCCAAGGTCTGCACGTCGTAGCGGCGCACCAGCTGCCGGTAGGCAGCGGTCAGCCGGGCCTGGTCGGTGCAGGCCACCGCGAGCTCGGTGTTGGTCAGGCCGCCCACGCTGAGCAGGATGTTGCCGCCGGCCGAGCGCAGCTGGCTGATCCGGCGGTCCAGCTCCAGCGAGGCCGCCGCCTCGTCCGGGGTGTAGGCGCCGCCCCAGCTGGGCGCGCAACCGTCCTTGGGGTCAGCCACGACGAAGGCCAGAGCCACGTCGTTGGCCGGGTTCGCCGCCGGGTCCTGGAACTCGAACGTCGGGGTCAGGGTGACGTCAACATAAGGTACGGCCCACGACTTCGCGGTCGGGCCGGCCGCGTCGCGCAGGTGCAGCACCGCGACCGTGCCGCCGGCTCCGAGCCCGGCCAGCACCAGCACCAGGAAGCCGAGCCGCAGCCAGGACAGGCGCTCGGCCGGAGCCTCCGGTTCCTGCCAGTCCGGGTCGGCGAGCGGGTCGTCCTCCGGCCGCACGGACAGCGGGACGGCGCGGTCGGTGAGCATGGGCGGCCTCTCGATCGTGGGGCGTCGGGGCGGACCCCTCCAGCTCTCGGATCGGCAGATTCCCCGGCAACTGAAGGCCGGGGCGGGCAAACCTTTAAGAACGGGTCCGAGAACGCCGATGGGAGGTCGAACGGGCGCGACAGGTCCGCCGATGGCCGGTGCCGTACGACAGTGAAGGGCGACCTGATGCAGCGCAACCCGGTGGACCAGCGCCGTCCGGACGCCCCGCGCCAGTGGGGCGCCGACCGGCGGTCGGCGCCGCATCCGCTGGTGCCGCCGGCGATCTCCGAGGGCCGCATCGCCCGGGGCCGGCTCGCGATCGTGCTGACCATCACCGTCTGGGCCTGCTACGTCATCGGTACGGTGATCCAGCAGTTCATCGCCGGACGGGCGAGCACGGCGCGGCTGGCCATCGAGGCGATCGTCTACCTGATCGTGGTGACCGGGCTGGCCGCCTCCGCGACGGCGTACCTGATCACCCGGATCGGCTACTTCTACCGCACCCGGGCCCACCACCGGGCGCCGCGCATCGTCCTGGACAACTTCCTGCAGGGGACGACACCGTCGGTGACGGTCATCGTGCCCTCGTACCAGGAGGACGAGCGGGTCATCCGCACCACGCTACTGTCCGCGGCGCTGCAGGAGTATCCCGGCCTGCGGGTCGTGCTGCTCATCGACGACCCGCAGCAACCCCGGACCCGCGCGGCCCGCGACCTGCTCCTGGCCGCCCGGGCGCTGCCAGGCGCGCTCGAGGCCGAGCTGAGTGTCCCGTACGGTCGGGTGCAGGCGGCGTACGAACGGTTCGAAGAAGCCCTCGCCGAGCGCGACGAGCGCGCAGCCACCACCGAGGACATGCGTGACCTGGCCGCCGAGTACCGGTTCGCCGCAGGCTGGCTCATCGGCCTGGGCCGGCGACAGGACATGGTCGACCACACCGACGTCTTCTTCGTCGAGCACATCCTCAACGCGCTGGCCGAGGACCTCGGCACGATCGCCGAGGCGCTGGGCTCCGGCGCCGACGAGGAGGCCGCCCTGCCGGTGGAACGGCTGACTCAGCTGTACCGGCGGCTGCTGGCCATCTTCGACGCCTCGGTGACGAGCTTCGAGCGCAAGCGGTACGTCTCGCTGTCGAGCGAGGCGAACAAGGCGATGAACCTCAACAGCTACATCGGGCTGATGGGCGGCGGCTACCAGGAGGTCAGCACCCCGCTCGGGGTGGCGCTGGTGCCGGCCGGGCCGGGGCAGGCCGAGCTGGTCGTGCCCGACCCGGACTACGTGCTGACCCTGGACGCCGACAGCGTGCTGCTCCCGGAATACTGCCTGCGGCTGGTGCACCTGATGGAGCAGGGCGCGCACGAGCGGGACGCGGTGGCGCAGACGCCGTACAGCGCGTTCCCGGGCTCGGCGACGCGGATCGAGCGCATGTCCGGTGCCACCACCGACATCCAGCACATCGTGCACCAGGGCATGACGCACTACGACGCGACGTTCTGGGTCGGCGCCAACGCTGTACTGCGCAAGAAGGCCCTGGACGACATCCGCGAGGTCGCCTACGAGGGTGACTGGGAGATCAGCCGCTACATCCAGGACCGGACGGTCATCGAGGACACCGAGTCGACGATCGACCTCGGGGTGCACGGCTGGACGCTCTACAACTACCCGGAACGGATGGCGTACAGCGCCACTCCGCCGGACTTCGGCTCGCTGTGCATCCAGCGCCAGCGCTGGGCCAACGGCGGTCTGCTGATTCTGTCCCGGCTCAAGGACCAGTTCCGGGCGCGGGCGGCGCGGGGCAAGAAGAACCGCTTCGGTGAACTGTTCCTGCGGGTGAACTACATGGCCTCCATCTTCTGGAGCTCCGTGTGCCTGGTGGTCATGCTGGCGTACCCGTTCAACGCCGACCTGCTCAACCCGATCCTGCTGCTGGTGTCGGTGCCGTACTTCCTGATGATGAGCGCGGACCTGAAAGCCTGTGGTTACAAGCGGCTGGACGTGCTGCGGGTCTACGGCTTCAACCTGATCCTGTTGCCGGTCAACCTCTCCGGCAGCTTCGCCTCGATCCTGCAACTGCTGACCGGAGAGAAAAGCGCGTTCAAACGTACGCCGAAAGTGCGCAACCGGACGACGGCCGCAACCACGTACCTGATCGCGCCGCTGGCCCTGATCGCTCTGTGCGCCTGGACCGCTGTGCGTGACGTTCAGCTGCACCAGTGGGACAACCTGGTCTTCGCCGGGCTCAACCTGGTGCTGGCCACGTACGCGATGGTGGCGTTCGTCGGGGTCGGCAACACTGTCGTGGACCTGGTCACACACCTGCGCAACTGGCTGTACCGGCCGGTGCAGCCCAAGCGTTCCCGCGTGGCCGGCAAGCAGCCGACACCGGCCACCCACTCGGAGGGTCGCGCGATGGCGGCGACCGGCGCGATCGGTGATTGGGCCTCAGTGCTGCATTACCGTTCCGACAAGGGATCGTCGGGCTTGGTGGCGGTCCGGTCGGCTCAGGCGCCGGCCGGGGGCCGGTCCCGGCGGGGGCCGCAGGATCCGCAGCCGCGGTCGAACTCGTTCGAGGAGTTCACGTTCTTCACGGTCTTCCAGCCGATCTTCGAGCTGAAGTCGGGGACGGTGGTGGGTTACGAGGCTCTCACCCGGTTCGCCGACGGCACCCGGCCGGAACGCGGCCTGGCGGCGGCGCAGGCGCAGGGTGTGCACATCGACCTGGACGCGGCGCTGATCCGGGCGGCGTTGGCCTCGGCGAACGCTCTGCCGGAGGACACATGGCTGGCGGTCAACGTCTCCGGTGATCTGTTGCGGCGGCCCCGGGAGCTGGAGCCGCTGCTGGCGGAGAGTGCGCGGCCGCTGATTCTGGAGATTTCTGATGCCGAGGGTGCTGATCTGGACAACCTGCCTGCGGGGGTTCGGATCGCGGTCGATGACGCGGGTGCGGGTTACGACACTCTGGCTCGGATGGAGTCGTTGAAGCCGGGCTTCCTCAAGTTGGGGCGTGCATCTTTGGCCGGGGTTGAGGCCGAGGGGGCTCGTCGTGCTTCGATCCGGTCGCTGGTGGAATTTGCCGGCGAGCACAACTGCACGGTTATCGCTGAGGGGATCGAGTCGGCTCAGCAGCGAGATGCGCTGGTTGAGTGTGGGGTGCCGCTCGGGCAGGGGTTCTATCTGGGGCGTCCTGTTCCGGTGGAGCGGGCGCTCGCTGACGCTGCCAGCCGCTGATTGGCGGGGATCCGCTCTGCGCGACGCCGCGCCGCGCGTGGCGTCGGCACCGGGTGGGT
Organism: Actinoplanes sp. NPDC051405; assembly: GCF_055586185.1. NCBI lineage: Bacteria > Bacillati > Actinomycetota > Actinomycetes > Micromonosporales > Micromonosporaceae > Actinoplanes > Actinoplanes sp. NPDC051405. The sequence goes on from NZ_JBVJIR010000004.1 coordinate 271,268, forward strand.
CCGCTCAACGCGACGCCGCGCCGCGGGTGACGTCGGCACCGGGTGGGTCCGCTCAACGCGACGCCGCGCCGCGATTGCCGTGTGCGGCCTCCGCTCTCAGAGGCGAGCTGCGCATGCCCCCTCAGCTGTCAGCGGCGAGGCGCCGCCTGCTGCGCCGCTTGGTGAGATACGGCAGCGCGAACAGGTACAGGCCGGAGAACAGCAGCAACGCCAGCGGGAGCAGTGGCACGTAGGACACCCACACCACCGGGTCCTCCTGCGCGAGGGCGACGAACGTGACGATGACCGTCACCGTGAAGGCGATGGCGAGCCAGCGGTGGAACTGCCGGATCCACTTGTTCATGGGGACCTCCTCCTGAAGTGGCTGACCCCAGCTTGCGGCGGGCCGCCGCGATGGGATCTCACGGCGGTCACGCTATGTGCGGTGCGGTGGCGGCCGCTTCTCGATTCCTGACCGGTTCCGTGCGCACGACCCACGCCGGGCACTGAGCGCCCGGCGTGGGTTCACCTGATCAGGCTGACCGCAGGACGAGGTTGCCGAACTGCGAGGTCTCCTGGTCCACCACGATGACACCGCGCCGGTCGATGCCGATGACGGTGATCGCGATGTCGCTGGCCGGCTCGGGGAACAGCGTGGTCTGCCCCTTGCGCCAGCGGAACGGCACCGCGGAACTCTGCGGGTCCGCCCTCGTGTAACCCGTGACGTCGCCGCGCTCGTTGATGTCCAAGGCCGCGCCCACGTGCCCGGGCAGGCCGATGTCGAGCATCCGGCCGGCCCGCCAGACAACCGGCCGTGAGTCATGGGCGCCGAAGCTGGCGGCGCCGGTGACCATCCCGGCCTGGTTGAGGTCCGCGACCCGGCCGGCGGTGGCGCCCGTACCGGTGAGCAGGTCGGTCATCCGGCCGCGCTGCCAGAGGAACGGGTGGTCACCGGCCGACCCGGCGACCGCGCTGGTGCCGGCCACCTGACCCCGGTCGTTGATCGCCGTCGGCGTGCTGCTCTCTCCGCCCAGGGTGCCCAGCTCGGTCATCCGGCCCTGTTGCCACAGCACCGCCCGCTCGGTGGAGACGCCGGGCGTGGTGAGGACACCGATGACCTGACCCCGGTTGTTGATCCCGACGGCCCGGCTGTCCATGCCTTTGGGTGTCGCCAGCATCGTCATCCGCCCACGCGCCCAGACGAAGGCGCGGGAGGCATCGCTGCTGTCGGTCGCGGTGCCGGCGACCTGGTCGCGCTCGTTGATGAAGGTCGCCCCGAACGACGCCCCGGCGGGCCGCTTCAGATAGCTGACGGACCGGCCGCCGCGCCACAGGAACAGTCCGGCCTCGACGCCTCCGACGATGTGCCGTTTCTCGTTGATGTCGCCGGCGGTGGCGCCCTTGACGGGCAGGGCGGTCGGAGTACGCCGGCCCTGCCACCACACCACGGCCCGATAGTTGTCGCCGGCGTCGACGCTGGCGCCGATGATGTCGCCACGCTCGTTCACGGCTTTGGCGAACGACCCCTGGCCACCCAGCGAGTGCAGCTGGACCAGCCGTCCCGTACCGGCGGCGGGTGGCGCGGCCGCGGTCGCCATGGACGGGACGGCAGCGGCGGTCAGCACCACGGTGCCGGCGGTCAGAATGAGACTCATTTTTCGGATCGGATACAAGGTGTCGGCTCCTCGCTCAGTGGCCATGTCACCTTGTTCGTCACCGTGGGCAGCGGTTTCGTTCACGGAACGCTCTGTCGCTTCGCTGACTCATCGAAACGAGGGCCCGGGTCAGTCGTCGAAGGCGTGGCCTCGGCTCGTCGCAAGGTCCATCAGTCCGCGTAGGCGGGCCTCGTCGGCCGCGACCGTCCGGAGCCGGGCCGCCAGATCGTCGAGCACCGCCCGGTCCTTGCTGTGGGCGAGGAAAGCGTCCGCTTCCGCATCGGTCCAGAACCGCCCATCGAGCTCCGGCGCCTCGGTAGCCACGATCAGCTCGACCATGCCCGCCCAGAACGGCCGTTCGGCTCGTGGCCGAGTCCGACGATCACGCCGTCCACCGCCGTCGTGCCCGCTACCAGGTACAGGCGGAACTCGCCCGGCGTCAGTTCTGCTACCTCGATGGATGCCATCGGGCGATCTTCGCAGATCAGGTCGCCTGGTCCGGCGCGGCATTCATGGCCGCCCGGATGCGCAGCCACGTCGGATCCGTGGTCTCGGCGGTGGTCACGGTCGCGAGGTCATTCTGCTCCCAGCTGCGCGAACCGTCGGTGAGGACCAGATGCTGCTCCGGGTCGCCGTCGTCGGGAACATCGGAAGTGGCGTCCAGGAAGGCCGCCACGCCGGCCGGCGACGCTTCGCCGCCGGCACCGTCCACCGTCAGGAGCAGCAGGTCGCCTTCGTCACCGGCTACGACGAGCTCACCCGCCGCCGTGGTCGCCAGCGCGGTCACCGCGCCGGTCAGCACGTCGTGCGCGGTGGCTTGCGAGCTGTTCACGTCAACCTGAACAAGACTTCCGGCCGGCGTGCCGATCCACAGCACGCCGGGCCTGCCCGCGAACGCCAGGTTGTGCCGCGACCACGCTTGCATCTGTTCCAGCCACTCCGGCGGATACGGATATCCGGGGCTCGGCTCGCCGAGCGTCGTGGCCAGGACCCGTTCGAGCGACGGGAACGCGAAGACCTCCACCGAGTTGTCGTAGGCGTTGCCGCGGATCGCGAGGTGAGCGCCGTCCGGGCTGAACAGCGGCGTCTCGTACCCGTCGAAGTCCAGGATCAGTGCCCGGCGGACCACGCGCATCGCGCTCCCGTCGACCCGCGCGAAGAGGCCGAGGGTCGCACCCTGATCGCTGCTGAAGGTCACCATCAGACCGCCGGCCGGGTGCACCGCGACCCCGGTGTCCCACCACGGCCCCGCGCCGACCGTTCCGGCGGCGAGGTCGATGACGTCCGAGCTGTAGCCCGTCGTGCGCGACGACGGCGACGCCCACAACGTCCGGCCGTCCGGGCTGAAGGCCAGATCCCTGTACGCCGCGTCGGCCGACGCGCCCTCCACTTCGGAGAGTCCCGCGGTCGTCCATCGCAACACTCCGTCCGCACCGGCCACCATGAGCGAAGGCTCGGTCGGATGCCACGCCGCAGGAGGCAGGCGATCAGCGTTGATGGTCCCGACCTCCCGCAGGTGCCCTGCGGCACAGTCCCAGATGCGCACCGCCGGGCTTCCGGAGGCCAAACCGGCGACCAACGGGAGGCTGGGATGGCACAGCAGTCGCTCGATGGCAGCTCCAGCACCGATCCGGACGCGCGCCACAGTCTCCACGACAGCCATCCCGATACCGTAGAGCCTTGCGACACCGACCCGATCAGAGGTCGTAGCCGCCGGAGACCTCGATGTTCTGCGCCGTGATCCAGCGGCCCTCCTCTCCGAGCAGGGTCGCGATCACCAAGGCGATGTCGTCAGGCTCGCCGATGCGGCCGAGGGCGGTCTTGGCCGCGAGCGCGGGGATGACCTCGGGGTACGCCTCGAAGGCCGCGACGCCGGAGGAGTCGGAGAGCCGGGTGCGCGTCGGGCCGGGCGAGACGGCGTTGACCCGGATGCCCCGCGGCACGAATTCCTTGGCCAGGTAGCGGGTCAGCACATTCAGGCCGCCCTTCATCGTGGCGTACGCGGAGAAGCCGGCATCCACCAGTCCGGTCGGAAGCGCCGAGTTACTGCTCACGTTGACGATGGCGCCGCCGTCGGTCAGCAGCGGCAGCAAAGTCTGGGTCATGAAGTACGGGCCCTTGAGCAGCACCCGCATGAACTTGTCGAACAGTTCCTCGGTGGTGTCCTCGAACATGGACATCCCGCCGAAGCCGGCGTTGTTGACGAGGCAGTCGAACGTGTCCCGCTGCCAGGTGTCGCGCAGAGCGGCCACGACCTGCTCGCGGAACGCCGGGAACGTCTCGCTGCGGCCGATGTCGAGCCGCAGGGCGACGGCTGTGCCACCCTCCTTCTCGATGGCGGTGACCGTGCCCCGCGCGCCGGCCTCGTTGCCGCTGTAGGTGAGGATGACGTCCGTCCCCCGCTTCGCCAGCTGGATCGCTGTGCTCTGCCCGATGCCCGAGCTGGCGCCGATGACGATGGCGACCTTCATGTTGTGCCCACCTGTTCATTCATGGAGCCTTGTCCAGCTCCGTGCTATCTCGGTGAATCCATCACATCACCGTGAGCAGGCAAAACAGTAGAGCGATGCTCTCGTACCCTTGCCTGATCCTCTCCTTGTGAGGAATGCGGCCGGATGCTCCAATAGATGCGTGCCCCTCGACGAACTGCGCGCCCTGCTGACCCGCCATGCCCGCGAAGACGGGACCACCCCCATCGACGGTGTCCTGATCGGCCGCGCCGAGCAGGCGTTCCAGTCATCGACATCGATGTCCGGCATGGTGCTGGCCCTGGTCGCCCAGGGCGCGAAGATGCTCGCGCTGGGCGACCGGGTGTACGAGTACCGCGCCGGGCAGTATCTGGTCGCCTCGGTCGACCTGCCGGTCACCGGCTACTACACCGAGGCCAGCCCCGAACGGCCGGCGCTCGGCTTCGGTCTCGTCCTGCAGCCGTCGGCGATCGCGCAGCTGCTGCTCGACGCACCGCCCGGCGACCTGCCCCGGGCCCCCGGCGGCGGCACACCGTCCGCGATGGCCGTCAGCGACGCACCGCCCGAGCTCATCGATGCGGCCGTCCGCATGCTGCGCCTGCTCGACCGGCCCCGCGACATCCCGGTGCTGGCCCCGCTGATCGCCCGGGAGATCCTGTGGCGGCTGATCACGGGCGAGCAGGGCGCCACGGTACGCCAGCTCGGCCTGGCCGACAGCAGCCTGGCCCACGTGGCCCGCGCGGTGCGGTGGATCCGCGACAACTACCGCGAGTCGTTCCGGGTGCAGGACGTGGCGCGGATGTCCGGCATGAGCGTGTCGGCGTTCTACCGCAATTTCCAGGCGGTCACCGCGATGAGCCCGATCCAGTTCCAGAAGCAGTTCCGGCTCCAGCAGGCGCGGCTGCTACTGGCCACCCAGCCGGGCGACGTCACGGCGGTCAGCCACCAGGTGGGCTACGAAAGCCCGTCGCAGTTCAGCCGCGAGTACCGGCGCCAGTTCGGCGCGCCACCGAGCCAGGACGCCGCGCGACTCCGCGACGCCACAGAGTCTCCCGAGATGTCGATGCCCTGACTCGTCCGTCCCAGCCCGCCTGACGCCAGGTCCTGACTCGTCCGTCCCAGCCCGCCTGACGCCAGGTCCTGACTCGTCCGTCCCAGCCCGCCTGACGCCCGGTCCTGACGCGTCCGCCTCGCTCGGCGCGGCCCGGCCCGGTCGTAGCGCCCTCAGCGCAGTCACAGCGGCGCCGCCCCATGATGGGTCCATGCGAGCGGTGATGTTCCAGGCGTACGGCCCGCCCGAAGTCCTCACCCCGATCGACCTGCCGAAGCCCGTGCCCCGTGGTGACCAAGTTCAGGTTCAGGTGCACACGACCACGGTCACCTCCGCCGAATGTGGCATGCGTCGGGGTGAACCCCGCTGGGGCAGACTCATCCTCGGACCACTCCGCCCCCGCAAGGGAGTCCGCGTGCTCGGGCTGGAGTTCGCCGGCCAGGTCACGGCGCTCGGCCCGGCAGCGGGCCGGTATGAGATCGGTGATCGGGTGTTCGGGTTCACCGGCTTCGCCGTCGGGGCCAATGCCGAGTACAAGTGCCTGTCCGAGCGGGCATCGCTCACCACGATGCCGCCGAACGTCAGCTACGCACAGGCCGCAGCCAGCGTCGACGGCTTCACCACCGCCTGGTACTTCCTCCGCGAACTGACTCGGGTCCGAAAAGGACAAAGAGTCCTGGTCATCGGCGGCTCCGGCAGCATCGGCACGTACGCGGTCCAGCTGGCGAGGCGGACCGGCGCAGTGGTCCACGCCGTGTGCAGCGGCCGCAACGCGGAACTCGTCGAGTCGCTGGGTGCGGAACGGGTCTACGACTACACCGTCGAGGACTTCACCGCCGGCGGCGAACGGTACGACGTCGTCTTCGACACGGTGGGCCGGAGCTCGTTCGCCCAGTGCCGGGCTGTGCTGGCGCCGAGGGGCTGCTACCTGCCGACGACAGGACTGGTGAACAACGTGCTCGCCCTGCGTACCGCGATCACCGGCGGACCGCGGGTGCGCACCGGCATGTCGGTACGCAAGCACGCGGCCCTGGCCGAGCTGCGCGACCTGCTCGCACAGGACGCGCTCCGCGTCATCATCGACCGCAGCTACCCGCTGGCCGACCTCGCCGAGGCGCACCGGTACGTCGACAGCGGCCACAAGACCGGCAACGTCGTCATCACCCTCACCTGAGCCTGATCTGGCGAAGGGAAGCAATGATGGCGGCATGTTCCGAGCACCGAGCGTGGAGGTCGACGATCGTAAGGTCGGCGGCCTGCTCGCCTATCACGCGCTGATCGAGATCCGTGCTTTGGCCGGGAAACCGAGCCGGCAGCCGGGAACGGTGAACACCGACGAGGTGCTGGCGGAGATCCGAGCGCTGGCGGACCGGGCGCACAACCTCCCGCTGGGACCGCGCCCGCCACGGAGGTGGCGATCGACCCGCGCGCGGCGCGCCAGTTCGCGGGAACGGGCGATGCGGGCGCGGCCGATGAGCTACACCGGGCACACCACAGGCGAGCAGGGGCGAGCGTGGATGCTGCGGCACATCTCCGAGGCGGGATACCGGTGGACGCCGCCGCCCCCCCCTGCCCACGCCCGGCACGAACGCCGGCCCGTCCTCCTTACGGCAGTGGCTCCGCGCCCTGACCGGCCGGCTGAGGTAGTCACATCTCCCGAGCGACTTCCGCCAGCACCGCTCCACCGACAAGGCGGCCGAGCAATCACGGCTCCCCGAGCGACTTCCGCCAGCACCGCTCCACCGACAAGGCGGCCGAGCAATCACGGCTTCCCGAGCGACTTCCGCCAGCACCGCTCCACCGACAAGGCGGCCGAGCAATCACGGCTTCCCGAGCGACTTCCGCCAGCACCGCTCCACCGACAAGGCGGCCGAGGAAGTCAAGGCTTCCCGAGCGGCTTCTCGGCCATCGTCCCACCGACGAGCCGGTGCTCCGGCAGCGTCAGGTCCGGCTCCCCCACCGTTGCCGCCCACCGCTCTGCGTCGTCCCGCGGCTCGTAGCCGATCGCCCGGCCGCCCGCCCCCGACCACCACCGCCGGGTGTTCGCCGAGACACCCCACACCAGCCGCCACCCGGTCGCCCCGAGCGACGCCTCCACCAGTCGCGCCACGTCATCGGGCGAAAGCCACACCGACAGATCCCGCGGGTCGCCGGGCTGCTCAATGCACGAGCCGATTCGCAGGCAGATGACGTGCAAGCCGTACCGGTCGTAGTAAAGCCGGCCCAACGCCTCCATGGCCGCCTTGCTCCAGCCGTAGTAGGAGTCCGGCCGCGGCGGCACGTCGTCGGCCAGGCCCTCCGGGCCGGCATCGGCACGCTCGTACAGGCCTACCGCGTGGTTGCTCGACGCCAGCACCACCCGCGGCACCCCGGTGTCGTGCGCGGCCTGCAGCACCCGTTCGGTGCCGCGCACGTTGACGGCCAGCACGTCCTCGAACGGCCCCTCGCCGGCGATCCCGCCCAGGTGCACCACCGCGTCGACGCCCCGGCACGCCCGCTCGACGGCGGTCGCGTCGGTGACGTCCAGCGCCTCGACCCCTTCGCCGGCCCGCACGTCGGTCAGGCGCAGCTCGTGGTGCGCCAGGCGCTCGCGGAGCATGTGCCCGATGGAGCCGGACGCGCCGGTCAGGAGGATCACTGCCATGGGCAAGGTGTGCCCACCCGACGCCATCTCATGCCAGGTCCAAGAGAGCGCCAGGTCCCGGAACGGCGCCGGTTCCAGGGAGAGCGCCAAGTCCAGCCAAAGCGCCAAGTCCAGCCAAAGCGCCAAGTCCAGCCAAAGCGCCAAGTCCAGCCAAAGCGCCAAGTCCAGGCAAAGCGCCAAGTCCAGGCAAAGCGCCAGGTCCAGGAAGGCCAGATCCCGGGAGCGCCGGCCCCAAGGAGCGCCGGGTTCAGGTTCACCTCAAGGTCCGGCGGCTCACCTCAGCGTAGATTCCACTCGTGGCCACCTACGTCCTCATTCACGGCGCCGGCGACGTCGGCTGGTACTGGCACCTGGTCGAGGCCGAGCTGCAGGCGCGCGGCCACGACACCCTCGCCCCCGACCTCCCCTGCGACGACGACTCCGCAGGCCTGCCCGACTACGTGGACACGGTGGTCAGCGCGATCGGCCACCGCAGCGACGTGATCGTCGTCGCGCAGTCAGCCGGCGGTTTCGTCGCCCCACTCGTCTGCGAGCGGGTGGCGGCGCGCCTGCTCGTCCTGGTCGCACCCATGATCCCCGCCCCGGGCGAGGCACCCGCCGACTACTGGAAGCACACCGGCTACAGCGAAGACCTAGCCGGCCGATACGACGACGAGAGAGCCCTGTTCTACCACGACGTCCGGCCGGACCTGGCCGCTGAGGCACTCCGCCGCGGCCGCTACCAGTCCGAGACCCGGATGGGTGAACCGTCGCCGCTGAAGGCCTGGCCCGCCGTCCCCACCCGGGTGCTGATCTGCCGTGACGACCGCCTGTTCCCGCCCGGCTATCTTCGCCGCGTCGCCGGGGAACGCCTGGGCATCACCCCGGACGAGATCGACGGCGGACACACTCCCGCGCTGAGCCGGCCGCGCGAGCTGGCGGAACGTCTGACCGCGTACGGGTGATCAGCGACGGACAGCGGCCACCGCGCCGTAACCTGTGGCTTCCGCGGGGCTCGGCCGCGGGCCGTCACCCTCCGGGCGCCAGTCGGACACCGAGACGATGCCCGGCTCCAGCAGGTCGAGGCCCTCGAAGAAGCGGGACACCTCGGCCAGCGTACGCGGGGAGAAGCGCGGCTTGATCCCCTCGTTGACCGCGTTCATGGCCGCGATCGTCTCCGGGTCCAGCGGGTCGAACGTCGCGTGCGACAGCACCAGGTAACTGCCCGCCGGCAGCTCGTCGACCAGCCTGGTCACGATGCCGTACGGGTCCTCGGAGTCCTCGACGAAGTGCAGGACCGCCACCAACAGCAGCGCCACCGGCTTCGACCAGTCCAGGGTCTCGCGCACGGCCGGGTCGCGCAGGATCTTCTCCGGGTCGCGCACGTCGGCGTCGATGTAGGCCGTCGCGCCCTGCTCGGAGCTGGTCAGCAGGGCCCGGGCGTGGGTCAGCACCAGCGGGTCGTTGTCCACATAGACGATGCGTGACTCCGGGGCGATGCCCTGCGCCACGTCGTGCACGTTGTTCGCGGTCGGCAGCCCGGTGCCGATGTCGAGGAACTGGCGGATGCCGGTCTCGGCGGCGAGGTGGTTCACCGCCCGCTGCATGAAGGCGCGGTTCTCCCGGGCGGCCGTACGGATGTGCGGGAACACCGCGGCGATCGCCTCGGCGGCCTCCCGGTCGGCTTGGAAGTTGTCCTTGCCGCCGAGCCAGTAGTCGTACCGTCGCGCCGGGTGCGGCCTGGTCATGTCGATGCGGGACGCGCCGCTCGACCACTGCTCGTCGGTGCTCACCACGGTCTCCCGTCATCCTTGACAATGTGGCGCCGGGTCCCGCAGCAGCGTGCCCACGAGCTCCTACCGGGCCATCGTAGTAGGCCGATCACGTCGGCCGATCCGGCCCCACGGCTTGACCACGCTGAGCACGGTCGCGACCGTCAGGGCAGTCAGCGAGACGGCCGGCGGGAAGAACAGCGAGGAGACCTCGTCCGGAGGTTGCGCTCCTGATCCCAGCTCCCGACCGTACGCGGCGACGGCCGCCATGCCCGGCTCCAGCGCCACGATGATCAATGTGCAGAGCACCAGGTTCAGCACCAGCTTCACCGCCACCCACCAGTAGCGCAGCAGCCCCCACTTGGTACCGAGGCCCAGCACGAGGCCGCTGAGCAGGCAGATCAGCCCGGCCGTGAGCATCGGCCACACGGCGAAGGCAGCCAGCGCCCGGTAGGCCAGGCCGCGCACGTCGGCGTCCGACCCGTAGCGCCCGGTCCAGACCAGGACGGCGACCATGACGTCGATGCCGATCCAGGTGCCACCGGCGATGATGTGCAGGATCAGGGTGGCCCGGCGCCATCGCCGGCCGAGGACGAAGCCGCTCCCCGCCGCGGCGGGCCGGGTCGTGCGCATCGTTGATGCTGACCTCATCAGGCTCTCCTCAGGGTCCGGTGCGGCGCGATCGCGCCGCAGGCTTCCCTGTCACGGTGCCGGATCGCCGGGCCCATCGCGTACGTCGAGCGGCGACTCATCGGCTACGCAGCCGGCCGTAGCGACGCCCCGGGCTTGCTCAGCGCAGCGCGCCGGTCAACCAGCGCAGCGCACGGGTCAAGCAGCGCAGCGCACGGGTCAAAGCAGCGCAACGCGCCGGGTCAACCAGCGCAACGCGCCGGGTCAACCAGCGCAACGCGCCGGGTCAACCAGCGCAACGCGCCGGGTCAACCAGCGCAACGCGCCGGGTCAACCGGCGGGCGCGTCCAGGGCCGGCGCCACGACCGCGAACGCCTGGTCGGTCAGCTCGGCGAGGCGCTGCTCGTCGTCACCCGGCTGCCACTGCTGGAGCACGGTGTCGAACACGACCAGGGCCATCCCGGCGGCGATCCGCGGGTACGGGTCGGTGTCCGGGTCGAGGCCGCGGCGGGCGGCCAGCTCGGCGATCAGCCCGGCCCGCCACTGGGTCTGGCGTTCCAGCCAGCGGGCCTGCAGGGCGGGGGTGTCCAGGACCAGACGGACCACCTTGCGGGCCCGTTCGATGTGGTCGGGATGGTCGGTGCAGGCGGCCAGCGGCACCCAGACCGCGTGGCGCAGCGCGACCGACGGCGGCTCGGCGGGGGGCCGCTCGGCCAGCGCGGCCACGATGTCGGCGCCCATGTCGGCCAGGAACCGGACGACCACGTCCTCCTTGGAGGCGTAGTAGCGGTTGAAGGTGCGCCGGGACATGCCGGCAGCGGTGACGATGTCGTCGACGGTCACCGCGTCGAAGCCACGGGTGGCGAGCAGCATCAGGGCCGCGTCGCGCAACTCGTCGGCGACCAGCTGGCGTTTCCGTTCCGCCACGCTGCTGTCGGTCCGAGATCGCATGGCCAGATGCTACGTCAGGCCTCATCTGTCCTGTCGGGCACTTCTTGACTCATTGTGCCACCGATAGCACAGTGGGACCCATGACTGCTGACGGTTGGACCGAGGCACAGATTCCCGACCAGAGCGGCCGTACCTTCGTCGTCACCGGCGCCACGAGCGGGCTCGGCCTCGCCACGGCCCGGGCGCTCGCCGCCCACCGCGCGCGCGTCGTTCTCGCCGTACGGGATGAGGAGAAGGGCCACCGCGCGGCCGCCGGCATCGCGGCGGCCCGGCCCGGCGCGGAGCTGGAGGTACGGCGCATCGACCTGGCCGACCCCGATTCGGTACGGACCTTCGCCGACAGAATGCGCACCGACCACGCCCGGATCGACGTGTTGATCAACAACGCCGGGGTGATGGCCCCGCCGCGCACCCTCACCCCGCAGGGGCACGAGCTGCAGTTCGCCACCAACCACCTCGGGCACTTCGCTCTCACCGGGCTGCTGTTCGACCTGCTGCTCGCCGGCCGCGACGCGCGCGTCGTCACCGTGACCTCGGTCAACCACCGGCAGGCCCGGCCGCCCGCCGACCCGGCCGGCGAGCGGCGCTACTCCCCGATGGGCGCCTACAACACGTCCAAGCTGGCCAACGCGATCTTCGCCCGGGAGCTGCACCGCCGGCTGACCGCGGCCGGCAGCCCGGTGCGCAGCATGCTCGCCCATCCCGGTTACACCGCCACCAACCTGCAGACCAGCTCCACGACCGCGCTCTGGCGGTTCCTGCTGGGCCGGATCGGCAACCCGTTGCTGGCCCAGCCGGCCGACCGGGGCGCCCGGCCCCAGCTGTTCGCCGCCACCGACCCGGCGGCCCGGCCGGGCGAGCTCATCGCCCCGGACGGGCCGGGCGAGCTGCGTGGTCAGCCGGCACCGGGCCGGCTGTCGCCCGCGGCGACCGACCCCGGCCACGGCCGCCGGCTGTGGGAGCTGTCCGAACAGGCCACCGGCGTACGCTTCAGCGCCCTGAAGCCGTCCGTCTGAGCGCATCCGGGCCGACCATGGTCGGTATGAACAGCCCCTCGGCACCAACGACTGATCGCTACCTGCCCCTGATCCAATCGGTTGTCGCCCAGACCGCGTTCTTCGTGGCGGCGCTGTACTTCCTCGGCTACTTCGTCGTGGCCAGCTTCTACGGTTACTTCGGCCTGCCGGCCCGGCTGCTGGGCGACGCCACGAGCGGCATCGTGCTGCAGGGCGGGCGCCTGCTGCTCTGGCTGGCGATCATCGCCTTCCTCATCGCGTCGGCGGCGGTGCCCGCGTTCCAGGCGGTGAAGCGGCTGCACGCTGACCGGCCGCGGGTGGCGACCGCCGCGGTCATCGCCGCCGTGGTGCTGTTCGCCCTGCTGACGAGCGTCACCGCGCCCTCCGCCAGTCTCCTGCCGCAGGTCCTGCGGGCGACCGGCACCTGCGGCATCCTGCTGTGCGCGATGGCCCTCGTCTGGCTGCACGCGGACAATCCCCACGTACCGGTCCTGGCTCTGATCGGACGGCGCGGTCGCCTGCTGCTCGTCGGTGTCCTCGGGATAGCGATCCTGTCCGTGCTCGGCGAGATCTGCGGCTTCTACTCCGCCCGGCTCGCGGCGCGTGACCCGGGCACGATCCCGCGCGTCGTGATCCACTCCGAGGACGACCTCGGCCTGGTCGGAGCGGGCGTCACCCACCTCGCCGGGACGGCCGCGGACACCAGGTTCAAGCATGAGTACCGGGGACTCCTGGCGCTGACCCGCAAGAACGACCGGTGGTATCTGGTGGCGGCGGCGGACCCCCGGGCCGGGGTACGGATCGTGCCCGACTCCGACAGCATCCAGGTCGATCTCCAGACGGGCTGACCCCGGTGCACGGGCCCCGTGGGCATACCAGTGCCTCACACGGGCGCGACCGGGGTGCTGTGCGAGAAGACTTCGGGCTGTCAGCAATTCGGTCCAAGGAGGTCATCATGACCAGCAGCACCCATGTCAGTGGCGAACCGCAGACCGCCGGTCCCGCCGGCACCAGCGTGGCGTACCGGCTCGAGGTCGCCGTTCTTCCGGTCGCCGACGCCGCCCGCGCCCGGGACTTCTATCTGGGGCTGGGGTGGCGGCTCGACGCCGACATCGATCCCGGCGGTGGCTACCACGCCGTGCAGCTCACCCCGCCCGGGTCGACCGCCTCGATCATTCTGGGCACCGGCGTCACCACCGCCCAGCCGGGCCAGAACGGCGGGCTGCTGCTCGCGGTCGACGACATCGAGGTCGCCCGCGCGCAGCTCGTGTCCCAGGGCGTACCGGTCAGCGAGATCTTCCACGACGCCGGCGGCAGCCTCGGCGCCGGTTTCGTCGCCGACCCCGCCGGCCACGCCAGCGGTCCGGACCCGGAGCGCCGCTCCTACGCCTCGTACGCGACGTTCGAGGACCCCGACGGCAACCGCTGGCTGCTCCAGGAGCTCACCGACCGGCTGCCGGGCCGGGTCTGAGGAGCAGGTACGGGGGCCCGGCGACCAGTGGGTTTCCCGGGCGCGAGCCCGGGCCGGGCCGGGCGAGAGTGAGATGACCGGCGGCGAGCCGGTTCCGCAACGGACACGGAGGGCACCTGATGGACGTCGCAGCGCTGGCCGAGCTTCTGCGTGAGGCCGAGGACAACCACGGCCGGTACGAGCCGACCGCACCGAAACATCACTGGTGGGACTGGTACGCGGCCTTCGTGGTCGCCCGCCGGCAAGGCCGAAGCGCGGAAGAGGCGTACCGGGACGCCACCGCCGCCCTGGAAGGGTCGCCGCGATGACCACCGGCTTCGACGTGATCGTGCTCGGGGCCGGCGCGCCCGGGGAGCACTGCGCCGCCGCGCTGGCCGCGGGTGGCCTGCGCGTGGCCATGGTGGAGCGGGAGCTGCTGGGCGGCGAGTGCTCCTACTGGGGCTGCATTCCGTCCAAGACGCTGCTGCGGCCCGGGGAGGCGCTGGCCGGGGCCCGCAACGCCCCCGGCGCCAGGGAGGCCGTGACCGGGACCGTCGACGTGAAGTCGGCGCTGGCCTGGCGTGACTTCATGGTGTCGAACTACGACGACGCCGGCCAGGTGGCGTGGGCGCGCGGCGCCGGGATCGAGGTGATCCGCGGCCGGGGCCGGCTGGCCGGGCCGGGTGCGGTCGAGGTGGACGGGACGACGTACACCGCCGGGCATGTCGTGGTCGCCACCGGTTCGGATCCCGCCTTCCCGCCGCTGCCCGGGCTGGCCGAGCTGCCCGGGGTGTGGACGGACCGGGAGGTCACCGGCCTGACCGAGGTGCCCCGGCGGCTGCTGGTGCTCGGCGGCGGGGCGATCGGTGTCGAGATGGCGCAGGCGGTCACCCGGCTCGGCGGGTCCGTCACGCTCGTGCAGCGCGGCGACCACCTGCTGCCGCGGGAGCCGCGGGCGCTCGGTGACCAGGTGGCGGAGGTTCTGCGCGCCGACGGCATCGAGCTGCGGCTCGGCCAGGCGCCGACCGCTGCCCGGCTCGACGGTGACGAATACGTGCTGGCGTTCGGGGACGGCTCCGAGGTGAGAGGTGACCGCCTGCTCGTCGCGACCGGCCGGCGGCCGCGGGTCACCGACATCGGGCTCGAGACGGTCGGCATCACCCCGGACCCCCGCGGGATCGCCGTCGACAGCCGGCTCTCCGCCGGGCCGAACCTCTGGGCCATCGGGGACGTCACCGGGCTGTGGCTGCTCACCCACGTCGGTGAGTACCAGGGCCGGGTCGTCGCGTCGAACATCCTCGGCGGGCACCGCGAGGCGCACTACGAGGCCGTGCCCCGGGTCATTTTCTGCGACCCGCAGGCGGCCGCGGTCGGCGCGGCCGAGGGCGACTTCACCGCCACGATCCAGCTCAGCGGTGTCCCGCGGACGTCGACCTACACCCGCGCCTACGACACCCAGCCAGGTTTCCTCACCCTGGTGTCGGACGGCGAGCGGATCACCGGGGCCTACGCCCTGGGGCCCGAGGCGGGTGAGTGGCTCCAGCAGGTGACGCTGGCGATCCGTACGGGCACGCCGGTGCCGGTGCTGCTCGACGTCATCCAGCCGTTCCCGACGTTCTCCGAGGCCGTCTTCCAGGCCCTGCGCGACCTCGACGCGCAGATCACCCGCGCCCGGGCCGCGGCTGCGCCCGCCGGTCAGGAGGCGTGATGGACCGCGCCGCCGTGTCCGTGGCCGTCGTCGGCAGCCGCACCGAGGCGGAGCTCATCGTCGGCCTGCTGCGCAGCCAGGGTCTCCGGGCAGCCTCGTCGGCCGACGACGCCGGCGGGCAGGAGCCGCAGTTGCAGCTGCAGGGCGTGCACGTGCTGGTGGCCGCCGCCGACGAGGCGGCGGCCCGTCGGCTGCTCGCCGAAGTCGGCTGAGTCGATAGAGTTGCAGCCGTTGCGGCGCGTCCGCCCGGAGAAAAGAGGAGCACTGATGGCCACCACGATGACCGGAGCTTCCGTTCGCCCCCTGGTGACCGCGGTCGCCGGCTGCTAGAGCCGCGCGGGTAGCAGCACAGCACCCATCCCGGTCGCCGGGGCGAGGTGACACCTGTCACCGGCCCGTGGCGCTGTCTGGCGTCTCCGTTCGCCTCTCCGGGAGTTCCGCTGTGTCCGCACGCCCGCAATCCGCTGCTCATCCTGTCCACCGCAACGTCCGCCTGCTGAGCTGGTTCAACTTCTGCGGCGACTTCCGCCTGTACGGGCCCATCATGGTCATCTACTTCGCACAGGTCACCGGCTCGTACACCGCCGCCGCCAGCCTTCTCGCGGTGAAGATGCTGTCCTCGGCCGCGTTCGAGGTCCCGACCGGGGTGCTCTCCGACCGCCTCGGCCGGCGCGGCACCATGATCGCCGGTGCCGTCGTCATGGTGGCCGCCCATCTCGGGTACGCCGCCGCCCCGGGCTACGGCCTCCTCCTCGCCGCCGTTGTGCTGGAGGGACTGGCCACGGCACTGTGGAGCGGCAACAACGAGTCTCTGCTCTACGACACGCTGCTCGAAGCCGGCCGGGAGGAGGAGTTCCCCCGGCACTCGGGCCGGGTGAACTCGATGTTCCAGCTCGCGCTCGCCCTGGCGGCGGCCGTGGGTGGCGTGGTCGGCGGCGCCTGGTCGCTGCGCGGGGTGGTCGTGCTGTCGGTCGTGCCGCAGATTCTGTGCGTGTTCATCGCCTGGCGGGTCCGGGAACCGCGGGTGCACGGCCCGCTGGAATCGACCGTGCTGGTGCATCTCGGATCGGCCCTGCGCGGCATCCGCGGTAATCCGGTGCTCCGCCGGATGACCCTGGTGTCGGCGCTTCGGTACAGCAGCGAGAGCGCGGCGCAGCTGTCGCCGGTGTTCGTGGCCGGGCTGTGGCCGCTCTGGGCGCTGGGCCTGTGGCGCACCTTCGGCCACGCCGTGGCCTTCGCCGGCTTCCGCGTCAGTGGCTGGGTGATCGGCCGGCTGGGCGCGACGCGCACCCTGCTGTCCGGCGAGCTGTTCGACACCGTGGCGAACGTCGTGGCGCTGGTCAAGCCGACGGTGTTCTCGCCCGTGCTGCTGGGGTCACCGGCCTACGGCATGTCGACGATCGCCCAGCAGACGCTGCTCCAGCGCGAGTTCACCGACCGGGAACGCGCGACGATGGGTTCGCTCGCGTCGCTGCTCGGCAGCGTGCTGTACGCGCTCGTCGCGCTGGGAGCCGGGCTGGTGGCCGACCGCTGGGGCATCGTTGCGGCGTTGCTCGCGATCCAGGCGGTGGTGCTGATCGCCCTTCCCCTCGCGTGGTGGGTGCACGCGCACGCTTCTTCGCGACGGCTTCTCGGCGCCTGACAAACGGCTCGGGCGGGACCGCGCCGCTAGCGGCTCACCGCGCGGCGCCGCCCGATCGGACCTCCACCGTGGCCGGAGCCATGTCGTCCGTGCTCATCCTGGCCTCGAGGCCGGCGGACTGCAGGATCCCCAGGATCGCGGTCGCCATCAGGTGCTTGACCCGTCCCATGTGCAGGACCGCCTCGTGCTCCGTCTCTCCCGCCATCAGTTTGTCGAAGGCGACGGAGCTCAATGCCTCGGACGGCGTCCAGACCACCGAGACGAAACCGTCGTCCGGTTCGACACCGAAGCCGCCGGCCTGCGGTTCGTCGAATGACGAAGCCTGCAGTCCGGCGGCCTGCAACTCCCGCGCCACTGTGTTCTCGAGTGCCTCGTCAGCCATTCGCCGAGACTAATCCATTCGCCGCACCACGACAAAGGGGCCCGGGAATTCGTTCCCCGGGCCCCTCGCCGCACTACCGTCCGCCGCTGGCTCTTCGTATCATCCCCGCCAGCATCTCATTGGCCACGGAATTGACCAGCGCATTATCGCCCCAGGGAACCGACCAGGTCACCCGCGCATTGTCCGCCAGATAACCGGAGAGCTTGCTCGCACACGCGGAGCAGGGTTGCCGTTCGCTGTACAGTTCGGTGATTTTCCCGACGTTGTTGCCCTTGGCCTTCATCGCGTTGATCTGATCGATGATGTGGTCCTCGGAATGGTAGCCGTCGCCCTTGCTGAAGCCGGTGACCAGGCCGTTGTGACCGTCGACCTTGGCCACCGCGACGTTGCCGCCGGGCGCCTTGGTCCGCGGGCCGGTGGGGAATCCACCACCCCCACGGGCCTTGTACGCCGCAGTGCTGAGACCGTCGCTGTTGTACGGGATCTTTCCACCACAGTTGTGCACCAGAACCGTGGCGGTCCCGACGACGACGTAGTACGTGTGGATGCCGTCGACGGTCAGGTTGTGGACCTGCCGGGTCTCCTTCCAGGTGTGCGTCGCCTTGACCTCGAGGAGATTGCCGTCGACGTCCTCGACCATGTCGCCGGTCCGCAGCTCCGCGGCGGGGACGAACTTGCCCAGCTGATCGACCCAGAACGGGTGGCCGTCGGTCGCGATGACGCTTCCCGTGGCTTTGCCGGCCGCGCCGTCGGTGTCGACGGTGATCTCGACCAGTTGTTTTTCCCCGTCACCGGGGATCAGGTCGATGACCGGCCGGCTCTCGGTGATACCCAGCTCCGGGTCACCGGCCAGCACCTCGTCGCCGAGGTCGATGTCCTCGATGGCCTTCAACGAGCCGTCCGCCATGAGCACGGCCGTGCCGGGCACGAAGCTGTTGCTCGCACAGCTGCTCCCACGGGAGGCCGCCGTGCCGCCGCTCTTCGCGCCACCGCCGCCACCGCCGCCGCGTGCCTTGGCTGGTCCTGCGCTACCACCGCCGCCGGTTGCCTTGGCACCGCCGGTCGGGCCACCGCCGCCGGACGATGCCTTGCCGGGCGACGGTGCGGCTTTACCGCCACCCTGGGCCGCGTTGGCCGCCTTCGACCCGCTGCGCGCGGCGTCGGCACCCTTGGCCGCCGACTGGGCGGCGTCGACGCCCTTGGCGGCGTACTTGGCGCCCTTGGCGGCGCTGGCCGCGTAGCCGGCGAACGGGATCGCCGAGGCCGCCGACAGGGCCGCGTTGCCGTAGTCGCCCTCGGCCGCGTACCAGGCCGCGTTGGCCAGGTCGGCGACCTCTCCGACACCGGGTACGAGGCCGGCGACGTCCAGCGCCGCGTGGCCGACGTCGCTGAGTGAGAAGTGGCCGTCGATCTCCACCTGCGAGATCGGGTTGCCGCCGCCGAACGCGTACCGGTTGTTGGTGAACGGGTCGGTCGACAGGTTCATGTCGTCCAGGGCGCCGTTGTAGCTGTCCTGGGTCAGGAACCGGTTCAGGCCGGGGTCGTAGTCCCGGAACCCCATGTCGTACGAGCCGGAGGACTGGTCGAACCGCTTGCCGTTGAACCGGTAGGCGTTGTACGGCTCCTTGTTCGGATCCTCCGGGTTGCCGGCGTCGGGCTTGTCGGCGCCGCTGAACTGGGCGTCGTCGTTGCTGCCGTACGCGGTGTAGCCGTACGTCGCCCGGGAGTCGCCCCGCTCGTCGGTGATCTGCTCGACGTCGGTGTGCGGGTTGTAACCCTGGTAGGACGTCTCGAAGCTGCCGTCGTCCTTGAACTTCGCCTGCGACAGCAGGTTGCCGTCCGGCCCGTACTGGTAGGTCTTGCGGAGCTTGCCGCCCTCCTCCTCCGACAGCATCTGCTCGGCCAGCCCGAGGTAGGAGAACTTGGTGGTCTTGTCGTTCTGCTTGCGGGTGAGCTGACGGTCCAGCGGGTCGTAGGTGTACTCGGTGTCGCCACCGGGCGTCTTGGTGTACTTGGTCGTGCGGTCGAAGCCGTCGTAGGTGTACTTCTCGGTCTCCTTGCCGTCCGTCGTCGTGCTTTCCTGCCGGCCGAAGTCGTCGTACTTGAACGTCGAGCTGACCGAGATGCCGGCGGTGGTGGACGTGGAGGTCTTGAGCCGGTTCCTGTCGTAGTTGAACGTGGTCCTGGTGTTCTTGACCGACTGCTCGATGACGTTGCTGTTGGCGTCGTGGACATACGTCTCGGTGCCGGCACCGCTACCGGTCTTGACCTGCTTGCGGATCCGGTCCCTCGGGTCGTACTCGTAGGTCGTGGTGGTGTCGATCGTCGCGGACTTGTTGTCCGCGTTCTGCTTCTTGGCGACGTCCTTGGCCCGGTGGCCGTTGGCGTCGTACTCGATGGTGTGCTCGTTGACCACCGTGCCGTTCGACTTCTTCTCGACCTGCTTCTGCAGCTGCTCGTCGAGGTAGTAGTCGTAGGTGACGGTGTTGCCGTTGCCCTTCTTCTCCGTGGCGACCTGGCCCCGCTTCGTGTACGTGAAGGTGGTCGTCTTCGCGTCGGAGTCGGTGGCGGTCTTGCCGTTCTTCAGCTCCGAGACCAGGTCGCGGGCGTCGTAGGTGTACTTCGAGTACGTCTTGTCGTGCGTCAGCTCGAGCAGGTTGTCGTTGACGTCGTAGCCGTACCTGGTGGTGTTCTTGACCGAGCCGTCGAGCTTCTCCTCGACCTTCTCCATGCGGTTGACCACGTCGTACGTCATCGCGTACGTGTCGATCCTGGCGTCGGTGCTCTTGTCGAGCATCGTCGTCAGGTTGGCGTTGGCGTCGTAGGAGAACTCGAAGTTCTTCCGGGCGGTGCCGGAGCCGGCGCCGTCGTCGGACTGGGTCTTCTGCTTGCCGTCCGGGAAGAACGTCCAGTTCATCTGCCGGGTCTTGTTGTTCGCCCCGGTCACCTTGCGGGAGGTCTGGTTGCCGATGGTGTCGTAGTCGTACTCGGTCTTGATGCCGAAGGCGTCGGTGCTGGTGCGGTTCCAGCCGTTGTCCCAGTACGTGTACTTGATCTCGGGCCGGGTCGTCTCACCCTCCGACGGCGGGGAACTCACCGTCCTGGTGTTGCCGACCTCGTCGTAGGTGTAGACGGTCTTGTCGGCCGTCTTGTACCGGTCGTCCCCGGAGGCGTACGGCTCCTGCTGCTCCTTGACCCGGTTCAGCACGTCGTAGACGGTCACCGTGGCGAAATCGTTCAAGTCGCCGGTGGTCTCGACACCCCGTGGTGAGATGGCCCGGGTCTTGTTGCCGACCTCGTCGTACTCGAACTTGGAGGTGCGGTACGTCGTCGTGCCGTCGACGGTCTTGTGCGGAGCTTTGATCTCCTCGACCGCGGAACGCGGGTCGAACTTGACGGTGGTGCGGTTGTTCTCCCGGTCCACCGTGGCAGTCGGGTTGCCGTCGCGGTCGTACTCCGTCTTCGTGACGTTGCCGGCCGCGTCGGTGATCGCGATCTGCCGGTGGTTGAGGTCGTAGTCGTACTTCGCGTTGTAGTCGTCGGGGTCGGTGGTCGCCGACTTGCGCTGATCCGCCGCGGTCTTCAGGTTCCCCACGTTGTCGTAGGTGGAGACGACCCGGCCGCCGAGCGGATCGGTGGCCTCTATGACCTGGTTCAGCTCGTCGTAGCGGTAGGTCGTCGTGTAGTCGTCCGGGGTCGCGGTCAGGTTGCCCTTGGGCTCGGTGTCACGCAGCAGGTTGCCGACGTTGTCGTAGTCGTAGGTGGTGATGCGCTCCGGCGCACCGCTGCCGTCACTGGGCTCCTTGCGGAACTCCAGCCGGTCGGTCGGATCGTGGCCCGACTCCGTCACGGCCCCGTTGGCGGCCTCCTCGCGCACCACGTTGTCGTTGCCGTCGTAGGTCGGGCCCGGCGTGACGATGTAGACGTTGTTCGCCGCGTCCTTCGGTTCCCGGGAGTTCAGCGGCCGGCCGAAGACGTCGTAGGTGTACGTCGAGGTCTTGCCGGCGGCGTCGGTGATGGAGACGACGTTGCCGATCGCGTCGTACTCGTACGTCTCCTTCTGGTTGAGGGCGTCAGTGATCGTGCGCGGATAGCCGACCGGGTCGTAGTCGTCGTACCTGGTGGTGTTGTCGTTGGCGTCGGTCGAGGTCTTCTGCTGACCCCACGTGTCGTACGTGTAGACCGAGGTGTAGTCACCGGCGGCCGTGGTCGCGTTGCCCTTGGGGTCGGTGACCGAGGTCAGGTTGCCGTAGGCGTCGTAGCCGAAGGTGTGCTTGCGGCCCTCAGGAGATGTCTTGCCGATCAGCTCGGCGGTGTGGCCCTTGAGCCCGAACCGGTACTCGAGTTTCTGCGCCGGCCAGTTGTTCTTGTTCGCCTCCGGATCCTTGATCTCCAGCGGCAGGCCGGTCTTCTCGTCGTAGACCCAGGTGGTGACCGCGCCGTTGTCCTCGGCCAGGCGCCGCACGTTGTTGTCGGCGTCCCAGGTCAGTTCGGTCTTCTGCTGCTTGGCGTTGGTCAGCAGGGTGGGCCGGCCGAAGCCGTCGAGCAGGTACTTCGAGGCGTGCCCGTTGGCGTCGGTGACGACGTTCTCGATGAACGAGCCGGTCGAGCCGTCCGGGTCGGTGTAGGTGAAGTCGATGTTCTTGTCGTTGCGGTCGATGACCTTCTCGGTCCGCCACTTGAGCAGGTTGCCCGCGGACGCCGGGAAGTAGCCCAGCTTGGTGCCGTTGCCGCGGGGATCGTCGACCCGGACGAGCTTGGGGTTGTTGAGGCCGGAGGAGTCGTCGTAGTAGAAGCCGAACGGCTTCTCGTCCGGCGTGCCCTGCCCGTCGAGGACCTCGCGCAGCAGGCCCTTGTCGTTGTAGGTCAGGGTGATCCGGCGCCCGGTGACGTCGGTGATCGCCCGCAGCTGGTTGACGATCTGGCCGTTGGCCAGGTTCGTGCCGGACTGCTTGGTGTCGCTGTTGCCGGTGAAGAAGGCGAAGTTGTCGCCGCTGTTGAAGTACTCGAAGGTCAGCGTGCGGCGGCCGGTGGCGTCGGTGATGTACTTCAGCACGCCGGTGTTGCGGTTGCCGACCTTGACCCGCTCGTAGGTGAACCGCAGGTCGTTGCCGTTCTTGTCGATGACGGCGGTCTGGTAGCCGTCCACGTCGAAGAAGAACTGGCTGCGGTCCGGGCGGGTCATCACCCAGGTACGGGTCGGGTCGTCGCCGTTGCGCTGCAGATAGAGGTGCACGCCCGCGGCACTGTCGTAGTCCCAGTCGGCCTCGTTGCTGCTGTTGTGCTTGTTGAGGTCGAAGAAGTGGCTGGTGCCGTCGCCGTCGGTCAGCGTGATCTTCGCCGGCCAGCGGGGGTCACCGCCGGAGAACTGCAGCGGTGAGCCGAGCCGGGTGACGGTCGAGGTCGACAGCGACCAGCCGTACCCGATGTAGGAATTGGAACTGTCCTGGCTGTTGTACGACAGCCGCAGGAACGTGGACAGGCCGCGGCTCGGGTTGCTGAACGCGTTGTAGCTGAACACCGCGTTGCCGGAGAACTGGTTCACCATCACGGTCGAACCGGCGCCCGCGTTCTGGCCGGTGTACTGGTAGAACTTCTCCAGCCCGAGCTGGTCGGAGGTCGGATCCTCGACGGTCACGGGCTGGGCCAGCGGCGGGATCTCCCACACCTGCGACAGCCACTGGTTGGTGGTCTTGTTGCGCAGGTCCCACTTGAGCACGAACTTCTGCCGCTTGTTGCCCTGGTCCGAGCGGACCGGCGTCATGATCTTCGCGTTGACCGTGGTCACCGCGCCGGAGGCGAGATCCACCGGCAGCGGGGTCTCACGCTGGTTGTCCCCGGTGGTGACGTCGGTGCCGTCGGCCAGCTCCCACCGGTACGACAGCACCCAGTCCGCCTTGGCCAGCGGCGAGCTCGTCGAGTTGGTGATGGTCACCGGGGACGTGTACTCGTCACCGGGGATCATCCGCGAGGGCACGGTCGGCGCGTAGTACGTGTTCTCCGTGGCCGGCGCCGTGTAGATCACCTCGAGGCGGGGCCGCTGCCGGATGTCGGGCACCTCACCCGCGGTGAACAGCACCCGTTGCGTCGGCGTGGACTCGTTGGCCAGCCGGAACAGCACACCCTTGTTGCTGCTCGGGGTGTTGACCCAGCCCTGCACCAGCGACGTGGCATTCCAGTTCTGCCAGCGCGGATCGGTGCCGATGTTGGTCACCGAACCGGACGCCGCCGCGGTGTAGTCGCCACCGGGGGTGGTCCAGGCGGTGGAGCCGGCGGCCTTGTTCCACGAGCCGGTGGCCTCGTCGAAGTCACGGGTCAGGCCGTGCATGTTGAAGGTGGCGCCGCCGTCACCCTCGGAGTACGCACCCCAGAGGCCGACCTTCGCGCTGAGCACCTTGGTGCCCGTGGGCAGCCCGGTCATGCTGGGCCACTTCACCACGGCCCGGCTGGTGCCGAAGATCGAGCCGTTGTTGCCGATCTGGACCAGCCCGCCCCCGTCGAGCACGTCGTGGCCGGTGTCGGGCTGCTTGCTGGTCAGCGTCGTGTCGGTGGAGTTGCCCTGCAGCACGCGCACGATGTGGCCGGCCTTGGGCAGCTGCACCTGCTCGGTCGGGGACGGGATGAGCTGCCCGTCGCGGGTCTTCACGACGATCATGTAGTAGAACGGGGCACCGAACTCGGTGGCGTTGTTCGCCGGCGTCGGTGTGCCGCTGGTGTCGCTGTAGGACGTGCGGTCCTTGAGGATGGGTGCGACCAGGGTGCGCTCCGAGGGGATGAAGCTCTGCGCGGAGCTGCGGTGCACCTGGTACTCGACGATGTCGTCGCTGGTGCTGCTCGACGGGTCGGCGTAGGCGCTCCAGGCCAGCTCGGCGCCGGTGGAGCGGATCGTCGTCGGCATCTGCAGCGTGACGCCGGGCCGGCCCCAGGTCAACAGCAGGGTCGGGAAGGTGTCGACCTCGCCGCCGAAGGCGTTCTCCGCGCCCTCGTAGCGGGGGCCGCTGAGCACGCTGGCCTCGTTCGGGGTCTTCAGCACGAAACCGTGGTTGGCCTGCTTGCCGTCGATCCAGTCCTGCACGATCGACCGGACGCTGAAGGTGTGCCAAGCGTGGTTCTGGAAGGCGCCCTTGCTGTCGGCGGCCTTCTTGACCAGGCGCACGCCGTCGGCCACGACGGTCTTGCCGGCCACGTCACCCAGGACGACCTTGTGGGTGGTGCCGGCGTTGAAGGAGAACTCGCCCAGCGACACCCAGGCCCCGCTGCCCGACCCGGTGGTCTGGTTGACCGTCTTCACCGTGCTGCCACCGGTGTGGAAGACCGTGTACGGCGCGTTGGTGGCGCGGTCGGCGCCGGGGACGTAGTGCACCTGCACGTCGTACTTGCCGGTCTCGGTGACCCGCGGCACCCAGGTGTAGGTGTCGCCGGTGGTGGCCCCGCTGTTGGTGCGGTAGCTGCCGCTCAGTGCGGCCGCGGCGCTGACCGAGGGCCACTCCCCCACGGCCGCGGTCTTGCCGGAGTCGGCGTTGTCGATCTGCTCGGTGTTGGTGCCGATCTCGCCGACCGCGGTGTTGATGTTGTTCCAGGTGACCGTGCTCTCGTTCCAGGCCGCGGTGACCCGGTGCGCGTTGATCGGCACCACGGTGCCGTCCTGCGCGTTCACCATGTTCTGGTCGAAGTACATCTTGAGCTGGGCCGAGTCCAGCTTCGTGCCGGCCGGGACCTCGCTGAGCGGGAACTTCACCAGGCTGCGGAAGATCGCGTTGGTGGACCCGCTGACCTGATTGGTGCCGACCGACAGCCGCCACGACGTGTCGTAGTTGACCGCCGGGTCGTACGAGTTGATCATGCCGTCCTGGGCCTGGCCCACCTGCGGCTGCACCTTGATGGTGGGGTCGATGACCACCGGGTACTTGCGGGCGCCGTCGCGCAGCCACTTCTCGTCGGCCGTGACGGTGAGCCGCAGCGCGGAGCCGGAGCCGGTGAGAACCTGGGTGACCTTGTTGCTCCACCCGGTGCCGGTCGGCGTGGCCGGGTCGGCACCGCTGTCGTACATGTACGGCTTCGGCAGGTAGAACAGCGGCGCACCGTCGGCGTCGGCGGCCCGGAAGGCGATCGAGCCGTCCGGCTGCGCGGCGGCGGTGACCCCGTCGAGCGCGAGGGTGAAGGTGTACGACGCGGCCCCGGCCGGGGCCTTGTCGAGCACGATCTTCTCCTTCAGCGCCGAGGCGTTCACGTCGTACGCGACGTCGGCGCTGCCGAACACGTCCGGATAGCGCACCGCGCTGCCGCGCACCTTGGGTGTCACCTTGCGGGCGGCCCCGGCGACGCCGACGGACACCGAGCGTCCACCCAGGTCGTAGCGGACGAGCCGGTCGGTGCGGTCGCCGAAGCGGCTGTCGAAGGAGTTCTGGCCGGCGCGGTAGACGTACCCCTGCTCGCCGGTGCGCCGGACCGTGGTGTCGATGTCCTGCCAGCGTCCGCCGGCGTCGCGGTAGTGCAGCGGCGTGCCGCTGACCTCGGCCTGCGTGCGGCCGTCGGCCAGGGTCCACACCTTGGCGTTCGACGTACGCGCCGAGATCTTCTCCGCGACCCGTTTCGCGGCCGGCAACGTCTTGCCGGTGGGCGCCTTCTGCCGGTCCGGCAGGCTGCTGCCCGGTCCCGGTGGGGTGGCGGCGACCGGGCGGCCCTTGACCGGCGGCATGCCCGGGGGCGGGTCGGCGAGCACCACGGCATCACGGGCGCGTTCCTCGGCGGATTGAGACGACCCGTCGTCACCGAGGCGCTGCGTGGCGACCAGGCCCGAGCTGATGAGCAGCAGGCCGAGCAGGCCCGCGCCGATGGCGGTACGACGACGGCGATTGTGCGGAGAATGGGTGTCCATGCTCGTCGAGCTCTCCTCGATGGAGGTGCGGACATGCGACGGAACAGGCAGCCTCTATCGCCACACGTCGCCATGGAAACAATGGGCGTGCGGGCAGGGCGGATGTGCGCTGGTGAATGTCGCTGGCCGACTCGGTTGACAGAAAGATTGCGACGCGTGCAAAGCGCGTCGGACCGAGCGGATCCGGCCCCCCGTGTGGTGGTACGCAGCCGATAGCTGGCAGCGACCGTATCAGCCGGATCCGTGACCGGCAATGACCGTCCTCAATGGTCCGATGCTTCTGCCGCAGTCGGAATGTCCCAATCTCCAGCACCTGCGATACGACGGCGACCGGGACAGCGCGACCCGGAACGGCGTGCATAACCTGCCTGCGCCATCGTTGTGTCACGGGGGAGGAATCAATGAAGGTGCCGAACAGCCGCATATTCGCAGGTGCGGCCGTCGCCGCCCTGGCTGTTACGACAATCGTCTATTCAGGAGGGCCCGCGCAGGCCCTCGACAACCAGCTGGGGCTGCCAGCCTTCGGTGACCTCGTCGTCGACCAGGACCACGACCAGGTCTACATCTCCGGTGGATCCAGCTCCAACGGCGTCGTCGTCACCGACCTCCAGGGTCGCGTGAAGAAGACGATCACCGGTCAGTACGGCGCGACCGGCCTGGCCCTGAACGCCGACAACCACAAGCTCTACGTCGCCCAGGCCGCCGGCGACGCGATCTCGGTGATCGACACCCATACCCTCAAGGAGACCGCCCGCTACAGCACCGGCGCGCGGACGTGCCCCACCCACCTCGTCCGGGCCGGCGAGCTGCTCTGGTTCGGCCACGGCTGCGACGGCACCTGGAGCGGCGGCGTGGGCCGGGTGAAGTTCCCGGAACCGGTGGAGCCCGACCCGTCCGCGTCCCCGTCCGCGTCGCCGTCGCCCTCGCCGACCCCGAGCACGCCGCCGAAGCCCACCATCGACCTCAACACCCAGGGCGACGTCCGCTTCCAGCGGGCACCGCTGCTCGCCGCCCACGACGACGCCGCCGGTCCGCTGGTCGCCGCGCAGCTGAACCTCAGCCTGTCCACGGTGTACGTCTACGACATCGGCGAGAGCGGTGACCTGACCACCAGGACCTCGGGCACCGCGCCGGGCAGCAACCTCAACGACATCAGCATCGACAAGTACGGCCAGACCCTGCTGACCGGGGCCGGATCCCGCAACGCGACCCAGGCGTACGCGCTCGACGACCTGTCCGGCCGTGGCTCCTACTACACCGGGTACTACCCGGTCGCCGTCGCCGCGGCGCCCGACGACTACCACGTCGCCAACGGAGTCCGCGCCGGCGGCGACGACATCTACGTCTACGAGACCGGCGGTGTCGTCCCCGAGCGGCGCATCGACATCACCAGTGACGTGCTCGCCCCGCGCGGACTGGTCTGGTCCCCCGACAGCGAGACCCTGTACGCCGTCACCCAGCCGGCCGCGGGCGGCGCACCGACCCTGCACGTCGTCAACAACCCGACCTCATGACCGGTGGGGCGCGGCCGCCGAGCCGCGCCCCCACATCACGTGCCCCGGCGGCTGTTCAGCAGCAGTGACACCTGCAGGATGCCGCAGCTGAGCAGGGCGGCCGCCGGGTGCAGGTCGATGCTGCGCTCGGTGAGGTGCCGGCTGATGGCCGCGGCGATCTCCGCGTCGGCGTACGGGGTGATCGCCAGCAACGCCGGGCCGCCGGCCTCGACCGCCAGCGACGGATCGGCGTGCAGCAGCGTACGCAGCGCCGTACCGACGTGCGGCCAGGTCGCCGCGGCCGCGGCGAGGAAGATCAGCCCGCGGCCCGCATGGCCGGGCACCCGCCCGGCTTCGCGGGCGAAGACGTCGGTGAGCGAGCTGCCGCACCAGGGGTCGGCCAGGCTGTCCGGCTGATCGGTACGCAGGGTGAGCCCGATGAAGTCCTCGGCGAGACGATCGGGGTACAGAGGTTCCAGGACCGTCCCGGCGGTGGTGGGCGGATAGCAGCGCGCGTGGGCGTCGAGGATCTGCTGGGCGCTCGTGCCGGCGGCCGCGGGCAGTCCGCTGCGGGTGAGCAGCGCGGCGCCGGCGGGCTGGGGCAGGCCACCGGTGATGCAGGCGATGAAGACCGCCCGCGCGGCCGTGGTGGACCGGTGCTCGCCGTGCAGCACGGTCCAGTAGTGGCACTCGCGGTTGAGCAGATACCGCGACAGGTCCCTCGCGCCCCTCGGGGCCAGCTGGTGCTGGGCGTTCGCGTCGACGACGGCGAGCGCGGCCATGTGCACGGTCAGCACTGAGCCGTAGGCGCGGTCCGCGGGACCACCGGGGACGGCGAATTCCGTGGACGCGGGCAGCCCGTAGATCTCGGCGAAGCGCCGGCAGGCCGTCTCGAACAGCGCCTGCCGTTCGGCGTCGGTGCCGGCGAGCGGCTCCAGCGGCACCGGTACGCCCGTGATGATCCCGAGCTTGTCGCAGATCGAGTCGGCCACCGACCACCAGCTCAGCGACCGGGCCAGCAGGAGCACCCGCAGCGGACCGGTGTGCCGGGCGTACCGGTCCAGCAGTGACTGCAGGTGCGTCAACGGCCAGCGTTCGGCGTAGTCCACGACGATGAGCAGCGGATGGTCGCCGGCCACGGTGAGCGGTGCGCCGCCGCCCGGGGTGTCGGTGCGGTGCCGCGCCCAGCCGACCGTCCAGCCGGCTGCGGCGGCGAGCTCGGCGGCCCGCGCGGCGAGCCGGGTCTTGCCCTCACCACCGGCGGCACAGATCAGCCGGGCCGCTCGCCGTGGCCCGTGGTCACGCCAGGCCGCCAGCTCGCCGAGCTCCCGGGCCCGGCCGCTGAACGGGATCACCCGGCGGCGGGCGTTGAGCAGCTTGCTGGGCTGCTCCCGCAACGCGGCGAGATCCGCGAACTCGTGGGGCAGCTCGGGCGGTGGCGTCTCGACGGTGAACATCGGGCCGTCGCCGCCGTACACGTGGGTGGTGATCGGAGCGTGCACGTCGCCGCCGACGCTGACCGCACCGGGCCCGGCCGCGTGGGCCGCCCGGCCGCGGTCGGGCGTCACTGCCACAACTGCACATCGGTACGGATGGCAGCAGTGCTCGTGCCACCGACCACGACCGATGCGGGCCCGCTCGCGCCGGATGCCGCCGCCGGGACCGGGCCGGCGAACCGGGTGCTCACTTCCGCGTTGTTGTCACCGCCGACCGCGACGGCACCGGGACCGGGGACACTCACCGGAGGCGCGCCGGAACCGGGTGGCGACACCAGATACTGCCAGCAGAGCGCCACCACGGCGAGCACGGCACAGACCGCGCTGGCGACCTTGTCGGCCGTGTCCAGGCCGGTCGCGGCGAACAGCGCCACGAGCCCGAGGACCAGCAACCCGGCCACGACACATCCGGCGCGCCGGCTGAACTCCATCACGGCACACATTAGAAGGCCCGCCGCGCGGCTGCGCCAAGCTCCGTCACCCCATCGAGGATTTCCCGCCCGGCGGTAGAGCGTGGCGGGCCCGGGTAGACCCGTACGGTGAGCGCCCAGTCATCCACCGCCCGGGTCGCGCCGCCCTCGGCGTGGGCACCGTTGCGCGTCGCCGCCTTCCGCAGCCTGTGGCTCGCTCTGCTGGCCAGCAACATCGGCACGTGGATGCAGACGGTCGGAGCCCAGTGGCTGCTCGTCGAGCAGTCCGGGACCGACACCCTGGTCGCGGTGGTCCAGACCGCCAGCACCCTGCCGATCGTGCTGCTGGCGATGCCGTCCGGCGCGCTGGCCGACACCTTCGACCGGCGCCGGCTGCTCATCGGCGTGCAGGCGTTCCTGGTCGCGGTGGGTGTTCTGCTCACCGTGCTGACGTTCGTCCAGCGGATGCCGCCGACCCTGCTGCTGACGCTCACCTTCGCGCTCGGCGCCGGTCAGGCGCTGACCGCCCCGGCCTGGCAGGCCGTCATCCCCGAGCTGGTGCCGCGGCCCCAGCTGGCCTCCGCCTCCGCGCTCGGGGCGATCAGCATGAACCTGGCCCGGGCGGTCGGCCCCGCGGTCGCGGGCGTGCTGATCGCCCGTACCGGTGTCGGTGTGGTGTTCGCGCTCAACACCCTCTCCTTCGTCGTGTTCGCGCTCGTCCTGTGGCGCTGGCGGCCCCCGGCCGCCACGATGGGCACCGCGCCGGAACGGTTCGCCGCAGCAGTCCGCTCCGGCGGCCGCTACGTCCGGTATTCACCGGTGGTCCGCCGCATCCTGCTGCGCGCGGGTCTGTTCCTGATCCCCGGCAGTGCCCTCTGGGCCCTGCTCCCCCTGGTCGCCAGCCGTCGCCTGGGGCTCGGCTCCGGCGGGTACGGCGTCCTGCTCGGCGCGGTCGGCGTCGGCGCGGTGGCCGGCGCGCTGCTGCTCCCCCGGTTGCGGGCCCGCTGGTCCCTGAACCGGCTGCTGCTGGTCGCCGGCACGGGTTTCGCCCTGGTCCTCACCGTCCTCGCGCTGAGCCGCTCCGAGGCCGTCGTCGTCGCGGCGCTGTTGCCGGCCGGCGTCGCGTGGGTCATGGTGCTGTCCAGCGTGAACGCCGCGATGCAACTGTTCCTGCCCAACTGGGTACGCGCCCGCGGCCTCGCGGTCTACCAGATGGTCTTCGCCGGGGCCCAGGCCGCCGGCGCCCTCGCCTGGGGCGCCCTGTCGGACATGTGGGGGCTGGTGCCCGCGCACCTGACCGCCGCCGTCCTCATGCTGGCCGGCGCGGCGACGCTGCGCTGGTGGCCGATGCGCGACACCACCGGCCTGAACCGCGAACCGGCCGTGTTCTGGCCCGAGCCGCACCTGGAGCTGGACCCGGACAGCCAGGACGGCCCGGTCCTGGTCACCGCCAGCTATCCGGTGAGCCCCGAACGCGCGGCGGCGTTCGTCGAGGCGATGGAGGCGGTACGCCGCAGCCGGCTGCGGACCGGCGCGGTGCGCTGGGGCCTGTTCCGGGACGGGGAGCAGCCGGACCGCTTCGTCGAGGCGTACCTGGTGCCGAGCTGGGACGAGCACCTGCGGCAGCACGGCGGCCGGCTGACCGGGGCCGACCGGGCGGTGGAGGAACGGGCCCACGCGCTGGCCGACGGCCCACCACAGGTGAGCCACCTGATCTCGGCCCGCTGACCACCAACGATGGACCGCCGCATCCGTCGTTTCCCGGACAATGCCGATCCCGGCGCCACATGGCCCAGGTCCTGCAGCGCCTCACGCCCGAGGAGCAGGAGGAGCTGGCCCCGATGGCGCTGATGGCGGCCAACCGCGACCCGCAGACCTTCCCCGACCCGGACACCTTCGACATCACCCGCAAGCACAACCGGCACCTGAGCTCTGACCACCATGGACAGAGGGGGTCACGTGTGGGCGGTGACGATCCTCGGTAGCCGCATCGCCAGGGCCGCGGTTACCGCGGCCAGGGCGAAACCACTCCACGGCTGGACCGGCTGCAGGAAGAAGCCGGACAGGGCGAAGACCGCGATGAGGACGGCGTAACCGACGCCGTACCAGCGCAGCCGCCGGTTCGTCCGGGCGATGGCGGTGCCGAGCACGCCCGCCGCGACGATGAGCAGGAACGTGGCGCTCAGTGCGGTGGCGAACAAGGCCGGCCCGTACGCGGTGTCAGCGTTCAGATCCGGCATGCCTGCGACGCCGTCGAGGTGGGCACGGCCGATACCGGGCTGGACGAAGGCGGCGCTGCCGAACGCCGCGGCCAGGAACACGTTGGCCAGCACGGTCAGCACCAGCCCGGTGATCGCGGCGCGCGCGGCCCGGCCGTGCACCAGCAGCGCGGTGACGGCGGTCGCGCCGAGGACGGCCAGGCCGGCGCCGAGGACGCTGGCACCGAGATGGCTGACCAGGAACACATCGGTCGTGACGTAGCGAGCGTAGGCGTCGAAGTCGTCGACCGAGGGCTGGTGGGTCACGGTGCTCAGGCCCAGCAGCACCCCGTACGCGGGCAGGGCCCACAGCCCGGCGCGGGCCGCGGCCGTGGAACTCGTGGACATGGCGATAGCTCCCTTCTCGCGCAGGTCAGACAGCGCCGGCGAAGCGGCGCAGGCGCAGGCTGTTGGCCACCACGAACACCGAGGAGAACGCCATCGCGGCGCCGGCGATCATCGGGTTGAGCAGGCCGGCCGCGGCCAGCGGCAGCGCCGCGATGTTGTAGGCGAACGCCCAGAACAGGTTGCTCTTGATGATCCGCAAGGTGCGCCGGGACAGCCGGATCGCGTCGACCGCGGCCAGCAGGTCACCGCGGACCAGGGTGAGGTCGGACGCCTCGATGGCCACGTCGGTACCGGTCCCCATGGCCAGGCCCAGGTCGGCCTGGGCCAGGGCGGCGGCGTCGTTGACGCCGTCGCCGACCATCGCGACGACCTTGCCCTCGGCCTGCAGCCGCTTGACCACGTCGACCTTGTCGGCCGGCAGCACCTCGGCGACGACCTCGGTGATGCCGACGTCGGCGGCCACCGCCCGGGCCACGGTCGTGTTGTCGCCGGTCAGCAGCACCGGTGTCAGACCCAGGGCGCGCAGGGCGGCGACGGCCTGCCGGCTGGTCGGTTTGACGGCGTCCGCGACCGCGAGGACGGCGCGGGCCCGGCCGTCCCAGCCGGCCACGATCGCGGTACGCCCGGCAGCCT
Source organism: Actinoplanes sp. NPDC051405 (assembly GCF_055586185.1). Lineage (NCBI taxonomy): Bacteria > Bacillati > Actinomycetota > Actinomycetes > Micromonosporales > Micromonosporaceae > Actinoplanes > Actinoplanes sp. NPDC051405. The sequence continues at coordinate 304,111 of NZ_JBVJIR010000004.1, forward strand.
CGGCATCGGCGGCAGCCCGCTTGAGGCCGGCCGGGACGTCGAGTCCTTCGCGTTCCAGCAGCCGCAGCCGTCCGACCAGGATCTCGACGCCGTCCACGGTGCCGCGTACGCCGAGGCCCTCGAGGTTGGCGAAGCCGGTCACGGCCGGCAGCACGCCGACCCGGTCGGTGGCGGCGGTCGCGACGGCCTGGGCGATCGGGTGCTCGGACGCGGCCTCGACAGCCCCGGCCCGGCGCAGCACCTCGTCGGCGTCGACTTCGTCGCCGGCGACGACGTCGAGCAGGGTCATCCGGCCGGTGGTGACGGTGCCGGTCTTGTCCAGCACGACCGTGTCCACCGTACGGGTCGCCTCGAGCACCTCCGGCCCCTTGATCAGGATGCCGAGCTGGGCGCCGCGGCCCGTGCCGACCAGCAGCGCCGTCGGCGTGGCCAGGCCCAGCGCACACGGGCACGCGATGATGAGCACGGACACGGCGGCGGTGAACGCGGCGGTCCAGCCGCTGCCGGTGCCGACCCACCAGCCCAGCGTGGCGGTGGCGAGAGCGATGACGATCGGCACGAAGACCCCGGAGATGCGGTCGGCGAGGCGCTGGACCGCGGCCTTGCCGGTCTGGGCCTGCTCGACCAGCGTCGCCATCTGCGCGAGCTGGGTGTCCGCGCCGATGCGGGTGGCCCGCACGACCAGCCGGCCGCCGGCGTTGACCGTCGCGCCGACCACGGTGTCCCCGGCGCCGACCTCCACGGGTACGGACTCGCCGGTGAGCATGCTGGCGTCGACCGCCGAGACACCGTCCTCGACAACGCCGTCCGTGGCGACCTTCTCCCCCGGCCGTACCACGAAGCGGTCGCCCACCGCGAGCTCACTGACGGGGATGCGGGTCTCGGTGCCGTTGCGCAGCACGGCGACGTCCTTGGCGCCGAGCTCCATCAGCGCGCGCAGGGCGGCTCCGGCGCGGCGCTTGGAGCGGGCCTCGAAGTACCGGCCGGCCAGGAGGAAGGTGGTGACCCCGGCGGCGGCCTCGAGATAGATGTTGCCGGCGCCGTCGCCGCGGGTGACGGCGAAGCTGAACGGGTGGACCATGCCGGGGATGCCGGCGGTGCCGAAGAACAGGGCCCACAGCGACCAGCCGAACGCCGCCAGGGTGCCCAGCGAGATGAGCGTGTCCATGGTGGCGGCGCCGTGCCGCAGGTTGGTCCACGCCGCCCGGTGGAACGGCAGCCCGCCGTAGACGACGACCGGCGCGGCCAGCGTCAGCGACAGCCACTGCCAGTACGTGAACTGCAGCGCCGGGATCATGGCCAGGGCGATCACCGGCACGCTGAGCACGATCGACGTCCACAGCCGGGTCCGCAACCCGCGCAACTCGTCGGCCGGCTGCGCCGGTTCCGCCGGGCCGTCCGCCGTACGCGGCGGGGGCGGCACCTCGGCGGTGTAGCCGGTCTTCTCCACCGTGGCGATCAGATCATCGGCGGTGACGGCGGCCGGGAACGTGACGGAGGCCTTCTCGGTGGCGTAGTTGACCGTGGCGGTGACCCCGTCCATGCGGTTGAGCTTCTTCTCGATCCGCGACGCGCAGGAGGCACAGGTCATGCCACCGATCGACAGCTCGATCCGGTTCGGTGCCGTCAGCAGCGGCTCGGCGCCTGATGCCATGGCTGCTCTCCCTCACTCGTGGCTGTGGTCGGTGGTGTCGTGCCCGCCCGCGACGGACGGTTCCGGCGTCACCATCGGAGTACCCGCTATGGCGGTGAACTCAGCGGTGCGTACCTTGCCGGCGTGCTGGAAGTCCAGGTACAGCCGGTAGCTGCCGCTCGACGGAACTTCAGCGTAGAAGGTGACCCGCGGCCCGGCAGCGGTCTTGCCGTCGCCCGGGGCACCGTCGGGGTGGACGTGCAGGTAGGCGAGGTCGCCGGCCCGCAGAGCCACGAGATGCCCGTACGCGCCCAGGTACGGCTGGAGGTCGGTGACCGGCGCGCCGCCCTTGGCGACCGACAGCGTCAGCTTCGACGACGCACCCGGAACCAGATCGCCCTCCAGAGTGACGGTGTAGCCGTCGACGGTGGCCGTCCGTGCCGCCGCGGGCAGGGGCCGTGGCCGGTAGTCGCCCGGCGCCGGCACGTCCGCGCCCAGCGTCAGGCCCTCCGCGTGCCCCGCGGGCCGGAAGTCGGCAAAGACCCTGTACTGCCCCGCGGCGGGAACTGCCAGCGGGATCGACCAGGTGCCGTCCGCGGCGAGAGCAGGGTGCACGTGCTGGAAGCCGGACAGGTCCCGGCGCACCACGATCAGGTGCAGGTCCTTGTCATGGCTCATGGTGTAGCTGGTGACGGGCGCGCCGTCCGGTCCGGTGATCCGGAAGGCGAACGGCTGCGGCTGGCCGACGGCCAGGGCCGGGGAGAGCGGCTGGAGCTGGTAGCCGTCCTGGGCAATCTGGAGGCCGGCCGGAACGTGCTCGCCGGGGCTGTCCGCCGCGGCGGCACTGTCGTGACCGCCGTCGCTGTGGGCCGTCGTGGTGGTGGTCGCACTGTCGGCCGGGTCGGCCAGATTGCCGAGGCCGAACGCCGCGGAGAACACGACAGCCAGGCCGAGCACGAAGGAACCGAGCTTGAGTGGGGTGCCCATCGCTACCTCACCACCTCGTAACCCGCCTCGTCGACAGCCGCGGCGACCGCCTCGTCGTCGGCCGGCTGGTCGCTGGTGACCGTGACCGCGCCGGTGGCCAGGTCGACCCGCACGTCGGTGACGCCGGGGAGCCGGCCGACCTCGGCGCTGACCGCGCCGACGCAGTGCGAGCAGGTCATTCCGGTCACGGTGTAGGTCTTTGTCGTCGTCATTCCTTCACACTACCCATACCCCCCAAGGGTATCAAGCGGCATGGGGAGTGACACCCAGCACGGCCGGGCACCCGCTCAGGCGCCCGGCCGGACCGACGGTCCTACAACCGGCCGAGGATCGACCGCATCGTGGCGATCTCGGCCTGCTGATCGGTGACGATCTTCTGGGCGAGCGTCTTGGCGTCGGTGTTCGAGCCGTCCTTCAGCTCGTCCTGCGCCATGGTCACGGCACCCTCATGGTGGGCGATCATCATGGTGAGGAACTGCTTGTCGAAGGCCACACCCTTGGCGGCCGCCAGCTTCTCCAGGTCGGCGGCCGACATGTCGCCCGGCATCGCGCCGTGCCCCATGACCGGCATGGCCATGCCCGGCTCCGGCGCCGGCCGACCCCACGCGCCGAGCCAGCCGGTCATCGTGCTGATCTCCGGCTGCTGGGCCGCCTTGATCTTGGCGGCCAGGGCCGTCACCTCGGCGTCCGCGGCGCGCGTGCCGGCCAGGTCGGCCATCTCGACGGCCTCACGGTGGTGCACGGTCATCATCTGGGCGAACATCACGTCGGCGTCGTTGAACGCCGCGGCGCCGGCCGGCGCACTCCCCGCGGGGGCCGCGGCACTCGCGGCCGGGGCCGAGCCGTGATCCATGCCGGAACCCGACATGTCGTCACCGCAGGCGGACAACGCCAGCAGCGCGGTGGCGGTCACGCCCGCGAGCAGAGCACGGCGCGGCAACACAGAATGCTTCAACACAAGAGGGCCTTTCGGTATCGGTGAACGTGCACGAGGACAGAGCGCGGCCCGCCCCGGGACAGGGGTGGGCGACGCGGCGTCCTATATGCGCAGCACCGACACTGCGGCCACGGCGAGTCCGGCGGATCTGACCGGCGGGCCCCGGGACACGACGGCCCACGGATCCGCCACCGAGGCCGGACGCTCCCGCCGGCGCGACGGCGCCACCAGCATCGCGAGCAGGATCAGCGTCGCGACGGCCCCGAGCACGGCGAGGCAGACGCTCCAGCCGGCCATCCCGCCGTGCGGCGCCGACCCCGGACCGTGCGCGCATCCGCCATCACACCCGCCGGCGCCGGCGGGCTCGGCCGAGGTCGCCCCTGGCATGGCGGCGGCGAGCACGGCCCAGGCCGCCTCCCGCACGGCGGCGGCGGGCTCGGCCCGGGTCGCGCCTGGCGCGGGGGCGGCGAGCACGGCCCAGGTCGCGCCTGGCGCGGGGGCGGCGAGCACGGCCCAGGTCGCGCCTGGCGCGGGGGCGGCGAGCACGGCCCAGGTCGCCTCCCGCACGGCGGCGGCGGGCTCGGCCCAGGTCGCGCTCGGCATGGCCGCGGCCATCGTGGCCGGGTGGTGACCGGCGGCTTCCAGCCGCATGCCGGCATGGCCGATCGTGTGCATCGCGGCCAGGCCGAACAGGGTGCAGGCGAGCAGGAGCCACCGGACGGATCGCCCGGTCTGTCCTGCTTCATCTAGCGGCACGGGGTCCAAGTTAGCGCGCCGCCTCGCCGGCTACGCCGCCGGGCGCAGGCCGGCCAGCGTGAGCGTGACCAGCCGGCCGACGGCGGCCTTCGACGGCAGGTCACTGGCCGCGGTCAGGGCATGCAGACAGTACGTGGCCAGCTCCCCCGCGGCGATGTCACCACGCACCTCCCCGGCGGCCGCCGCCCGGCTGATCAGCTCGGTGACGAGGTCCCGCAGATGCTGGTGGGCGCGGCCGACGTGCGCACGCTGGTGCAGAGCGAGCGCGAGATCCTTGCCGTGATGCTCGTGCGAGATGAGCGCGAAGGCGTCGAGCACCGCGGCGAGCTGCCGGCCGGGCTCCGGGGCGCTGTCCCGCGCCGCGACGAGCTGCTGCAAATGGTGCTCGATCTGGCGCTTGTGCCACGCCACCAGGATCGCGTCGACGTCGGGGAAGTACTTGTAGAGCGTGGCGCGGCCGATGCCGGCACTGCTGGCGATCTGCGACATGGTGACCGAGGCCAGGCCGTGCTCGGCGGCCAGTGCGGCGGCGGCGTCCAGGATCGCCGCGTGCACGGTACGGCGGTGCCCGTCGATCGTGTCGTTCCACAGCTTCGGCACCCCGTCAGCATACGTACGCCGTACCGAAGTCATGGTGTCTTTGAAGTAGACAGGCTGTCTCGCAAAATGGTTTCATGGGGTGATGAGCGAGCTGCCACGCTGGGTCAAAGTGTTCGCCGTCGTCGGGATCGCGCTGGCCGTCCTGGTGCTCGTCGCGCTGTTCACCGGCCACGATCCGGGCCGGCACACCGGCACCTGGCCGGGACCCGCCGCGTGACGATGCCACCCGCGGTGCGGCGCCTGATGCTCGTCGCCCACGTCGCCTGTTCCGTCGGATGGCTCGGCGCGGTGGTCACGTCCCTGGCGCTGAGCGTGATCGGCCTGAGCTCGGACGACGGGGAGCTGGTCCGCGCGGTCCACCTGACGCTGGAGCCGCTGGGCTGGTACGTGCTCGTCCCGCTCAGCGTGGCCTCGCTGGCCACCGGGGTGGTGCAGTCACTCGGCACCACGTGGGGCCTGTTCCGCCACTACTGGGTGCTGATCAAGCTGCTGATGAACCTCTTCGCGACCGGCGTGCTGCTGCTCTACATGGGCACGCTCGCCGTCCTGGCCGACCGGGCCGAGGCGGCGGCGCCGGGCAGCGACGGGACCGCCGGCCTGGCCGACCCGTCCCCCGTGCTGCACAGCGCTGCCGCCGTCGTGCTTCTCCTGATCGCCACGGTGCTGTCGATCTACAAGCCGCGCGGCACGACCGGCCACGGTCGGCGTGCGCAGCTGCGGCAACAGCCCGCCGGGGTCACACCCTCGGGCCGGGCGTGAGCCGCACCCGCCGCAGCAACTGGGCGTTGAGCGCCACGACGATGGTGGACGCCGACATGAGCACGGCGCCGACCGCCGGGCTGAGCGTGAACCCGGCCCAGGCCAGGACGCCCGCGGCGAGCGGGATCGCGATGACGTTGTACCCGGCCGCCCAGCCCAGGTTCTGCACCATCTTGCGGTAGGACGCCCGGGACAGCCGGATCACCCCGGTCACCCCGCGCGGGTCGGACGAGGCGAGCACCACGCCGGCCGACTCGATGGCCACGTCCGTGCCGGCCCCGATGGCGATGCCGACATCGGCGCGGGCCAGCGCGGGCGCGTCGTTGACGCCGTCGCCCACCATCGCCACGGTCAGCCCCCGGCCCTGCAACTCCGCGACCGCGCGATCCTTGTCGGCCGGCAGCACCTCGGCGAAGACCTCGTCGACGCCGGGCCGGAACCCCAGGTCAGCCGCGACCGCCTCGGCCACCGGGCGGGCGTCCCCGGTGATCATCACGATCTTCCGCACGCCCTGCGCCCGCAGGTCGGCGATGGCCTCGCGCGCCTCGGGACGAACCTCGTCCTCCAAGGCGAACGCGCCCAGCACCTGCGGACCGCCGTCCGCGGGCCGTTTTTCTTCGAAGGACTCAGGCGTCAATCGCAGCAGATGCAGGACCGCGGCGCCACGCCGTGACCACTCCTCAGCGGTACGGCGCAACCCGGCCGGCACCTCGACGTTCAGCTCACGCAGCAGGGACGGTCCACCCACGGCGTACGCGGTGTCATCGACGACCGCCTGCACCCCGCGGCCGGTCAGTGACCGGAAGTCCCGGGCCGACGCACGCAGTCCGCGCTGCTCGGCGACCGCGACGATGGCTCGGGCCAGCGGATGCTCACTGTCCGCCTCGACCGCGGCGGCCAGGCGCAACACGTCGTCCTCGTTCTCACCGTCCGCGACGGCGATGCCCGTGACGGTGTGGGCGCCCTTGGTCAACGTTCCGGTCTTGTCGAACAGCACGGCGTCGACGGTGCGCATCCGCTCCAGCGCCAGCCGGTCCTTGACCAGGATGCCGGCCTTGGCCGACACGGCCGTGGACAACGCGATCACCAGCGGAATGGCCAGGCCGAGCGCGTGCGGGCACGCGATGACCAAGACCGTCACGGTACGGACCACAGCCCCGTCCACATCACCCAGCAGCCACCACACCACGAAGGTGAGCGCCGCCGCGGCCGTAGCGATGGAGAACAGCATCGCGGCGAACCGGTCGGCGAGAACCTGCGCGCGGCCGTTGGAGGCCTGTGCCTGCGCGACGAGACGCCCGATGCCGGCCAGCGCGGTGTCCTCACCGATCGCGTCGACCCGTACCCGAAGAGCGGAGTCCGTCGCGACCGTGCCGGCCACGACCCGATCGCCGGCCGCCCGGGCCACCGGGCGGCTCTCCCCCGTGATCATCGACTCGTCGAGCTCGGCCGAACCCTCGACGATGCGACCGTCGGCAGGCACGCGGGCGCCGGAGCGCACCAGCACCGTGTCACCCACCCGCAGATCGGCGACCGGCACCCGGTCGACGTCGCCGGCGGCGGTGATCCGCTCGGCGTCATCGGGCAGCAGCGCGGCCAGGGCGGCCAGGGCGCCCTGGGCCTGGCCGATCGCCTTCATCTCCTGCCAGTGCCCGAGCAGCATGATGGTCACCAGGGCGGCGAGCTCCCACCAGAAGTCCAGCTCGAACGCCCCGAAGCTGGTGGCCAGCGATGCCGCGTAGGCGACGGTGATGGCCATCGAGATGAGCAGCATCATGCCGGGCGCCCGGTCCCGAACCTCGGCGACGGCGCCGGCCAGGAACGGCCACCCGCCGTAACCGAACACGAACGTGCCGAGGACCGGGCCGACGAGGCTCATCCCGGGGAAGTCCAGGGAGTAGCCGAACCAGTCCATCACCATGTGACTGGTGAGCACGATCGGCAGGGTGAGGGCGAGGCTCAGCCAGAACTTGCGCCGGAACATCTCGGGGTCGTGGCCGGCGTGCTTGTCATGGCCCTGATGCCCGCCGTGGCCGGCTTGGTCGTCGTGATCGCCGTGGCCGGCTTGGTGGTCGTGATCGCCGTGGCCGTCGCTGTGGTTGCCGTCGTGGTGGTGCTCGTGGACCGCCGTGGTCGGGCCCTGGGCCCGGCCCTCACTGTCTACAGAATTCATCGTGGCCACCTCCGGGAGTCAAGGTATACCCCCTGGGGGTACCCGGCAAGGTCTGTCAGGTCACAGGCTCAGGCGTCACAACCGCCTCGCGATCGGCTGCCGCCTCGCGGTCAGCCGGCGCCTCGCGATCGGCCGCCGTCTAGTGATCGGCCGGCGCCTTGCGATCGGCCGCCGCCTCGTGATCGGCCGCCGCCTCGTGATCGGCCGCCGCCTCGTGATCGGCCGCCGCCTCGTGATCGGCCGCCGCCTCGTGATCGGCCGGCGCCCCGTGATCGGCCGGCGCCCCGTGATCGGCCGGCGCCCCGTGATCGGCCGGCGCCCCGTGATCGGCCGGCGCCCCGTGATCGGCCGGCGCCCCGCGATCGGCCGGCGCCCCGCGATCGGCCACCGCCCCGCGGGCTGCCGCCGCCCGCGATCGGCCACCGCCTCGCGATCGGCCGGCACCTTGCGATCGGCCACCGCCCCGCGATCGGCCGGCACCCCGCGGTCAGCCGCCGGTGGACGCGCGTCGGACCATGTGCCAGGCATTGCGGAAGTCCGGTGCCGGATCGCCGAGCGCCGCCGCGGCGCAGGCAGCCCCCTGCTCGCGCAACGACTGGGCCACGGTGGTGAGCCCGTGCTCCCGGGCGAGCGCCGAGTCGTCCCAGCCGCTGATCCGTACCCGATCGCCCGCGTCGCGCAGAGCGGCCAGCGCCATCGGGTCGTTCATCGCGGCGACGGCGTCGATGCCCGGTGCCGATGCGAGGAGCTTGCGCATGACCGCGCGGGCTTCGGCCTCGTCGTTGGTGCGGCACACCGCGACCGGCACCTGGGACCAGTCGAGGCCGAGCTCCTGGGCGGCGTCCCGGTAGCCGGCCAGCCGGTCCCGGGTGACGGGATACGCGATGCCACCGGGGTCGAGGCCCGCGCGGATGAAGGTGTCCCGCTGCCGGTCGACGGGGAAGCTGAGCACGGCTGGGCGCCGGGCAGTCGCGAAGACCTCAGCCCCAACCGCGCGGGCCGCAGCGCGGTTGTCGATGCCCAGCGTCACCGTGCCGTCCAGAACAGGTCCACTGTGGATGACGACCGGACGGCGGGTGCCCGTGGCGGCGGCGAGCACCGGGTCGTCGGCTGTGGTCGTCCAGACGACGTAGGCATCGACCGCCGCGGCTGCCACCCGGTCACGGTCGTCGTCACCCGTACCGGTGGGGACGATGAGCAGGCCGTATCCGCGCTCGGCGCAGACCTCGGCGATGCCGGCGAGGAACAGGACCGCCTGCGGGTCGTCGAAGGCGTAGGTGAGGTGCTCGCCGAGCACGACGCCGACGGTCCGGGTGGCGCCGTACCGCAAGGACCGGGCGCTGGGATCCGGCCCGGCGTAGCCGAGCGCCGTCGCTGTCTCGAGGACCTTGGCCCGGGTCTCGACGGAGACCCGCTGCGGACGGTTGTAGGTGTAGGAGACGGTCATAGGCGACACGCCGGCCGCCCGGGCCACATCGGTCATCGTGACCCGGCGGGAGGCGGGCGGGCGCGGTTGCACCCGGCCATCGTAGCTGTGTAGCGTTACACAATGCAGCTCGCCACGTCGTACCACCGCCTCACCACAGCCGCCTATCTCGCCTCGGGGATCTTCGGCGCGTTCTGGGGCACCTGGGGCTCGGCCGTGCCGCGAGTTCGTGACCAGGCCGGACTCGATGACGCCCAGCTCGGCATCGCCCTGCTGTTCATCAGTGCCGGCGCCCTGCCCGCCATGCTGCTGACCGGTCGGGCGCTGGACCGCTGGGGTCTGCGCTGCGCCGCCCTGCTGGTGGTCGTCCTCGGCGGGGCCGGGGTGGTCGCGGCCGTCACGGCGAGCGGGCTCGTCAGCCTGTGTGCCGGCCTCTCGGCGTGGGCATGGCCAGCGGCGCAGCCGACGTCGCGATGAACTCGATCGGCGGCCGCGCCGAGCAGCGGTCCGGCCGGCCGGTCATCACCCGGGCCGGGGCCGCGTTCTCCACCGTGGTCGTCGTATCCAGCCTCGGCACCGGTGCGGCGTACGTCCTCGACGCGCCGACCTGGGTGCCGTTCGCGGCCGTCCTGCTGCTGTCCGTTGTGACTGGTGCCGCCATCAACCGAGCCCTGCCCGCCGGCGACTCCGGGCCGGTCCTGCCCGAGCCGACACGGGGCGTCCGGATGCCGCTTGTGCCGCTGCTTCTCGTGGGTACGCTCGGCGCGCTCGCGTTCGCCGGCGAGAACGCCCATCAGAGCTGGGGTGCGGTCTTCCTGGAGGACGTCCTCACCACCGGGCCGGGGCTGAGCGCGCTCGCACCTGCGGTGTTCGCCGCCGTCGTGGCGGTCACCCGCTTCGCAGTCAGTGCGCTGAGCCCGGCCCACGCCCGCGTGGTCCTCGTCCTCGGATCCCTCGTGGCCGCGGCCGGCGCGACGGTGGTTGCGCGGGCCACGTCCGTGCCGGTCGCTCTGGCCGGGCTCGTTCTCGCCGCCGCCGGGACTGCGGCCCTGTTCCCGACGCTGCTGAGCATCGTCTCGCGCAACGTCGTCGAGTCCTCGCGCGGGCGAGCGACCTCGATCGTGACGGTGGTGTCGTACCTCGGCTTCCTGCTGGGTCCGGTCTACGTCGGCCTGTGGGCGTCAGCGGCGGGTCTGCGCGGCGCGATGCTCGCGGTCGCGGCGCTCGGTGTTGTCCTGGCTGTGCTGACCTTGCCGCTGCTGGCTCTGAGCCGATACGTGGTGACGCCCCAGCCCGCCGTGCCGCACTACCATCCAGCCCGCCGGACCTGACTCTCAGCGCCTGAACCGACTTTCAGCAGATTGCCGACCGCTTCCAACACTCAACGAGTCGCAGCTGGACCAGGACCCGGCCGGGGTCAGCGCGACGCGCGGACAGCAGACTGGCCGGGCGCCGGCTCACAGCGGCAGGCCAGGACGTTAGCGACTTCAGGCTCACCCCAGCATCAGGATGCCCACCTGTGCCTGACCTCCAGCGGCAGGAAACCGATCACCCGCCGGCCTTCTGCCTGGACCAGCCAGCCCGCCACCCAATACTCAGCGCCGAGACCAAGAGCCGGCCATCCCGACCATCAGCACCGGGACCATCCAAGTCCGTTACGCCCCGGCTCTCAGCGGCACGACTGGAAAGCTTGCCACCCGCCGGCTATCAATGGCGGTCCCAGAGCCGGCCACCCTCAGGCGCACCCCGGCATCGGCAAATCCCACGCATCCTCGAATCTCAGTGGCACGAACAGAAACAACACCATCCGCCTGGGTGCCGGCCGCGGATGAGAGCCGAGCGTTGCTCCCACCGGCAATGCCAGCGCCGGCCACCTCAGGCGCACCCCGCCATCAAGAAGCCCACCCATCCCTGAATCCGGAGCGGCACGAACAGCAACCCAGCCACCCGCCGACTCTCAGCGGGTCCCGGCGGCCAGGAACATCGGGACAGCTAGCAGCAACCGACCCGCAGCGGCACGCCGATTCTGTTCACCGACCCACCCCTCAGCCTCCTCATCGCTGATGGCACCGGTGTTGCGAGCCGCAGCCGCATGCCCGGCGAGCAGCGGCAAAGTTGAGGCGTCGGTGAACACCATGGTGTGCACCTCAAGCTCCACCTCCCGGAAACCCGCGTTCAGCAACAGATTGCGGTAAGCGCGAGCAACCCGAGGATGGCGGATCGTGTCCGCACGCGCGTACACGATCCGGCGAGTCAGAGCCCCCTGATCGGAGTCGATCACCATCGTGTCCCAGTCCTGACCCAGCAGCACTATGCGACCACCGGGGGCAAGGACCCGGCGAGCCTCGACAAGGGCGGCGACCGGATCGGGCAGCACGTGGTAAACCTTGTCCGCCCGGTAACCCTGCGCCGCACCCTCGCCCAAGGGCAGATCGGCCGCATCGGCGGCGCGCAGGTCGAGCTCCGGGAAGCGGTCGCGGGCCGCCGCCAGCATGGCGGGATCGAGGTCCACGCCGACGGCCCGGGCGCCGCGCCCCGCGAGTTCGGCCACCGCGCGGCCGGTGCCGCAGCCGACGTCGACCACCGTCGCGCCTGTGGACAACCGCAGCAGCTCATAGCTGCGCGCGCGTAACGTGACGGCGCCGGGCGTGTTCTCGGCGGCGTCGAGTGCTCGGATCAGAGTGTCGGCGTCCGTGTGGGCGCTGTGCGTCTCGGGCATGCGGCCGAGTGTGCGACTTCAGGTCGACCTGAAGTCAACCTGACCTGAAGTCAAGAAAGCGGGAGGGAAGGGTCGATGGAGTATTCGATCGGCGAGCTGGCACACCGCTTCGGCCTGGCCACGCACGTGCTGCGCCATTGGGAGGACATGGGCCTGCTGACGCCGGCGCGGCGGGTCGCGGGCCGCCGGGTGTACGGCACCGCGCACGTGACCCGGGTCGCGGAGATTCTCCTGGGCAAGGACGCGGGCTTCAGCCTGGAGCAGCTCCGGGAGCTGTTCACCGCACCGGACCGCAGGCAACGGCGTGAGGTGTTGCGCAGCCAGCTCACTCAGGTGCGGGAGCGGATCGCCCGACTCACGCTGTCGCAGACGTTGCTGGAGCACGGCTTGCGGTGCCGGCACCAGGACTACCAGGCCTGCCCGCACTTCCAGGCGATGGCGCTCGCCCGGGTCGACGGGGTGGACCTGACCGAGGCCCTGGACCACCCATGACGTCCGAACTTCCAGGCGATGGCGCTCGCCCGGGTCGACGGGTGGACCTGGCCGAGACCATGGGACCACCCGGGACGTCCGACCCGGGCGACCCAATCGTCAGTACAGGTGCCGGGCGAAGAACCGCAGCGCACTGTCCAGCTCGAACATCGGCACATCCCCGTGCCCGCCGGGGTTGGCATGCAGCGTCTTCTCCGCGGAAGCGAAGAGCTCGAACAGCGCCAGGCTCGCCGCCCGCGGCACCAGCCGATCGTCCCACTGCACCAGGAACTCCACCGGCACGGTGATCCGCGCGGCCGCCTCCGCCGACGTCTCCGCCCCGTTCAGACCCAGCACCGCGGCCCGGACGCGCGGCTCGGCGGCGACGAACGGAACGCCCAGCCCGCAGCCCATCGACATCCCCCAGTACCCGACCGGTCCCGCGCCGACATGGTCGAGCTTCTGCAGGGCGTCGATGGCCGCTCGCCATTCCGGTACGGCCTGCCCGGCAAGCAGATTGTGCAGCGAGGCAACCACCGGGGTTGGTTCTCCCCCGGCCTGCGCGCGACTGCGCAGCTCGCCGATGATCCGGTCCTGTTCCGCACTCCGCGGCCGGTCACCGTGACCGGGCGCGTCGAGGGCCGCCACCGCGAAGCCACCCTCGGCGACGAAACGGCGGGCCCGTCCCACGATGCCGGGAGCCTGTTTGTGCTGACCGCCGCCATGACCCATCAGGATCAGCGGACGGACGCCGGCGGCGTGCTCCGGCGTCCACAAGACGCCCGGGACGACCGCACCCAATGGTGAGGTGAGCGTGAAGAGCTGTTCGGTGACGCCGTCCGACGACGTCCGCGAGGTGAAGCGCATGAGGTGTGAAGCCTTTCGGGATGCCTTTCGCGGGCACTCCCCCAGAACTAGCGAGCTAGACCTTTCGAAGGAGGGAGTCCCGACCTGTCACAGCGTTGATCGGTCTCACCTCCTCGGGTCACATCAGCGGCGCTGAACGTATCACAGCGCCATTGTGTGTACGTACATGTATGCGTATAGTCAGCGCATGCCCAACAAGACGATCTATGTGGCCGACGACGACCTGCCGCTTTATCAGCGTGCCCAGGAGTTGGCCGGCGGCACGCTCTCGGCGACCATCACGGCGGCGCTGCGCCGCTTCGTCGAGGTCGAGGAGGGCCGCAAGCAGGGCTACGACGAGATCGTCGTCCGCGTCGGCCCCGGCCTCGGCCGCAAACAGCGCTTCTCCGGCGTGCTCCTGGCCCAGTGGGAACGATCCACCAACGAGCGCACGGAGACCTTCCGCGTCTACCGGTCCCGCAGCGAGAAGTTCGTCGTCCACCTGGAACGCTCCGAGGCCTACACCAACGTCGGCCCGAACGCCGAGAAGTGGAACACCGGCTGGCGGGCCTGGGTCGGTGACTGGAGCGCCGACCAGACCTTCACCCGTACGCCGGCCGAGTCGAGCCTGCGGGTCGCCGGCTCGCTGGAGGAGCTGCGCGGCATGGTGCCGGACGAGCTCTACGACGTGGTCGCCGACCTGGTCGACCAGCCCACCATCGAGGACCTCGACATCTGAGCACCACCCACCGGCTGTGACAAGCAGCCTTCGCCCGGTCCCGCTCCGGCGGCTCGACCGGCGATGGCGCCTGTCCCCGGCGCGGCCACCTGCGACCTGAAGGAGAAGCAATGGCAGCGACGACCATGACCCGGCCGGCCATCTCGGTGTCCGGCCTGCGCAAGACGTTCGGCGGCACAGTCGTCCTGGACGGCATCGATCTCACGGTCGCCGAGGGAACGGTGTTCGCCCTGCTCGGACCGAACGGAGCGGGCAAGACCACCGTCGTACGGATCCTGTCCACGCTGGTGCCCGCCGATGCGGGATCGATCCGCGTCACCGGCCATGACGTGACCGGCGAGCCGGACGCTGTCCGGGCCGCGATTGGCGTCACGGGCCAGTTCTCCGCCGTCGACAAGCTGCTCACCGGGGAGGAGAACCTCCGGCTGATGGCCGACCTGCACCATCTCGGTCGCGCTGAGGGCCGGCGCCGTGTCAACGAGCTGATCACGCGCTTCGGCCTGGCCGATCTGGTCCGCACCCCGGCCTCGGTCTACTCCGGAGGGATGCGTCGCCGGCTCGATCTGGCGATGACGCTGGTCGGCAGTCCGCGGCTGATCTTCCTGGACGAGCCCACAACGGGCCTCGACCCGCGCAGCCGGCAGGCGATGTGGCAGCTCATCCGCGGACTCGCCGCCCAGGGAGTCACGGTGTTCCTGACCACCCAGTACCTTGACGAAGCCGACGAGCTGGCCGACCGGATCGCCCTGCTCGACAACGGCCGCATCGTCGTCGAGGGCTCCCCCGACGAGCTCAAGCGCAAGGTTCACGGCGGGCACATCATGCTCACGTTCGCCGACCCCGCCGCGTTGCACGCGGCTGCCGACGCGCTCGGATCCGGACAGCGGGACGACGCCGCGCTCACCCTGCAAGTGCCGAGCGACGGCGACGTGCGATCACTGCGGTCCGTTCTGGATCGGCTCGAGCACGCGGGCACCGAGATCGACCGGCTGTCGATCCACACTCCGGACCTGGACGACGTCTTCTTCGCCTTCACCGGGCAGCCCCGGTCCACCGCCGCCCCGGAAACCGATCAGGAGGGACCCCGATGACAAGTCCGGCCCGCGCCATGACCGACTCAGCGACCATGCTGCGCCGGCAGCTCCGCCACATCCGGCGCTATCCGTCACTGACCGGCATCCTCGTCGGTGTCCCGGTCATCTTCCTGCTGCTGTTCGTCTACGTCTTCGGAGCCACGCTCGGCGCCGGTCTCGGCGCCGGCGGTGACCGGGCCGCCTATCTCGACTACCTGGTGCCCGGCATTCTGCTGTTCGCGGCGGCCGGCGCCGCCCAGGGCACCGCTATCTCCGTGGCCATGGACACGACCGAGGGCATCATGGCCCGTTTCCGCACGATGGCCATCTCGCGGGCCTCTGTGCTGACCGGACATGTGCTCGGCAGCATGGCGCAGACCGTGCTCAGCATCGCCGTCGTGCTCGGTGTCGCGCTGCTGATCGGCTTCCGCCCCGATGCCACCGCCGTCGAGTGGCTCGCCGCCGCGGGTGTCCTCGCCGCCGTCGCGTTCGCGCTGATCTGGCTCTCGGTTGCTCTCGGCCTGGTCAGCGACAGCGTCGAGACCGCGAGCAACCTGCCCATGGTCCTCACCGTGCTGCCGTTCCTGGGCAGCGGCTTCGTGCCCACCGCCACCATGCCCGCCGAATTGCGCTGGTTCGCCGAGTACCAGCCCTTCACCCCGGCCATCGAGACACTCCGTGGACTGCTGCTCGGCACAGGCATCGGCACCAGCGCAGCGATCGCGCTGGCGTGGTGTGCGGCAATCGCGCTGGCGTCCTACCTGTGGGCCAAGCGCCTGTTTTACCGACGGGCCGCGCAGTAGCCGCCGCCCGGCGGGCGAGGGCGATGGTTCCGGCCGGACAAGGACCGGACCCGGCGGCCTGCTCGCGGAGAGCCGCCGTTCAGTAGGCGGGCCGGCGACGTGCTCGCAGAAGACGGCCACCCAGCAGGCGAGCCCAGCGGACCCCGTCACGAAAGGCGCCCACCCAACAGGCCAGCCCAGCGGACCCCCTCACGAAAGGCGCCCACCCAACAGGCCAGCCCAGCGGACCCTCTTACGAAAGGCACCCACCCAACAGGCGAGCCCAGCGGGCCCCCTCACGAAACGCGCCCACCCAGCAGCCGAGCCCGGCGGCCCGCTCACGGAAGGCGCGCCCAATCACCGGGCGAGCCGGAGACTTACTCGCGGACCGGACCAGGTCAGTGGGCGGGCGTACCGAACGCCGTGCGGTATTGCTCCGGGCTGACGCCTCGCACAGCCCGGAAGTGCCGCCGCAAGGTGTCCGGACTGCCCAGTCCACACCGCCGTGCAACAGCAGCGATCGTGGCCCCGTCACGTTCCAGCATCTGCTCGGCCAGGCGGACCCGTTGCGAGCGGACCCAGGCAGCCGGGCTGGAGCCGGTGGCGGCCGCGAAGTGCCGGGCGAAGGTTCGCGGTGACATCGCCGCCCGGGCGGCCAGCGCGCCCACGGACAGATCCGCGTCCGGGTGCGCGGTGACCCAGTCCAGCAGATCGGCCAGGGTACGCGAGCCCGGCAGCTGCGGGGCGCTCACCGGCGTACGGGTGAACTGCGACTGCCCGCCGCTGCGGTGGGCCGGCACGACCAGCTCGCGCGCCACCCGGTTGGCGACGTCGGCGCCGTGGTCGGCGCGGATCAGGTGCAGGCACAGGTCGATCGCGGCGGACGCCCCGGCGCTGGTCGCGATGGGACCGTCGACCACGTAGATGCTGTCCGGGTCGACGGTCGTGCCCGGATGGCGGGCGGCGAGGTCGTCCGCGTACCCCCAGTGGGTGGTGGCGCGGCGCCCGTCGAGCAGCCCGGCCTCGCCAAGCACGAACGCTCCTGTGCAGACCGCGGCCAGCCGGGCGCCGCGGGCGGCGGCCCGGCGCAGCGCCGCGAGCAGCGCGGGCGTCGGTGGCGGAATCGGCGGGGCGGCGCCGGTGACGATGATCAGGTCGGCGGTCGCGAGCCGGCGCAGGGTGTGGGTCGGGGTGACCGAGAAGCCGGTGGAGGTGGGCATCGGCGTGCGCCGCTCGGCGCAGACCGCATACCGGTACGACGGCAGCTCCGGGTCCAGCCGGCGCAGCCCGAACAACTCACTGACGATGCCCAGCTCGAAGGCCGGCACCGGGGCGGCGACCACCACCGCGACGTCCGACGGCATCGTCCCATCTTGGCAGAAACTGCGGGGTGCCTGGCAAGTCTGCCGTCCCGGATCGGGGCACGGTGAAGGTATGCCTCTTCTCGGACCTCTCGCGATCGTGTACGTCGTCTGGGGCTCGACGTATCTGGCCCTGAAGGTGGCCGTCGAGCACCTGCCGCCGCTGACCCTCAGCGCGGTGCGTTTCCTCGTCGCCGGGCTGCTGCTCTACGCCTGGTGTGCCTGGCGGCGGCGGCAGCGGCCGGATCGGAGCTGGCGCCGGCCCACCCCGGCGCAGTGGCGGGCCGGCCTGGTCCAGGGCCTGCTGCTGCCGGCCGCGGGCACCGGCGGGGCGACGTGGGCGGAGCAGGAGATCTCCTCCGGTACGGCGGCCCTGCTGCTCGCCACGATCCCGCTGTGGATGGTGCTGGGCACCCGCATCGTCGACCGGGAACGGATCAGCGCGCCGGTCGCCGTGGGCCTGATCGCCGGGATCGCCGGCGTCGGCGTGCTGGTGAACCCGTTCTCCGGCACCTCACCCGACCCGCTCGCCGCCGCGGTGGCTCTGGGTGGGGCGATGTCCTGGGGCCTCGGCTCGGTGTACGGCCGCCACGCCGCGCACCCGGAGCAGCCGCTGCTGGCCAGCGCCGTGGAGATGATCTGTGCCGGCGCTGCCCTGGCCGTGCTCGGTGGCCTGGGCGGCGAGTTCGGCCGGATCGACCTGTCCGCGGACGTGACCGGCTCGCTGCTGGCGGTGGGCTACCTGATCGTGTTCGGCAGCCTGCTGGCCTACAGCGCGTACGAGTGGCTGCTGCGGCACGCACCGGCCCGGATCGCCGGCACGTACGCCTTCGTCAACCCGGTGGTGGCGGTGCTGCTCGGCTGGTGGCTGCTGGACGAGCCGCTGGGTGGTCGCACTGTCCTGGCCGGTTTGGTCATCGCCGGTGCGGTGGCACTGATCGTGCTGCCCGGGAGACCCGCGGCCGGCTCCGGGCGTCCCGAATTGCGGAGGGATCGACGCGATCCTATATTCCGGCTACGGGAACGTGCGCCGACAGGAGAACATCGATGTTCATCCGATCGATCCGGGCGGCAGTGAGTGCCGCCCTCGTGGTGGCGATGGCGGCCGGCTGTGGCGGGGTCGGCAGCTCCGGCGAAGACTCCGACAACGCCACGGTGACCCTGACCATGATGGGTTTCGGCACCGGCGACGAGGTCGCGAAGACGCGGTTCGACGCGGCCAACGCCGCGATCGCCCCCAGCAGCGCCAAGGCGTCCGAGGGCAGCTTCAGCGCCCAGCAGTTCCTGTCCGCGGTGGCTTCGGGCAGCCCGCCCGACCTGGTCTACCTGGAACGACGGCTGCTCGGCACGTACGCGGTCAAGAAGGCGATCCTGCCGCTGACCGACTGTGTCGAGCGCGAGAAGATCGACCTGGGACAGTTCCGTCCGGCCGCGGTCACCGAGGCCACCCTCGGCGGCACGCTGTACGGCCTGCCGGAGTTCTACAACAACCGGGTCCTGATGATCAATGACACCGCCTTCGCCGAGGCCGGACTGGACCCGGCGGCGTTCAGCACCGCCGACTGGCCGGCTCTGACCGCCGCCACCAGGAAGCTCACCGCGATGCGCGGGGGCAAGCTGTCCCGGATCGGCTTCGACCCCAAGATCCCCGAGTTCCTGCCGATGTGGGCCCGGGCCAACGGCGGCTCGCTGGTCAGCCAGGACGGCCGGACAGCGCAGCTGACCGATCCGAAGGTGGTCGAGGCGCTCACCTTCGCCGTCTCCCTGATCAACGCGCAGGGCGGCTGGGCGAAGTTCAAGTCCTTCCGCGACTCCTTCGACTTCTTCGGCGCCAAGAACCAGTTCGCCACCGATCAGCTCGGGGCCTTCCCGATGGAGGACTTCTACCTCAGCGTGCTGGGCGAGAACTCCCCCGACGTGAAGCTGACCGTTGCCCCGTTCCGCGGCGTCGACGGGCAGCCGGTGGACTGGATCACCGGCAACGCCTGGGCCATCCCGGCCAAGAGCGCGCATCCCACCCAGGCCTGCAAGTGGATCAAGAAAATGACCGAGACCGACTCCTGGATCGCGGCCGCCAAGGCCCGGGCGGCGGCCCGGCAGGCCGAGGGCGCGCCGTTCACCGGCCTGTTCACCGGCAACATCAAGGCCGACGAGGTGATCTTCCAGGACGTCGTGAAGCCCACCGGTCACGCCGGGTTCGACGCCGCCGTGCAGACGGTCCGGCAGACGCAGGAGGCCGGGTTCTCCGAGCCGGCGCTGGCCGCCGGCGAGGAGTTCAAGGCGGCCTGGCAGGACGCGGTGAACCGGGTGCTGGCCGGCGAGCAGCAGCCGGCCGCAGCACTCGCCCAGGCTCAGCAACAGGCGCAGGCGGCTCTGGACAAAGCCAACAGCGGCTCCTGAGATGACGGCGCGCCGTCGCGAGACCTGGGCCGCGTACGGCTTCCTGTCGCCGTGGATCGTCGGGTTCCTGGTGTTCCTGGCCGGGCCGATGGTCGCCAGCCTGGTGCTGTCCTTCACCGACTACGACGTGCTGACCAGCACCGCCTTCGTGGGCGGGGAGAACTACCGGATGCTGCTGGCCGATCCCAAGGTGCGCGCCGGCCTGGCCAACACGATGTTCTACACCGTGCTGCACGTGCCGCTGACCATGGCCGTGGCGCTGGGACTGGCCATGCTGCTGGCCCGGGCCGGGCGCCGGTCGGCCGGCTTCTTCCGGACGATCTTCTACCTGCCGACGATCACCCCCAAGGTGGCCGTGGGCGTGCTCTTCCTGCTGCTGTTCAACGGCCAGATCGGCCTGATCAACGAGGCGCTCGGGTGGGTCGGGATCAACGGGCCCGACTGGACCTCCGACGGGCCGTGGATCAAGCCCGGCCTCGTGCTGATGAGCGCCTGGAGCCTGGGCAGCACGGTGATCATCTACCTGGCCGCGCTGCAGAACGTGCCGCGCGACCTCTACGAGGCGGCCGAGATGGACGGCGCGTCACCGTGGGCCCGGTTCCGGGCGGTGACCGTGCCGATGATCAGCGGCGCGCTGTTCTTCACGCTGATCATCAACACGATCAGCTCGCTGCAGACCTTCGACGAGGTCTACACCGCGTTCTTCGGCAGCGCCAACCAGCAGACGTACGGCAACGACGCGGCCCTGTTCTACGTCATCTACCTGTTCCAGCAGGCGTTCCAGTTCCTGCACATGGGCTACGCGTCGGCGCTGGCCTGGCTGCTGTTCCTGATCATCGTGCTGATCAGCCTGGTCCAGGTCCGGCTCAGCCGCCGCTTCGTCTACTACGAAAGCGAGTGAGGCGATGACTGCGCGACGAGAGCGAGTGAGGCCATGACCGCGCTGCAGGAGCCGCAGGCCCTGGCTACCGTGGACACCGGCGCGCCCCGGCACTCCGGGCGCCGGCAGCGGCACCGATGGGTGCTGTGGACGGCCCTC
This sequence comes from Actinoplanes sp. NPDC051405, assembly GCF_055586185.1. Classification (NCBI taxonomy): domain Bacteria; kingdom Bacillati; phylum Actinomycetota; class Actinomycetes; order Micromonosporales; family Micromonosporaceae; genus Actinoplanes; species Actinoplanes sp. NPDC051405. The sequence goes on from NZ_JBVJIR010000004.1 coordinate 324,812, forward strand.
TCGGCCGCCGCCGTGGTGTTCCTGTATCCGTTCGCGTGGCTGATCAGCGCGTCGCTGAAACCGCGGCCGGAGGTCTTCGACAATGTGCTGGTCCCGCGGCACTGGGCGCCGGAGAACTACGCCACCATCTGGTCGGCGGCGCCGGTGTTCACCTGGATGGTCAACAGCGTCGTGGTCGCGCTGGCGGCGGCCGCGGCGGTGACCGTGTCGAGTGCGATCGTGGCGTTCGGCTTCGCGTACTTCCGCTTCCCCGGACGCAATGCGCTGTTCGCCTCGGTGATCGGCACGATGATGCTGCCCGGCGCGGTCACGATGATCCCGACCTACCTCATCTGGAACGAGCTGGGCCTGGCCGCCACGCAGGTGCCGCTGTGGGCGAGCAACCTGTTCGGCAGCGCGTTCTACATCTTCCTGATCCGGCAGTTCTTCCTCGGCGTGCCCCGCGAGCTGTTCGAGGCGGCCCGGGTGGACGGCGCCGGCTACTGGCGGCTGTTCTGGCGGATCGCGGTGCCGCTGTGCAAGCCGGCGCTCATCGTCTCGTTCGTCTTCGAGCTGCGGGCGAGCTGGTCGGACCTGCTCAAGCCGCTCATCTACCTGCGTGACCCGGCACTGTTCACGATGCCCCGGGGCATGAAGTCGATCCTCGACCAGTTCGGCCAGGCCGGCGAGGCGCAGTGGGAGGTGGTGCTGGCCGGTGCGGTGCTCACCACCGTACCGATGATCATCGCCTTCTTCCTGTGCCAGCGGTACTTTGTCGAGGGCGTGGCCACTCAAGGCCGCAAGGGGTGAGCAAAGAGATGCGAGCAGTCGATGTCGCCGTCATCGGGGCCGGCCCCACCGGGCTGTTCGCCGCGTACTACGCGGGCTTCCGCGGCCTGACCGTGGCGGTGGTGGACACGCTGCCGGAACCGGGCGGGCAGATCACCGCGCTGTATCCGGAGAAGGACATCTTCGATGTCGCCGGCCTGCCGTCGATCAAGGGCCGCGACCTGGTCACCAACCTGGTCGCCCAGGCGGCGCCGTTCGCGCCGCACTACCTTCTCGGGGTACGCGCGGAGAAGCTCTCGTACCGCGACGGGCTGCCGGTGTTGCACCTGGCCGACGGCAGCGACCTGGGCTGTGGCGCGGTCATCGTGACCGGTGGCCTGGGCAGCTTCACTCCACGCCCGCTGCCGGCCGCCCAGAGCTTTCCCGGCGCCGGGATCGTCTACTTCGTGCCGCGGCCGGCCGGCCTGGCCGGGCACGACGTGCTCATCGTCGGCGGTGGCGACTCGGCCTTCGACTGGGCGCTGGCGCTGCACGACGTGGCGCGCTCGGTGACACTGGTGCACCGCCGCGACCGGTTCCGGGCGCACGCCGCCACTGTCGCCCGGGTCCAGGCGCTGCCCGTGACCATCCTGGTGAACGCACAGGTCACGGCCCTGCACGGGGTCGAGACGGTGACGCATGCGGACGTCGCGGTGGACCGGGCCGGGACCACCCGCCTGCCGGTGGACACCGTGGTGGCGGCGCTGGGCTTCACCGCCGACCTCGGCCCGCTCGCGGAGTGGGGGCTCGAGCTGGACCGCCGGCACATCGTGGTGAGCAGCACGATGGCGACCAACCTGCCGCGGGTGTTCGCCGCCGGGGACATCGTGGACTATCCGGGCAAGGTGCGGCTGATCGCCACCGGCTTCGGCGAGGCGGCCACCGCCGTGAACAACGCGGCCGTGGCCATCGATCCCGGCGCCCACCTCTTCCCCGGCCACTCCTCGGAGGGCGGCTGACGCGGCACAACTTCTGGCAATCGCTTGCCAATGCTCGGGCCGGACGCTTGGGATGGTGGGTGGACCGACATCCCGTCGAGGGAAGGACACTCCATGATCGGTGCGGCCGCCGTCACCGACCGGCTCGCCGGCATCGGCCGGCTGGGCGTCGCGTTCTCCGGCGGCGTGGACTCCTCCGTCCTGCTCGCCCTGGCGGTACGGGCGCTGGGCCGGGATCGGGTCGTGGCGATCCTGGGCGTCTCCCCCAGCCTCGCCGCCGACGAACGTGCCGCCGCCCATCGCGTCGCCGCCCACATCGGCGCGACCCTCGTCGAGGTGGTCACCCACGAGGGCGACCGGGCGGCGTACCGGGCCAACGGGCCGGACCGCTGCTTCCACTGCAAGGACGAGCTGTTCACCGTCATCACCGACGAGGTCGTGGCCGGGCACCGGCTGGACGCGGTCGCGTACGGCGAGAACGCCGACGACGCCCGCCGGCCGGACCGGCCCGGTGCGCGTGCCGCGGCCGAGCACCGGGTGCTGCGGCCGCTGGCGGACGCCGGGCTCGGCAAAGCGGCGGTCCGTGAGATCGCCCGGGAGCTGGGCCTGCCGTGCGCGGACAAACCCGCCGCGCCCTGCCTCGCGTCCCGGATCCCGCACTTCACCGAGGTCGTGCCCCGCAAGCTGGTGCAGATCGACCGGGCCGAGGCGGCGCTGCGCCGGCTGGGCTTCACCGACCTGCGGGTACGCCACCACGGCGACATCGCCCGCCTCGAGTTGCCCCCGGAGGACCTGCCGCGCGCCGTCACCGACCCGCTGCGCACCGCCATCCGCGACGCCGTCGTGGCGGCGGGTTTCCGCTTCGTCACCGTCGATCTGGCCGGCGTGCAGTCCGGCGCCTTCACCCTGCCGCTGGTCCGGGCCGGCGATGTCTGACGAGCTGTCCGGCTTCGCGCAGCTGGATCTCGGACGCACCGCCCGCCGCGGCTATCCGGAGGCGATCTACTGCGAGGGCAAGACCCCGGAGCAGGTCGCCGGCATCGCGGCCGCCGTACGCGCCCGCCCCGACGTGGTCACCCTGTTCACCCGGGCCGGGCCTGCCCACGCCAAGGCGGTCCTGCACGAGCTGCCCGACGCCGTCCACGACACCGAGGCGGGCCTGCTCGCCTGGCCGCCCGAGCCGCCGGAGAGTACCGGCGGGCTGATAGTCGTGGTCGCGGCCGGCACCTCCGACCTGCGGGTCGCGCGCGAGGCCAGGCAGACCGCGCGCTACCTGGGCCGCCGCACCGAACTGGTGGTCGACGTGGGCGTGGCGGGGCTGCACCGGGTGCTGGGCCAGCTCGACCTGCTGCGCCGGGCCCGGGTCGTCGTCGTGGTCGCCGGGATGGACGGCGCTCTGCCCAGCGTGGTCGCGGGTCTGGTCGCCGCGCCGGTGGTCGCCGTGCCGACGTCCGTGGGCTACGGCGCCGCCTTCGGCGGACTGGCGCCGCTGCTCACCATGCTCAACTCCTGCGCGCCCGGCGTCGCGGTGGTCAACATCGACAACGGGTACGGCGCCGGCCACCTCGCCGCGCAGATCGCTGCCCCGGCGGACGACGCGTGAGCCCCGGCCGGCACGCGTGGATCGACGCGTCGGCGGGCGTGGCCGGCGACATGCTGCTGGGCGCCCTCGTCGACGCGGGAGCCGAGCTGACCGCCGTCCAGCGGGCGGTCGACGCGGTGCTCCCCGGCTCGATCGAGCTCACGGCGACGACGGTTACCCGGGCCGGGCTGCGGGCGCTCAAGGTCGACGCGCAGCCACTCGTGGCCGACCCACCGCACCGCACCTGGCACGGCATCCGCGAGCTGCTCGCCCAGGCCGACCTGGCCGGCCGGGTCCGCGACCGGGCGGGCGCGGTGTTCGCCCGGCTCGCCGACGTGGAGGCACGGGTGCACGGCATACCGGTCGACGACGTGCACTTCCACGAGGTCGGCGCGCTGGACTCCATCGCGGACGTGGTCGGGGTCTGTGCCGCCCTGGAGGAGCTCGACGTCGCCACCGTGTCCGCGGGTGAGGTGGCGGTGGGCTCCGGGCGGGTCCGGTCCGGCCACGGCGACCTGCCCGTACCCGTACCGGCCGTGGCGCAGCTGGCCCGCGGCTGGCGGGTCCGCGCCGGTGGCACCGGCGAGCTGGCCACCCCGACGGGGATGGCGGCGATCCGGGCGCTCGCGACCTCCTGCGAGGACCTGCCGGCGATGGCGGTCGAGGAGGTCGGGTCCGGCGCCGGCGGCCGGGACACCCCGGGGCGGGCGAACGTGGTCCGGGTCCTCGTGGGTGTCCTGACGCCCGCGGAGCCCGCCGAGCCGATGATCATGCTGGAGACCAACGTCGACGACCTCGACCCGCGGCTGTGGCCGGGCGTGCTGGCCGGACTGCTGGCCGACGGTGCCGCCGACGCGTGGCTCGTACCGATCGTCATGAAGAAGGGTCGTCCCGCGCACACCTTGAGCGTGCTGTGCCGGCCGCATAGCGCCGGTGTGCTGCGCGAACGGATGCTCCGCGACACCAGCACACTGGGTGTCCGCGAACACGTGCTGCACCGGTACGCGGTGCCGCGGGCCTTCGTGGACATTGAGCTGAACGGCGGCACGATCGCGGTCAAGGTGGCCCACCGGGACGGCGTCATCACGCAGGTCATGCCCGAGTTCGACGACGTCGCCGCGGCGGCCCGCCGGCTGGGGCGTCCCGAGCGGCTGGTGCTGCACCAGGCCGCCGCAGCGGCAACCGCGGCCGGGCTGGTCGTGGGGGCCGCATACCACGACAGCCATGAATACCGGACCGGCGTCTTTTGACCGGACCGGGCCTACGATGAGCGGCATGGGGCGACGCCCGACGATCTACGACGTCGCGCGGGAAGCCGGCGTGGCCGCCTCCACCGTGTCCCGGGCCTACTCGCGGCCGGGCCGGGTGCACGCCGAGACCGCCCAGAAGATCTTCCAGGCGGCGGAACGCCTCGGCTACCGGTCCGGGCCGCTCAACGGCCAGCAACCCGGCGTCCGGCCCACGCACCGCTCGATCGGGCTGGTCATCGCCGACGTCACCAACCCGTTCTACGGCGAGATCATCAAAGGCGGGTACGAGGCCGCCCGCGAGGCCGGATACCAGCTGGTCCTGCTGCACACCAACGAGTCGCCGGAGGTCGAGCGGCAGACCATCGAGCGGGAGATGGAACAGGTAGACGGCATCGTCATCGCCAGTTCCCGGATGAGCGACTCGGCCCTGCGGATGATGGCCAAGCAGAAGCCGGTGGTGCTGCTCAACCGGATCATCCCCGAGGCCAGCTGCGTGGTGAACGACAACGAGCGCGGGATCCGGCAGGCGGCGGAACACCTCTGCGCGCTCGGCCACGACTCCGTGCTGTACGTGGCCGGCCCGGAGATCAGCTGGGCCGACGGGGTGCGCTGGCGGGCGCTGCGGGAGGCGGCGGCTCAGCTGCCGCTCGACGTACGGCGCATCGGCCCGAACGAGCCCACCGTGCTGGCCGGGCTGAGCGCCGCGCGGCGGGTGGCCGAGCTGGGCGCGACGGCGGTGCTCGCGTACAACGACATGCTGGCCATCGGGATCATGAACGGGCTGCACAAGCTGGGCGTCACCGTCCCGCACGACGTCAGCGTGGTCGGCTTCGACAACATCGTCTACGACGAGCTGGTCAATCCGCAGCTGACCACGATCGCCTCGCCGCTGTACCGGATGGGCCTCACCGGGGTGCGCAACTGCATCGCGGTGTGGCACGGCACCCGGCCCAGCGGCACGCCCCTGGTGCTCCCGGTCCGCCTGGTCGTCCGCCAGTCGACGAGTCAGCGCAGGCGGAAGAGCACCTCCCCGGCCCGCGGCACGACCAGCGTGTCCGGGTCGGCCGTGAAGTCGGCGACGTCGATCGTGGCCGGGTCGCGGTAGCCCAGGTTCAGCGCGCGGCAGACCTCTTCCGGGATGCCGGTCGCCAGCGTCACATCCACCCGCAGCCGCTCCTCGCCGGTCGCCGGGTCGTACGTGCCGGCCCCGCGCAGGTGCGTGGAGTGCGCGAGCACGCCCCAGTGGATGTGCTTGAAGGCGTCCCACTGCCGCACGAAGTAGTCGCGGCAGTGGTAGCCGATCTCGTGGATCTCCGGGTGGCTGGTGGCGATCTCGCGGATGTGCGGGGCGTACAGGATGACCTCGCCACCGTCGGCCACCACCGGCTCGACCTTGTAGACGCCCTTGGCGCCGGTCCAGATCTCGCCGTACATGGGCGGGACCAGCGACAGCACCCGGCGGACCGGCGCGTCGAGGTAGGTCACGTGGGTCGCGGCGCTGATCTCGGCGGCGCTCTCCCAGGACGAGACGCAGTCGCCGAAGGAGACCGAGTGCAAGGCGGTGCCGCGGTCGCTGTCCGCGGGGATGCCGTCGTCCTCCTCCGGCGTCTCGGCGGTCACCACGCACAGCGCGTACGTGCGCGCGGGGATCAGGGCGGCGCCGTCGTTGATCAGCGCCCGTACCGGCGTGACCTCGGTCGTACCGATGATCTCGGCCGAGGTGATCAGCGCGCCCAGCCAGTGCGACACGTCGATGATCTTCTGACCGGCGACACCGGGGAAGAAGTACTTGTTGCCGCCGGACATGCCGACAACCTCGTGCGGGAGCACCGGCCCGACCACCAGGGCGATGTCGTGGTCGACCACGGCCCGGTTGAGCAGCACCTCCACGTCGCCGCTCATCCGGCCCTCGGAGAGCTCCTCGATCCGCGCGGACGGGATGGTGCCCAGGTCGGCGAAGGTCTCGGGCTTCCACCACTCGTGGTTGCGCACGGTCGTGCCCGGATAGACATCGGCCAGGTCCCGCCCGCGGTATCCGAGGTGCTCGGCCAGCGCGTCGTCGCTCATCGCCCCGTGCGTGCCCAGCGCGATCAGCACGGTGAGCCGGGAGGCCCGCCCGTGCAGGGCCCGGTGCACCGCGCTGACCAGCAGCGGCAGCGGGCAGTTGCGGGTCGCGTCGGGGACCAGCACGCAGACGCTGAGCCCGTCGGCGTCGATGCCGGCCAGCTGCTCGGCGATGAAGGCGGTGACCTCGCGGGCGCCGAGGACGCGGTCCGCGCCACCGATCCGGGCCGCACGCTGCCTGGTTCCGGTCGTCAGGGAAGTCATGTCCTTCATCCTCCGCCCTGCACCGGCAGATTGCGCCGGGCCCACTCGAACGAGATGCGGTGCGACTCGGCGCGGGAGTCCATGCTGGGCTCGTCCACCTCGATCATGAAGTCGCCGTCGTAGTCCGCCGGGACGGCCGCGAGCACCGCCGCGAAGTCGACGACGCCCAGGCCGGGCTCGGCCCACAGTCGCTTGGTGGCCTGCACTTCGTGGTAGCTCATGCCCTTTCGGCTCTCGGGGCTCAGCAGGTCCGGGAAGCAGTCCTTGAGGTGGATGCCGCCCATCCGGTCGGCGTAGCGCCGGATGAACGGCGCGGGGTCGATGCCGGCCCAGCGCAGGTGACCGGTGTCCGGTCCGAAGCCGATCACGCCGGGGCCGAGGTCGTCGAGCAGGCGGACGATCTCGTCCTCGGTCTCGAAGACGCCGCCGACGTGCGAGTGGTGCAGCGGGCGCAGCCCTTCGGCCTGCAACACCCGGCAGACCGCGCCGCAGTTGTCGATCGCGCGCGCCAACCGGCCCGCGTCGAAATCGGCGCCGGCGGCCGGTTCGGCCATCCGGGCGGGCACGGCCATCGACGAGATCATCGTACGGTCGAGGCCGAGCGCCACCTGGGTCGCCGCGAACCGCTTGGCCCGCTCGATCTCCGCGGCCAGGTCGACCGTCTCGTCGAACGGTGAGTTGAACAGGCTCAGCGCCGGGGCCAGGCCGTAGCCGGCGATCCAGTCCCGGTACTCCGCCGCGGTCATGTCGTCGGGCACGTCGGCCTTGACCGCGGTGAAGCCGATCTCCTGGAAGTCCCGGAACGCCTCGGCGAACACCTCCCTGGTCTTGCCGGCCCGGCTCCAGTACGGAATGGGATTGGCGGCGATGCGTGGCGTGCTCATGACAGGCGCACCGGCCTTCCGGTCCGCGCGGACTCGTACGCGCCGGTGATGACGCCGATCGACTGCCGGTTGGTCTCCAGGTCCACCCGCAGCTGCTCGGTCCCGTCGAGCGCGCCGAGGAAGTTGAGGTACTGCAGGCGGTGGGCGTCGGACAGGCTGCCGGGGTTGCTGCCCGCGGTGGGGACCGAGGTGCTCTGCGTCGTACCCATCAGCTTCTCCTCGGGCTCGCGGCCCGCCGCGGTGGCGTGGAAGAACGCGAGCTGGTCGTTGTCGATCACCGCCGAGCCGCGGTCGCCGTGCACCTGGAGCCGGGCGCTGAGCCCCGGATAGGCGGCGGTGGTGGCGTGCAGCACGCCCAGAGCCCCGTTCTCGAACCGCACGACGCCGGCCGCGACGTCCTCGACCTCGATCCGCTCGTGGGCCAGCGTGCCGGCGTACGCGAACACCTCCACCGGCCGGCCCAGCGCCGCGACCAGCAGATCCACTGTGTGCACCCCCTGGTTCATCAGCGCGCCGCCGCCGTCGAGCTCCCAGGTGCCCCGCCAGTCGCCGGAGTCGTAGTAGCTCTGCCCGCGCCACCAGTCGATCGACGCGATGCCCGAGGTCAGCCGGCCGAACTCGCCCCGTCCGATGGCGGCCAGGGTGGTCTCGGTGGCCGGGTCGAAGCGGTGCTGCGAGATCACCGTGACCAGGGTGCCGGCCTTGTCCCGGGCCTCGATGATCTCGTCCGTGCGGGCCACCGTGAGCTCGGCCGGCTTCTCGACGATGACGTGCTTGCCGGCCCGCAGCGCCTCGAGGGCCACCTCACCGTGCAGCCCGGTCGGCGTGCACACCACGACCACGTCGATCTCCTCGGTGGCCAGCGCGGCGGTGAGTGACGGGTACGGCCGCCCACCGCGCTCGGCGGTGAGCTGCTCGGCCCGTACGGTGTCGACGTCGGCCACCGCGACCAGCTCGGCCCGGTCCGCCAGCTGACCGATGACCAGCCCGTGGTGCCGTCCGATGACCCCGGCGCCCACCAGGGCGATCCTGCGCAGGTTGCTCATGTGTACTCGATTCCCTGGGTCGTGAGCAGGTCGGTGAACGCCTGCCAGGCCGTGCGGAACAGCTCTTCGCCGGAGAAGCCGCCGGTGGCCGTGGCCGCGCTCAGGTGCGGTTCGAGCGAGAAGAACCCGTCGAAGCCGTCGTGGTGCAGCGCGCGGATGGTCCGGTCGACCTCGCCGTCGCCCTTGCCGGCCGGGACCACGGTGCCGTCCCCGGCGAGCGCGTCCTTGATCTGGATGTACTCCACGTGCGGGCGCAGCACCGCGTACCCGTCGGTGTAGGGCCGGACCCCGACCTGGACGAAGTTGGCCGGGTCCCAGGCCAGGCGCAGGTGCGGCGAACCGACGGAGCGGACCACGTCCAGGCACCGGGCCGGCACGTCGCCGTAGATCTCCTTCTCGTTCTCGTGCAGCAGGATCAGGTCGGCGTCCTCGGCGACCCGGGCCAGCGCGCGCATCCGGTCGATCACCTCGTCGCGGTGGGCGGCCGGGTCCGCGCCGGGGCGCAGGAAGAACGAGAAGATCCGCACGTACGGCGCGTCGAAGAAGCGCGCGACGTCGGCGGCGTGCCGCATCCGGTCCAGGTGCGCGACGAAGTCCTCGTCGATGAAGATCTTGCCGATCGGCGAGCCGATGCTGGACACCCGCAGGTCGTGGTCGGCCAGCGTGCGCTTCATGACGCCGAGCTGGGCCGGGTCGAGGTCGAGGATGTTGACCTGCCACGCGCTGCGGATCTCGGCGAACTTCAGGCCGAGGCCGGCCGCCACCCGGCACTGCTCGGTGAAGTCCGGGGAGATCTCGTCGATGAATCCGGAAAGAGTCCACACGGGCGCGTCTTCCTTTCCTGCGTCAGTCGTGCTGTCGGTAGATCTCGTGGACCAGACGCAGCGATCTGGCCCCCTCCCGCGGTCCGATCCAGAAGGGCTGCGGGTCGGCCCAGGTGCGGTAGAAGGCGGCGATGAGCAGCTCGTGCGAGGCTCCCCAGTAGGCCCGGCCGCCGGCGCCGGCGCGGCGTTCCGCGACCGTCTCGGTACGGCCTTCGGTGTAGCTCACCGTCAGGTCGCCCCGGATCGTCAGCACCGCCCCCTCGGTGACGATCTCGATGGTCACCGGCGCGTCCGTGACGTGGGCGACGGTCGCGAAGAAGACGCTCCGGGCGCCGCCGGCGTGATCGAGTACGGCGTGCGCGGTGTCCTCCACGTCGACGACACCGTCCAGCGCGTACCGCCCGGCGTGGCCGCGGACCCGCACCACGTCGCCGAGCAGCCACTCCAGCAGGTCGAGGGTGTGGATCGCCTGGTTGATGAGGACCCCGCCGCCGCTGTCGCGGACCCTCCCGCGCCACGGCCGGGCCGCGTAGTACGCCGCGTCGCGGTGCCACAGCACGCTGGCCGAGCCGCCGAGGACCGCGCCCAGCTGTCCGGAGGTGAGCAGCTCGCGGGCCGCCCGGGTGGCCGCGTTGTACCTGTTCTGCAGGCAGATCCCGGTCCGGAGATCCGGGCGGGCCTCGGCTGCCTTGATCAGCCGGTCCGCCTCGGCGACCGTGTGCGCGACCGGCTTCTCGACCAGGACGCCCGCGCCGGTGTCGAGGCAGTCGATCGCCGGCTGGACGTGCTGGTGGTGCGGGGTGCACACGTGCACGACCTCGGGGCGGGTGGCTTCGAGCAGCTGCCGGTGGTCGGTGAACGCCGGGACGCCGTACCGCTGGGCCGCGGCCCCGGCCCGGCCCGCGTCGGTGTCGCAGACGCCGACCAGCTCGACCCCCGCCAGGCCCTCGATCGCCTGCAGATGCACGACCGAGACGTCCCCGCACCCGATCACCGCGGCCGTGGTCACCGGGGTCACTTGACCCCGCCGGCGGTCAGCCCGCCGACCAGATAGCGCTGGAACAGCAGGTACAGCAGCACGACCGGGGCCGCGCAGACCAGCGCCGCCGCCATCATCTGCGAGTACACCGGCAGCGCGCCGCCCTCCTGGGTGGTCCCGAAGATCTGCAGCGCGACCGCGGCGGTCTGCGTCTCGGGCCGGGTGAGCACCGACGCGAACAGCACGTCGTTCCAGCCCAGCAGGAACGCGAAGATCCCCGACACCACGATGGCCGGCAGGCTCAGCGGGACGATGATCCGGAACAGGATGGTCAGCGTGGACGCGCCGTCGACCCGGCCCGCCTCCTCCAGCTCGCGGGGCAGGCCCCGCAGGTAGGTGACCATCACCCAGGTGGAGAAGGGCAGGGCGAAGGTGAGGTACGCGACGAACAGTCCCCAGCGGGTGCCGATCACCGTGACGCCCAGATAGGTGCCCGCCGAGGAGAACAGCACGAACACCGGCAGCAGCATCAGCGTGCCGGGGACGCTCTGCAGGCCCACCAGGCCGCGCAGGATGGTCACCCGGCCGACGAACGTGTAGCGGACCAGCACGTACGCGGTGATCGTGCCGAGCAGCGCCGAGGCGACCGCCACCAGTCCGCACACCAGCAGGCTGTTGAGGATGCCGGTGGACAGCCCCGCGGTGGTCCAGATCTTGGTGTAGCTCTCGCCGGAGAACGAGCTCGGCCAGAACTCGCCCTCGGCCACCCCGACGTCGGTGTTGAGCGAGGCCAGCACGATGTAGAGGATCGGCACCAGGACCAGCACGCACAGCCCGACGGTGATGATCGCCAGCAGCGGCCCGGGCAGCAACCGGTGGGCCTCCCCCGCCGCGGTCCGGCGCCGGGTCCGCCCTGCCTCGGCCGGGGGCGCGATCGTGGAGGTGCTCATTTCCGGCCTCCTTCCTCGTGCACGTCCAGCCGGACCGCACGCAGATAGACGAACAGCGGGATGGCGATCAGCACCAGCGACACGACCGCCATGGCCGCGCTCAGCCCGAACCGCAGGCTCTGGAAGCTGGTGACGTAGACCAGCATCGGCATCACGTTGACGTCATCCGGAGCAGGTGCACCGAACAACACGTACGGCAACGTGAAGTTGTTGATGTGGTTGAGGGTGGCCAGCAGGCAGGCCAGCAGCACCGGGCCGCGCACGTACGGCAGGATCACCCGGCGCAGCTTCGGCCACCAGTTCGCCCCGTCGATGGCCGACGCCTCGTGCACCTCGCTGTCCACGCTCTGCAGCCCGGCCAGCGCCATCAGGTAGATGAACGGCCAGGCGGCCCAGATCTCCACCAGGATCAGCGTCCAGTACGACCGCGGACCGCTGAGCCAGAGCCCGCCGTCGACCCCGGCCCGGGTCAGCGTCGCGTTGACGATCCCGTCCGGCTGGAGCATCGTGCGCCACACCGAGGCCACCACGAACGACGGCAGCACGTACGGGATCAGGAACACCGCCCGCACCCAGCCCCGCCCCCGGTACGCGTTCTGGGTCACCACCGCGGCGGCCACCCCGAGCGGAACCGTGGCCACGGTCGCGATCACGGAGAACGAGGCACTGATCCAGACCGAGTGCAGCAGCCCGGACTCGAACGCCTCGATGAAGTTGTCCAGCCCGATGAACGGCGCCTCGAGCCAGCGGCGCAGCGTGTACTGGTCGAGATCGATCAGGGAGATGTAGAAGGCCAGCAGCAGCGGGATCCCGATGACCAGCGTCATCAGCGTGCCGCCCGGGATCAGCAGCCACAACGGCCGCTGGCGTTCGGTGACGCCCCGGCGCCGCGGCCCGGCCTTCGCCTCCGGCGGTTCCCGGCCGGCCGGGTCGCGGCCGGCGGTGGTGGCCGCCGGCCCGTCCCCGACCGTACGCGTGGTCGTGCGGTCGTCCGTCATGAGGCTCTACTTCGCCCGGTCCAGCGAGGACTGCGCGGTCTTCTGGGCCGCGGCCAGCCGGCTGTCGATCTGGGCGTCGCTGATCGAACCGCTGGACAGGTCGGGGATCGACTGCACCACGGCGTTGGTGAGCGCGAGCTGGATATCGGCCCAGGCCCCGGTGAACGGCGTGGCCACCGACTTCTTCTGCGCCTCGACCACCGCGCCGAGCCGGGGGTCCGACAGCAGTGTCTGGGCCGCCGCGGCGTTCGCGGGCAGCTGGCCCAGCTTCTTGTAGATGTCCAGCTGGGCGTCCTGGTCGGTGATGAGCTTGACGAACTGGAACGCCAGATCCTGGTTCTTGGAGTAGTCCGCGACCAGCAGGTTGTCGCCGGAGAGGATGCTCGCGGCCTCGACGCCGTTGGCCGGCCGGGTGGTGGCGCCCGGCGGCACGGTCGGCAGCAGGGTGAAGGCCCACTTGCCCTTCACCGCACCGGCGTCCAGCGTCTTGGCGGCCAGCGCGGAGGTGAGCGCGAAGTATCCGGTCTTGCCCTTGGCGAACGCGGCGATCGCCTGCGAGTTGGTCCAGCCGACCGCGGCCGGGTCGACCACCTTGTCCTTGGTCAGCCAGCCGAAGTACGTCTGGTAGGCCTTGCTGACCGCGGGATCGGCGATCCGGGCCGTCTTGCCGTCCACGATCGGGTTGCCCGCCTGCACCGACATGCCCCAGATGAACTTCCACGGGTCGAAGTTGTCCTTGTAGGCCACGGCCAGGCCGTACTGGTCGCCCTTGGTCAGCTGCTTGGCGTGCTGGGTGAGCTCGTCCCAGGTGGTCGCCGGTTTGGTGATGCCCGCGGCCTTGAGCAGCTCGGTGTTGTAGACCATCACGAACGGCCGGCCGACCCACGGGATGCCGATCTGGTTCTGCGCGTCGGGTCCGGAGATGCCCAGCGAGGAAGGCACGAACTTGTCCTTGCCACCGACCTTCTGCCACTCCTCGTCGCCGAGGGTCACGAACGCCTTGGTCGAGTAGGCCGTCGGGGTCAGGGTCGTGCCGATGGCGTAGACGTCCGGGCCGGTGCCCGACACCACCGAGGTCTGGATCTTGGTGAGCTCGTCGTTCGCGCTGGCGAACGTCTCCCACTTGACGTCGGCGCCGGTCTGCGCCTTGAACTTGTCGCTGACCGACTTCTGCCAGTCCTGCTGCTCCTGCGGGTACTGGGTGTTGGCGCCGATCAGCACGTTGAGCGTCTTGCCGCCGCCGCCGCTGCCCCCGCCGTCGTCATCGCCGCCGCAGGCGCCGAGCGCGACGGTGAGTGCCGTCGCACCGGCCAGCGCCACCAGTGCACGCAAAGTCCTCGAGCCCATCGTCGATCTCCCTTGGCTTGTTCGCCGTGCGATGTGATCCGCATTACGGCGGGAGTGTTACGAGATGGTTGCGTCGCCGGTCAGCGCCAGGCAATCAGTTGCACGTTGTTGCTTGACCGGTGCCGACAACAGATGGCAATAGCTTGTGGACCGGGCGTCACGCCATGAGGCTCAGGCGATGGCCACCTTGACCGTGCATCCCGACCGCCTGCTGCCGGCCGACCCCGGCGTGCGCGACCTCGCCCGCCGGCTGTACGCCGCCGTCCGGGACCTGCCGATCGTCTCGCCGCACGGGCACGTCGACCCGCGCGTCCTCCTCGAGGACACGCCGTTCGCGGATCCGACCAGCCTGTTCATCCAGCCCGACCACTACGTGACCCGCCTGCTGCACGCCGGTGGCATCCCGCTGTCCGACCTCGGCGTGGGCGAGGGGCCGATGGGCGAGGACCGGGCCCGGGCGGCCTGGCGGCTGCTGTGCGGCCACTGGCACCTGCTGCGCGGCACACCCGTGCGGTACTGGTTCGACAGTGAGCTGGTGGACATCTTCGGCGTGACCGAGCGGCCGTCCGCGGCCAACGCCGACGCGCTCTACGACCTGATCGCCGCTCAGTTGCGGCAGCCCAGCCACCGGCCGCGGGCCCTGCTGCGCCGCTTCGGCATCGACTTCCTGGCCACCACCGACGACCCGGCGGACGACCTGGCCGTGCACGACGCGCTGCGGGCCGATCCGGACGTGTCCACCACCGTCGCGCCGACCTTCCGGCCCGACCGCTACCTGGAGGTCGGCCGCCCGGGATGGCCCGAGGCGGTCAAGGAACTGGGCGGCGACTGCGGCCACTACGCCGGCTACGTCGCCGCGCTGGAGGAACGCCGCCGGTATTTCGTCGCGCACGGCGCCGTCTCCGCCGACCACGGTCACGCCGACGCGGGCACCGAACCGCTCGGCCACCGCGACGCCGAGCGCATCTACCGGAGGGCGCTCGACGGCACCGTCACCCCTCAGGAAGCCACCGCCTTCCGCCAGCACATGACCTTCGAGATGGCCCGGATGTCGTGCGAGGACGGCCTGGTCATGACGCTGCACCCGGGCGTGTACCGCAACCACCACCCGGCCACGTTCGAGCGGTACGGCCCGGACACCGGTCACGACATCCCGGTCGCCGTCGAGCTGACCCGCTCGCTGCGGCCACTGCTCACCCGCTTCGGCACGTACCCGGGTTTTCACCTGGTCCTGTTCACCGTGGACCCGGACGTGTACAGCCGGGAGATCGCCCCGCTGGCCGGCTTCTACCCCGCGGTCTACGCGGGCGCGCCCTGGTGGTTCCTCGACAACCCCGCGGAGATCGGGCGCTTCCAAGCGGGGGTCACCGAGACCGCCGGGTTCAGCCGGCTGTCCGGCTTCATCGACGACACCCGGGCCTTCTGCTCCATCCCGGCCCGGCACGACATGTCGCGCCGCCTCGACGCGGGATTCCTGGCCGGCCTGGTCGCCGCCCACCGGCTCGAGGAGGACGAGGCCCACGACACGCTGACCGCGCTCGTCAGCGACCAGCCGCGCAAGGTGTTCAAGCTGTGACCCCGCCGGTCCGGATTGTCCACCTGGGTCTCGGCGGCTTCTTCCGGGCTCATCAGGCCTGGTACACCGGGGCCGCCCCGGACGCCGCCGGCTGGGGCATCGCCGCGTTCACCGGGCGGTCCCCGGACCTCGCCGACCGGCTGGCCGCGCAGGACGGCCGGTACACGCTGATCGTCCGCGGTCCCGAGCACGACGAGCTGGCCGTGCAGACCGCGGTGGTCGCCGCGCACCCCGGCACCGACCTCGCGGCATGGTGCGGATACCTGTCGCGGCCCGAGGTGGCGGTGGTGACGCTCACCGTGACGGAGGCCGGGTACCGCCGCGACCGTACCGGGGGGCTCGACCTGGACGACCCCGCCGTACGGGCCGACCTCGACGCCGTGCGCGGCGGTGCAGCTCCCGCCACCGTACCGGGGCGCCTGGTCGCCGGCCTGGCCGCGCGCCGGGCCGCGGGCGCCGGACCGCTCGCCGTGGTGTCCTGCGACAACCTGCCCGGCAACGGCGAGGCCACCGCCCGGGTCGTGCTCGACCTGGCCGCGGCCGCCGACCCCGCGCTGGCCCCGTGGATCCGCGACACGGTCTCCTTCGTGACGACCATGGCCGACCGGATCACCCCGCGTACCACACCCGTCGACGTCCAGGCTGTGCAGGAACGGACCGGCTTCGCCGACGCCGTCCCGGTGGTCACCGAACCGTTCAGCGAATGGGTACTCGGCGGCGACTTCCCGGGCGGGCGCCCGGCGTGGGACGCGCGCTTCGTCGCCGACGTCAAGCCGCACGAGACCCGCAAGCTGCTGCTGCTCAACGGCGGGCATTCACTGCTGGCGTACGCGGGGAGCGCCCGCGGCCACGACACCATCGCCGAGGCCATGGCCGACCCGGTCTGCCGGGACTGGCTGGCCCAGTGGTGGGACGAGGCGTCCCGGCACGTGCCGCTGCCCGCGAGCGAACTGGCCGACTACCGTGCGGCGCTGACCGCCCGGTTCACCAACCCGCGGATCCGGCACCTGCTGGCCCAGATCGCCGCGGACGGCTCGCAGAAGATACCGATCCGGGTCCTGCCGGTGATCCGCGGCGAGCGCGCCGCGGGCCGGACCTCGGCCGGTGGGGCCCGCGTCCTCGCCGCTTGGATCGGTCACCTGCGCGGCGTCGGAGCACCGGTGGACGATGCGGGCGCTGCACCGTACCGGGAACGCGCGGGCTCCGTGCCCGGTCTGCTGGCGCTGCTGGCCCCGGACCTGGCCGGCGACAGCGACCTGATCAAGGCGATCGAGTCCCTGGTGCCCGCCTAGTCTTCCGGACCCATGACGTAGCCGAACTGCTTCATCGATCCGGCCCGGTCGATCTCGTCGAGGGCGGCCGGGTCGAGGCTCGCCAGCGGGGGCCGCGAAGCACGCTCGCGCCACTTGGCCAGCGGGACGGAAAGGTACTCCATCTCGGCGTAGCCGTTGGAGGTGTGGAAGCCGCCGTCACGCTCGAACAGCAGGAGCAACGGTTCGAACGGGTCCTCCAGACCCTCGGGAATCTCGAAACCGGGCGTGGCGCGCAACGCCGCCCAGTGCAGGATGAACGGCACCACCTGCTGGGCGTTCCAGCCACCCTTCGCCGCCTGCTGCACCGCCTCCTCGACCACACCGGGATCCGCCCGGACGTCCGGGTCGAGGTAGACCGCGAGGTCGAAGAAGGGCACAGGCTCGTCCCACCCGTACGCGTCCAGCCACCGGGCGACACGCCGGAAGTACTCCAGCATCAGCTTCGCCTTCGACCAGGTGCGGTAGCCGTGGCGCTGCCAGTCCACGGCGCTGAGCCGGGCGGCGGTGGCGCCTACCGATTCGTCAGGTGTCATCGTCCTAATCCTCGCAGAGCGCGTTCGACGACCTGATCGAGGTTCGACAGGTCATCGGCCATCTCGAGACCCTCGCTGTCGAGCCCCCACCTCTGCCAGTGCCGGAACGGAGCGTTCGGCACACCCTCGAGCACCGACAGGTCGTGCGCCGTCGGATGATCGGCGCTCGGCCAGGGCACCCCGTCCTCGTCCCACACGGCCGGGTCGGACGACCGGAAGGGCAGTCCCTCCTCCATCAGCCTGTTCTCGACGTACTCGTGCGCGGCGAGCATGCGGAACTCCTCACGCTGTTCGCTGGTCAGCGTCCCGTTGGCCGCCCTGTCCCAGAGGTTGGAGAGACGGCCGTCCGGGGTGAAGTACCCGCGCTCGACAGTGCCGGGACCGGTCGCGATGTCATGCTGCTGCACGAACAGGTTCTGCCGCATCCGTTCGATCACCGCTTCGTCCAGACCGGAATTCGCCGCTGCTCGCGGAGTGTCCTCGGGGCTGTCCCGGATGCGCCGGTAGGCGTCGGCGACCTCCGGGCTGAAGTCGCCGTCGACGAACTCCGACCCGCTCGGCAGATGCGGTTTGAAGTCGTCCGGATCGGTCCGGGCCAGCGCGCGGTTGCGGCCGCTGAGCTGCTCGAAGATGCCCGCGAGCCGGTCCAGCATCGGGCTGAGCCGCCGCAGACTGCTGAGCAGGCCGCGCACGAACCCCTGGATCCGGTTGACCCACTTCGCCACCAGCGCCGCGACCTGACCGATGACCACCGGCGTGGCCAGTCCCAGGGTGAGTCCCTCCGCAGCGAGCCACTGCGGCAGCCGGGCGGCAAGAGTGCCCACGAAGTCCGCGATCAGGTCCCGGACGATCCCGCGGACCAGCGCGACCAGCAGACCCGCACCCTCCACCGCCGACGAGATTCCCTCCGCGGCCTTGGAGATTCCCTCCAGCACCTGCATCTGCAGGCCGGCGTGTTCCCGGTACGCCTCCCCGGACGCCCCGAACCAGCCGGTGACCTCGCTACGCAGGCGGTCGGCGTACTCCTGCCGGGCTTGTGCGGTGAACGCCGCGACGTTGGCCCACGTGCCGGCGTGGCTCGCCACCTCGTCGGCGTTGCCCGCGAGCCAGTCGAGGGCGTCCTTGAGCGGCTTGACGTGTTCCATCAGCCAGGCGACACCCCATGACGCGAGCGTGCCCAGCGGGTCGACCGCCAGCGACAACATGTCCAGGCTCGCGCCGACGCCGCCGAGGCTGCCGTCGACCCAGCTGTCGTTCTGGATGCCGTGCGTGATGTCGGCCGCGTCCTCGACCAGACCCAGGCCCGTGTACCACCTGGTGGAGTCCTGCACCGGCGCGACCAGCGGGTTGGCGCTCACAGAGGCAACTCGATCAGAGGCGCGCCCGCGCCGCTGACCCACTCACCGGCCCTCCCGTCACTGGTGGCGGCGGAGGCCGCCGCGGCGCGCAGGTTGTCCGCGGTTCCTCGCAGCGAGTCGGTCGCGTCGTTCATGGCGCGGACCGCCTGGTCGAACAGCGGGCTCAGCAGACCGGGCAGGAACTGGCACAGCTGCCCGTACGCCTCGGAGCTCATGGTGACCTCGGTGACCGCGGCGCGCGCCTGCATGACGGAGTCGGCGATCCCGTCGACGCTGCCGGCGTGCCGCTCGACGTCCGGGACCGGGAACTGCATCTCGTCACCGGCCACGACGCTCCGGTTCGTCGTCGCGCGGGGCGGGGAAGCGTTCGGCGTACGAGTGGATCACTGCGCGCCCGGTCTCGGAGTCGGCGCCGACAGTGTCCTGGACCTGCTCGGTGACCTTGGCCGAGAGGTCGGCCTGGGCCCGGGCGATCAGGCTCATGATCTCGCGCCCGAGCGCGGGATTTTCGGCAAGATCGAGGCGGACCACCTGCCCGGCCGATCCGACGGCGACCGAGATGGAGCCATCCCGGCTGCGGGCGGACCCGGTCAGCCCTGCCACCCGGCGCGACAGCTCAACCGCCCGCGCCGCGTTGGCATCGACGCCCGCTACCCACGAATCCAGCCATTCCTCGGCCCTGTCTATGTCTTGCATGTCGCCTCCCCCGTCACCGCGGCCACCACTCTATCGACGGATTGCCATCCGAGTGGGGGGCCTGTTCGCCGGGCGGCAGGCCGTCTCGATCAGATCAAAGTGGCGCCTTCACGAGCGATGGCCGAGGCGCTCCAGGTGTTCGCGCAGGGCGGCGGCGATGTCGGCCGCGGCCTCGACCTGCGCCGGCGTGAGCGCGTCGACGAACAGCTCCCGGACCGCCCGCAGGTGCGGCGCGGTGGCCTCCCGGAAGGCCGTCCAGCCCGCCGGCGCCAGGATGATCTCCGCGCCGCGGCTGTCGGCCGCCGCCTTCTCCCGACTGATCAGCTGCCGGCGTTCCATCCGGCCGAGGTGGTGAGAGAGCCGGCTGCGTTCCCAGCCGACCTGGCCGGCCAGCTCCGACGATCGCATCCGGCCGTGCTCGGCCTCGCTCAGGGCCAGCAGTACGGCGTAATCGCCCGGGGACAGCCCGGTGTCGCTCTGCAGCCGCCCGGCCAGCACCGTACGCAGCGCCTCGGTGGTTTCGATGAAGTCCCGCCACGCGCGCAACTCGGCGCGGTCGGGCAGTTGACGCGTCCGCGGCATAACTTGGCGCCCTCCTGTGTTTGATGTGTCAATCATACTGGCTGACATGTCAATTACTGGAGGACAGCACCATGAGTGAGCTCGTGCTCGGTCTCGACACCTTCGGCGACGTGCCGGTGGACGACGCCGGCGTACCCGTCTCCCACGCCGTCGCGATCCGGCAGGTCATCGACGAGGCCGTGCTGGCCGACCAGCTCGGCGTCGACGTCATCGCGCTCGGCGAGCACCACCGCCCCGAGTACTCGATCTCCACCCCGGAGACCGTGCTGGCCGGGATCGCCGCGCGCACCTCGCGGATCAAGCTGGCCTCGGGCGTCACCGTGCTCAGCTCCGACGACCCGGTCCGGGTGTTCCAGCGCTTCGCGACGGTGGACGCCATTTCGCAGGGCCGGGCCCAGGCCATCCTGGGCCGCGGGTCGTTCACCGAGTCGTTCCCGCTGTTCGGTTACGACCTCAGCGACTACGACGTGCTGTTCGAGGAGAAGCTCGAGCTCTTCGTCAAGCTGCTCGACGAGGAGCCGGTGACCTGGAGCGGCACCACCCGGGCGGCGCTGGAGAACGCCGACGTGTTCCCCAAGACCGAATCCGGCCGGCTCGACACCTGGGTCGGCGTCGGTGGCTCCCCGCAGTCGGTGGTCCGTACCGCGCGGCACGGCCTGCCGCTCATGCTGGCCATCATCGGCGGCAACCCGGCCCGCTTCGCGCCCTACCTCGACCTCTACCGCCGGGCCACCGAGCAGCTGGGCACGGTCGCGCACCCGGTCGGGATGCACTCCCCCGGGTTCGTGGCCGACACCGACGAGCAGGCCAAGGAGCTGTTCTACCCGGCGTACAAGGTCATCCGGGACCGGATCGGCGCCCTGCGCGGCTGGCCGCCGTTGCGCCGCGCGGAGTTCGACGACGAGGTGGCGCACGGCTCGCTGTACATCGGCTCGCCGGAGACGGTGGCCCGCAGGATCGCCGGCGCGGTCCGGACGCTGGGCGTGGGCCGCTTCGACCTGATCTACACCGTGGGCGCCCAGCCGATCAGCGCCCGCACGCGCGCCGTCGAGCTGTTCGGCGCGAAGGTGGCGCCCATGGTCCGCGAGATTCTGGAGGGTTGAGACGTGACCACCATCGGCATTCTCGGCGCCGGCAAGGTCGGCACCGTGCTGGCCCGGCTGGCCCTGGCCGCCGGCTACCGGGTGCTCATCGCCGGCTCCGGCGACCCGGCCCGGATCGCGCTGATCGTCGAGGTCATCACGCCCGGCGCGATCGCCGTGAGCGCGGCCGAGGCGGCCGCCGGCGCCGACATCGTCGTGCTGGCGCTGCCGCTCGGTAAGCACCGCGGCGTGCCCGTGGACGCGCTGCGCGGCAAGCTGGTCGTCGACGCGATGAATTACTGGTGGGAGGTCGACGGGATCCGCGACGACCTCACCGACCCGCGTACCTCCTCCAGCGAGATCGTGCGGGACTTCCTGCCCGGCTCGCGGCTCGTGAAGGCCTTCAACCACATGGGCTACCACGATCTGGAGAGCGGCGCCCGGCCGGCGGGCGCCGCCGGGCGCAAGGCCATCGCGATCGCCGGGGACGACCCGGCCGACGTCGCCGCGGTCGCGGCCCTGGTCGACGACCTCGGCTTCGACCCGGTCGTGGCCGGGCCGCTGGCCGAAGGGGTACGGATGGAGCCCGGCACCGAGCTGTTCGGGGCGAACACCGACGCCGCTGAGGTACGGGCGATGCTCGACCGCTTCCCCGCCTCGGACCGGGGCCGTCTCGTCGCCGCGGCCCGGACCATCGGCATGTGACGGCCCCCACGGTCGGAAAATTGACCTGGCGTGCCTTCGGTCAGCGGTCAAAGATGAAGGTCGTCACGTCGGCCCGGTCAGCAGTCCAAACGCGACAAGGGGGATGTATGTGAGCTTGCAGCGGCACGAACCGCGATTCAGTGAGCACGCACCCCTGGTCGGACGGCAGGCCGAGTGCGCGGCCCTCGATCAGTTGATCGCGGCGCTGCGCCGGGGCGAGAGCCGCGTGCTCGTGCTGCACGGTGCCCCGGGCACCGGGAAGTCGGCGCTGATCGACTACGCCGAGCGCGCGGCTACCGGCACGCGCGTGCTGCGGGCGGTCGGCATCGAGTCGGAGATGGAGCTGGCGTTCGCCACCCTCCATCAGCTCTGCGCGCCGTTGCTCCATCGGCTGCAAGAGCTCCCGGACCTGCAGCGGGCTGCGCTCGAGACCGTCTTCGGCCTGCGGACCGGACCGCCGCCGGAGCGTTTCCTGGTCGGCCTGGCCGTGCTCAGTCTGCTCTCGGACGCGGCCGGGACGCGGCCGCTGTTCTGTGTGGTGGACGACGCCCAGTGGATGGACCGGGCGTCGGGTCAGGTCCTGGGCTTCGTCGCCCGGCGGCTGCTGGCCGAATCCGTCGCCCTGGTCTTCGGCGCCCGGGAGCGCGGCCCGGAGCTGCGCGGCCTGTCCGGCCTGGAGGTGACCGGGCTGGGTGACGACGCTTCGCACGCGCTGCTGGACTCGGTCACCAACTCCGGGCTCGACCAGCACATCCGCGCCCGGATCGTGGCCGAGACCAGGGGCAACCCGCTGGCCATGCTGGAGCTGCCCCGCGGGCTGACCACGACGCAGCTGGCCGGCGGGCTCGGCCTGCTGAACGCCGACACGCTGCCGGGCCGGATCGAGCAGAGCTTCCTGGCCCGGGTCGAGGCGCTGCCCGCGCCGACCCGGCAGCTGCTGCTGATCGCCGCGGCCGAGCCGGACGGCGACCCGGTGCTGCTGTGGCGGGCCGCCGAACGCCTGAGGGTTCCGCCGGCGACCGCGCTGGCGGGCGGGACGGACGGACTGCTGTCGGTCCGGGAACGCGTGACCTTCCATCACCCGCTGGTGCGCTCCGCCGTGTACAGGGCGGCGGCGGGAGCGGATCGCCGGGCTGCTCACCTGGCTCTGGCCGAGGTCAGCGACGCGCGGACCGACCCGGACCGGCGCGCCTGGCACCTGGCGTCGGCCGCCGCCGGACCGGACGAGGCCGTCGCCGCGGAGCTGGAACGGTCCGCCGGACGGGCCCAGGCGCGCGGCGGGCTCGCCGCCGCAGCAGCGTTCCTGCAACGATCCGTGGGACTCACCACCGACACCTCGCGCCGGGCCGAGCGGGCGATCGCCGCCGCCGATGCCACCCTGCGGGCCGGTGATCTCGATGCCGCCCGCCGGTTCGCCGACATCGCCGACCGCGAGGCGCGCACCGAGGTCCAGTCGGTGCGCGCCCACCTCGTCCGGAGCCGGATCGCGTTCGCCGCCGGGCTGGGAGACGAGGCGCCACCGCTGCTGCTGACCGCTGCCCAGCGGCTGGAGCCCTTCGACCTGGAGCTGGCGCGCGAGACCTACCTGGTGGCCTGGGGCGCCGCCGCCCTGATCGCCGCGGACGGGGAGAGCCTGCTGGCGATCTCCCGGGCGATCCGGGCCCTGCCGCCGCCGGCCGGCTCGCCGAGCGCCCTCGACCTGGTGCTCGAAGGCTATGCGCTGCTCGTCACCGACGGCCGGGAGGCCGCCGTCCCGGTGCTGCAACGGGCCGCGGCCGGGCTGGCGGAACTGCCCGAGGAGGACGTCCTGAAGTGGGGCTGGGTGGCCAACGGCGTCAGCTCGGCCGTCTGGGACCACGAGGCCATGCGGGTCACCTACCGCCGTTCGGCCGAGGTGGTCCGCACCACCGGTGCCCTGACCGAGCTGCCGTTCTGCCTGGCCTCGCTGGGGATCGCGACCACCTGGGCCGGGGACTTCGCCGGCGCGGAGGCCATCATCGCGGAGGCCGGGATCGTCGCCGCGGCCACCGGTGTCCCGATCGCCCCGCACGTCCGGCTCCGGCTGGCGGCGTTGCGGGGCCGGGAGCAGGAGGCCGCGGCGCTGATCAGGGACACCATCGAGCAGGCCGGGGCGGGTGGGCAGTTGATGGGCGTGACCGTCGCGCACTGGGCCGCGGCGGTGCTCCACAACGGTCTCGGCCACCACGAGCAGGCGCTGCCGGCGGCGCTGGCCTGCACCCGGATCGCCGAGCTGTGGGTGTCGGTCTGGGCGTTGCCCGAGCTGATCGAGGCCGCGGTCCGGGTGGGTGACGGGGATGCCGCGCGCACCGCGCTCGACGCGCTGACCGACGCGACGCAGTCATCCGGTACGGACTGGGCGCTGGGCATCCTCGCTCGATCACGGGCGCTGCTGAGCGCCGGGCCGGCCGCCGACGCCCTGTACCGGGAGGCGATCGAGCGGCTGGGCCGCACCAGGCTGCGTCCCGAGCACGCACGCGCCCACCTGCTGTACGGCGAGTGGCTGGGCCGGCACGAGCGACGGGCCGAGGCTCGGGAGGAGCTGCGGGTCGCGTACGAGATGTTCGTCTCGATCGGCATGGAGGCCTTCGCCGAGCGCGCCCACCGCGAGTTGCTGACCACCGGGGCGAGCGTCCGCCGGCGCACCGTCGAGGCCGCACCCAGCGACGACCTGACCCCGCAGGAGCGGCAGATCGCCGTGCTCGTCCGGGACGGCTTCTCCAACCCGGAGGTCGGCGCCCGGCTCTTCCTCAGCCCGCGCACGGTCGAGTGGCACCTGCGCAAGATCTTCACCAAGCTCGCGATCAGCTCCCGGCGCCAGCTCCGGGACGTCCTGCCCCGCGGCGAGCACGAACCGGTCCTCGACGAAGGCGGACGACGATGAATTCACCGCAGCACGGACTGATCGGGCGGCGCGCGGAGTGCGCCCTGCTCGACGAGACGGTCACCGCGCTGGGCACGGGCGAGAGCCGGGTCCTCGTGCTGCGCGGCGATCCCGGCGCCGGCAAGTCGGCGCTGCTCGGGTACGCCCTGGCCGCGGCCACCGGGATGCGGGTGCTGCACGCCGCCGGTGTCGAGTCGGAGATGGAGCTGGACTTCGCCACCCTGCATCAGCTGTGCGCGCCCGTGCTCGACCGGCTGCCGCAGCTGCCCGAGCCGCAGCGCGCCGCGCTCGAGACGGTGTTCCGGATGCGCGAGGGCACCCCGCCGGATCACTTCCTGGTCGGGCTGGGCGTGCTGAGCCTGCTGTCGGCCGCCTCGGAGGAGGTGCCGCTGCTCTGCGTGGTCGACGACGTCCAGTGGCTGGACCGCGGTACGGCGCAGGTCCTCGGCTTCGTCGCGCGCCGCCTGCTGGCGGAGTCGATCGGCCTGCTGTTCGGCACCCGCCTGCCCGGCCCGGACCTGCGCGGGTTGCCGGAGCTCGAGGTCGGCGGGCTGCCGGACGCCGACGCCCACGCGCTGCTCACCTCCGTCACGCACGCCCGGCTGGACCGGCGCATCCGCGACCGGATCGTCGCGGAGACCAGGGGCAACCCGCTGGCCCTGCTGGAGCTGCCGCGCGGGCTGACCGTGACCGAGATGGCGGGCGGGCTCGGCCTGTTGCGCGCCGACACACTGCCCGGCCAGATCGAGCAGACGTTCCTCAACCGGATGGAGCGGCTACCCGAGCAGACCCGGATGCTGCTGCTGATCGCCGCCGCCGAGCCGGTCGGCGACCCCGACTCCGTACGTCACGCCGCCCAGCGGCTCGGCGTCAGCCCGGCGACGGCCGGCGGCACGGACGGCCTGCTGACCATCGACGAGCGCGTGACCTTCCGCCACCCGCTCGTGCGGTCGGCCGTCTACCGGGCCGCGCAGCCTGAGACCCGCCGGGCGGTGCATCTGGCGCTCGCCGAGGTGACCGACCCGCAGGACGCGCCGGAACGCCGTGCCTGGCATCTCGCAGCAGCAGCCGCCGGTCCGGACGAGGCTGTCGCCGAAGAGCTCGAGCAGGCCGCCGGTCGCGCCCAGGCCCGTGGCGGCGTGGCCGCGGCGGCCGGGTTCCTGCAGCGAGCCGTGGCGCTGACCGCCGATCCGCAACGCCGCGTGGACCGCATGCTGGCCGCCGCCGAGGCCGGCCTGCAGGCCGGTGAGCTCGACGACGTCCGCCGTTTGACGGACGCCGTGCCGGCCGGGCCGCTCGACGACTTCCGGCGGGGGCGGGTCGGCGTCCTGCGCGGCCAGGTGGCGTTCGCCTCCGGCGGTGGCAGCGACGCCACCGCCATGCTGGTCGCGGCGGCCGGGCTGTTCGAGGCGTCGCACCCGCAGCTCGCCCGGGAGACCTACATGACCGCCTGGGGCATGGCCGTCAGCGTCGCCGACCAGGAGATGCTGGTCGGGGTCTCCCGAGCGGTGCGCAAGCTCCCACCACCGGACGACCCCGGCCCGCTCGACCTGCTTCTCGACGGCTTCGCCGTGCTGGTCACGAACGGCCGGGCGGCCGCGGCGGCGGCCCTGCGGCAGGCCGCGGCGGCGCTGATCGACCTTCCTCCGGCGGAGGTGGTGCGCTGGGGCTGGGTCGCGACCGGGGCCAGCGCGGCCGTCTGGGACGACGAGGGCATGCGCGCGATCTACGCCCGGCAGGTCCAGGTGGTCCGCGAGGCCGGCGCCCTGCGGGAGTTGCCGTACCACCTGTCCACGCTGGGGTATGCCCTGTCCTGGGCCGGGGACTTCGCGGGCGCGACCGCCGCCATCGCGGAGGGCGACGCCGTCGCGGCGGCGACCGGGATCGTGCTGCCGCCCTATCCCGGGTTGCGGCTGCTGTCGTTGCAGGGCCGGGAGACCGCGGCCACGGAGCTGATCAACGCTACGCTTCAGGGCTCGGCCGCCAGCGGGTTCGGCATGGGCGTCACCGCGGCGCAGTGGGCCGCCGCCGTGCTCTACAACGGCCTGGCCCGCTATCCGGAGGCGCTGCGCGCCGCCCGGGCCACCTCGCACCTCTCCGAGCCGTGGATCTCCACCTGGCTGCTGCCGGAGCTCGTCGAGGCGGCGTCCCGGGCCGGGGAGCCCGGCCTCGCCGACGAGGCCCTGCAGCGGCTCGTCGCGGCGACCGAACCGTTCAGCACCGACTTCGCCGCGGGGATCGAGGCGCGCACCCGGGCCCTGGTCCTCGACGGACCCGGCGCCGACGAGCAGTACCGCGCGGCCATCGAGCGGCTGGGCCGGACCCGGCTGCGCCCGGAGCTGGCCCGCGCCCACCTGCTCTACGGCGAATGGCTGCGCCGCCGCCGTCAGCGCGTCGACGCCCGCGAGCACCTGCGGACCGCGTACGAGATGTTCGTGGCGATCGGCATGGAGGCGTTCGCCGAGCGGGCCCGCCGGGAGCTGGCGGCCACCGGCGAGACCGCCCGCCGGCGCACGGTCGAGGCCGCGCCGAGTGAGGAGCTGACCGCGCAGGAACGGCAGATCGCCGTGCTGGTCCGCGACGGGCTGTCCAATCCGGAGGTCGGCGCCCGGCTCTTCCTCAGCCCGCGTACGGTCGAGTGGCACCTGCGCAAGATCTTCGCCAAGCTCTCGATCACCTCCCGGCGGCAGCTGCGGGAGGTGCTGCCGCGGGGCGAGTTCGAGCCGGTGGCCGAGTGACCTGCTCAGCGCAGGAGCTGCTGGCCGCCGTCGACGTCGTAGGTGGCGCCGGTGAGCGCGGTGTTGGTCATCAGGTGCAGCGCGAGCGCCGCCACGTCCTCCGGTCCGACGACCCGTCCGATCGGCAGCGTCGCGCGCAGCTCCGCCCGGCGTGATTCGAGCTGATCGCCGAGCAGGCGGGCCGACAGCGGGGTGTCGACGAAACCGGGGGCGATCGCGTTGACCCGGACCGGCGCGATCTCCAGGGCGGCGTTGGCCGTGATGGCCGGCAGGGCGGCGGTGCCGATGGCGGCGAGCACGAGGCCGTGGCCGGGGCGCCGGGCGCCCGTACCGCTGAGGAACGTCAGTGATCCGCCTGGCCGGACCCGGGTGGCGCACTCGCGGGCGATCCGCAACGCCCCCACCAGGTGCTCGTCGATCGAGGCGCGGGCCTGCTCGAAGTCCATCTCGGCGATCGGTGCGTAGGTCGGGCCGCCGCCGGAGACCAGCACGTGGTCGACCGGCGCGGGCAGTTCGGTGAAGAAGCGGTGCAGCCCGGCCGGGTCACCCAGGTCGAGCTGGACCGTCGAGGCGCCGAGCCCGTCGCGGACGGCGTCGAGCCGTTCCTGGTCACGACCGGTGACGATGACCTTGGCGTCCGCCGCGTGGGCCTGGCGGGCCGTCTCCAGCCCGATGCCGGAGGTGCCGCCGATGACGACGACGGTGCTTCCCGAGAGACTGTGCATGGTGTCCTCCTCAGACGGCCGCGGCCGGTTCCGGCGCGGCACACGTGTGTAGCCGGGGGTTGGGCGCGGCGTGCTGTCCGGTGCTGCGGCGGCTGGGCACGAGCAGGGCCGTGAGCGCGGCGGCGGCCACGGTCAGGCCGGCCATGACGAGCATCGCGGACTGGTAGTTCGCGGCGAGCGGCTGGGCGAGACCGGGCGCGCCACCGGCGCCCAGCAGGGCGGGGACGAGCGCGACCAGGACGACCCCGCCGACCCGGGACGCGGCGTCGTTGATCGCCGACGCCTCACCGAGGTCGCTGTCGTCGACGGCGGCGAGCACCCCGGCGGTGAGCGGGGCGACGGCCAGTCCGATGCCGAGGCCCCAGAGGATCGCGCCGGGCAGGATCGCCTGGGCGTAAGAGTCGCCGGGGCGGGCCGCCGACAGCCAGCCGAAACCGGCGGCCACGATGAGGATGCCGGCCGCCATCGGCCAGCGGGTGCCGACCCGGGCGACGAGCCCGCCGACCAGCGGGGAGACGACCAGGAACACGGCGGACTCGGGGATCAGCGCCGCCCCGGCCGCGGTGGCGCTGTAGCCGAGCTGCAGCTCCAGCTGGAGGATGACCAGGTAGCCGGCGGCGGCCAGCGCGCCGTAGAAGAGCAGGGTGGCCCCGTTGATCGCGCTGAACGGCCGGGACCGGAACAGCTCCGTCCGCAGCATCGGGCGGTGCCGGCGCTGTTCGACCGGGACCAGGGCGACCAGGCACGCCAGCCCGAGCAGGCCGGAAGCCAGCACCGGTCCGGTCGTCCACCCCGACTCGGGCGCCGCGGTGAGGGCGTAGATGACACCGCCCAGGCCGATCACGGCCAGCAGGGCACCGACGGCGTCGACGGAGAGCGGCCGCCGCAGGCTCGCGGTCGGCGGGACCCGGCGCAGTACCCAGAGCGCGGCGGCGATGAGCGGCAGGTTGAGCAGGAAGACGTAGCGCCACGACGTGTGGTCGACGAGCCAGCCGCCGCCGTACGGGCCGAGGGTGGTGCCGAGGGTGGAGATGCCGGCCCAGATGCCGATGCCCCGTGCCCGGTCCGGCCCCCGCAAGGTGCCGTTGAGCAACGCGAGGCTGCTCGGCACCACGAAGGCCCCACCGACGCCCTGCACCAGCCGGGCCAGGATCAGCGTCAGCGGCGTCGGGGCGACGGCGCAGCAGAGCGAGGCGGCCAGCATCACCAGCAGCCCGGTGATCAGGATCCGCCGCGGCCCGAAGTGATCGGCGAGCGCCCCGGCGAGCAGCAGCAACGCCGCGACCGTGATCAGGTAGCCGGTCAGGACCCACTGCAGCTCGCTCACGCTCGCGTCCAGGTCACGCCCGATCGCCGGGACCGCGACGTTGATCATGTACGCGTCCAGGAAGCCGACCATCGAGGCCAGCACCGTCGCCGCGATGAGCGCCGTGCCGCGCGCCCCGCGCAGCGGGATGAGCCCCGCGCCGGGTTCTGCCGCCGTACCCGGATCGGCGCTCACGGCACCGTCACCGCACCCGCCGGATCGGTCGCGTCCCGGCCCGGGTCGTTCGGATGAGGGCTCAGCGGGGTCACCTCGTCGACCCGCCAGACCCGCAGCGGCATCGTGGCCAGCGTCGCCTCGAGCTCCTCCGGGCCGGCGGCGGCGAACAGCCCGATCGTCCGCCACTCCCCTGGGGCCAGCGGCGGCCGCCACAGGCGCAACACGCGTCCCTGAGCGGCCAGGACGCGGGTGTTCGCGGCCTCGCGCGAGCGCATGTCGGCCACCTCCGCCGGCGTGGTCCCGTCCGGCACTGTCGTGGTCATGGTGACCAGGAACTCCATGTCCGACCTCCTCGGATGACATCTGCTGCCAGGTCCACCATCCGGCCACCCGGACCCGGTTCGCGCCCGTGGCACTCCCTGGTCCGCCACCGACCAGGGACATACACGGGCGCGACCCCGGCCCCCGGACGGCGACGCTGATCGCGTTGGCAATTCGTCCGAGCGCTGGAGGCGCAAGTCATGGACATGAAGCTCGAAGTGGTCGTGGTACCGGTGTCGGACGTCGACCGGGCCAAGGCCTTCTACACGGCACTGGGCTGGCGACTGGACGCCGACTTCGCCACCGGCGAGGACTTCCGGGTCGTGCAGGTGACCCCGCCCGGCTCGCCGGCCTCGGTCATCTTCGGCACCTCGGTGACGGCACAGGCCCCCGGCTCGGCCCAGGGCCTGCACCTGATCGTCACCGACATCGACGCGGCGCACGACGAGCTGAAGCGGCTCGGCGCCGAGCCGAGCGAGGTGTTCCACGACGCCGGCGGCATCTTCCACCACGCGGGCACCGACGCCCGGGTGCCGGGTCCGGATCCGGCCCGCAACAGCTACGGCTCGTTCCTGTCGTTCAGCGACCCGGACGGCAACGGCTGGATCCTGCAGGAGGTCACCACCCGGCTCCCGGGACGGGTGGACCCGGCCGCCACCACGTTCGCCTCCACCACGGACCTCGCCGACGCGCTGCGCCGGGCCGCGGCCGCGCACGGCGAGCACGAGGCGCGCATCGGCGCGGCGGACCCCGACTGGCCGGCCTGGTACGCGGACTACATGGTGCGCGAGCAGGCGGGCACCGACCTGCCGGCATGACCAAGCCGGCCGGGTCGCTGAGCGCCGCTGTCGCCCTCGTCACGGGGGCCGGCAGCGGGATCGGCGCTGCCACCGCGTGCCGCCTGGCCCGGGAGGGCGCGGCGATCGCGCTGGTGGCCGGCCGCCGGGACAGCCTGGACCGGGTCGTCGCGGAGGTCGCCGGCGCGGGCGGTCACGCCGTCGCGGTGCCGGCCGACATCACCGACCCGGAGCAGGCCGAGCAGGCGGTGATGGACACCCTCGAACGGTTCGGGCGGCTGGACGTCCTGGTCAACAACGCGGAGGTGGTGCTGCTCGACACGGCGCTGCACACCATGCTCGAGCAGTGGGACCGGACGATCTCGCTCAACGTCTCGGCGCTGCTGCACGTGACCCATGCCGCCGTGCCGTACCTGATCGACGCGGCCACGACCGCGCCGCGGCAGGTCGCGGACATCGTGAACGTCGGCTCGACCGCCGGGCGCGTCGCCCGCGGGGGCAGCAGCGCCTACAACCTGTCGAAGTTCGGCCTGACCGGGTTCACCGAGTCGCTGCGCCAGGAGTTGCTGACCGAACGGGTACGCGTCAGCGTGGTGCAGCCCGGCACCGGTGGGGCGTTGCGCCCGGAGGACGTGGCGGACGCGATCGGCTACGTCGTCACCCGGGACCGGGGGGTGGCCGTCAACGAGATGGTGGTGCGCGCGGGCGACCAGCTCTGGTAGCCCGCGCGTTGACGTAAGCTCGAACCGGAACGCTCTTCCAGATGAACGGGGGCCGGCGGGTGCGGGTGGACGCGCAGCGCAACATCGACGCGTTGCTCGACGCCGCCAAGGTCGTCTTCAGCACCTCGGGGGTGGACGCCCCCGTCCGCGAGATCGCCGCCAAGGCGGGGGTCGGGGTCGGCACCTTCTACCGGCACTTCCCGCTGCGGTCCGACCTGGTCACGGCCGTGTTCCGCCGCGAGGTGGACGCCTGCGCCGACGCTGCGCCGGTCCTGGCGGCGGAGCACGAGCCCGGTGAGGCCCTCAGCCGCTGGCTCTACCGGTTCACCGATTTCATCGCCACCAAGCGTGGCCTGGCCGCGGCCCTGCACTCGGGCGATCCGGCCTTCAACGTCCTGCCGGACTACTTCCTGCAACGGCTCGGCCCGGCCTTGGGCAGCCTGCTGGACGCCGCCACCGCGGCCGGCGCAGTGCGCGCCGAGGTCAGCCCGCAGGACCTGCTCTACGCCGTGAGCAACCTGTGCATCTCCGGCGAGGACGGCGGCAACCACGGCCGACGCATGGTCGCGCTGCTGATCGACGGCCTGAAGTACGGCGCCACGACACCCTCCTGACCTGCACCGGCACCCGGCACCTACCGGTGGGCTCCATCACACCGCTGGCTAAGCGGAACACGCCTCCATATCTTGGTATGTGGAACGACGTTCCGCTTTTGCCGTCAGCCGTCGAGGAGTGACCGCCATGTCCACCACCATCACCCCCGTTGTCTCCCTGCGCCCAGTGGTCCTGCCGGCCCCGGGCCGCGGCGAGGACCTCCAGGTCCGGGTGTCCGCCCCGGCCACCGGCCGAGACCTGCCGATCATCGTGTTCTCGCACGGGTTCGCCTCGTCGATGAACGAGTACGAGCCGCTGGCCGGCTACTGGGCCGCCCGCGGCTTCGTGGTGATCCAGCCGACCCACCTCGACTCGGCGACCCTGGCCGTCACCCCGGACGACCCGCGCTACCCGGACATCTGGCGGATCCGGATCGCCGACCTCAAGCGCGTGCTCGACGAGCTGGACCTCATCGAGGCGTCCGTGCCCGGCCTCGCCGGCCGGCTCGACCGGACCCGGATCGCCGTGGCCGGCCACTCCTGGGGCGGGCAGACGGCGAGCACGCTGCTCGGCGCGCGGGTGCTGGACCCCGGCGGCGCACCGGGCGAGGACCTGAGCGATCCGCGGATCAAGGCGGGTGTCCTGCTCGCCACCACCGGTACGGGCGGAGCCGACCTGTCGCCGTTCGCCGCCGAGCACTTCCCGTTCATGAGCCCGGACTTCGCTGCCATGCGTACCCCCGCCCTGATCGTCGCCGGGGACAAGGACCAGTCGGCGCTGTCCGTACGGGGACCGGACTGGTTCACCGACCCGTACGTGCTCAGCCCGGGACCGAAGAGCCTGCTCACGCTGTTCGGGGCGGAGCACTCGCTCGGCGGCATCCTCGGTCAGGCCGTCACCTCGACGACGGACGAGAGCCCGGAACGGGTCGCCCTGATCCAGCAGCTCACGTGGGCGTACCTGCGCAGCGCGCTCTATCCCGCGGACCCCAGCTGGACCGACGCGAGCACCGAACTGGTGACGGGATCGCACGCGCTGGGGCGGGTCGAGTCGAAGTGACCAGCTTCGGCATCATGACGGCCCCGCAACAGGTCGGCTACGACGACATCCTGCGGGTCTGGCAGGAGGCGGAGGCGATCCCGGAGATCGAGCACGCCTGGCTGTTCGACCACCTCATGCCGATCGGCGGCGACCCGGCCGGACCGGCCTTCGAAGGCTGGACCCTGCTGTCGGCCCTCGCCGCGCTGACCACGCGGCTGAGGCTGGGCCTGCTCGTGACCAGCAACCGTTTCCGGCCCCCGGCGCTGCTGGCCAAGATGGCCACGACGGTCGACATCGTCTCGGCGGGACGGCTCACCCTCGGCATCGGGGTGGGCTCCCGGCCGGGCCACCCACTGGCCCGGCGCGAGTACGAGGCCCACGGCCTGCCCCACGACACCGCGCAGGCTGTGGGCAGCCTCGCCGAGGCGTGCACGGTGATCCGGCGGCTGTGGACCGGAACCGAGCCGTTCGACTTCCCGGGCGAGTACGTGCGGCTCACCGGCGCGTACGGCAACCCGAAACCGGTCCAGCGCCCGCACCCGCCGATCCTCATCGGCGGCCGTTCCGCCGGCACGCTGCGCGTGGTCGCCGAACACGCGGACGTGTGGAACATCCCCGGCGGCGATCTGGACGACGTGGTCCGCCGCAGCGCACTGCTGGACCGCTACTGCGCCGACATCGGCCGCGACCCCGCCACGATCACCCGCTCGATCCACCTGCCGGTCGCCTACGACCGCCCGGCGAACACCCGCACCGCGATCAGCGAAGCGATCGGGGCCGGCTTCGGGCACATCGTGCTCGGACTGCCCGCGCCCTACCCGCCGGGCGTCGCCCGCTGGGTCGCCGGCGAGCTCATCGCCACAACCTGACGTTCACCTCACCCTGAGGTGTCAGCGGCGAAGGTCACCGGGATGAAGCCGGAACAAGGTGGCGTCGGCACCGTAGAAGACACCGTCCCGTTCCGCGCGCATACCGAGCTTCTCCAGCACGTGCCGGGAGGCCGCGTTCTCGTGGCGGACGACCGCGACGATCGAGGACAGGCCGCACTCGTCGAACCCGTACGCCAGGCTGGCCCGGGCGGCCTCGGTGGCGTACCCCTGCCCCCAGGCCGCGCGGCCGAGGTAGTAGCCGACCTCGACCTCGTCGCCGCCCTCCAGCCGCTGCAACCCACAGTGGCCGATCACCTCGCGGGTGGCGGCGACCTCGGCGATCCACATGCCGAACCCGTCCCGCTGCCACTCGTCGAGGCGATCGGCCCAGCTCCGCAGACTGACGGCGAGCGGCCGGCGCTCATGGGCCCAGGTCACCGCGGGATCATCGTCGACCGCGGTCCGATGAGGAACAAGATCCTCGGCCCGGAACTGCCGCAACCACAACCGCGCGGTGTTGATCTCAGGACCACTCATGAGCCCCTGGTACCCAGCTTGATCCGGTGAAACCACGGTGAAACCGCCGTGATCCGCCACCGCGGCACTGTCGTCCGCATGACGACAACCTCCACCGAGCCGGCCATCGCCGTCGCCGGCCTGCGCCGGTCTTACGGCGACCACGTCGTACTCGACGGCATCGACCTCCAGGTGCCCGCCGGCACCGTCTTCTCCCTGCTCGGCCCCAACGGTGCCGGCAAGACCACCATGGTGCAGATCCTGTCGACGCTCATCCGGGCCGACTCCGGCCAGGTCCGCGTCGGCGGTCACGACGTGTCCCGTGAGCCCGATCGGGTCCGGGCAGCGATCGGTGTCACCGGTCAGTTCTCCGCGGTGGACAGCTTCCTCACCGGCGAGGAGAACCTGCTGCTCATGGCCGACCTGCACCACCTCGGGCGGGGCGAGGGCCGGCGGCGAGCCGCGGATCTGCTCGAGCGGTTCGGGCTCGGGGAGGCCGCGCGCCGGCCCAGCGTGACGTACTCGGGCGGGATGCGGCGCCGGCTCGATCTGGCCATGGGCCTCATCGGTGACCCGCGGGTGATCTTTCTCGACGAGCCGACCACCGGGCTGGATCCGCGCAGCCGGCGTGACATGTGGCAGATCGTCCGGGACCTGGCCGGCCGGGGCGTGACCGTCTTCCTCACCACGCAGTATCTCGAGGAGGCGGACCGGCTCGCCGACCGGATCGCGCTGCTCGACCGGGGCCGGCTGGTCGCTGAGGGCACTCCGGACGAGCTCAAGCGGCTGGTGCCGGGCGGGCACGTCGAGCTGCGGTTCACCGACGACCGTGACCTGAGCGCCGCGGCCGCGGCGCTGGGCGTCGTGGCCGATCCGGCGGATGAGTCGCTGGTCCTGCGGGTGCCCGGGGACGGCAGCGTCCGTTCCCTCAAGGAGTTGCTGGATCAACTCGACGCCGCCGCCGTCGACGTGCAGGGGTTGGCGGTCCGCACGCCGGATCTCGACGACGTGTTCCTCTCCGTAACGGGCCGGGCCACGCGATGACCATGATGACCCTGGCCGTGCGCGACTCGGCCACCATGCTGCGCCGCCAACTGCGGCACATGGCCCGGAACTGGTCCTTGCTCCTGATGCTGCTCGCCGTACCGATCATCTTCCTGCTGCTGTTCGTCTACGTGCTCGGCGGCACCCTCGGAGACGGTCTCGGCGGCGGGTCCGGTGGTCGCGGCGCCTACGTCAACTACGTCACGCCCGGCATCCTGCTCATCACCATCGCCGGTGCCGTGCAGGGCACCGCGCTGGCGGTGGCGATGGACATGACCGAGGGCATCATCGCCCGCTTCCGGACCATGGCGATCGCCCGGGTGTCGGTGCTGACCGGGCACGTGCTGGGCAGCGTGCTGCAGACCCTGGCCCAGCTCGCCGTCGTCCTCGGCGTCGCCGTGCTCGTCGGCTTCCGGCCCACCGCGTCCGCAGCCGAGTGGCTGGCGGTCGGCGGGATCCTCACCGCGGCGACGTTCGCCCTGGTGTGGCTGGCCGTCGCGATGGGCCTGGCGACCAAGACGGTCGAGGCGGCGAGCAACCTGCCGATGCCGTTGATGCTGCTGCCCTTCTTCGGCAGCGGCTTCGTGCCGACCGGGTCGCTGCCGGCCGGGCTGCGGTGGTTCGCCGAGTACCAGCCGTTCACGCCGATCATGGAGACGCTGCGCGGGCTGCTGCTCGGCACCTCGATCGGCGCGAGCGCCGTGCTCGCGCTCGGCTGGTGCGCGGTGATCGCGCTGGGCGGCTATCTCTGGGCGAGGCGCCTCTACAACCGCGACCGTACACGCTGATCAGCGCCGGTCGCGCGATCCCGCAGCAGATCCCGCGCCGCCAGGCGCATCCCGGCCCGGTCCAGGCCGGCGTACGACAACACCGCTTGCTCGTACGCCGGCCGGTCGGCCTGCTCGGCGTCCGCCCGGGCCGACGCCGCCGACATCGTCGGCTGGAACATCCGCAAGCGGAACCGCTCGGCCAGCGCGATCATCCGCGCCGCCGACCGCGCCAGCTCCGGATCACCCGTACGCCGGGCGCGTGCGAGGTCCGCCACGGCGATCGCGAGCAGCAGGGTGCCGCAGATCAACTGCTCGATCGGGTACGGCGGTGAGCCGGCCGGTGGCGGGGTCAGCAGCCGGATCAGGCGCCCGGGCAGCGCGTCGGCGAGGTCGGCCACGAGGTCGAGCCGGCCGTGCCGGGCGTGCGCGACGACGGCCACCGACCGTGCCTCCACCGCCCAGGGGTCCGCACCGCCGTCGGGAACCTGGTCGACGGCCCGGCGCCACAGCCGCAGGCCGGCCTCCGCCTCGCCGCGAGCCAGCAGCAGCTCGGCCCTGATGCCGAGGTCGTAGCCGGCCGAGGTGACGTCCTCGTCGAGCGCGACCCCGGTGAGCCCGTCCAGCCACCGTCCGGCCTCGACGGTGTCACCGAGCTGGAGGTTGGCCAGTACCAGCCAGGCCCGTACCCCGACCACGTCGGTCCGGGCGCCGAGGCGCTCCAGCAGCGGCAGCGCCGTGAGCAGGTGGTCGCGGGCTTCGGCGCCCTGCTCCTGCCGCAGGCACAGCTCGGCGACCCGGCCGTGGCCCACCGACCGCGGCCACGGCAGGTCCAGCTGGGTGAAGATGTCGAGGCCTCGCCGGGCCGTCCGCAACGCGGCGTCGGCGTCACCGGCCATCTCCGAGTAGTAGCCGGCGAGCGTGTTCGCGACCGCGGCGAGCAGCGGCTCGGTGCTGTCGCACAGCCGTTGCAGCTCCGCCGGATCACCCAGCGCGTCGATCACCCGGCCGATCGCCCTGATCACCGTGTCGGGCTGCGCGGGGCCGAGCCGCCGCAACGCGACCAGCGCCCGCAGCGGCCGCGGACCCGCACCGCTGAAGGTGGCCACCACCGGGATGGTCAGGGCGGTCCGGGTCACCTCGACGAACGGCGGCTCCGGCCGGTAGTGCGACAGCGGCCAGGAGATCTGCCGGATGAGCGTCATGAGCCGCGCGTGGTGGGACTCCAGGCTCCAGATGCCCCCGAGCACCGCGGCGACCGCGGCGATGGTGGGCCGGTCGTCGCGGTCGAGGGCCAGCCGCAGCGCCCGGTGCAGATTCTCCTGCTCCGCCTTGACCACGGCGACCGCCTCGTACGGGTCGGCGCCGAGCAGATCCGCGTGATGGCTGATGCCGAACGCGCGCGCCCAGGCCAGGAACGCGGCCGTCACTTCGCCGGTCTCCTCCGCCGCCGCGAGCCGCGCGGCGCTGAACTCCCGGACCGTCTCCAGCATCCGCAGCCGGGTGCCCGACGGGGTGTCGAGGGTCTTGAGCAGCGAATGGTCGACCAGGTGCTCCAGCAGCACCAGCCCGTCCGTCTCCCCCAGGCCGGCGGGCGACGCCTGGAACAGCCGGCACGCGGCTTCCGGAGTGAACCCGTCGACGAACACCGACAACGCGCGCATCGCTGCCCGACCGGCCGGCTCCAGCAGATTCCAGCTCCAGTCGACCACGGCATGCAGCGTGTGGTGGCGTTGCGGCGCATCCCGGGCCGCACCACGCAGCAGGCCGAACCGGTCATCGAGGCGCCGGGCGAGTTCCGGCACGGACATGATCCGTACCCGCGCGGCGGCCAGCTCGACCGCCAGCGGCAGCCCGTCCAGGTGCCGGCACAGCTCCGCCAACGCGTCCGCGGGCAGCTCCACGTCCGGCCGCGCCGCCCGCGCCCGCTGCCCGAACAACTCCACGCTCGTCGACAAGCTCAGCTCCGGCAACCGGTGCACCGCCTCCGACGACAGTCCCAGCGGCGTCCGGCTGGTGGTGAGAATCCGCAGCTCCGCGGTCATCGACACGCACACACGCGCCAGATCGGCGACCGCGGCGACGACGTGCTCGCAGTTGTCCAGCACCAGCAGGGAAGGCCCGCCGGCCAACGCGGCGGCGATGTCCCCCGCCCCGACGCTGTGCCCGACCGTACCCGGCATCCGGCGCTCCCCCACCCCGAGAGCCGCCGCCACCTCCCGCACCACGTCATCAGCGCCGGAGATGCCGGCGAGCGGCACGACGGTCACCGCCGGCACCGCGGCCCGACGGGCCACGGCATGAGCAAGCCGGGTCTTGCCGAGCCCGCCGGGCCCGACAATCGACACCACCCGAGAGGTACGCAACAACGCCTCCACCGCGGCGACATCGTCATCCCGGCCCAGCAACGGATTCGGCTCGTACGCGACGCCCCGCCGTACCGTGGGCGCCATGCCCCGCAGCAGCCGCTGATGCTCGGCCCGCAACGCCGCGCCGGGATCGGTCCCGAGCTCGTCGCGCAGCGACCGCCGATAGGCGTCGTAGCGACCCAGCGCCGCGGCCGGCCCGACCGTCGCCGCCTCGCATCGCAGCAGCTCGACGAGCACCTCCTCGTCCCGCGGCCGTTCGGCGGCCACCTCGGCCAGCACCTCCACCGCCTCGGCCGGCCGGTCGAGGCGGGCCAGAGCGAGCGCGCGGGCCCGTACCAGTGCGCGTTGGGTGACCCACCGCTCGGCCCGCAGGGCGGTGAGCGGATCATCGGCCGGTCCTGGCCTGGCGCCGGCCCAGAGGGCGAGCCCGGCGTCCGCGTGCCGGATCGCGGCGGCATGGTCGCCGGCCAGCGAGCACCGGGTGGTCTCCTCGGCCCGCAGCAGCACCGCCGAGCTGTCGACCTGATCCTCGGTCAGCGTGAGCCGGTACCCGGCCGGGGTCCGGACGATGAGGTCGGCGCCGAGCTGCGACCGGGCCCGCGAGACGAGAATCTGCAGCGCCTTGGCGGGATTCTCCGGCCGGCGGTCGGGCCAGATGCCCTCGATCAGCCGCCCGGTGCCGCAGCCGGTGCCCAGCGCACCGGCGAGCAGGGCGATGAGGGCCTGCAGGCGGGGGCCCACAATCTCCTGGTCACGGAAGGAGACCCGGGACAGCAGGACCAGATCGGGGGCCACCGCCCCAGGGTAGCGACCGGCGCTCAGCGGCTGGGTGCGATGCCGGTGGATTCGCGGACGATGAGGCGGCCCGGTTCACGGATCACGCCCGAGGTGGGGGCGCTGTCGAGGGCGGCGAACAAGTGCCGTCGCCGCGTGCGGCCCCAGCGCTGAGACCACCGGCCGAACATCGGTTCGGCGGCCAGGGACAGGCCGGCCGCGGCGAGCACCTCGCGGGTCACCGGTCGCGGGCCGCGCAGTAGGTGGGGTCGCCGGTGATGTGGGCGATCCGGCGCCGGCCCAGCCTCAGCTCCGGTTCGGTCAAGCCGCAACCAGGCACGGCTCCAATTCCGGCCGGGCTCCGCGGCCCTTGGCCTGGCCACGCCCGTGCCGGATCCACCCCTGCGGTGGCGTGAACCCACCGGCAGCCCGGTGACGCTGGCTAAGATCGGGATCGTCCGTTCCGGAACGAGTCGACCCGATGGAGGCTGGATGACGTCGGCCCGCCCGGCGCCCCCGATCCACGCCACGCTCGCCGATGCGGCCACCGCGCAGCTGCATGAGGCGATTCTCGTCGGGGAGCTCGAGGGCGGTGCCGCGCTACGCCTCACCGACCTCGCGACCAGCATGGGCATGAGCATGATGCCGGTGCGTGAGGCGATCCGCCGGCTGGAGGCGCTCGGCCTGGTCGAGGTGATCCCGCACAAGGGCGCGTGGGTGCGCGAGCTGTCCGTCGAGGATGCCCACGACACCCACGACATGCGGATGCTGCTGGAGATCACCGCGATCGAGCGCGCGGCCGTACGGTTCACCGAGCAGGACGCCGACCGGGCCCGGGCCTACCTGGAGCGCAACGTCCGCGCGCTTGAGCTCGGCGATCAGGCTGCCGCCCGGCAGGCCCACACCGACTACCACTTCGCCATGTACGCCGCGGCCCAGTCCCGCTGGCTGCTCCGCGCGCTCGAGCCGGTGTGGCAGAACGGCGAGAGGTACCGTTTCGCGGGCACCCGGTCCCCCAGCACCCGTGAGCAGATCCT
Source organism: Actinoplanes sp. NPDC051405 (assembly GCF_055586185.1). Classification (NCBI taxonomy): domain Bacteria; kingdom Bacillati; phylum Actinomycetota; class Actinomycetes; order Micromonosporales; family Micromonosporaceae; genus Actinoplanes; species Actinoplanes sp. NPDC051405. The sequence goes on from NZ_JBVJIR010000004.1 coordinate 365,289, forward strand.
GCGGGAGCACGAGGCGATCCTCGCGGCCTGTGTGGCTCATGATCCGGCCGCTGCGGCGGCGGCGCTGCGCGAGCACATCACCAACGCCCACGCTCGGGTCATCGAGAAGATGTCCAAGCAGAACGACAGCGGTCGACCGCCCGGGTGAGTGGCCCGACGACCGGCGCGGAGTCCGCGGCGAGCCGGCCGGGCCGGTGGCCAGCGCGGCGAGGGTAGGCCTGGCGGCACGTGCCGGCGGCTCAGCTCACCGCGAGATAGACGAGTGCGCCGATCACGCCGACGAACACCACGAGTAGCCCGCCGACGAGCAGCATCTCGCGGGCGGCGCCCCGATCGTCGTCGTCCGTCATCCCGCGTCCTCCGTTGTTTGATATTTGATAAGACCGGACGATCATAGATCGAGACATGGGCATCGACCGCGGCGGCGTCCCCCGTTCGGGTCATCACCACGGACCGAAGCCGGACGCTGACGTAAGGCTGAGCGAGCAAAGGCTCAGCGCCTTCACCTGATCGGTGCAGCCGGCCCGGCACAGCGGAATGTCCGCCGCCCGCTTATCAAACGAGCGGAGGCCGCACCCGGAACGAGGCGTCGGCGCGGAACCCCACAGTGCCGTCGGACTGGTCCACCCAGATCTCACCGCCGCGATGGCGCACGAACCAGCCCGGATAGTTCGACGCTTCCAGCAGCACGGTGCCCGGCGTCGCACCGGGGCGCGGGCAGAAGGTCGCGTCGCCGCGGAACAGTTCGGTTCCCTGGTTGGGGCTCAGCTGGACGCGCCATGAGGCGTGGCGGAGGAAGCGGCCGTCGGCGTACCGGAATGTGAAGCAGTTGATGTCCGCGAGGCCTTCGATAGCGCTGAAGGTGGCGCGGGCGCGGGTGGCGCCGTCGGCGCCCGGGCCGGCCGGGACCAGGACGCCGAGGCCTGTCTCGATCGCGACGTACCGCCCGGCGGAGCTTCCTGCCTCCAGCGACAGCGGGCCGAGGGCCACCGTGCCGGTGCTGGTGGCCGACGGTCCGGCCGATGTCGGCGCGGGCCTCGTCGGTGCGGCGGTCGAGCGCGCGGTCGTCGGCGTGGGCGCGGGCGCGACGGGCGCCGGAGCTGTCGTCCGGGTCGGTTCCGCGATCACTCGCGGGGCGGGTGCCGGCGACGGCGGGACCAGCTGCACGGTCGTGACTGTCGCCCCGGCCGCCAGCGTTCCCGCGGCGATCGTGGAGAGCACGGGATGCAGGGTGGCCGTCTGGATCAGCTGGCTCAGCAGCCCGGCCTTGGCTCCGGCCGTACCCGTCAGCGCCGCCGGTGCGGCCGCGCCGATCGCGGCGCCGTCGAGCGCGAGCTTGCCGAGCAGCGGCAGGCCGATGCCGGCGGGGACCGGCAGCAGGGTGAACATCGGCAGCAGCCGGTCGGTGAGCACAAAGCTGTCGGCGGCCCGGGCGCAGTACGGGCACGACCGGACGTGACGCGTGAGCCGCTTGCGCCACAGTGGACTCGGCGTGCCGTCCCAGCCCTCGGCCACCGCGGCGAGGCGGGGGCAGCGCGGCCGGTAGTCGAGCGCCGCGACCAGGGCCCGGCTGGCCTCCAGCTGGGTGCGCATCCGTTGCACGCGGACGCCGGCGTGGGCGACGCTCAGGCCCAGCGCGGATGCCAGCTCGGCCCGGGTCAGCTGGTCCGCGACCTCCAGCCACCACAGTGACAGCAGCGCCTGCTCGTCGGGGCCGAGCCACTGGCTGGCTCGCTCCACCTGCCGGCGCTGCCGGGACAGGTCGACCTGAAGTGCCGTGAGGTCCTCGGACGGGCTGTGCGGGTCGGGGATCCCGGTGGCCTCCTCCAGGCTCGCGGTGCGGGCGGCGGTGCGGTCACGGCGGCGCAGGTGGGTGCCGACCTGCCGGATCGCGATGGCGGCGAGCCAGGCGCGGAAGGTAGTCGGGGTACGCAGTTTCGGCAACTGCCGCAGGGCCCGCAGCATCACGTCCTGGACGATGTCGTCGACGTCCGGGTGAGCACCGAGACCGCGCCGCACGATCGTGTAGACCAGCGGCAGGTAGGTCGCGGCCACCTCTTCCAGCGCTCTGCGATCGCCGGCCTGCGCGGCGGCGACCAGAGCGGCGTCATTGGTGCGTGTGCTTCGCATTTCCCCATCACCAGTCGTCCCGGGCAACGCATCGTACGCCGACGGCAGCGCGCCCGACGTCGCCAGGCTTTCCCGTTTCCGCATTCTCAGAAAGTTTCCCACAAAAGCGTTATGAGGCCTGGAGCAAGAAAGTCGCACCCAATTTCGTACGCGAGAAAGTGTTATGAGAAAGGTAGTCGCGGCGCAAAGAACCACCCCTTGAAAGGGTCGAAACAATCTGGCAACATTGGCGAATCTGAATGTATGTTAACGCTCACATCGACCGAAGGAGCATTCGTGCAGGTTTACCACCGCGCCGGTCGCCACGCCCTGCGGATGCTGGTCATGCTGGCTCTGGTCCTCGTCGGCGCGGCTGTACCGGGCACGGCGGCGCACGCCGAGTCCAACGGCGGAGTGCGCGTGATGCCGCTGGGCGATTCGATCACCGAAGGCACCCAGGTGCCGGGCGGTTACCGCATCGGCCTGTGGCAGCGCCTGGCCGCGGCCGGCTACCGCAACGATTTCGTCGGCTCCCAGTTCAACGGGCCGGGCTCCCTCGGCGACCACGATCACGAGGGCCACCCCGGCTGGCGCATCGACCAGATCGACGCCTCCATCACCGGCTGGCTCAACACCACCCGGCCACGCACCGTCCTGCTGCACATCGGCACCAACGACATCCTGCAGAACTACAACGTGTCGAGCGCACCGGCCCGGCTGTCGACCCTCATCGACCACATCACCGCGGCCGCCCCGGACGCCGACGTCCTCGTCGCCACCATCATCCCGCTGGCGAACGCCGGCCAGGAGGCAGCCGCGCGGAACTTCAACGCCGCCATCCCCGGCATCGTGCAGAGCAAGGTCAACGCGGGCCGGCGGGTCCACCTCGTCGACATGCACGCCGCCCTGAACACCGGCGACCTCATCGACGGTGTCCACCCCACCGCCGGCGGATACGACAAGATGGCCGCCACCTGGTACGCCGCCCTGCGGGCGGCGCCCGGCAGCATCGGCAACCCGGGCGGCGGCAGCGGGAACCTGCTCACCAACGGTGACCTGGAGAGCGGCACGACGGGCTGGACGCCGTTCGGCAGCGCGACCCTGTCGTCCGTCACCGGCACGGCCCACGGCGGCACCCGGTCCCTGCTCGCCGCCGGACGCACGGCGGCCTGGAACGGTCCCGGCCAGGCGGTGGCGTCGAAACTGACCAACGGCAGGACCTACACCACCGCCGTATGGGCCCGCGCCCAGAGCGGTACGGCGACCGTCAAGACCACGCTGGCCGTCACCGCGAACGGCACCACGAACTACGTGCGGCTGACCCCGGACGGCGCGATCAACGCCAATGGCTGGACGCTGCTGACCGGCACAGCAACCGTGTCCTGGTCCGGCACCGTCTCCGCCGCCACCCTCTATGTCGAGACCACCTCCGGGACGACGCCGTTCCTGGTCGACGACGTGTCGCTGCAGTGACCCGGCCGGACGTTCCATTGAGGAGTGCCGTGAGACCCACATTCGTACCGTCTGCAACCGGCCGGCCGCGCCGCGGCATCGCCTGGATCACCGCCCTGCTGTGCGCCCTGGCGCTGGTGCCGGCGGTCGCCGGGCCGGCCCGGGCGGACAACCCGATCGTGCAGACCATCTACACCGCCGACCCGGCCCCACTGGTCCACAACGGCCGGGTGTACCTCTACACCGGACACGACGAGGACGCCTCGACGTGGTTCACCATGCGCGAGTGGCGGGTCTACTCCTCGGCGGACATGGTGAACTGGACCGACCACGGTTCCCCGATGAGCCTGGCCACCTTCAGCTGGGCCAGCAAGGACGCGTGGGCCGGTCAGGTCATCGCCCGCAACGGCAAGTTCTACTGGTACGTGCCCGTCACCAACCGGGCCACCGGCCGGATGGCCATCGGGGTCGGCGTGTCCAACAGCCCCACCGGACCCTTCACCGACGCCATCGGCCGGCCGCTGGTGGAGAACGGTGAGATCGACCCGACCGTCTTCATCGACGACGACGGGCAGGCTTACCTGTACTGGGGTAACCCTAATCTGTGGTACCTGCGCCTGAATACCGACATGATCTCGTACTCCGGCGGCGCGACCCAGATCCCGCTGACCACCGCCGGGTTCGGCGCCCGTCCCGGTAACGTCGCGAACCGGCCCACGCTGTATGAGGAAGGGCCCTGGGTCTACAAGCGCAACGGGCTGTACTACAACGTGTTCGCCGCGCAGTGCTGCTCCGAGTTCATCGGCTACTCGACCGCCCCCGGACCGACCGGGCCGTGGACCTACCGCGGCACCATCATGCCCACGCAGGGCAGCAGCTTCACCAACCACGCCGGCGTCATCGACTTCAACGGCAACTCGTACTTCTTCTACCACAACGGCGCGCTGCCGGGCGGTGGTGGCTTCACGCGGTCGGTCGCCGTGGAACGGTTCACCTACCGCGCCGACGGCACGATCCCGACCATGTCCATGACGACGGCCGGCCCGCCGCAGATCGCTCCGCTGGATCCGTACGTGCGCCAGGAGGCGGAGACCATCGCGTGGTCGTCCGGCGTCGAGACCGAACCGTCCAGTGAGGGCGGGATGAACGTCGCCAACATCGAGAACCGCGACTACGTCAAGGTGAAGGGGGTCGCCTTCGGCGGCGGCGCCGCATCGTTCACCGCCCGGGTGGCCTCCGCGACCAGCGGCGGGCGCATCGAGGTGCGCCTGGGCAGTCCCACCGGCACCCTCGCCGGGACGTGCACCGCCCCGGGCACCGGCGGCTGGCAGGCCTGGACCACGGTCTCCTGCGGCGTGAGCGGCGCGACCGGCACCCAGGACCTGTACCTGGTCTTCACCGGAGGCAGCGGTTTTCTCCTCAACCTGAACTGGTGGCAGTTCACCTCAACCTCCACCGGTGGCGGCGGGAACGTGCTCACCAATCCGGGCCTGGAGGACGGCGCCACCGGTTGGCAGCCGCGCGGTAGCGGCACACTCACGGCCGGCACCGGCGTGGTGCGCAGCGGCACCCGGGCGCTGACCGTCACCGGCCGCACCGGGGCGTGGAACGGTCCGGGCCAGGACGTGACCTCCCGGCTGACCAACGGCAAGGCGTACACCACCGAGGTGTGGGTGCGGTCGACGAGCGGCACACCCAGCGCGAAGGCGACCCTGGCGCTGACGGCCAACGGGACCACGAGCTACGTCCAGCTCACCCCGGCCACCACGGTGAACACGGGCGGCTGGACGCTGCTGTCCGGCACGGCGAACGTGTCCTGGAGCGGGACGTTGTCGCAGGCCACGTTCTTCGTCGAGACCATGGCAGGCACCGACGGTTTCACCATCGACGACGTCTCGTTCCGGTAATCGGGGGGGGGTAGCGCCGGGCTTGCTATGCAACGAGTTGCATAGCAGGATGCTCTGGCATGGCCCTCGAGCACGCGATCCTGGTGTCCCTGCTGGAGCAGCCGGGGTCCGGATACGAGCTGGCCCGGCGCTTCGAACGGTCCATCGGCCGGTTCTGGACCGCAACGCACCAGCAGATCTACCGCGTCCTCAAGCGGATGGAGGCGGACGGCTGGGTCGTCGCGGAAGAGATCGGGCAGGGCGGCCGGCCTGACAAGCGGTGCTATTCCGTGGCCGCGTCGGGCCGAGCCGCCCTCACCTCGTGGCTGCGCGCTCCCGTGCAGCCCGAGGCGGTCCGGCACGAGCTGGCCGTCAAGATCCGCGGCGCCGCCTTCGACGACGCCGGCGGGCGGGCGACCCTGATCGCCGAGGTCGAGCGCTACCGGGTCACCCATGAGGCCACCCTGCGGCGCTATCTGACCGGCGAGCGCCGGGATTTCCCCGACACCGCGACCCTCGAGGTGGGCCAGCGGCTGCAGCACACCGTGCTGCGCGGCGGCATCGCGTACGAGCGGATGGTGCTGGACTGGCTCGACGACGTCCTCGACACCCTGCGCGGCCTCGACCGCTGACCCCGCCCACCGAGAAAGGGGACGCCGCCATGGCCGACTCGCTGCTGTTCAACCCGACCACCTACGACCCGGCGCAGTTCGATCCCGAGACCCGCCGGTTGCTGCGCGCCACCGTGGAGTTCTTCGAGAGCCGGGGCAAGCGGGCGCTGGTCGACAGCTACATCGACCGGGCCTGGTACGGCGACTTCCTGGACTTCGCCGCCAAGGAGGGCCTGTTCGCCACGTTCCTCACCCCGGCGGCCGACGGCGACGGTGCTCCGGCCAAGCGCTGGGACACCGCCCGCAACGCCGCCCTCAGCGAGATCCTCGGCTTCTACGGCCTCGGCTACTGGTACACGTGGCAGGTGACCGTGCTGGGTCTCGGCCCGGTGTGGCAGAGCGCCAACGCCATCACCCGCGCCCACACCGCCCAGCTGCTCGCCGACGGGCACGTCATGGCGTTCGGCCTGTCCGAGCGCGGCCACGGCGCTGACATCTACGCCACCGACATGGTCCTCACCCCGGACCGCGCGGGTGGCTTCCGGGCGGACGGCACGAAGTACTACATCGGCAACGGCAACGTCGCCGGCCTGGTCTCGGTCTTCGGCCGCCGCGGCGACGTCGAGGGGCCCGACGGGTACGTGTTCTTCGCCGCCGACAGCCGGCACCCGGCGTACCACCTGGTCAAGAACGTGGTGAACGGGCAGATGTACGTCAGCGAGTTCCGCCTCGAGGACTACCCGGTACGCGAGCAGGACGTGCTGCACACCGGCCGGGCGGCCTTCGACGCCGCGCTCAACACCGTCAACGTCGGCAAGTTCAACCTCTGCACCGCCGCCATCGGCATCTGTGAGCACGCGATGTACGAGGCGGTGACCCACGCCCACCGGCGGGTGCTCTACGGCAAGCCGGTCACCGCCTTCCCGCACGTGCGGCGGGAGCTCACCGACGCGTACGTGCGGCTGGTGGCGATGAAGCTGTTCAGCGACCGCGCGGTCGACTATCTGCGCTCGGCCGGCCCCGAGGACCGCCGGTATCTGCTGTTCAACCCGATGACGAAGATGAAGGTGACCACCGAGGGCGAGAAGGTCATCGACCTGCTCTGGGACGTGATCGCCGCCAAGGGTTTCGAGGCGGACACGTACTTCGACAAGGCGGCCAAGGACATCCGCGGCCTGCCCAAGCTCGAGGGCACCGTTCATGTGAACCTTGCCCTGATCCTCAAGTTCATGCCGAACTACCTGTTCCACCCGGCCGGCTTCGAGCCCGTACCGCCGCGCCACGATGCCGCCGACGACGAGTTCCTGTTCCGCCAGGGCCCGGCCCGCGGTCTGGGCTCGATCCGTTTCCACGACTGGCGCATCGCCTACGACGCGCACTCCGGCGTGCCCAACGTCGCCCGTTTCCGGGAGCAGGCCGACGGGCTGTGCGCGCTGCTGCGCACCCACGCCCCCGACGCGGAACAGCAGGGTGACCTCGACTTCCTGCTCGCGCTCGGCCAGCTGTTCGCCCTGGTGGTCTACGGCCAGCTGATCCTGGAGCAGGCCGACCTGACCGGTCTCGACAGCGGGCTGCTGGACGAGATGTTCGCGATCCTGGTCCAGGACTTCTCCGCGTACGCCACCGAGCTGGGCGGCAAGGCGGCCACCACTGAGGAGCAGGCCGCCTGGGCGCTCGCGCACATCCGCCGCCCGGTGTGGGACGCCGCCCGCACCGCCGCGGTGTGGGAAGACGTGGTCGCCCTCTGCGGCGCGTACGAGATGCGGCCCTAACCGAAGATCGAGGTGACCCACTCGGGGTGGTCGATGAACGGGTTGCGGTTGCGCTGATAGCTGCTGTAGATGAGCTCGTTGCGGCGCTTCTCGAAGGCGTCCGGCGGGTCCTGCTGGTTCCACTGCCGCAGGGCGGAGAGCCGGCCCAGCCGCGGCGCGGTGCCGCTGCCGGTCGCGTCGTCCACCTCGAGGTCGGGCCACGAGTCGCCGCCCTCGTAGCGCACGGCCATGTAGAAGATCATGCGGGCGACGTCACCCTTGACCGCCGCCCGCGGCTCCCACGAGTCGGCGTCGGTGCGGTTGCCGGGAGCGTCGGAGACGGCGGTGCCGCCGTTGTCGAAGTCCTTGTTGTCCCGCTCGGAGTTCACCCGTACGTCTTCCGGGCGCAGGTGGTGCAGGTCCGTGCCCGGACCGGCGGCCGTGCCGAAGTCGCCGTGGGATTTGGCCCAGACGTGCTCGCGGTTCCAGTCCCCGGCGTCACCGCCGTTGAGCGACTTCGACCGGCTGGTGCCGGAGTAGAGCAGGATGACGTTCGCCGAGTTCGCCGGGTCCTGATCGGTGGCCTTGAGCGCGTTCCAGACCGCGTCGTACGACAGTGTGGTCACGCCGCTGGAGATGATGATGTGCAGCGCGTTCTTGAGGCTCTCGCCGGACTTGCCGGCCGCGGCGGCGTAGTAGGTGCTCGTGGAACCGGTCGGCGTCGGCGCCGGCCCGGTCGGCGTCGGCGTGGGCGTGCTGCCGCCGAGGGTCATCGCGGACGGGGACTTGAGGCCCGGATGCGTGAAGTAGGCGGTCAGCGTGCCGGTCACGGTGATCGGGTCGCGGAGCAGGCCGGGGTTGCTCCGCAGCCCGAAGGTGGCCCGGTAGGCGGTGGTCACCTGTACGTACAGCATGTCGCCGGGGTCGGTCTCGCTGCTGCTGTCAGCGATGGCGATGGCCGTGTCACCGGTGAAGTTCGCGAAGAGCACGGTGCTGGTGGCGGTGGGCTGGCCGACGACATACCCGCGGACCGTGCCGGTGCCGCTCTGAGCACTGATCGCCTGCGCGACCGTCAGGGTGCTCGCGGCCGCCGGCAGCATCCCGGCGGGCACCCGGATCATCGTGACGACCAGCGCGAGCACGGCGAGCAGGGCGGGCATCGTGAGCGCCGCAGCGCGCCGACGCGACATCGGTCCGGACATGTGCACTCCGCTCAGCAGGCCACATCGGCGATGATCAGATTATGGCCGAGCAGGCCGCCCGCGGGGTCATACCAGCATCGTCATACGCCGGCGGGTGATGCCACGCGGTCAGCCGCCGGTGATCGACCAGTGCCACGGCTCCGACGGCAGGTTGACGAAGCCGTACTTGGCGGCGTGCCCGACCAGCCACCGGAAGGCCGGGCTGGCCGCGTTCAGCGTCCGCCCGCCGGAGGTGATGTCCACGGCCAGGCCCAGCTCGTGCAGGGACCGGCCCGGGATCGCCGTCGGCACCCGGCACGAGGACGCCGGCGCGGTCCAGACGTCGGGGCAGCCGTTGATCGTGCGCAGCTCGATCTGGCGCTGCTTGGTGCGGAAGCCGCCGCCGGAGAACAGGATCCCGTCCGCCTTCGCGTCGGCCATCATCCGCCGGAACGCGAACGCGACGTTCCGGTGCACGGTGACACCGTTGACCGACGTGGTGTCCGCGACGGAGAAGCGGGCCCGGACCTCGGTGACGACGGTGCGGCTGATGGCGGCGGCCTGGCGGGCGAGCTCGGCCGACTTGTCGAGCGCGATGAGCTTCTGCTGGTTGGTCCGGACCGTGGCGGAGGCGGACTGCCACGAGATGATCGCCTTGTCGAGGCCCACGGTGGCGGCGCGGGCCGCGGCCTGGGCCTTCTTCAGCTCGGTGGCGGCCAGGGACGCCTCCGCGCGGCGGGTGGTCACTGTCTTCGCCGCGGCGGCGATGGCGTTCTTCGCCCCGGTCACCGCCGCGCCGGCGCGCGGGCGCTGCAGCGACACCACGGTGAGCGTGTTTCTCGCGCTGGTCAGGGCCTCCCCCGCGACCGCATATCGGGTACGGGCGGCAGCGTCAGCGGTGACGGCCGTGGTGAGCCGGGTCTGCGCGGCGGTTTGGGTGACCTTGCCCTTGCTCACCTGAACCGCCCGGGCGGCGAGGGTGGCCCGTTGAGCCGCGAGCGTCTTGCGCAGCTGCACGTACTTCGGGCTGGGCGTGAGGCTGTGGTACATCAGCGACGACCAGCTCTGCGCGACGCGCGGCACGGCAGCCGATGCGGGGCTGGGTACGCCGGCCACGGTCAGGGCCACGGCGAGGGCAGCGAGGATCGCCGCGGCTCGCGAGCGCAGGATGCGGGCCGGCCGCGGATCACGTCGGGATTGCTGTCGGGTCGTCATCTGGAGTGCGCTCCTCGGCCTCAAGCGGTCAGGGCGGGGTGGGCGGAGGCAGGCGTCAACCTCCGGGAAGTGGTCTCCAGACGACTCTCGTGCCCCACAGGTGCAGCCGCGGCTCGGTGCCGGAGCGGACAGGTTGCCGGCGGACCGCGCTGGGGTTACTGCCCGGCGGTCGAGGGGGCGAGCAGGGCGCGGGCGGCCTGCACGGCCCGGGCGGCGATCGCGTCGACGGTGCCGGCGTTGCGGGCGAAGAAACCGTCGGCGAACAGCGAGGCGTAACCGTGGGCCACGGCGATCGTCGCCTCCACGAGCAGCACGTCCTCCTCGTACGAGGGTGCGCCGGTCGCGGTGGCCAGGTCGAACAGCGTGGTCATCAGGGCCCGGGTCTGCTCGCGGCGGGCGTCGTCGGGGACCCGGTAGAGGTCGGCGGCGTAGATGACGTGGAAGCCGGCGCCGGTGCGGACGACGTACCGGACGTAGGCGCCCGCCACCGCGGCCAGGCGGTCGGCCGGGTCGGTGCCGGCCGCGTCCGCGGCGGCGGCGATCGCGGCCCGCAGGTCACGGGCGGCGGTGGCGGAGATCGCGCTGAGCAGGTGGTCACGGTCCGGGAAGTGCCGGTACGGCGCCGCGGAGCTGACGCCCAGCCGGCGGGCGACCGCGGCGACCGAGAAGCGCTGCAGGCCGCCCTCGGCGAGCAGGTCGAAGCTGGCCTCGATCAACGCGGCGCGCAGGTCGCCGTGGTGGTACTTGCGGACCGCGGACACACCTGCCTCCTGGCTTGCCATCGAGTAAGAGGGCTCTTACATTAGCAAGTGATAGCCCTCTTACATGGTGGAGGCACTGTGAGCATCCGGCTCGGGTACCAGATTCCGAACTTCACCTACCCCGGCGTCCCGGTCGAGGACACCTTCGGCGCGGTCGCCGCGCAGGCCCGGGAGGCCGAAGCCGCGGGCTTCGACACGGTGCTGGTGATGGACCACTTCTACCAGCTGCCCGGCATCGGCGCGCCGGAGAACGCGATGCTGGAGGCGTACACGACGCTCGGCGCGCTGGCCTCGCTCACCTCGACTGTTCAGCTGTCCACATTGGTCACCGGGAACACGTACCGCAATCCCGCCCTGCTGGCCAAGACCGTGACCACCCTCGACGTGGTCTCCCGGGGCCGGGCGATCCTCGGGATCGGCGCCGGCTGGTTCGAGCGCGAGCACCACGACTACGGCTTCGAGTTCGGCACCTTCGGCCAGCGCTTCGAACGGCTGGAGGAGGCACTGACCATCATCGCGCCGATGCTCAAGGGCGAGCCGGCGTCGCTCGACGGCAAGTGGTACACGGCGCGCGGCGCGATGAACAACCCTCGGGTGCGTCCGACCGTGCCCATCATGCTGGGCGGCAGCGGTGAGCAGAAGACGTTCCGGCTGGCCGCGCGCTTCGCCGACCACATGAACATCATCTGTGACGTCGAGGACCTGCCCCGCAAGGTCGCCGTCCTGCGGCAGCGCTGCGAGGAGATCGGCCGCGACCCGGCCACCCTGGCGACCAGCTACCTGAGCATGGGCATGGTCGGCGAGAACGAGCAGGAGGTGAAGGAGCTCGGCGAGACCGTGCCCGAGGACCGCCGCAACCGGGCCTTCCTCGGCACCCCGGAGCAGGTCGCCGAGCAGCTGCAGGAGAGGGTGCTCGGGGCCGGGATCGACGGGATCACCATCAACCTGATCCGCAACGGTCACCGCCCGGGCATGGTCTCCGCGGTCGGCGCCGCGCTCAAGCCGCTCGTCGCGGCCTGACCGTAACGACTGAGGCCGTCGGCTCAGCCGAGGATGAGCATGCGCAGGATCGCCGCAACCCCCACCGCGACGATCAGCGCCCGCATCAGCCACGGCGGCAGCCGGCGGCCGAACCGCGCACCGACCACGCCGCCGACCGTCGCGCCGGCCGCGATCAGCAGCACTACCGTCCAGTCGACCGACTCCGGCGAGACGAGCAGGAAAGTCACGGCGGCGATCGCGTTCACGGCGGTGGTGAGCAGGTTCTTGAGCCCGGTGATGGACTGGATGCCCTCGGCGGTGAGCACGCTCATCAGACCGACGAGCAGCACACCCTGCGCGGCGCCGAAGTACCCGCCGTAGATGCCCAACACGTAGACACCGGCGAGCACGGCCACCAGCCGCCCCGGGGTCAGAGTCGCCAGGCTCCCGTCGTCCGCGCCGGCCTCCCGGCCGCTCGCCGCGCGCCGTTGCAGAGCCGGTCCCCACACCACCATCACAAGCCCGACGGCGATCAGCACGGGCACGATCGCCTGGAACGCGTCGTCCGGCAGGACCAGCAGCAGAACCGCGCCGGTGATCCCGCCGAGCACAGATGCGGGGAGGAGCCTACGCAGCTCGCGGCGGCGGCCGGCGAGCTCTCGCCGGTAGCCGAACGTGCCGGTGATGCCCCCGCCGACCAGGCCGATGTTGTTGGACACGTTGGCGACCAGCGGTGGATACCCGAACAGCAGCAGCGTCGGAAAGGTCACCAGCGTCCCCGAACCGACCACTACGTTGATCATTCCGGCCCAGAACCCGGCGGCCAGGATCGCCAGTGTTTCCACCACACCGACCATGATCCCGCCCAGGGTCCGCGGGTCCCGCGTCGCGGTCCGGATCACGGCCGCGGATTGCGCCGGACCTGCGGATCAGGTCGAGCGCCTCGGTCGTGGACCGGCGGTGGAAGAGATCGGCTCGCCGGTTGCTGTCGCCTGCGTACCGTCGCGCTCGCCGGCAGCCGTGGCCTGCGTACCGTCGCGCTCGCCGGCAGCCGTGGCCTGCGTACCGTCGCGCTCGCCGGCCGGGAGCCGGAGCGTGAAGCACGCGCCTGCGGGATTCCGGGCCCGGTAGGTGATGGTCCCGCCGTTGGCGTGGGCGAGTTGCCGCACGATGTACAAGCCGAGTCCGGTCCCCTTCTGGGCGCTCGCGCTGCCGGTGCCGGCCCGGGTGAAGCGGTCGAACAACTGCGGCACGAACTCCTCAGGCACACCTTCACCTGAATCGAGGACCTCGATGCACGCCTCGCCGGCGTGCTCGGTGGCGCGGACCACGACCGGCGGGCTGCCGTACTTCAGCCCGTTGGAGATGAGGTTGACCAGGATCTGCTGCAACTGCCGGGGATCGCAGCGCACGGTCAGTCCCGGATCCGCCTCGGCGGTGACGTCCCGGCGCTGGTCGGGCAGCAGGTGAGTGAGCGCGTCAGCGACTGCGGACCCGGCGTTGAGGACGGTGGGACGCGAGAGCAGAGTGTCGGCGTCGACCTGGGTGAGGGTGAGGATCTCCTCGACGTACCCGCTCATGCTCGCCGCCGTCGCGGCGATCCGGTCGAGGTCGTGCCGCCGGGTCTCGTCGTCCTGCTCGTCCCACTCGTCCGTGAGGATCTCGCAGTACCCGGTGATCATCGCGATGGGCTGCCGGACATCATGGGTGAGCATGGCCACGAGGTCGGCGACCCGCTGGTTGGCCGCCTCCAGCTGCTCGTTGGCTCTGGCGAGGGCCGCCGCACGCGCGGCCACCTCCTCGGCGTGACGCTGTTCGGCCTGCTGGAGTGCGCGCTGCTCGGTGACGTCGACGAGTTGCGTCGCGATCTCGTCCGAGCGGTCCTCCCGGCCGGTCAGCAGGGTGCTGGTCTGGTTCACCCACACCGTGTGCCCGTCGGCGTGCAGGTACCGGCTGGTGACGGTGAAGCCGGGGATAGTGCCCGTACCGGTCTGACGCATCAGCTCGGCGCCGGCCTCGCGGTCGTCCGGTTCCAGGAGCTCACTCCAGGCGTGGCCTTCCAGCTCACCGGCACGCCGGCCGAGCAACCGGTCCAGCGCCGCGTTGGTCCGGCTCACCCGCCCGTCCGTGCCGGTGATCGCCATCCCGACGAGCGAGTTCTCGAACACCTCACGGAACTGCTTCTCGGTGGCATGCAAGGCAGCCCGGTTCCGCGCCGCGCGGGCCCGCAGGACGACGGCGAGCCCGCCGATACCCAGCAGCCCGGCGGCGGCGACCATCGTGCCGATGTTCGCGCCGGTCACCGGTCGCTGAAGCACGCTGTACGGAACAGTGGCCAGCAGCCGCCACGGGGTGCCCCGCACCGGCCCGATCACGTAGTAACGGTCGCCGTCCTCAGTGGACAACAAGCCGCTCGGCCGGTGCTGTATCGCCCCCGCCAGCGCGGGATCCCGGTCGGCGACCGTGTCGAGCCCCGTGTGCGCCTCCCGGCTGCCACCGACCACGGTGCCACCGGCGTCGATCAGAGAGATGTCGGTGCCGGGCAGGTCGACGGCGTGCTGCATGTACCCACCGAGCGGGCTGGTGGCCACCTCAACAGCCCCGGAGAAGACCCGCCGGCCGTACGGGGTGGTGAACGGCACGGCGAATCCGACCACCGGGACACCCCGGGCAGCCGACCGCACCACCGGCGACACCGCGGGCCGGCCCTCCCGGACCGCGGTACGCAGATGCGGATACCGCGGCGTGAGGTCCTGGCCGATCAGATCAGGGTTGGCCGGCACCACCTGCATCAACCGGCCGTCCCCGTCGAGCAGCACCGCGGCCGGATAGCCGAACGCGGCCACGGACTGCGAGAAGGTCCGCTCGTCGACCTTGGCGGCAGACAAGAACTGCACGGCCTGGGCCCGTTCACGCTCGATGAGATCGGCGACGTAGCGGGACACGAAATCGGCGCCGATGGAGATCCGCAGCTCGAACCGCTGCCGCAGTTCCCGCTCGGAGGACCGCTGCGCCCAGAGCACAGCGGAGACCAGTCCGGCGCACAACAGCAGCCACGCGACGAGCGGCCGGGCGACAAACCGCCACCAGCCCCTGACCCGCCGAGGACGACCCATGAACCGACTATGCGCCCAACGCGACGCTCACATCCCGGGAACGCCGAGGCCGTCTTTCCCCACCACCCTCACTACGGTGCTCTTGCCGCACTGGCAACGGCGGACACCTTGACGGCGTTTCGGGCGGGGCGCTTCAGCGCGTACCGGCCGGACCACAGCACGGCCCCGGTCAGGATCCTCACCTCGACATCACCCGGCTCACCCTTACGTGGCACGCCGACAACGCACGCTGCGGCGCTTCGTGGCGCTTCTCCGACGCGTCACGAGCCGGCGGGCAGCGCTTGCCGATGCGCCCGTCCCGTGATGTGATTTTTGGAAGTCTGGCCCCTTCCGTTTCGGACGCGCCGTCACCGCAACCGGAAGGCATGACCATGACCCAACGACGCTTCGGACCGCCTCCGCATCAGGAGGACCCCTACTCCAGGCTCACCTCACCACGAGGTATCCCGGTCGATCAGCTGGTGTCCGTCCTGCAGAAGGACATCCGCCGGGGCAACGTCGACAACGCCGTGCTGGCCGCGTACGAGATGGTGTCGACCTCTGCCGACGTCGCCGAGCACCTGTGGCGCCGGCTGAAGCTCATCGCCGTCGAGGACGTGGGCATGGGCGCACCCCTGGCCCCGGTTCTGCTGGAGTGTCTGCACCGGAATTTTCACGCTGCTCCGGGCGGCGACACCATGATGGCTGTGCATGCCGTCCGCTATCTCGCCCTGGCCCGCAAGGACCGGACCAGCTCCGAGCACGCCGACCTGGTGGCCACCAAGGTGAGGAGCGGCGACCTCCGGGTCAGCGTCCCGGACTACGCCCTGTGCGTCCACACCCGGGCCGGCCAGGAGATGGGCCGCGGGCTGATGCAGTGGTGGGAGAACGGGGCCCTGGTCAATGACGAGATCGAGACGGCCGATCATTCGTACCGCGACGAGCTGATCGCCATCCATCGGGCCGCCGAGCAGGAAGACCGACGCCCTGCCTGATCACGTCGTCCGGGGGCCGGGCACGCCTATGGGGTTGGGATACGGGATGACGACCGCGACGGCGCCGGCCAGCGGTGCCAGCAACTCGGCCAGCCGGGTGCGGTCGGCGGGAAGCAGCGCGGACCATGGCTGAGCGGCCAGCCGGTCGGTGTGGTCCTCAATGGCGCGGTGGACGGCCCCTGCCTCGGCAGTGGGCCGGCCATCGTCGTCCAGCCAGCCGCGCGATGCCAGTTCCCGGCTCGCGGCGTCCCACTCGGCATCGGTCCAGCCCCGGTTCGGCTGCAGCTGTTCCCTGCCGCCGTACAGCGCGTCCCGCAGTACGAGCGCCTGGCAGCCGTTCACCTCAGCATGAACAAGCGCGGCTATGTGTCCGTCACCCCGGTGCTCGCGCAGCACCGTGGCGGCGTGCCACAGCCGGGCCAGCGGCTCGGCCGGACGCGGCAGTGCGGCGTTGGCGGCACCCAGCGCACGGCCGTCAGTCACCGCCGCCTGCGCCGCGACCTCCAGCAGATCGGCCGCCGCCGCCCAGCGCTCCGGCTCCGGGGGCAGTACGGCCCGCAGTGCAGCGACAGCGCCCTCGAGGCGGCCGGCCAGCGCCTGGTCCGGCGACGCCCGCCGCCACACGTCGGGCAGGGCGCGGGCCACCATCGCCGGCGCGAAGGAGAAGAACAACGCGGTGACCGGTGCCGCCGGCACGGCTCCGAGCGGGGCGGCCCGGCCCGCGAAGTAGCCCCGCCAGAACCCGCGCAGCCCGGCACCTTCGAACGCGGCCCGGGCTTCCGGCGCGAAGTAGGTGACCGCGTGCAACGGCTCGTACAGCTGCCACAGGTCTCGGGCCACAGCGTCATCAGGCATACCGACGATTGAAGGGCCGGGGACCCCGAGCCGTAAACGGCCAATCGCCGGTGAGCGGCTACTGCGTGAAGTAGGCGGCGCTCTCCGCGTCCGCCGGGTAGTACGACTCGATCGCGACCTCGTCCAGGGTGATGTCCATCGGCGTGCCGAACGTGGTGATGGTCGAGAACATCCGCAGCTCCCGGCCGGCGACGCGGAGGATCATCGGGATCACGACGTCGGCGTCGACCCGGTCGCCCGGGGGGTCTCCCGCCGCGGGGGCCAGCAGCTCTTCGTAGAGCGCGGTCAGTTCGGGGTCGGGCGCGGTGGCCAGCTGGCGGGAGATTCGGGTACGGAACACCGCCCGCACGTCGGCCAGGTTGACGACCAGCGGAGCGAGCCCGCGCGGGTCCAGGCCCAGCCGCACCAGGTTGACCGGCGGCCGCAGCAGGTCCGGGGCGACGCCGGCGAAGAACGGCTCGACCGCACGGTTGGTCAGCACGATGTTCCAGCGGCGATCGAAGACCAGCGCCGGGTACGGCTCGTGCGCGTGCAGCACCCGGCGGACCGCGTCGCGTGCCGCGGCCAGGGCGGTGTCGTCGAGCGGACGTTCCGCGTACCGGGGTGCGAAACCGGCCGCGAGCAGCAGCCTGTTGCGATCGCGCAGCGGCACCTGCAGCTGATCCGCCAGCCGCAGGATCATGTCGGCGCTGGGCCGGGATTTCCCGGTCTCGACCAGGCTGACGTGGCGGGCCGAGACGTCCGCGGCAATGGCGAGGTCCAGCTGGCTGAGTCCCCGGCGGTGCCGCCAGCGCCGCAGCAGCTCCCCCACCGTGTCCACGAACGTGCAGCGTACTCAACGTGGCGCCGGACGCCATGAACTCCCGTTTCATCGACAATCGCGGCGGCCGCGCAAACACTTCGTCCATGACTACCGACAACAAGGCCGTCATCCAGCGGGCGTTGGCCGCCCTGCTCGAGACGCGCGACGTCGACGCCCTCGCGCCGTTCCTCAGCGACGACTTCATCCACCGCCGGCCGGACTCCACCTCCTCGACCAAGACGGAATGGCTGGCCGCCGTCCGGGCGGCGCTGGTACCCCTCGCGGATATGCAGGTCGAGGTCCTGCAGCTGCTGGCCGACGGCGATCACGTGGTGCTGTGCACCCGGCGCTGGCTGCCCGGCGGTCCCGAGATCACGGTCGTCGAGGTCTGGCGGGTCCGTGACGGGCTGATCGCCGAAGGGTTCGAGATCATCGAGCCGGTGTCCCGCGCAGCCGCCAACCTCACCTGGTGGGAGCCTGCCTCACGCTGACCTTAGCCAGATGCGGTGAACCTGACGTGCCGGTGCCCCGACTCACCAGATGAAGGAGGGGTGGATAAGCGACGAGTTGCTGGTGGTCCGCAGCCAGCGGCGCCAACCTACGGGCGGCCCGCCGGGCGCGGGCGCCTGGGCGCGGGGCGACCCGCCGGGCGCGGGCGGCCCTGCCGGACGCGGGCGGCCCTGCCGGACGCGGGCGGCCCTGCCGGACGCGGGCGGCCCTGCTGCGCAGCAAGAACGAGCTTGCTGCGCCAGAAAACGGGCACTGAGGAATCGGGCACGAAGGCCGACAACCGGCACCCAGGAAACGGCTACGGAGAAAAGGGGGCCCGGTGGCGAACAAAGAGCAACCGCCGATGACCGACGACGGGCACTTCGTCGTCATCTCGGGGCGCCGCTGGCGGGCCACCGATCCCGCCATCCCCGAAGACGTGGCCGCCCAGCTGCGCAAGGCGTTGATGGCCGCCCGGCGCGACGTCGGCACCGCGCTACGCGCAGACGTGGACCCCGCACCGGCCCGAGCCCGCGTACAGCTGGCCAAGGTCGCCCTCGGGGAACGCGGCGTGCCCTGGTGGGAGCAGACACCCGAGCAACGACAGCAGCGCTGGGAGCAGGGCCTGCAGGACCTGTCCCCCGAGCGAGCTACCCACGAGTGTCCACCGTGCGGTGACGATTCCGGCGCGACGAATCCATAGCGTTCAACGCAGCCCGCGGCGCTCAAGCCGCGGACTTCATGGAGGAGTCAACATGCGTCTGGTGAAGCAGTTCCTCGCGGTTGCGGCGGTCACCTTCGTCGGTGGTCAGGGTGTCGCCGCGGTGCAGGGGAACCCGTGGCTCACCCTGGTACTCGGGCTCGTGACCGCGGTACTCGCGGTCCTGGTCTACGCGTGGGTCGTACGGCGCACCGAGCACCGCGCACCCACCGAGGTGGCCCGGGCGGGGGCCGTCGCCCGGCTCCTGCGGGGAGCACTGATCGGGGCCGGGATGTTCGTGGCGGTCATCGTCAACGTCGCCTTCCTCGACGGCTATCACGTGCACGGCCTGGGTTCGGTCACCGGCGCGTTGGGGCTGGTGGGGTTCATGGCCGCCGCTGCCGTCACCGAGGAGCTGCTGTTCCGCGGCGTGCTGTTCCGCGTCATCGAGGAACGTATCGGCACCTGGATCTCGCTGCTGCTGACCGGCGTGGTGTTCGGCGCGATGCACCTGGTCAACCCGGACGCGACTCTGTGGGGCGCGACCGCCATCGCGATCGAGGCCGGATTCATGCTCGCCGCCTGCTACGCCGCCACCCGCAATCTGTGGGTGCCGATCGGGCTGCACTTCGGCTGGAACTTCGCCCTGGGCGGCATCTCCGGCGCAGCGGTCTCCGGCAACGGCGAGTCCAAGGGACTGCTGGACGCCACGTTCTCGGGCTCGACCCTGATCACCGGGGGCGACTTCGGCCCGGAGGGCAGCCTCTACACGGTGGCGGCCGGTGTCGCCCTGACCGTCGTGTTCCTGTGGCTGGCCCACCGCCGCGGACACATCGTCCCGCGTCGGCGCCGCGCGGCCGCTGACCCGGCGGCGACCGCTACAGTTTCCCGATGATCGACCTCCGGCGGGTCCCGGAGCGGTGGCGGCGCTGGGACGTCACCGTCCGGGACCTCCCGTTCGCGCTGCTGATGGTCCTCCTGTCGACGGTGCCGGCGCTGCACAACCGCGGCACGCAGCTCGGCGAGCTGCCGACCCGGCCGTTCGACGCGCTGACCGTCGTGGTGGTCGCCCTGGAGTGCCTGCCGCTGGCCGTGCGCCGGCGCCGGCCGGCCCTCTGCCTCGCCCTGGTCTCGGTGGGCTTCGCGATCGACCAGCTCCGCGCGTATCACACGGTCGCGGGTACGGCCCTGCCCATCGCGCTGGTGAGCACGGCGCTGCACCTGCATCACCACCGGCGCACCACCGTGGTGCTGCTCACCGTCGCGTACGTCCCGCTGACCGTCGCTATCAGCCGGAGCGGATCGATCGAGACCATCGCCGATTTCGTCACGTTCTATCTGGTGCTGGCCCTCGCCTGGGGCATCGGGGCCTGGCTGCGGCGGACCCGGGCCGCCGAGGCGGAGCAGCGCCGGCACGTCGCCGAGGCCTCCCGCACGGCCGAACGCACCCGCATCGCCCGCGAACTGCACGACGTCGTGACGCACCACGTCACCGCGATGGTCGTGCAGGCCGAGGCGGCGCGCTACCTGACCGCCGCGCCCGACCGGCTCGACGAGAGCCTGACCGCGATCACCGACACCGGCCGGCGGGCCATCACGGACCTGCGGCACCTGCTCGACCTGCTCAACCCCGACCACACCACCGAACCACGGCTGCCGTCCGTCGGCGAGCTGCACACCCTCGTCGAACAGACCCGGCTGGCCGGGCAGCCGGTCGAGTTCACCCAGGACGGCACCCCGGCCCGGACGACCGGCAGCGCCGAGGTCGCGGCGTACCGGGTGGTGCAGGAGGCGCTGACCAACGCCCTCAAGTACGCCCACGGCAGTCGCACCACCGTGCATGTGCGCCATGGCGAGAAGGAGACCACCGTGGAAGTCAGCACCGAGGGCCCGGGCTCGCGCGCCGCATCCCCCGGCGGCAGCGGGCGGGGCCTCGCCGGGCTGCGCGAACGGATCGGGGTGCTCGGCGGCGAGTTCAGCGCGGGCCGGGGCAGCGGCGGCGGCTTCGTCGTGCGGGCCCGCATCCCCGGCGGGAGCCCGTCGTGACCGCGCCGCTGCGGGTGCTGATCTGCGACGACCAGCCGCTGATCCGTACGGGATTCACCACGATCGTCGGCGCCCAGCCCGACCTCGAGGTGGTCGGCGAATGCGGCGACGGCCGGGCGGCGGTCGAGCTCGCCGGCCGGCTGCGGCCGGACGTCGTGGTGATGGACGTACGGATGCCCGTGCTCGACGGCATCGAGGCGACCCGCCTGCTGGCCGGCGCCGGGGTCGCCCACCCGGTGAAGGTGCTGGTGGTGACCACGTTCAACCTCGACGAGTACGTCTACGAGGCGCTGCGCGCGGGAGCGAGCGGTTTCCTGCTCAAGGACGCCCCGCCGGCGCAGCTGCTGCACGGCATCCGCACCGTCGCCACCGGCGCGGCACTGCTGGCGCCCGAGGTGACCCGGCAGCTCGTGGGCCGGTACGCGGCCCGGATCCGGCCCGCCGAGGACACCCCGGACGACGTCGCGCTGACCCCGCGCGAGCTGGAGGTCCTGCGCCTGATCGCCGACGGCCGGTCCAACGGCGAGATCGCGGCGACCCTGGTGATCAGCCACGAGACCGTGAAAACGTACGTGTCGCGCATCCTCACCAAGCTCGGCCTGCGCGACCGTGTGCAGGCGGTGGTCTACGCCTACCGCAGCGGCCTGGTGACCTGAGGGCCGGCGGCCGGCTGCTGCTGGGTCGCCCACAGCGCCAGCAGGCGCAGGTTGTCGTGCGAAGCGCTGCCCGGATCGGTGGTGTAGATGAACAGCGTCTGCTCGTCGTCGCCGGGCAGCGCCAGCGCCTCGTAGCGGATGGTTATCGGTCCGACGGCGGGATGCACCATGTGCTTGCTGCCGTGGGTGCGTTCGTGCACCTGATGCCCGTTCCACCACGTACGGAAATCCGCGCTCTTGATCGTCAGCTCCCCGACCAGTTCGCTGAGCAGCGGATCGTCGGGGAACCGCCCGGCGTAGAGCCGCAGGGTGCCGACCACCTCGGCCGCCACGGCCCGCCAGTCGCTGAAGGCCTCGCGGGCGGCCGGGTCGAGGAACACCCACCGGGTGTAGTTGCGGTGCCGCGGCGGCAGCCGGGTCCAGTCGGTGAGCAGCGCCCGGGCCAGCGTGTTCGACGCCAGGACGTCCGTGCGGCGGCCGATGATGAAGGCCGGGTGCTCGGTCATGGAGGCGATCAGCTGCTGCAGGGCGGGCCGCACCCGCTGCACCGGTACGGGCTGAGCCCGCCGACGGGCCGGGCGGGCCAGATCAGCCAGGTGGGCCCGGGCGGCGGCGTCGAGCTGGAACACCCGCGCCAGCGCGTCGAGGACCCCTTCCGACGGACTCGTGTGCCGGCCCTGTTCCAGCCGCGTGTAGTAGTCGACGCTCACGCCGGCGAGCTGCGCCACTTCCTCGCGGCGCAGACCCCGTACCCGTCGAGCGGTCGGACCGGCCTGGCCGGTGAGTCCCACGGCCTCCGGTGTCGTGTCCGTCCGGCACTTCCGCAGGAAGTCACCCAGCTCCGCGCGTCCCACCATGCCTTCATGATTGCCGTTGGCGGGCGCGCTGCCCAGCGGCTGGGTGGGCATGGCGTGCCCAGGCAGGGCTGGGCCCGGCTGGCGGTGTCCGGACCCCGGTCCACGAACGCAGCATGGGAGCCGTTCCCCAGCCGGGGACTTCATCGAAAGGTCAGCCTGAGGAGGCTCCCATGCCCTACCCCACCACCGGACCCGCGACCTGGTTCGTCACCGGCGCCTCCCACGGCCTCGGCCGCGAACTGGTCGGGCAGCTGCTGGAGCGCGGGGCCACCGTCGCCGCGACCACCCGTTCTCCCGAACGGCTGACCGCGGACCTGGCCGCCGCCGACACGTCCCGGCTGCTGGTCCTGCCCGTCGACCTGGCCGACGAGAAGGAGGTCAATGCCGCCGTGGCCGCGACGGTTGACCGCTTCGGCGGGATCGACGTCGTGGTCAACAACGCCGGCTACGGCCTGCTCGGCGCCGTCGAGGAGGTCACCGACGCCGAGGCCCGGGAGCTGTTCGACGTGCAGCTGTTCGGGGCGTGGAACGTGCTGCGGGCCGTCCTGCCCGGCATGCGCGCACGTCGCAGCGGCCACATCATCAACATCTCCTCGATCCTCGGACTGACAGCCTTCCCCGGCTGGGGCCTGTACTGCGCGGCCAAGTACGCCCTGGAGGGCCTGACCGGCTCGCTGGTGGCTGAGGTCGCGGACTTCGGCGTCCGGGTCAACCTGGTCGAGCCGGGGTACATGCGCACCGACTTCCTGCGTACCGGAAGCCTGCGCCTGCCGGAACGGACCGCCGACGGCTACGACGCCGTCCGCGAGATGACCGACACCCACCTGGCCATGCCCGGCACCCAGCTCGGCGACCCGGCCCGCGCGGCCACCGCGATCATCACCGTCGCGGAGTCGGGCAGCGCGCCGCTGCACCAGATCCTCGGCTCGGACTCCTACGCCCTGGCCACCACCCGCATCGAGAGCCTGACCGCCGACATCGAGGCCGGCCGGGCGCTCGCCATCACCACGGACATCACCTGAGGTGCTTATTCGGCGAGGCTGGGTGCGCGCCGCGACCAGCGGGGCCGGTCGAGCTCCTCGACGACGAAGCGGGCGACGTCGCCGCGGGTGATTCTCCACCCGTGCTCGGGACAGGAGTTGTCGGTCACCCGCGCGACCATCGCCGCCGACATCCGCGACCGGATCCCGCAGCCGGCGCAGGAGTCGCGCCACAGCGTCGAGGTGAAGCTGGAGCACGTGGCGATGGGCCGCGGCGTGATGATCCTGCCGGTCCTCACCGCTGGTCGAGAGCCGCTTCCAGAACGCGTTCGTAGGTCGCCCGGGACGGCAGATGCGTAAGCAAGTGCCGGACGTTGCGGTCGGTGTACCGCACGTCCTCCGCATCGCGCGCTTCGAGCGCCAGCTCGATCTGGCCCCACACGTAGTTCTGCAAGGCGATCGCCGTGCCGCTGAACGCGTCCAGGCTCAGCGGTGGCAGGCACCCGGCCCGCGCCCGATAACCTTCGGCCAGGGCCCGGGCTCCCGCGGCGTTGATGCCACCACCGGGGTTCACCGCCCAGGAAACCAGCACCGCGGCCAGTTCCCAGGCGGGTGGCAGGCCGCCGGCGTGTTCCCATCCGGTGAGGATGAGCCGGCCGTCCGATCCGGCCCGTACGTTGCCCGGGCTCACATTGTGGTGGCACAGCACCGCTTCGGTGGGTGCGGCCCGGTTACCGACCGACTCCAGCTCGACCAGCGTCGGCACCGCCGCGGCCAGGACCGGCGCCCAGCCGGCCCCCTTGGCGGCGGCCACCTCCGCAAGTTCAGGCCAGCCGGAAGAGGCGAACCGCACCGAACTCCACGGGCAGGTGCCGTCCACCGGAATCCGGAGCCCGTGCAGGGCGGCGAGCATGTCCCCGACCGCGCGGGTGACGGTCGCGCTGACCGGGGCGGCCAACGGCGGTCCGGACGGCAGCCACTCGTACACCCGCCACCGACTGCCGTCGATCACCTCGACCACGGCGCCGGAGGTGCTGCGGACCGGAGCCGGCAGCGTCACCCCGGCCCGCGCCGCAGCCTCCTGGAACCGGGCGTTGTCCTCGCCGTCGGTCACCGGATACACGTCGTCCACAGTGCGCGGAGCCCAGCGGCCGCGGTCCGTCCGCAGCAGCCAGCGCCGTCCCACCTCGTCCGGGCGGGACATGGACCGCATCTCCCCGACGACATCACCCAGACCGAAACGGGTGGCGAGCTGCCGGGCCAGGGCCGGATCGGCGACGTCGGCGCGGCCCCGCCGGCGGTCGACCTCAGCCTTGAGGTCGGTCCAGGTGCGGAAACCGTACTGCTCGGCGAGCGACGCCTGCGCTTCGGCGAGTGTCGCGTCCGGCCGGATGTCGCGCAGGCCGGCGAGCAGATCCTTGGCCTGCCGGCGCAGGTGGTCGAGATCGGGGTTGTCGGGCAGCGTCTTCATGGTGCACCTCGCTCAACGCCCGGACTCGCACGGGCGGACAGAGCGTCGGTGACCGTCGCCCAGCCTGACATCACACGGGGTGGCTTCAAGCCTTCCGGCGAGTCTCGGCGCGTACCCGGCGCGCGGATCGAGGCTAACGGAGAGCACCGCGTCAGTGTCAACCCCGCGCCGTCAGGAATCCGCTGCCGTCTTTAAGGCTCTCTTATGAAAGTGCGGGCTACGGTCCTGTGATCAACAGTCCGATGAGCCGATCGAGGTAGTCATGTTGCCAGTCATGGTCGCCGACATGGACGCCGGACGGCGCCCGCGGCAAGGTCAGTCGATCGACCTGCTGGGCGGGCGCAAGCTGGAGTACGTGCGGCTCGGCCACGCCATCGTCCTGGGTCTCTCCGGCGGCTGCCAGGTGCTGATCGAGACCGTCACCCAGCTGCACGGGCCGAGCGGTCGGATCGACGTGGAGCCGGGCGAGAACCCCTCGGACATCCTCGCGACCCTGCTCGGGGACGTCATCCGGACGGCATGCATCCGCGACACCGGCGAACTGCAGATCACGTTCCACAGCGGCGCGCTGTTGCTGGTCGGCGTCGACGCGGACTTCGAGTCGTGGGCCGTCGCCGGTCCGGACGGCCTCCTGATCGTGTGCCTGGCGCGCGGCGAGCTGGCCGTGTGGGGCGACGCGTCGGGGCGGACCGGCGTACCCCGGTCGCGGTAGGCGTCTGCACCTTGTCCTGAGAAACGCCGACGAAGTCTGCGCCGGCGGCCCAGCGCGGCGGCCGCCCTTGTTGCCGTGCTCGCCCGGGCGGCGCGGCCGGCCGCCCTTGTCGCGGTCCGCCCTTGTCGCCGTGCTCGCCCGGGCGGCGCGGCCGGCCGCCCTTGCCCGCTACCTCGACCCGCCGCTCACCCGGATGCCCCAGCACGGAAGCGCCTTCATCGCCAGCTGGGTCGGCCGACGACACTCCGGGCCTGCTGGCCAGCCTGGATGACCGACCACACCACCTCTTCTGCGTCCTAGGATCCTGGTTCAAAGGGGTTCGCCCCGGTCAGGATCGCGTCGAGACCGCGGTCGAACAGGACATCGTCGTCCCAGCGTTCCGCGTCGAGGTGGCCGGAGGCGTTGAGGGTCGGATAGGCGGCGGGGTCCGCCGTGACGTGCCGGCGGGCCTCGCGCTGCGCTTGCGGATCCGTGGTCCGGCGCCAGGTGGCCTCGGTGAGTGCCGCGCCGATCACGTAGTTGGCCAGCAGCCGGGTGGTCACCGCCAACTGGAGTTCGGACAGGCCGCCGCGGGTCAGGGCAGCCTGCAGGAACTCGGTGCGGGCGAGGACGTTGGGGCCGAGCATGGGGCGGCCGATCAGGCTCGGGGCCCAGGGATGGCGCAGCATCGCGGTACGCCAGCGCCGGATCAGCACCCGGGCGTCCTCGCGCCAATCGGCGGTGGCGGGCGGGAGCGGCACGTCGCCGAAGACGCGGTCCAGCGCCAGGTCCAGCACGTCGTCCTTGGTCTTCACGTGCCAGTACAACGCGGTCGGCGTGACGTCGAGCCGCTGGGCCAGGCGCCGCATCGTCAGTCCGTCGGCGCCCTCCTCGTCGAGCAGGGTCACCGCCGCCGCGACGATGCGTTCCCGGCTCAAGGGTGCGGGGCGAGGGCGGGCCGGCTCGTCGCGCAGCCAGACCGAGCCCGGGCCGGATGCTGTTTCGCTCACCGCCCGACCCTAGTACGGTCGACAGGTGATGTAACGCTGTTAAGTTGATTGGACATCGTTCAATTATGCCGCTGATACGCGTACAGCTGGAGAGCGACCGGACCACCGCGCGGAAGGTGCTGGATCTGCATCAGGCCGACAAGATCCACCGCCCGTCCCGGGAAGCCGCCCTGGCGCAGGTGTGGCTACGTGGCCGTACGCCGGCCGGCGAGCCGGTCTTCGTCGGCGTCTCGAACGGGGAGCCCGTCCGGCTCCTCTACGACGTGGAGGTCTATCCGGAGACGGCGTAGCGGCCATCACGCAGCGGTAGGCCCCGTTCGGTATGTATCGATGAGCATCACTACGTCGCCACGGTTTGTCCGGGCAACCGCCCGCCGTCCCACTCCTCCGGCACAGACAGGACGACCGCATGCGTACCCTCGCCCGGACACTCCTCACCGCTGCCACCGTCGCCGCCGCCGGCCTGCTCATGCCGGCCGCCGCGATCGCTGGGCCCTCCCCCGAGCCGCCGCCCGCCACCCAGGTGGTCAACGGCCGCCCCGCGACCGAGAACTACTCGTTCATGGTCTACGTCTCCGGCTGCACCGGATCGCTCATCAAGGGCAACTGGGCCGTCACGGCCAAGCACTGCCCCACCCCCGCCTCGGTTCGCGTCGGCAGCGTCGACCGCAGCAGTGGCGGCACCGTGGTCTCCGTCCGGCGGGCGGTGAACCACCCTCGGATCGACATCAAGCTGCTCGAGCTGACCTCATCCGTGTCATACGCACCTGCACCTATCCCGACCGCGTCCGGTCCCGTCGGCACGGCGACCCGGATCATCGGCTGGGGCCAGACGTGTCCGACCCGGGGATGCGGTTCGACGCCGCGCGTCGCCAATGAGCTCGACACCTCCATCGTGTCGGACAGCCGCTGCGCCGGCATCGACGCGGCGTTCGAGATCTGCACCAACAACACCAACGGCAACGCCGGCGCCTGCTACGGGGACTCCGGTGGGCCGCAGGTGCGCACGGTGGGCGGGCGCTGGGCGTTGATCGGAGTGACCAGCCGCGCCGGTAACAACAGCTCCACGTGCGCGACGGCGCCGTCCATCTATGGGGATCTGCCTTCGGTGCGCAGCTGGGTCGACCAGCAGGTGGGTGGGCTGCCGGCCTGACCGCCTCCCCGGGCTGCCGGCCTGACCGCCTCCCCGGGCTGCCGGCCTGACCGCCTGACCCGCCTTGGAGCGGGTCGGCGTGAGCCACTGCCAAGCATGCCGGCCTGACCGCCCCCGGGTCAGGCCGGCTTGACCACACGCAGGGCTGGCTGGCCTGGCCACACGCGGAACGGGCCAGCCTGGCCACACGCGGGACGAGCCAGCCTGGCCACACGCGGAACGAGCCAGCCTGGCCACACGCGGGACGAGCCAGCCTGGCCACACGCGGGACGGGCAGGCCTGGCCACACGCGGGACGGGCCGGCTGTCCGCCGCCCGTCGCAGCACCTCTGCCGACCGCGGCTCCGGTACCGGCCACGTGGACCGACCACACCCCGGACGGGTCATCCTGACCTCACCCCAGCGTCGAGCAGGCGGCCTTCGCCTGCGCTTCGCGCAGCTAGCCGCGACGCCGACCTGCGCCGTCGGCCGCACGGCCGCCGCATTGTCCCCGCGATCGGGACCAGGCCGGAGGGTGACTAGGACGTGCGGCGGGCGAGCAGAGTCGAGTCCGCGATCTCGACCGTGACACCGTCGCGGACCGCAGTACGGGGGCGTTGCTCCACCACGAGCGGCTCGAAGTTCTCAGGCAGGGCCGGCAGCAGCTCCTCGGCGACGAACATCGCCTTCCGGTGGCTGGCTGACAGCTGCGTGAACACCTCGGACGGCGCGTGGCCGACCACGAGCAGGTGCCCGCCGGGCGCGACGGCACCGGCCAATCTCCGGGTCACCTCCACCATCCCGCCGTCCGGTGGGTGCAGGAAGTGGCTGGTGACCAGGTCGAAGGTCCGGCCCTCGGCCGCGAACGCCCGGGCGTCGACCTGCCAGAAGTCGACGCTGTCAGCCACCCCGGCCTGCTCGGCGTGCCGGGCGGCCCGGGCGAGGCCGTTGGCCGAGAAGTCCGCGCCGGTGACCTTCCAGCCCTGCTGGGCCAGCCAGATCACGTCGCCGCCCTCGCCGCAGCCGACGTCGAGCGCGGTGCCCGGCGTCAGGCCGGTCACCTCGGCGACGAGCTGCGGGTTGGGCTGCCCGCTCCAGACCTTCTCCGGGCCGGAGTAGCGCTCGTCCCAGCTCGGCGGCTCGAACATGGCCGTCGCCTCGGCCTCGGACTGATGCCCGTGTCCGTGCCCGCTCATCGGGCCACACCCCGGTCCGTCGCGGCGATCCGGCCGTACATGTTGTTGATGTCCATGCTCATCAGCGTGCGCACCGGTCCCCGCAATGACAAGTTCCGTTGCCGGAACAGCAAACGGACGGATGCCGGCCATCCGCGTTCGCGGCATGATCAGGGCATGGGTTCACCTTTGCACAACCGCGACGTGGACTGGGACCGATGGCCGGTCACCGACTACCTGGACGAGATCTACCGGGACGTGGCGCACGACGACGACGCGGTGCTCGTGCACCATTCGGCCTTCTACCGGCGCTTTCCGCCCGGCTACTTCGCGCGGTCGCTGGAGCTCGGCGCGGGCCCTAACCTTTACCCCCTCATGCTCACCTCCGCCGTAAGCCGGGACATCGAGGCGGTGGAGCCCAGCGCGGCCAGCGTGGCGTACCTGGAGAAACAGCTCCGCGACGGCTCGGAGGAGAGCTGGCAGCGCTTCTACCGCCGGTGCCGGGAGCTGCAGCCCGAGCTGCCGCCCACCCTGGGCGAGGCGCTCGCGCGGGTGCGCGTACGCCGGGGTGGCACCGGCGATCTGGCGCCGGACACCTACGACCTGGCCTCCATGCACTTCGTCGCGGAGAGCGCCACCGAGGTCGCCGACGAGTTCCGTGACCTGTGCCTGGCCTTCGCCGGGTCGGTCCGCCCGGGCGGATGGCTCGTGGCCGCGTTCATGGAGAACATGGGCCGCTATCAGATCGGCAGCGGGCCGCACTGGCCCGGCTATCCCGTGGATCCGGAGATCGTCCGCGCGGTGTTCGCGCCGGTGACCACCGACCTGGTGGTCGAGCGGATCGACTCGGCCGCGACCAGCGACGGCTACGAGACGACCGGGATGGTGCTGCTCACCGCCCGCCGGGCGGGGCACTGACCCGGGCGAGCAGCTCCTGCAGCATCAGCCCGCGGCGCACATCCAGGTCGTGCGGCACACCGGACCGTACGGCGGCAGCGAACTCGGCCCGCAGCACCGGCCAGCACTCCTGGTGGTCGACCGGGCCGAAGTCCAGCGTCAGCTCCCCCGCCGGTCCGTACAGGTCGATCCCCGCCTGCGAGGACGGCAGCCCGACAGCGCCGGACAGCGACAGCTGGCTGATCGCCCCGCCGCGGTGCGCGCAGGTCAGCTCGATCCAGCGGCGGCTGTCGCCGTAGGCGCGCAGTTCCTCGATCGGGCCGAGGGCGGCGTCGGCCAGGTCCAGCAGGTGCGGGCCGAGGTCGTACAGGGCGCCGCGGGTCAGCCGCCAGCCGGTGGCCATCGCGCCGCCGAGGAACGCCCCGTGCAGGTAACGTGCTCGTGCTCCGGCGGAGGTGAACCTCGCCGCCGCGGTGAGGAATGCTCGCGTGCTGTGGTGATAGCGCTTGGTCAGCACGAGCTGGGTGACCACGCCGCACTCCGCGACGGTGTCGGCCAGCGCGCGGGCCGCGTCCAGGTCGAGCGCGAGGGGCTTTTCCAACAGCAGGGCCTTACCGGCCCGGGCGGCGCGGGGTGCGAGGTCGGCCTGCGCATCCGGCGGTACGGCGAAAGCGACGGCCTCGCACCGATCGAGCAGTTCCTCGTACGAGGCGGCGGCGTGCGCGCCCAGCCGGGCCGCGAGGTGTGCGGTGGCCTCCGGGCGGCGCGACCAGACGGCGGCGAGGCGGGTCTGCGGGCCGGCGGCGAGCACCGGCCCGTGCATCGTGGCTGCCCAGGGCCCGGCACCGACCAGGCCGACGTCGACCGGCTGGGCGTACTCGTCGCGTTCCATATCGGAGCATTATCGGCCAGAAGCGGCCAAATCGGCGGGCACCATGCGGGCGAGTTCGGTATCGACGGCGGCCGGGGCGTAGACCTGATCGACGACCATCGCGTACCCGCCGGCCACCGCCGACTGGGCACCCAGCCGGCTCGTCGTCACCTCCAGGTGGCGGGTCGAGCGCGGCAGCGCGCTCTGGTAGAGCACCTCGCGCACGCCGGTGACGAAGTGGATGTCCGCCAGGTCACCGGCGATCACCAGCACCGCCGGATTGAGCATGCAGACCACCGTGGACAGCACCTCGCCGACCAGCTTGCCCGCCGTACGGGCCAGCTGCACGGCCTCGACGTGTCCGGAGCGGATCCGCTCGACCAGCTCGGCCCCCGACGACGTGGGCGTGCCCGCGGCGGTGAGCCGCTGGGCCAGCGCCAGGCCGCTGGCCACCGCGGCCAGGCAGCCGTAGAGGCCGCACTCGCAGCGGGCCTCGGGATGGCCGTGCAGCCGGATGTGGCCGATGTCGCCGGCCCCGCCGTCGATCCCGCGGTAGACCTGCCCGTCGATGACCACGCCGGCGCCGACGCCGGTGGCCACCTTCACCAGCACGAGCGCCGGGCAGCCGGGGTAGTGGACCGTCTGCTCGCCCAGCGCCATGAGGTTCGCGTCGTTGTCCACGAAGACCGGGCGGTTCCAGGTACGGCGTAAGCGGTCGGCGATCGGGTAGCCGTCCCAGCCCGGCATGATCGGCGGCTGGGTGACCACGCCGACGTCGAACTCGACCGGGCCGGGCACGCCGACGCCGATGCCCCGTACCCGATCGGGGTCCCACCCGGCCCGGGCCAGCACCCGGCGGAACGCGCCGTCGACCCAGCCCAGCACCGATTCCGGCCCCCGGCCGATCTTGATCGGCTCATGTTCCTCGGCCAGCGGCTGCCCGCCCAGGTCCACCACCGCGGCCCGGGCGTGGTTGCCGCCGAGGTCGGCCACCAGCACCACGCCGTGCCCGGTGTCGACCTCGAGCAGCTCGGCCGGGCGCCCGCCGGTCGAGCCCTCGACGCCGGAGGCCCGCAGGTAGCCGGTCGCGCGCAGCAGGTCGAGCCGCTGGGTGATGGTCGAGCGGGCCAGGCCCGTGTAGCTCTGCAGCTCACCACGCGTGCGGGCGCGTCCGGTGCGTACCAGCCACAGCAGGTGCCCGGCCGAATTCTGGTTGCCCGAGGAGCGCTTCACGGCAGAATTGGTCACGGTGAGTAGCGTAAACACCACGGTTGCCGGGGGCGATTGCGCCGCACTATTGCCCGGCGGCGAGACATAAGTAGGACAGCGATCGGCCGGAAGATTGTGCGTTCCGCCACGAATGGCCCGACCGATAGGGTGAAATGTCGGAGTGCCGCAGACAGTGCAGTTCACCTCCCCGCAGTGCGTCGAGGTGGTCGACCAGCCCACCGCGAAGCTCGGCCCCGGCCAGGTACGCGTGCATACCAGCTTCTCCGGCATCTCGGCCGGCACGGAGCTGACCGCCTACCGTGGCACCAACCCGTACCTGAACAGGTCCTGGGACCCGGACCTTCGGTTGTTCGTCGACGACACCAGCGGCCTCAGCTATCCGATCGCGGGGCTCGGCTACTCCGAGGTGGGCGAGGTCGTCGAGGTCGCCCCGGACGTCGCCGGCGACCCGGGCATCCCGGCGGTCGGCGAGCAGGTGTGGGGCATCTGGGGTCACCGCGCCGAGGCCGTCCTGCCCGCCGAGAAGCTGCGCGGCTGCACGGTCCCCGACGGCCTCGACCCGATCGCGGCGACCTTCGCCCGGGTCGGTGCCGTGGCGCTCAACGCCGTCCTGGCCGCGGACGTGCACCTCGGTGAGACGGTCGCCGTCTTCGGCCAGGGTGTGCTGGGCCTGCTCACCACCCGGCTCGTGCAGCTCTCCGGCGGCTCGGTCGTGGCGGTCGACGCCGTGCCGGGCCGCCTCGAGAAGGCCCTGGAGTACGGCGCCGACGCCGTCGTCGACGTCCGCGACGGCACGGTCGGTCCGCAGATGCGCCAGCTCACCGACGGCCGCGGCGCCGACGTGGCGATCGAGATCAGCGGCTCGTACCCGGCGCTGCACGAGGCGATCCGCGCGGTGGCGGTCAACGGCCGGGTGGTCGCCGCGGGCTTCTACCAGGGCGAGGGCGTCGGACTGCGGCTCGGCGACGAGTTCCATCACAACCGCGTACGGCTGATCTGCTCGCAGATCGGCGGGGTCCCGCCGGATGTCGCGGGGCGCTGGGATCAGGTTCGCCTGAACCGCACGTTCCTCAGGCTGGCCGTCGACCGCCAGATCGACCCGGCCGGGCTCGTCACCCATGTCATTCCGGTCGAAGAGGCGGCGGCCGCGTACCGCATGCTCGACCGCCGTCCCCACGAGGCACTCCAGGTGGTGTTGAAGTTCCCGTGATCAAGCTTTCCTGCCAGGAGCAGTTGCTGCCCGGCCAGACGCTGCAAGAGAAGTTCGAGTTCGCCCGGCGCGCCGGCTACGACGCCATCGAGCTGCGCGGTCACGGGGACTTCGCGTTCCGCGACCGGCTGCCCGAGTTGCGCCGGGCGGCCCGCGACGGGGTGCCCATGCCGTCGGTGTGCGTCGACATGCGGCACTTCTTCGGCGCCTTCGACCCGGACCTGCGCCGCGACGCCGTGGCCCAGCTCAAGTCGCAGCTGTCGGTGATCGCCGAGGTGGGCGGTCCCGGCGCGGTGGCCTGCACGCCGGCCTCCTGGGGCATGTTCTCCCGGCGGCTGCCCCCGTTCGAGCCGCCGCGCAGCGAGGAGGAGGACCGGGCGGTGCTGCTCGAAGGCCTCACCGAGCTGGGTGAGCATGCCGCCCGCGAGGGTGCGACGCTCGCCCTGGAGCCGCTCAATCGCTACGAGGACCACATGGTCAACCGGCTGGAGCAGGCGGTCGAGCTCGTCGGCGCGGTGGGCCTGCCGGCGCTGAAGGTGCTGGCCGACACATACCACATGAACATCGAGGAGGACGAGCCCACGTCGGCGCTGGTCAAGGCGGCCGCGGCGCTGGGTCACGTCCAGGTCAGCGACTCCAACCGCTTCCAGCCCGGTGCCGGGCACCTCGACTGGGCGGCGCTGCTGGGCACCCTGGACGCGATCGGCTACGACGGCTACCTGGCTCTGGAGTGCCGGCTGCGCGGCGAACCGGCCACCGCGGTCGCTGCCGTACCGGGCTTCCTGCGCCGCCACGACGTCAGCGGGCCGGCGTGATCGACCTGGACCGGGGCGCCCGGCGGGTGCTGGCCGCGAACTGGCGGCAGTGCGCCACCGTGCCGGCGGCGGCGCTCTATCCGCACCAGTGGAGCTGGGACTCGGCGTTCATCGCGATCGGACTGCGCCACCTGTCCCCCGCCCGGGCCCAGCGGGAGCTGGAGTCGTTGTTCGGAGCGCAGTGGCGTGACGGGCGCGTGCCGCACATCGTGTTCGACCCGCACGTGGGTGCCGACGCCTACTTCCCCGGTCCCGCGTTCTGGCGCTCCGGGACGGTGCCCGGCGCGCCGGGCGTGCCGACCTCCGGCATCGTCCAGCCGCCCGCGCACGCTCTGGCCGCCTGGTCGACCTACCTCGCGGACCCAGCGAAGGCGCGCGCCCGGGGCTTCCTGCCCCGGATCTACCCACGGCTGGTCCAGTGGCACCGCTATCTGGCGACCCGCCGCGATCTGACCGGCGACGGCCTGATGTCGGTCGTGCATCCGTGGGAATCCGGCATGGACAACAGCCCGGCCTGGGACCTCCCGCTGTCGCGGGTGATCCCGGTGCCGACGACCGAGTTCACCCGGCGCGACCTCAACCACGGCGTCGCCGCTGAACGGCCCACCGACGACGACTACGGCCGCTACGTCCGGCTCGCGCGGGACTACCGGGACGCCGGCTACGCCGATTCGCTGCAGGTGCACGGCTTCGCGGTCGAGGATCCGCTGTGCAACGCGCTGCTGGCCGCCGGCGAGCACGCACTCGCGTCGATGGCGGCGGAACTCGGCCACGACCCGGAGCCACACCTGGCCACGGCCGCCCGCTTGA
Source organism: Actinoplanes sp. NPDC051405 (assembly GCF_055586185.1). NCBI lineage: Bacteria > Bacillati > Actinomycetota > Actinomycetes > Micromonosporales > Micromonosporaceae > Actinoplanes > Actinoplanes sp. NPDC051405. Next base: position 400,022 of record NZ_JBVJIR010000004.1, read on the forward strand.
CCGACGCCCTGGTGTCCACTCTGTACGACCCGGCCGCCGGGATGTTCTTCCCTCGTGATGCGCACACCGGCCACCTCATCCCGACCTATTCCGTAGGTGGCCTGGCCCCGCTGATCGTGCCGGGCCTGCCGGTCGCCGCCGAACTCGTGAAGACCGCGCTGAGCGACCGGTTCCGGCTGCACGAGGCCTGCCCGCTGCCGTCGTACGACCTCACCGCCGCCGACCACGACGCGAGCCGCTACTGGCGCGGGCCGGGGTGGGTCAACACCAGCTGGCTGGTCTGGCACGGGCTGCGGCTGCACGGCGAGACGACCCTCGCCGACGATCTGCGCCGGCGCCTGCTGGACCGGGTGCGCATCGCCGGCTTCCGGGAGTACCTCGACCCGCTGACCGGCGCGGGCCACGGCGCGAGCGACTTCAGCTGGACCGCGGCGCTGACCCTCGACCTCCTCCGGACGGCGTGAGCGGGCATTCGGTGGTCGCGGGCACGACGTGTCTGCTGACCACCGTTGTCGGCGGGGACGTCACGGGATCAGCGGTGGACGGCTTCTTCGTCGACGACTGCCGCCACCTGTCGCGACTGGTGCTGACCGTCCCCGGAACGGATATCACGGAATCGCGCAGCCGGCGAGGCGGCGGCGGCCCAGGACCCGACGGGCCGCCGGAACATCCCGCCCGGCTTGCTGGCCGCCCAGGACCCGACGGGCCGCCGGAACATCCCGCCCGGCTTGCTGGCCGCCCAGGACCCGACGGGCCGCCGGAACATCCCGCCCGGCTTGCTGGCCGCCCAGGACCCGACGGGCCGCCGGAGCATCCCGCTGAGGCTGGACGAGGCGACCGCCCGCACACCGGAGCCACGCCCTTGCGTGCGCTGCGCACCGACGCCACCTCCACCGTCTACGCGCCGGAGACGGCCCGCCATGAGGATCCGCCCTACGCGGTGACCCGGCGTCGCCAGGTTCGGCCCGGCCGCCTGGTGGAGTCGCTGGAGGTGACGAGCTTCCTCGGCACGCCGCAGACCGTCAAGGTCGGCTACGAACTGGCGGCCGACTTCGCCGACCAGTTCGAGCTGCGCTCGGCGCGCTCCTTCGACAAGTCCGACGCGGTCCGCCACGCCGATGCCACCGGGGACCGGCTGGTCTTCTCCTACACCCGGCGTGTATTCGAGCGCACGACAACGATTCACGCCTCGCCGGCCGCCCGACTGTCCACCGGCGGTCTGCAATGGACGGTCACCGTGCCGCCGTTGGAGTCGGTGACGCTGGAGATCACGGTGTCGGGCGGGGAGCAGGCCCGCACCGCAGGTTCACCTCCGGCACCTCAGGATGACCTCTCCCGCTGCGTACGGCAGGGTCTCGCCGACCTCGACGCCCTGCGCATGCCGGCACCCGGCGTGCCCGGGGCGGCCGTGCCGGCCGCCGGTGCGCCCTGGTTCCTCACGGTCTTCGGCCGCGACAGCCTGCTCAGCTCGCTCTTCGCCCTCCACCACCGGCCGGAGCTGGCCGCCGGAACCCTGCGGGTGCTGGCCGCCACGCAGGGCCGCACGACCGACGCCTCCCGGGTGGAGGAGCCGGGCAAGGTGATCCACGAGATGCGCCGGGGCGAGCTCGCCACCACCGGCGAGGTGCCGTACGCCCGCTACTACGGATCGGTCGACGCGACGCCGCTGTTCCTCATGCTGCTGGCCGAGCACCACGAAGTCACCGGCGACGACCTGCCGGCCAAGGAACTGGAGGAAGCGGCGCGAGCCGCCGTGGGCTGGGTGCTCGGGCCGGGCGGGCTGGCGACCGGCTACCTGCGGTACCGCACCGACCTGCCGGGCCTGGTGCACCACTGCTGGAAGGACTCCGCCGACTCCATCGTCTTCCGGGACGGCACCCGGGCCGCTGGGCCGATCGCGGTGGCCGAGGCTCAGGGGTACGCCTACCGCGCGCTTCTCGGCACGGCCCGGCTCGCGACAGACGTGTGGGGCGACCCCGCGTGGGCGGCAGCGCTCACCGCGGCCGCGGCGGACCTGCGCGACCGGTTCGCCCGCGACTTCCGGCTGCCGGACGGCTTCGTGGCGCTGGCCCTCGACGGCACGGGCACGGCGGTCGACGCGGCGGCGTCGAACGCGGGACACCTGCTGTGGTGCGGGCTGCTCGCCGACGACTGGGCCGCCACGGTGGCCGACCGGCTGGCCGGGGACGACTTCTTCTCCGGCTGGGGCGTGCGGACCTTGGCCGCGGGACAGGCCCCGTACCACCCGATGTCGTATCACCGCGGCGGGGTGTGGCCGCATGACACGGCGATCGCGGTGGCCGGGCTGGCCGCGGCTGGGCGCCGTACCGATGCTGCCCGGATCGCCGACGGGCTGCTCGCCGCCGCGTCCTTCGGCGACGGCCGGCTGCCCGAGGTGATGACCGGCCTGGCCCGTGAGCGGGGGCGCGGACCGGTGCCGTACCCGCATTCATGCTCGCCGCAGGCGTGGGCGGCCGCCGCTCCCCTGCTGCTGCTTTCGCTGTGAGCCGGCGCCCGGGCTCCCCTGCTGCTGTCGCTGTAAGACGGCGCCCGGGCTCCCCTGCTGCTGTCGCTGTGAGCCGGCGCCCGGGCTCCCTGCTGCTGTCGCTGTGAACCGGCGCCCGGGCTCCCTGCTGCTGTCGCTGTGAACCGGCGCCCGGGCTCCCTACTGCTGTCGCTGTGAACCGGCGCCCCGCGCTCAGGATGCCGACGTGGCGAGATGCACGCGTTCGCCTTGGATGCCGATCAGGGTGAGCAGCTCGGCGGGGCTCTCGTCGGCGCTGCCGATCCAGTGCGGTACGCCGGTGTCGAACTCGGCCGCCTCGCCCGGCCCCAGCCGCAGGCGCCGGTTGCCCAGCAGCAGGGTGACGTGCCCGTTCATGACGTACAGCCACTCGTAGCCCTCGTGGGTGCGCGGCACGGGCTCGCCCCAGCGCGACGCCGGCGGGTAGATCACCTTGAACGCCTGGATGCCGCCCGCTCGCCGGGTCAACGGCACGAACGTCATGCCGCGGTACGTCACCGGGCGCAGGTGGATGCGCGGGTCGCCGGTGTCCCTGGCGCCCACCAGCTCGTCCAGCGTGGTGCCGTACGCCCGGGCCAGCGGCAGCAGCTGCTCCAGCGTGGGACGCCGCTTGCCGGTCTCGAGCCGGGACAGCGTGCTCGGGGTCAGGCCGGTCTCCTGCGCCACGTCGATCAGCTTGGCCCCGCGGGCCCGGCGGAGCTCCCGGAGCCGCCCTGCCACGCCCGCCAGCACGTCGTGCTCCACCTCGTCCATCACCGCAGCTTGCCATTTGGCAACGGGCTTTGCACGTGGTCGCCGTGCTGCGGATGCTCGACTCCATCGCCTGAACCGAGGAGGAGCTGCCATGGGTCAACCGCCCTGGACCCGCGATCTGCGGGCCCGCCTCGACGAGCTGCTCGACCAGCACCGCTGGTCCGCGCACGACAGCCTGAGGGGCGTGAGCGAAGCCGAGGCGCGCGCGTCCCTGGTCCCGTCCCGGACGACGCTGCTCGGGCTGGTCAAGCACCTGACGTACGTCGAGAGGTTCTATTTCGGGCACGTCCTGACCGGCCGGTCGCTCAAGGAGCTCGGGGTCGCCGCCACCCCGGGCCGCTCGTTCATCCTCCGGCCCGGGGACACTGTCGAGTCCGTTCAGGCTGCGTACCGCACCGCGTGTGAGGAGTCGCGGGCGGTGGTGCGGGGACTCGGGCTCGAGCATGTGGTGAGCGGCCGGAAAGTGCGGTCGATGTGGGCGTTGTACGTACAGGTGCTGCGGGAGCTCGCCCAGCACTGCGGTCACGCCGACATCCTGCGTGAGCAGCTCCTCGCGGCCAGGCCGCGCCGGACCCGGGTGCCGTCCGCGTGATCGGCGGCGCGGGCGGCGCCGGGCCGGTCGCCGCCGGGTGCCCGGCGTCGAGCATCCTGACCTGGTGGAATCCAGCGATGACGTACGGGTGTCCGTCACAGACGGAATCGGGCTGCTCGAACTGCGGCGGCCGCCGAACAACCATGTCGACGCCGAGCTGATCGGCCGGCTCGCCGATGCCGCCGGCGCACTGGACGAGGACGCGGGCTGCCGGGTGATCGTGCTGGCGGCCGAGGGCAAGAACTTCTGCGGGGGCGCGGATCTGGGTTCGGCGGAGTTCGCCGGGGACATGGTGGTCGGCGCCGAGGGCCTGTACCGGCGGGCGGCGCAGCTGTTCGAGGTGCGTACCCCGATCATCGCCGCGGTGCAGGGCACCGCGGTGGGCGGCGGCCTGGGGCTGGCGTGTGCCGCGGACTTCCGGGTGGCGGAGCCGTCGACCCGGTTCGTCGCCAACTTCGCCCGGCTGGGTTTCCACCAGGGGTTCGGGCTCAGCGTCACCCTGCCGGAACTGGTAGGCCGGCAGCTGGCCACCGATCTGCTGCTGACCGCCCGCCGGGTGGGTGGCGAGGAGGCGGTCGCCATCGGGCTGGCCGATCGGCTGGCCGAGCCGGGCCGGGTCCGCGAGACGGCCCTGCACTGGGCGCGCTCGTTCACGGCCGTGGCGCCGCTGGCCGTCCGATCCATCCGCGCGACCCTGCGCGGTGACCTGCCGCAGCGGGTCCGCCGGGCCATGGAACACGAGCTGGCCGAGCAGGCCGCGCTGTGGCGGACCCGCGACAGCGCCGAGGGCATCGCCGCGAGTCTGCAACGGCGCACGCCGGTGTTCCGGGGCGAGTAGGCATTGACTATTAACAATATGTGTACTTTATTAACAGTTACCCAGTGCACCCACCGGCACGGAGGTAACCCATGCGTCACAAGCCGATCGCGGTCCTCACGATCGCCGTCACCGCCCTCCTTCAGGTTCAGACCGCGTCACCCGCGCGGGCCGCCACCGTCTGCAACCGCTACTGCGACGCCCGGGACCCGGGCCTCTCCCCCGGCGACCGCGTGGCCACCAGCACCACCCTGTACGGCCGCTCGTTCAAGGTTCACGTCAACGACAACGACGCGATGATCTGGGCCACCGTCGAGAACGGACAGGCCGGCGACCAGGTCTGGCTGGACCGCTCGTTCGACGGCGGGCGTACCTGGTCGGGCGACAGCCGGCTCGGCGACACCACCGTCCCGGCCGGCTCCGGCAGTGCGCGCACCGCCATGTTCAACGTCGACAACTGGGCCGCACGCGGCGTCGGCGTGCTGCGCGCCTGCGGCAAGGCCGGTGACCGGCCCGAGCTCACCTGCACCGGCTGGGCCCGCAGCACCTGGAACGCCTGGGACCGGCGGACCGCCGCGGCCACCGCCCTGATGATGCGGTTCGACCAGGGCACCGGGCTCTTCGACACCAACGGCTGGTGGACCGGCGCGAACGCGCTCACCGCGCTGATCGACAACAGCCGGATCAGCGGCATGCGCAGCTACGACTACGCGATCGCGGCCACGTACGACAAGAACATCAACTCCCGGCAGGGCCAGTTCCGCAACGAGTATCTCGACGACACCGGCTGGTGGGCGCTGGCCTGGGTGGCCGCGTACGACCGGACCGGCGACAGCCGCTACCTGAACACCGCCCGGGCCGGCGCCGACCACATGTTCAGCTACTGGGACACGCGCTGCGGCGGTGGCATCTACTGGCGTACGGACCGGACCGTCAAGAACGCCGTCGCCAACAGCCTCTACATCCAGCTCAACGCCGCCCTGTCCCAGCGCATCGGCGGCGACAGCGTCTACCGCGGGCGGGCCCAGGCCGGCTGGACGTGGTTCCAGAGCACCGGGATGCTCAACAGCTCGAATCTGGTCAACGACGGCCTCAACCTGAGCACCTGCCGCAACAACGGCGACGTCACGTGGACCTACAACCAGGGCGTGCTGATCAACGCGCTGGTGCAGCTCAACCGGCTGACCGGCGACGCGAACGCGCTGACCGTGGCCCGCCGGGTCGCCGACGCGGCCACCACGAGCACGTATCTCAACAACAACGGCATCCTGCGCGAGCCCAACGAGCCCGACCAGTGCAGCGGCGACGGGGTCTCGTTCAAGGGCGCGTTCATCCGCGGGCTCGGCGTGCTGAACGCGGCCGTCGGGCGGCCTTATGACGGTTACCTGCGGCGGCAGGCCGATTCCGCGTACGCCAAGAGCCGGACGAGTTTCGACGCGTACGGCAGCCATTGGGCCGGGCCGTACGTCAGCACGAACCACTCCTGCCAGCACAGCGTGCTCGACCTTCTGAACGCGGCGCCCTGAGCAGACCGTGGACAACAGGCAGCGGGCCCGGCCGGAAGGTGCCGGCCGGACCCGCTGTTCACCTCAGCCGCATGCGGCTCCGTTGAGGGTGATCAGCTCCGGTGCCGGGTTCGGTCCGCCCGGCGTCGTCGCGTTGAAGCCGAAGTACACCGTCTGCCCCGGCTGGATCCGGCGATTGACCGCGGTGTTCTTCGCGGTCACCGTGGCACCGGCCTGCGTTGCCTCCGCCGACCACGCCTCCCGCAGCTTCTGGCCGCCGAGGAAGGCGAAGCGTGCCGTCCAGCCGTCGACCACCGTGCTGCCCGTGTTGGTGATCGCCAGCTGCGCGGTGAACCCGCCGTCGCCCTGCCAGGGGCCGTAGTTCGTGTACTCGGCCTTGCAGGACGACGCCGCCGGGGCTTGGCCCGTGCCCTGGTCGGCCAGGAACGACGACACCCAGGCGAGCGCCGAGTTCCAGTTGATCGCCACCTCGTTCGTCGCGTACGACTCGATGTGGTCGACGTAGCAGAACTGCGGCTTGCACCCTTCCAGCAGGTCCTTGGCGTAAGGGTCGTCCAGGCCCGCGTTGGCCCCGCCCGCCAGCGATCCGGCCGGCGGATGCGGTGTGGTGGCGTCCGCCTGGTGGGCGAAGATCCGGCTGTGCTGGTTCTGCGACGCGTGCTCGCCCCAGCCGGTGACGTACGACTGGTTCAGCGCGTTGCGGCCGAAGATGTAGTCCACGCCCTGCAGCGCCCCGTCGCGGTAGCCGGCCTTGCCGGTCAGGTCGAAGGCGGTGGCCAGCACCACGACGTTGTTGAGGATGTTGCTGTTGCCGCCCCAGAAGTAGCTGCCGGCATCGCCGGGCATCGGCAGCCCGTACGCCTGGGCCTTCAGCGTCGCCAGGTAGCGGTCCGCCGCCGTGACCACCGACTGGCGGACGCGCTGGCGGTCCGCCGCCGGCAGCAGGTTCGGCACCGTGGCCAGGTCGAGCCGGCCCAGGGCGGCCGTGCTGCCCCAGCCGAAACCCGTGGCCGCGAAGACGTCGCCGGTGTGGTGCGGCGAGGCGGTCAGGTCACTGAGGTACGGCTGCTCGGCGGTGCTCAGGTACAGCTCCGCCGCGGCCCAGTAGAACTCGTCGCTGACGTCGGCGTCGCCGTAGCCACCGCCGCCACCACCGAGGTCCTGGGCCACCTTCGCCGGGTTCGCCTTCGCCGCGGTGTACGCGGTGCGGGCCGCGGTGAGGCACTTGCCGGCGAACGCCGCGTCGTAGGGTGCGAACAGCCGCGCGCACTGGGCCGCCGTGGCAGCCAGGTTCAGGGTGGCGGCCGTCGACACCGGGTGCAGTTCGCGCTGCTCGGGGTCGTCCTCGGGCTGCATCGGGATGCCGGTCCAGTTGGCGTCGTGCATCTTGTGGTGCACCATGCCGGCGAGCGGCTTGCCGGCCGGCACCTGCATGCGCATGAGGAACTCGAGCTCCCACCGCGCCTCGTCGAGGATGTCGGGCACGTCGTTGCCGCGCTCCGGCACCCGCAGCGTGCTGTCCGCCAGGGCGGCACCGTGGGCGGCGGTGACGGCCGTCTTGGTGCGTTCGAAGGTGCTCATGAGCTGCTGCACGGCGATGCCGCCGTTGACCACGTACTTGCCGTGGTCGCCGGCGTCGTACCAGCCGCCGCGCACGTCCAGCCGGTAGTCGCAGGCGTTGGCGCGGCAGGGCACGTCGGTGTCGCCGCGGTTGGGGGCCACCCCGAGGTGACCGGCCGGGCGGGCGTACTCCTCGCCGACCAGGCCGCCGTCGATCGCGATGCCGCTGCGCTGGATGTAGAAGAACTGCAGGGCGTCCGAGCGCAGTTGCTTGTAGACGGTGCCGGAGATGTCGAACGGGTGGCTGGTCTGCCCGTCGGCGACCAATGTGTAGCCGGTGCCGGCGGTGCGGAAGCTGGTGAAGTCGATGGTGTGCACGTTCTGGCCCGAGGCGGCGTCCACCCCGCGCGGCGTGCTGGTGCCGTCGGCGACCACGTCACCGGAAGCGTTCTTGAGCTGCCAGCCGAACGCCGTGGTGGCCTCGGTGACCACGGTCGCGTTCTTGGGCCCGGCCGGCAGGTAGCCGACCTGGTTGACGCGGACCCGCGGCCCGGTGTCCGGGGTGTACGGCGGCTCTTCCTCGCCGCCGATCAGCGACACGTTGTCCACGCAGAAACGGTACGCCCCGGTATTGCCACCGACCTGGAAGGCGACCTGACCCGCGGTGGTGTCGGCAGATGCGGTGAAGGTGAACTCCACGTGCTGCGTGGTGGAGGTCAGCGCGACGTCACGCGACAGGAACGAGGTGTACGGCTCGGCGCCCAGTTGGACGGCGGCCCGCACGCTCGCGCCCGGGGTGGCCGAGGCGTCGAACGACAAGGTGTACGAGGACCCGGCGATGAGCGCCACGCCGTTCTGCCCGACGCCGGCGTCCCAGGGGTTGGCCAGCCCGGCCGGCACCGCGGTGCACAGCCGGCCGTCGCCGGTCCCGGTGTCCGTGGTGCCGTACGAGTACCAGCCCGCGGTCCCCTCGGAGAAGTCACCGTTCTCGAGCTGCTCCGGTCCGGCCGGCGGCGGCGTCTCGCCGTCGCTGGTCAGGCTGACGTCGTCCAGGCAGAAGGTGTACGCCTCGGCGCTGCCACCGAGCTGGAACGTCAGCGTGCCGTTGGCCGAGTCCAGACCTCCGGTGAAGGTGTACTCGAACTTCTGCGCCTCGGCGGTCAGCGCGACGGCCCGGGACAGCGCCGTGGTGTACGGCGCCTCGTTGAGCTGCACGTTGGCCCGGACGGTCACCGCGGCGCCGGCCGAGGCGCTGAAGCTGAGCGCGTAGGCAGCGCCGTTGATCAAGGGAACGTCGTTGTGGCCGAGGCTGACGTCCCAGGCATTGGTGGTGCCGGCCGGAACCTCGGCGCAGAGCCGGCCGCCGACCACGGAGATGGGCGCGTTCTCAGTGGACCACCAGCCGGTGGTGCCGCTGGTGAAGGTGCCGTTCGGGATGTGCTGGACCGGCTCGGCTGAGGCCGGTTGGACCGTCAGCAGGGTCAGGCCGAGGCTGGCCGCGGCGCTCGCCGCGATGAGCCGGCCGGCCCGCCGGCGTCGATGTGGAGTCACGGGGGTCCTCTCAGGACTTCGCGGCCGGTGCCGGAGCGGTGGGACGGCCACGCAGGGTTCGGAGCGGGTGGGAGCGCTCCCATGAGGCGAATGTTGCCAGCCGGTCAACCAGCCGTCAATCGACGACCGTCATGGTTTGCACCGATCTGCAAGAGTTACGGCCATCGATGAGCTGGGTCATCGGGCCCGGCTGACGGGAGGCCCTTTCCATGCGCCTGCGAAAACTGCCCGCCGCTCTGCTCGCCGCCGGGACGGCTGCCGCGCTCGCCGCGGTCGCGCCCGCCGCGGCGAGTGCGGCACCCGGTCCTTCAGCCCCGCTGGGGCCGGTGACCACGACGTCGACCAGCATCACCCTGATCACCGGGGACCGGGTGATCGTCGCCCCGAACGGCCGGACCAGCGTCGAGAGCGCGCCCGGTCGCGCGGGCACCAGGTTCCTCAGCCGCAAGGCCGCCGGGCACCACTACGTGATCCCGGCCGACGCGCTGCCCCTGGTCCAGGGCGGCCGGCTCGACCAGCGGCTGTTCGACCTCACCGCACTGCGCGACTTCGGCTACACCGGCGAGGCCGAGCTGCCGTTGCTCCTCGCGTACCCCCGCTCCGGAAACCGCAAGGGATCCGCCGCCGCCCGCGCGGCGACCAGCGGGACGGCCCGCGTCGCCCGCGATCTGGGTGGGGTGAGCGCGCTCGCGGTGCGCGCGCAGCGCACCGCGCGGGCCGAGCTCTGGACCTCTCTGACCAAGGGTACGGCCGCGGCCCGCACCCTGAGCCCGGGCGTCGAGCGGATCTACCTGGACGGCAAGCGCAAGCTCAACCTGGACGTGAGCGTGCCGCAGATCGGTGCCCCGACGGCCTGGCAGGCGGGCCTGGACGGCACCGGCGTGACGGTGGCGATCCTCGACTCCGGCATCGACGCCACCCACCCGGACTTCGCCGGGAAGATCGTGGCGGCCGAGAACTTCACCCCCGACCCGAACGCCGACGATCTCGTCGGCCACGGTACGCATGTCGCCTCGATCATCGCCGGCAGCGGCGCGAAGTCCGGTGGCAAGTACAAGGGCGTGGCGCCCGGTGCGAAGCTGGCGATCGGCAAGGTGTGCTCGACCGAGTTCTGCGAGGAATCGTCGATCCTGGCCGGCATGCAGTGGGCCGCCAAGGCCGCCCCGGTGATCAACATCAGCCTGGGCGGCGGTGACACGGCGAACATCGACCCGCTGGAGCAGGCGGTCGACGACCTCACCGCGGCCCACGGTGCCCTCTTCGTGATCTCGGCCGGCAACTCCGGAGCCACCGCGACGATCGGCTCGCCGGGCAGCGCCGACTCGGCGCTCACTGTCGGTGCGGTCGACGACGAGGATCAGCTGGCCGACTTCTCCAGTCGCGGCCCACGGGTCGGCGACGACGCGATCAAGCCGGACATCACCGGGCCGGGCGTGGACATCGTCGCGGCCCGCGCCGCCAACGGTCAGATCGGCACCCCGGCCGGGGAGGGCTACGTGAGCCTCTCCGGCACCTCGATGTCCTCCCCGCACGTCGCCGGCGCGGCGGCGATCGTCACCCAGCAGCACCCCGGCTGGTCGCCCAGGCAGCGCAAGACCCTGCTCATGGGCGCCGCGAAGCCGGCCCCCGGCGTGGACGTGTTCGGCCAGGGCGCGGGCCGGGTCGACGTGGCCCGCGTGGTGCGCCAGGCGGTGTCCGTGGACGAAGGCAGCATCAGCTTCGGCCGGCAGCAGTGGCCGCACGACGACGACGTCCCGGTCACCAAGACCGTCACCTACCGCAACGGCGGCACCGCCCCGATCACCCTGGCGCTGTCGCTGACCGACGAATCCGACACGTTCACCCTGGCGGCGACCAGCTTGACCGTGCCGGCCGGCGGCACCGCCACGACCACGGTCACGGCGGACACCAGCGGCGAGGGCACCGACGGCTTCAAGACCGGGCGGCTGGTCGCGACCGGCCCCGGCGACGTGCGGGTGGAGACGCCGGTCGCGGTGAACCGCGAGGTGGAGAGCTACGACGTCAAGCTGGTGCACGTGGGGCGCGACGGCAAGCCCGCCGAGCACGTCACCTCGTTCAACCGGCTGGACGCGCTCGCGTTCTACGACGTCTTCAGCGCCGAGCCGACCGACACGGTCCGGCTGCCCAAGGGCGAGTACGGCCTCTTCACCTGGATCTACAGCGAAGAGGACGTGACGATGCTGGTCCAGCCGAAGGTCGTGGTCAACGGCCCGCTGACCATCCGGCTCGACGCCCGCCGCGGGGAACCGGTGAAGATCACCGTGCCCCGCAAGGACGCGACACCGGTCCTGGTCGCGGCCAACGCCGACTGGGTCAACGACGAGTTCGGGGTCAGCGTCTCCGCGTTGTCCGAGACCGGCGACGACCTCTTCCTCGGCCAGATCGGCCCGCGCCGCAAGCAGCCGGGCTTCTACGGTTCCATCAACGCGGCCTTCGCGAAGTTCGACGCGGCGACCGAGTCGTTCCGGGACACCCCGTTCACCTACAGCCTCGCCTACCTCAAGGAGGGTGCGTTCTACACCGGCTTCACCAAGCGTGTCCGGGCCGGCGAGCTGGCCACGGTGCGGTCCCGCTTCGCCCGGGAGGCCGAGGGCGTCACGGGCGTCAAGCTGAACTGGCCGAACCTGGGTGCGAACATCGGCGGATGGGCCGCAGGCCTGCCGTTCTCCCTGCCGTCGCGGCGCACCGAGTGGCTGAGCACCGAGGGCGCCACCACCTGGGCGCGCGAGTTCGACCAGGAAGTGCAGACGGACCCGGACAGTTTCCCCGAGCTGCTGAGCATCGCGTTCTCGGACGAGAACCGGTACCGGGCCGGCCGGACCTACTCCGAGGACTGGAACCGTGCGGTCTTCGCCCCCTGGGTCGGCGGGGACATCAACGCCGCCCTGCGGATCGAGAACACCATCGTGGCCGGCGTCCCGCTGTTCGGCGACGGCGTGGGGCACTGGGGTGACGCCCGACCGGACACGGCGCGCACCGCGCTGTACTCAGGCGGCAAGCTGATCGGCGAGGAGCCCTCCGGCTACGCCGAGTTCGAGGTGCCGGCGGGCAACGCGCAGTACCGGCTGGAGCAGTCGGCCACCCGCGGCGCACCGTTCCGGCTGTCGACCTCGGTCAGCGCGGCCTGGACGTTCCGGTCGGCGACGGCCGGAGAGACGCCGACGCGTCTGCCGCTGTCGAGCGTGCGGTTCAGCCCGCAGGTGAACGAGCTGAACGTGGCGCCGGCCGGTAAGGCGTTCGTCATCCCGGTCACTGTAGGACGAACGTCCGGGTCGGCGGCCAGGCCCAACCGGACGTTGACCGCCGAGTTCTCGACCGACGACGGGCGCACGTGGCAGCCGGCCACGGTGCGTGGGACGGGCGACCGGCGGACGGTGCGGGTCACCAACCCGGCCGCGGGCGGGTTCGTGTCCTTGCGGGCCAACGCTACTGACGCCGCGGGCAACACCGCCGCGGTGACGGTGCTGCGGGCGTACGAGGTGCGCTGAGCAGGATCCGCGAGAGGCGGTGGGTCAGGTGACCCACCGCCTCTTCACCTGTCCAGGACGACGGAGACCGTGACCCGGCCGTGGTCATCGCGGTGAGATATGGCGTGGCCGGCCCGGTCCGTACCGTCCAGGTGCAGTGACAGCGGCGCGCCCGCGCCGAGGAAATTGCGCCACCAGGTCTTCGCTTCGGGCATCCGGACGCCGACGGAGATCCGGTCCCCGTCGCGCACGTAGCCGACCGGAATGGTGAACGTCCGCCCGGAGCGCCGCCCGGTGTAGGTGAGCAGCACGATCTTCCGCCCGACGAACCGGCCCCAGCGCGGCGACGCGATCAGGGCGGACACCCGCTTGTTGAACGGCACGGCGAAACGCACCAGCGAGGCGCGCGAGAGTGACGGCATGCGAGGACGCTAACGGAACACCCCGTCCGTTTCGCCGAAGTGAGACAGCTGCCGGCGCGTTCGCCTCAGTAAGGATTGAAGGCCCCGCCCGCGGGCACAGCTCCGGCTGCCACCCACTCCCGGAGGAGCCGCCATGCGGGCCCTGATCTACACCGTCGCCGCCGTAGCCGTCGTGCTCATCGTGCTCGGCCTGATCCTCAAGGCCGTCAAATGGCTCATCATCATCGGCCTCGTCGCCCTGGTCGCCGCCATCGTCATGGGCGTCGTGAAGAGCCGCCGGGCGCTGCGCTGAGCCGGCCTCACCCAGGCACACCGCAGGCCCCGATCGGAAGCGATCGGGGCCTGCGAGATGAGGATCGTCAGCCGGCGACCGTGATGGTGAACGTGTCGACGTTGGCGCTGTCGCTCTGCTGCCCGTCCGAGCCGGCGTACTCCACCAGCGTCGTCCCGGTGCCCAGCGGGCCGGCCGGGGTCTCGGCTGGTGCTGTCAGGACCCACTCGAAGGTGCGCTCCTCACCCTCCGCGAGCTGGCCGCCGTACACCGTGCAGCCCACGCTGGTGCCGCCCGGCGGGACCGGCAGCCGGTCTGCCGGGACGCAGACGTCGCTCGGCTCGATCGCCGGCCAGCCTTCGAGACCGGCCGGGACCACGACCTCGGTCCACAGCCCCCGGTGCGCCACGTCGCTGTCGTTGCGCACGGTGACCGGCACCCGGCCTGCGAACGTGCCGTCCGCCTGGCGAGTCAGTGTCACGTCAGCCGCGGTCACGGCGAGGGCGCCGGTCGTGTCCTGCACGTACGGCTGGGGGTTGCGCAGGGAGCCGGTGGTGGCCCGGAACAGCGCCGGGAACTCGGCGGTCACCCCGTCGACCTCGACGCTGCCGGCCAGCGGGGCGATCCGGGCGTACGGCTGGGGCCGGGCCGGCGAGCGGAAGTGGGCCGTGATCACCGCGGAGCCGCCCGGCGCGATCTCGCCGTCGAGGGGACACAGGGCGATCTGGCGGTTGTCGGGCGTGCGGTTGATGCCGCAGCCGCCGCCGCCCTCGATGTCGCCGAGGGTTTCGGCGATCGGCTCGGTGATGGTGAAGCCGCCGCTGAACGGCTCGCTGCCGGTGTTGCTGATGACGATGCGGACGCGGCCGGTGTGGCCGGACTCCGCCGGCTGCAGGATCAGCCTGTTCACCGTGAAGGTCACGTCGGCGGCGGGTGCGGCCTGGGCCGCGACGGCGCCGCCGAGCATGACGGTGCCCGCGGCGAGCGCTGCCGCGCCCGCGCGTACGAAAATGCGCATGGTGGTGTCCTCACATCGATGCCCCGTGTGACCGGAAACGATCGCTTCCGGTCGATCGATCGGGACCACGGTAGCAATCGAAGATCTCGATGTCTGCCCCGCCGGATCAGCGCCGGTCGAGCAGCTGCGCCAGATGCACGGCCGGGCGGTCGCGGAGGTCGGCGACCTGGGTACGGCACGAGAAACCGTCGGCCAGCACCACGGCATCCGGGGCCGCGTCGAGGGCCGGCAGCAGGTTCTGCTCCGCCACCGCCACGGACACCTCGTAGTGACCGAGCTCGACGCCGAAGTTGCCGGCCAGACCGCAGCAACCGGCGAGCCGGCGCACCTGGGCACCCGTCGCGGCCAGCAGATCCGCGTCCGCCTTCCAGCCCAGGACGGCGTGGTGGTGGCAGTGCGGCTGGGCGATGACGTCCACACCGGACAGGTCGGGCGGGGTCCAGCCCGGCGTCTGAGCGAGCAGCTCGGCCAGGGTACGCACCGAGCCGGCCACCGCCTCGGCGTCCGCGTCCCCGGGGAGCAGTTCGTGGACGTCGGACCGCAGCACAGCCGTGCAGGAGGGCTCGATGCCGACGATCGGGATGCCGGCGCGGGCGTCGGCGGCGAGCGCTGCCACCGTACGGCCGAGGATCTTCTTGGCCGCGTCCAGCTGACCGGTCGTGATCCAGGTCAGGCCGCAGCAGACCGACCCGGACGGCAGCCGCGGTTCGTAGCCGGCCGCGCGCAGCACCCGTACCGTGGCCTCGGCGACCTCGGGTGAGAACGCGTCGGAGAAGGAATCGGCGAAGAGCACCACGGGTTTGCGGCCTTCGGCCGCCCTGACGAAGGTGCGCCGGAACGGGCGCCGGGCGAAGGCCGGCACCGACCGCCGCTTGTCCACCCCGGCCAGCCACAGGAAGAACGGGCCGAGCACAGGCAGCCGGATGGCCAGGTTGGCCAGCCGTGGCGTCCAGCCGGCCAGGCGGGCCCAGAACGGCAGCTTGCCCAGCGTGTAGTGCGCGCGCGGGCGCAGCTTGCCCCGGTAGGTCTGGTGCAGCACCTCGGACTTGTACGTCGCCATGTCGATGCCGGTCGGGCAGTCGGAGGCGCAGCCTTTGCAGGACAGGCACAGGTCCATCGCGTCGTGCACCGACGGGTGTGACCACGGCAGCTCGCCGCGGACGACCTCCTGCAGCACCCGGGCGCGGCCGCGGGTGGAGTCCTTCTCCTCGCGGGTGGCCAGGTACGACGGGCACATGACGCCGCCGGCCGCGGAGTTGTCGGCGCGGCACTTGCCGACGCCGGTGCAGCGGTGCACGGCCTGACCGAGCTCACCGTCGTCGTGCGGGTACGCCATCGCGAGCTGCTTGAGCGGGAAACGGCCCGCCGGGCGGACGTCGGCGTCGATCGGGTCCGGATCGACCAGCACGCCGGGGTTGAGCAGATTACCCGGGTCGAAGGCGTGCTTGATCCCGGCGAACAGCGCGATCGCCTCCGGGGAGTACATGTGCGGGAGCAGCTCCGAGCGGGCCCGGCCGTCGCCGTGCTCGCCGGACAGCGAACCGCCGAACTCGCCCACGAGCCGGGCGGCGTCGGTGAGGAACTCGCGCATGATCTTCGTGCCGCCGGGCTGGTCCAGCGGCAGGTCCAGCCGGACGTGCATGCACCCGTCGCCGAAGTGGCCGAACGGGGCCGAGGTCATGTCGTACGAGGCGACGAGCTCGTCGAAGCGGGCCAGGTAGGCACCCAGGCGCTGCGGCGGGACGGCGGCGTCCTCCCAGCCGGGCCAGGCGGGCTTGTCCGACGGCGCCCGGCCGGCCAGGCCCGCGCCGTCCTCCCGGATGCGCCACAGCCGGGCCTGCACGGCGGGATCGGTCACCACCAGGGCCTCGTCGGCGATGCCGTCGGCGGCGAGCCGCTGCGCCCGGGCCGCCACCTCGCCGGCCTCGTCGCCGGCCAGCTCGACGAAGAGCCAGGCCCCGCCGCGCGGCAACGGCGGCACGGCGTCGGGGCCGCGCCGGGCGCGCAGCACGTCGAGCAGGCGCGAGTCGAGGCCCTCACACGAGGTCGGACCGTGCGCCACCACGGCCGGAGCCGCCTCCCCCGCCGCCACGATGTCCCGGAAGCCGAGCACGACCACCACCCGGACCGGGGAGTCGACGACCAGCTTGACGGTCGCCCGGGTGATGACCGCGAGAGTCCCCTCCGAGCCGACGAGCGCCCGGGTCAGGTCGAAGCGTTCGGGGAGCAGGTGCTGCACGGCGTAACCGGAGACCTGGCGGCCGAACCGGTCGAACTCGGTGCGGGCCGTGGCCAGGTGCGCGCCGACGACCGCCCGTACGTCGTCGATGACCTGGCCCGCACCGTGCACGCCGGCCGGCCCGGTGGTGAGCCTCTCCCCCGCGGCGGTCAGCAACTCCAGGGCGGCCACGTTGTCGGAGGTCCGGCCGTAGGCGAGCGAACGCGAGCCGCACGCGTTGTTGCCGATCATCCCGCCGATGGTGCAGCGCGGATGGGTGGACGGGTCCGGCCCGAAACGCACGCCGTGCGGCATGACGGCCTTCTGCAGGACGGCGTGCACGGTGCCCGGCTCCACCACCGCCGTGCGGGCGTCCGGGTCGATCTCCAGCACCCGGTTGAGGTGGCGGGAGAAGTCGAGCACGATGCCGCGTCCGACGGCGTTGCCCGCCACCGAGGTGCCCGCGCCCCGGGAGGTCAGCGGCACCCCGGTCTCCCGGGCCACGGCCAGCGCCGCGGCCACCTCGTCGACGTGCCGGGGCCGCACCACCGCCAGGGGCAGGATCCGGTACAGCGAGGCGTCGGAGGCGTACATGCCGCGGGTGCCGGCGTCGGACCGCACCTCGAGGCCGGCCCGTTCGAGGGCCGCCACCACGCTGCTGGACTGGTCGCTCATGAGTAACATGTTACTCATGCCGGAGCTCGCCCTGCCGTCGGAGGCACCCACCCTCGCCGACGCCGTCGCCCAGTCGGTCCGGGACGGCGTCGCCGCCGGTCAGCTCGTGCCGGACCAGACCTACTCCGTCTATCAGCTGGCGGACCTGCTCGGGGTGTCCCGCAGCCCGGTCCGCGAGGGCCTGCTCCGGCTGGCGCAGGCGGGACTGGTCGAGATCCGGCGCAACCGCGGCTTCCGGGTGCTCCCGCCCCGGGCGCACGACATCGAGGAGATCATCGGCATCCGCCTCGCCCTCGAACCACCCGCCGCCCACCGCGCCGCCGAGCAGGCCACCGACGAGCAGCACGCCACCATCCGGGCGGCGCTCGCCACCATGGCCGCCGCGGCCGCCCGGGGCGACGACGCGTCCTTCTGGCCGGCCGACCGCGCCCTGCACGACCTGCTGCTGCGGGCCTCGGGCCGGCCCCGCACCGCGGCCATCGTGGAACAGCTGCGCGGCACGACCGCCCTGCTCGGACCGCCGACCACGGCCAGCGGACGCACCCTGACCGAGATCCACGCCGAGCACGAGCCCGTGGTCACCGCGGTGCTGGCCCGCGACGGCGCCGCCGCCGAGTCGGCCATGCGCGCCCACCTGGAGGCCACCCGCGGCCTGCTGATGGCCAACCTGCGCCGGTAGCGGGCGGCGTTTCGCAGCGGCGGCGCCGGGTACGCGACGGGCACACTGCAGAAAGGACACGGCCATGACCGAAACCCCGTCCGCTGCCGGGCTTCCCCTCGCCGCGACCGTCGCGGGCGACCTCGTCGACAACGAAGCGAACCAGAGTGGTGCCGGTCCGACCGTCGGCGCCTCCGACCGTGACGCCGACGCGGCCCGTACCGGTGCCGACGTTGACCTGGACCGCGCCGACCGCGACTCCGACGGCGTCCCGGTGGGCGAGGCCGACGCGGCGGCCGACGCCGAAAAAGACTGACGCCACCGGCCTGTTCAGCGCAGAGCCGGCAGCGTCTGACGCTGGTCGAGCACCGCGCTGAACAGGTCGCCGTGGGTCTCCAGGCGCGCCACCAGGGTCTTGTTGATCGCGTTCTGGGTGTAGTCCAGCCGGGCCAGGCCGCCGCGGTCGCTCTTCTGCCATCTCCAGCTCACCAGTTCCGGCACGACGGCGCCGACGGTGCGGGACAGCCGCTCGACCCAGGCCCGCGTCTCGTCGAAGCCGGGGCCGCGCGCGATCGGCACCCAGATCTGGATGCCGCGCCGCCCGGTGACCTTCGGCCGGGCCGTCACCCCGAGATGCTCGAACGCGGTGCGATGCAGCCGGGCCAGGGTGAGCAGTTCGGCCCAGCTGGTCGTGCCGCCAGGATCAAGATCGATCAACGCGTACGTCGGCAGCCGCGGCGCGTCGATCGCCGAGGTCCACGCGTGCCACTCCAGTCCGCCGAAGTTCGCCGCCCAGACCAGCGCCGCGGGCTCGTCGACGACCAGGTAGGTGGTCGTCTCACCGGGGTCGGCGTCCGGGTTGTCCCAGCGCGGCAGCCACCGCGGCGCGTGCTGCGGCAGCTCCTTGTGCCAGAAGCCCTTGCGGGCGGCGCCGTCCGGGTAGCGGTGCAGGTCGATCGCCCGGCCGGCCAGATAGGGCAGCACCACCGGGGCGATCCGCGCGGTGTAGCGCAGCAGGTCCCGCTTGGTGACCGGCTCCTCGCCCGGCCGGGCCGGGAACATGACCTTGCCGAGGTTGGTGACCCGCAGCTCACGGCCGAAAATCGGCCAGATACCCTCGGCACCCAGCGCATCGAGCACGGCCAGGTCGTCGGCGGTCGCGACCATCCGGGTACGGCCGGAGCCGCGCCCGCGACGGGCCAACTGGTCCGGCAGGTTCGTCCCGGGGGTACGCACGCGCTCGGCATACCCGGCCGGCGACGGCTGATGCGCCGGAACACCGGGTAGGCCCGTGCAGCCGGCGCCGAAGCCCGAGCGGGAGCGCGTCGCGGCCGGGCTGGAGCGCACACGCCACAGGACGTGCCGCCCACCGCCGACGCGACCGTGCCCTACGAGCCCGAGGCCTGAGGCCGCGACGCGCCCTTGCCGCTCTTCAGGAGCTGACGCCGGACGTCGCCCGAGCGGGCGGCCAGGGACCAGCCGGTGGCCGACGACACCAGCCGCAGCGCGTCGATCTTCGCGCCCTTCACCCGGCTCGGGCAGGGCTGGCCGACCGCGGGCGCCACGGAGGTGCCCGAGATGCCGAAGCTCGCGCCGGCGAGCCGGAAACCGGTGATGCTCCTGGCGCCATAACTGGTGGTGGTGGCGCGGGATCCGCTGCCGCGGACCACGGCGTCGGTCAGCTCGTAGCGCCCGAACTCCCGGTGGTGCACCAACGGGTAGGTGCGCTTGCCGCAGACGACGGAGTAGGTGTCGTCGGTCCAGAAATCGTGGTCGAAGGCGACGCCACCGGCGCGCGCGGCGAGCTTGGCGGGGGTCCAGCCGAAGGCCTGCCGGACGTCCGCCGCGGCGACGAAACCGGTCCGCGTGGCCGGGTTGTAGGTCACCGCCGCGGACGCCGGGGCGGCGAACGCGACACCGGCGGCGAGCGTCGCACCGGCGACGGCCGGCCGGGAAAGGCAACGCCAAGACATGTGTGACTCCTGAATCGGTTCGCGGGCGCCCGCGAACCGACGGGAGCCTCCGCCGACTAACGATCAACGCGGCCGTCAGGGTGCGTCGCCCACGCACCGCAACGAGCCGTCGCGGCCGTCACGGCGCGCCGGCCCGACGCGGGTGTAAGGGTGCGTCGCGCACGCACCACAACGCGCCGTCGCGGCTGTCACGGCGGGCCGGCCCAGCGCGGTGTAAGGGTGCGTCGCCCGCGTGCCGTCTTGGCGGCCGGCCCGGCGACTCGGCCGGAGGCGGGGAACGGCCCGGTGCGGCCGCTTGCCGGGCCGGTGTGCTCTCCATCCCGGTGTTGCGGTTGACAACGGGTGGAGCCGTACCGTCGAAAGGTTTTGAAGGAACAGCTAGACGGATTTGGTGGCGCCGGCGTCGATGCGCCAGTTCGCGCCGATTGTGCTGGGCATGGTCGGGGACGACAGCAGCAGCACCGCGCGGGCGATCTCGTCCGGTTCGATCAGGGTGCCGGTGAGCATGCCGCTCTGGCCCGGCATCGCGGCGAGCAGCGCGCCGTGTTCGACACCCAGGTGCTGCGCCAGCTGGGCGGCGAAGCCGTCCTTGCCTTCCATCAGGTGGGTGCGCGTCCCGCTCGGGGTGACCACATTGACCCGGACTCCCTGGGCGGCCACTTTCTCGGCCAGCCCGCGGGAGAACGCGTTGAGCGCCGCCTTCGCGGTGCTGTACGGCAGCGGCGCCGCCCCGGGACGCAGTGCGCTGTCGGAGCTGATGTTGACGACGACGCCCCGCGCCGCGATCAGGGCGGGCAGCGCGGCCCGGGTGCTCCGCACGGTCGCGTCGAGGTTCAACGCGAACACGCGGGTCCAGTCGTCGTCGCCGCCGTCGAGTGGATCGGTGAACGATCCCTCGCTCATGGTGCCGCCGCCGGCGTTGTTGACCAGGACGTCGAGGCGGGGGTCGGCGGCGAGGACGGCCTGCACCATCCGCCGCGGGCCGTCCGCCTCGGCGAGGTCGGCGGCCACGAAGGAGGCTCCGGTGGCCTCGAGTTCGGGAGTGCTGTTCCGGGACACGGCGGTGACCGAGGCACCCTCGGCCACGAACGCCCGGACGATCGCGAGGCCGATGCCCTTGCTCGCCCCGGTGACGACGACACGCTTGCCGTTCAAGTGAAGATCCATGGCTTTACTGCAACACAGGAGTATCAGTTAAGTCAATAACTGCGTCATTGCTGTCTCATTTAACGCTCGGTAGAGTGGGCCGTGATGAGAGCGGACGCGGAACGCAGTACGGCCCGGATCCTCGAGGCTGCCGAAACCGTGCTCGCCGACGACCCGAACGCCTCGCTGGAACGCATCGGCGACGCCGCCGGGGTCGCCCGCGCGACCGTCCACCGCCGCTTCGCCTCCCGGCAGGCGCTGCTCGATGCGCTGAGCGAGCAGCTCAACGAGCGCTATCTGCTCGTGATCGAGCAGGCCGGCGTGAAGACGGCGCCTCCCGTGCTGGCCCTGCACCGGGTGTCGGAGATCGTCTTCGAGCTGAAGATGAGCCACCGGTTCACCATCACCCTGGCCTCAGCGCCCAGCCCGGAGGTCCAGGACGGCCTCGACCTGCTGTTCACCCGCCTGCACGCGGCGGGCGCGATCACCGCCGCCGGCCCGGCCTGGTGCCGGCGGGTCTACCTGGCGCTGATGAACGAGGTCTTTCTGCTCCCCGACGACGCACCGGAGCTGGCCGAGGCCGACGGCCGCGCCGGCCTGCTGGTCAGGACCGCGCTGGGTGCCCTCGGCGGTCGCTGACAGCAGACTCAGGGCAGGGGTACGACGTAGGAGTCGACCCGGGCGATGCGGCCGTCCCGGAAGGTGAACAGGTCGTTGAAGGCGAAGCGGAACGGGCCGTGGTCGACAGTGGCGCCGCGGCCCTCGCCGGTGGTGATGACGACCGGGCCGTCCTCATGGATCCGGTGGATGTCGAGTTCCGGGTGGCCGGTGAAGGCCGGGTTCTCGATCTCGCCGTCGAACTCGGTCTTGCCGCGGGTGGTCCGGTGGCCGTGGATGACCCACTCGACGTCGTCGGTGAGGGTGGCCAGGATGCGCGGGTGGTCGCCGGTCCGGAAGCCGGCGAAGTACTCCGCGACGAGGTCGCGCTGGGTCACGATGTGCTCCGTTCGGGGTGCCGCAGGTGGGTTTCGAGGGCTTCGAGGATCGAGGCGAGTCCGTCGGCCGCCTGGGTGGTGCGCAGCTCCGGAGGCAGCCGGCGCTGGTGGACGGTGAGGTCCGTGCCGGCGGCCGCCGGGCGGATGGTCACGGTGGTGCGCAGGCCGGTGACGGGCTCGTCGAACACCAGCTCGTGCGGCTCGGTGACGGTCACGTAGACGAACCGCAGCCGGCGCGTTGTGCCGTCGGGCGCGCGCGTGTCGAGGGCGAACTCTCCGCCCGGGCGCAGGTCGACGGTGACCGAGCCGGCAGGCACAGTCGCGTGTGATCCGCCCCAGAATGCCGCGATGCTCGCCGGTGAGGTGAAGGCCGCCCAGACACGGGCGGGTCCGGCCGGGAGGTGGCGCCGGGC
Source organism: Actinoplanes sp. NPDC051405 (assembly GCF_055586185.1). Classification (NCBI taxonomy): domain Bacteria; kingdom Bacillati; phylum Actinomycetota; class Actinomycetes; order Micromonosporales; family Micromonosporaceae; genus Actinoplanes; species Actinoplanes sp. NPDC051405. The sequence goes on from NZ_JBVJIR010000004.1 coordinate 422,622, forward strand.
GATCAGTTCGTCGCCGCGCAGGTCGGCGGTCACCGGCCGGCCCCCTCGTCGGTGAGGTGCTGTTCGAGGACGTCGAGCCGGTCGGCCCAGGTGCGGCGCTGGTCGTCGATCCAGGTGCCGAGCAGCGCCAGCTGGTCGGTGCGCAACCGGCAGGGGCGCCGGGTGCCCTCGCGGCGCTGCTCCACCAGGCCGCAGCGGCGCAGCACACCGACGTGGTGGGAGATCGCCTGCGAGGTCAGGTCGAACGGGGCGGCGAGCTCCCCCACCGTGGCGTCACTGCGCGCGAGGCGGGTCACCAGCGCCCGCCGGACAGGGTCGCCGAGAGCGGCGAAGGCGGAGTCGAGGTCCATGGCCCCACCTTAATGAAAACTGTCGTTTGCGCAAGCGATCGTTTTCATTTGCGATGGACCGGGCTGGACGGGCTTGGACACCGCTGAACCCTGGAGGCTGGACGCCGGCCCGACGAAGACTCCACCTCGAATCCCTTACGGAGGAGGAACTTCCATGGCCACCACGACCGAGATCGTTCTGCCCGGCATCGTCGAGCCCGAGCAGCTGCTCGTCCGCCGGCGCCCCACCCCGGCCCCGGGCCCCGGCCAGGTCCTCGTCGCCGTCGAGGCGAGCGGGGTCTCGTTCGCCGAGCAGCAGATGCGGCGCGGGCGCCACTTCGCCCAGCCGGCCTTTCCCTTCGTCCCCGGCTACGACCTGGTCGGTACCGTCGCCGCGGCCAGGCCCGGCGTGGACCCCGCGCCGGCCGGGCAGCGGGTCGCCGCCCCGACGAAGGTCGGCGGCTGGTCGTCCACCGCCCTGCTGGACGCGGCCGACCTGGTCCCCGTACCCGAGGGCATCACGCCCAGCGAGGCCGAGACCGTCGTGGTCAACGGCATCACCGCCTGGCAGATGCTGCACCGCGTCGCGAAGGTCCGGGCCGGTGCGACGATCCTCGTGCACGGCGCGAACGGCGGCGTCGGCTCGACCCTCGTGCAGCTGGCCCGGCACGCCGGCATCGGGGGCTCGGCACCTCCTCGGCGCGCAACCGTACGGCGGTCAGCGACCTCGGCGCGATCCCGCTCGACGACGAGCACAGCAGAACCGTCCTCGAGCACCGCGGCCGCGGTCTGCTCGAACTCCTGCGGGTCCCGGGTGACGAACCGCCCGTCTACCCCGACCACGGACCGCCCGGCCTGCCGGGCCTCCTGGACCCACAGCCGGGTCAGGGTCGACTTGCCGATGCCACCCGGGCCGTGGACCCAGAGCACAGCGACGGGCGAATCACCGGACAGAGCGGCCCGGTGGACACGGCTGGACCCCGCTGGACCCCGGTGCCCGCTTCCGGACGGACCGCGATCGGGCCGACAGTCGAGGTGAGCGACGGGCACCGGCCCGGCGCCGGCCCGCACAGGAGACAACCATGACCGGTACGCCCACACCCGCCATCGACGAGAACGCGCCCGTGATCGCCCGGCACAGCATCGTCATCCACGCCCCGCGGGAGGTTGTCTGGCGGGTGCACACGGACCTGGAGTCCTGGCCCGACTGGCAGTCCGGCGTCGGCAGCATGGAACTGCTCACGCCGGGGCCGCTGCGGCCGGGCTCGGCTTTCCGCTGGCACGTCGAGGGCCTGGACATCACCTCCACCGTCCGGCAGGTCGTGCCGCAGCACCGGGTGGTCTGGGGCGGCCCCGCCAACGGGATCGTCGGGGTGCACGTCTGGGAGTTCACCGAGCAGCCGGGCGGCGGGGTGCTGGTGCGGACCGAGGAGTCGTGGAGCGGGGCGCCGGTCGAGGCCGATATCCCGTACGCGCAGCAGGCCCTGGACTCCTCGCTGACCACGTGGCTGGACAACCTCCGGATGCGGACCGAAGCCTCCTGATCCTCAGGTGAGCTTGGTGAGGGCGGCCAGAAGTTCGTCGAGGTGGCCCCGGACCCGGGCGGTGGTGAGGTGGTCGAAGTAGTCGCGGGAGCTGACGATCCGGCCGTCGCGGACCCGCAGGACGAAGATGCCCGGCTGGACGAACGGCTCCCCGGTGCCGGCGACGGTGCCCTGATACTCGAACTCCGCGACGATGACCTCGGGATCGGCGGTCTCGTGGATGGTGATGTTCGTGGCCCGGCGGTGCAGCCCGGGACCGGCGCCGGCGGGCCGGAAGTGCTCACGAAGTTCGTCGCGGGTGCGCAATGCCTGGGCGCGCAGCGGGTCGAACGGGTGCCGGACGTCGGTCTGCTCGGCGTAGAGGGCGGGCAGCTCGTCCCACCGCTCCTCCGCGACACCGTGCACGAGGGCCAGGAAGACCTCGCGCGGGCTCAGGGGCCGGCCCATGGAATTCTCCTTGTCGTCGGCGACGCGATACGATCCGGAGTGCTCACTCCGACTTTACGGAGTCAGGACTTCGGAAAGCAAGGAGTTCGGCATGGACCGCACCGCAGGCGGGCGACCGCAACGCGTTGATGCGCGCGCCAACCGCGGCCGCATCCTGGACGTCGCCGACGAAGTCTTCGGCCGGGGCGGTGACACGGCGTCGACGGAGGAGGTCGCCCGGCTGGCCGGCGTCGGCATCGCCACGGTCTTCCGGCACTTTCCCACCAAGGCGGCACTGCTGCAGGCCGTCCTGGTGAGGCGGTTCGAAGGGCTGCGTGAGCAGGCCGAGGTGGCCTTGAAGACCGGAGATCCCGGCAGTGCGTTCTTCGATTTCTTCCGCCACCTGGTGGCCGACGCGGCGACGAAGATCGCCATCGGTGAGGCGTTGCTCGACGCGGGCGGCGACAGCGGCGGCGCGGCCGCTGAGGCGTCCAACGGGCTGCGCCGAGCCGTCGGCGCGCTGCTGCAGCGCGCCCAGCAGGCCGGCGCCGTCCGCGACGATGTCGAGCTGCCCGAGGTCTACGCCCTGCTGGTGGCGACCTCGCGGGCCGCGGCCCACAGTGGCCTCGACGAGGAGATCAGGGACCGGACGCTCGCCATCGTCTTCGACGGCCTCGCGCCCCGCGGGCAGGTATAGACAGAACCGGCCCCGGCGACATCGCCGGGGCCGGTCTCAGGGACGACTGTCCTCAGCGGACGGGTTCGATCCAGACGTTGCGGTACTGCACCTTGTTGCCGTGGTCCTGCAGGCGGATGGCGCCGGTGGCCGGGCCCTCCGGGATGTTGCCGCCGGTGCCCCGGGGGATCTCGACGTTGTCGTGCACCTTCTTGCCGTTCCAGACCAGGGTGACGCGGGCGTTCTCGGTCTTGGCGCCGGCCGCGTCGTAGCGGGCCGCCCGGAACGTGATGTCGTAGCTCTGCCACGTTTCCGGCGCGGTGGCGGCGTTCACGTCCGGGGGCTTGATCGTGTAGATCGCGCCCGCCTCGTTGTTGTCGAGCGTCGTGTCCCCGTACGAGTCGAGGATCTGGATCTCGTAGCGCTCCTGCTGGTAGACGCCGCTGTTGCCACGGTTCTGCCCGGTCACGTCTGGGGGCAGCAACGGAACCTTGAACTCGACGTGCAGTTTGTAGTCGCCGAACGCGTCCTTGGTGCGCAGGTCACCGCAGCACACCTCGGTCGCGCCGCCCGCGACGGCCGGCCATTGCGGGAGCCGCCCGTCCGTGTGCAGCCAGTTGTCCAGGCCGTGCCCGTCGAAGAGGGTGATCCGCTGCCCTGCCCGGCGCACGCTGATCAGGTCGAGGTTGACGTGTCCCGTGTCGAGGGCGTCGACCCGGTACTGGATCGTGTTCAGGCCCTTGCGCAGGGACAGCTTCTCCGTGGCGGTCGCCCACTCGTCCCAGGTGACCGTCGACGGCAGCGAGACCTGGCGGACCTTGCGCTCGTTGACGTGCACGCTCACCGTCTTGGTGCCGCTGAACGGGTTCGGACCGTTGGAGTAGCGCAGCCCGACCTCGTAGTCCCCGGCCTTGTCGACGGTGACGTGCATGGTGGTCGAGGAGTTGAGCGAGCCGAAGCCGGCCGCGAAGCCGATGCCGGAGTAGCCGCGGTGGTCCGTGGCCAGCCCGGCCCCACCCTCGCGGTTGCCCTCCTCGGCCTCGTAGTAGACCTGCTGCGCCTGCTTACCGGGAACCTCGTTCATCGTGTACCAGGCCTCGGTGCTCCACAGCGCCTCACCGTCACGGGCACTGAACGGGCGCGGCGAGCGAAGGTGCACCACGCGGTCCCGGCGCAGCCCGGCCACGGTCAGCGTGACGGTCTTCCGATCGCTGGAGACCTTGGCCGCGGTGACCGGCAGCGTCTCCTTGTCCACCTCGGGGCCGCCGTACTGCGCGGTGGCCGCGTACCGCCACTGCTCCACCTTGTACGCGGTCGGCAGCGCGGTGACGGTCGCGTCGGACAACGGCTTGGTGTATTCGATCTTGAAGCCGGTCTCGGTGGCCTTCATCGTCTTCATGTCGAAGACGTCCTTGCCGTTGGGGGTGAGCTTCTGCAACCCGAAGCGCAGCTTGCCCTCCTGGCCCCAGTTGCCCTCGGCGCCGAGCCCGCCGAGATAGATCGCGCCGTCCGGCCCGATCGACACCTCGTTGATGCCGGCCTCCAGGCCCTGGGTGTGCCGGAAGACCGCGCCCTGCTCCTGGCCGTGCACGGTTTCCAGGTACGCCCGCTGCAAGCCGCCGTAGGTGACGTCACCGATCAGCAGCTGCCCCTTGTACGGCCCCGACCTGAGCAGCACCGGCGTGCTCGGCGAGTTGGCGATCTGGTTCTGCGGCAGCCACAGCACCGGCCGGGTCACCGGCTCGGCGTCGAACGGGCCGTCCGGGTTGGTGTAATGGTTGTAGAACGCGCCCTGCTTGATCTTGAGCAGCTTGGACGACGGGAGCCAGCCACCCTGGTTGTCGGTGACGTAGAGGTCACCGCCGGGCCCCCAGCCGATCCCGTTCGGGGTGCGCAGACCGCCGGCCACCGTGGTCACCTTGCCGGTGCGCCGGTTGACCACGATGCTCGTGCCACGACCGCCGACCGGCTGCGGATCCGTGGTCGCGCCGCCGAGGTTGATCGACACGGACAGGTTCAGGTAGAAGTTGCCGTCCTTGTAGAGCAGGCCGAACGCGAACTCGTGGAAGTTGCCGCCGAACGGCCACACCGCCACCGTACGGCGGGTGTCGAGCACCTGGTCGCCGTTGGTGTCGCGCAGCTCGGTGAGCTCGTGCTTCTGGGACACGTAGACCATGTTGTCGACCACCGCGATGCCCATCGGCTCCTTGAGCCCGTCGGCGATCCTGCGGTACGTAACCTTGGCCGGACCGGTCCTGCCGGTCACCTTGTCGACCAGGTAGACCTCGCCGGCCACCTTGTCGGACCCGCCCCAGGTGCTGAGCACCATCTTGCCGTCGGGCCGCCAGGCGATGCCGGTGACCTGCGGCTCGAAGCCCGGCGGGCGCAGGTCGGTGAGGTCGTAGCCGGGGTGCACAGCGGTCAGCGGCAGCCCGTCACCGGGGGCGTCGGTGCCCGCGACACACTCCTTCTGCCCCGGCGCGGTCACCCGGACCACGCCGGCGTCGGTGCTCAGCGCACTGGTCGGCACCACCGCGAAGTCGTCGGCGCCCGGCGGCCGCCAGGCGAGGGTGAGCTGCTGGCCGCCGTTGCGCTCGAAGTGCTCGACCCGCACCGGGTGCACACCCGCGGTCAGGTTGATCGCACCGTCCTTGGGCTCGGCGCCGTGCAGGCCGTCATGGTCGACGACGAGGGTGTCACCGACCCACAACTTCGAGCCGTCGTCACTGGTGAGCCGGAACGTGTAGGCACCGTCGGCGGGCACGGTGAGATTGGCGAGCGCGTGCGTGACGAAGTCGTCCTCGAGCCCGAACTGCTCGGCCGTCGACCAGTCCACTGTGGGCATAAGTTTGTCCACATTGGGGGTCTGGCCGGGCTTGAGTTCGCAGACACGGTTGAGGGGCAGGCCGATGTGGTAGGTCCGCAGCGTGACGCCTGGCTCCTGGGGCGGCAGGTCGGCGGCATACGCGGGTGCGGCGGTGAATGTTCCGATGAGTAAGGCAGCCACTAGCAGACGTTTCACGGCGCTCCCCTGTTACCAGCTCACTTCAGAGACGTGAACATCCTGATCCACTTTCGACGCCGCGTCCATATCTTCTGCCGTATGTAATCCAACTTTCCACTCTGAAGACAAAAGTTTCCGCGCAGCCGACCCTGAGGGTCGGCTGCTTGGCGTAGAGGTGGGCTATCGGGCTCTCTCGGCCCAGACGTGGCCGCCTTCGACGCTGACACCCGGGACGCCGTCGAACATGCGCGCAGGGTCGGCCAAGCTTGCGACGCAAGCGAGCAGGTCGTCCCTGAGCTGTTCGCTCGCCGTCGTCAGGTCGTCGTCCTCTTCCGCCCAGTCGATGTCGGCTTGGCCGAGCCGCTGCACCGCGAGGGCGGCGACAACCTCCGGGTCCTCGATCGTGACGGTCAGCCGGCAGTGCACCTGCACGGACACCGGCACGCCAGGGCTCACTGCTCGCGCATCTTTCCCCAGCCGTGCCAGCGTTCGACCGTCATCAGCGCGCTCACCCGCGGGCTCTCCCTGTTCGGGTAGTCACTACCCATGTAGTGCCGGGCGAGCCGGTCGATGTCGCGAAGCCCCTCGTCCTCGGTGATGGATTCGACGCGGCCCTGGAGGCTGACGTGGGTGTACCAGTCGTCCTCGGCCAGCACCGTCAGGGAGATCCGCGGGTCCGCGCGCATGTGCTTGAGACGGGCCCGGGTCGCGTCGAGGCCCAGCAGCACGCGGCCGTCGTCCTCCAGCAGATACCAGGTGGCCACGGTCACCGGGCGGCCGTCGGCGGCCACCGTGGCCATGACGGCCGGGTTGGGGCGGCGGAGGAGGTCGAGGACGGCGTCGGGCATGGGCGGGGTCGGCATGTGACCAGCCTAGATCCGTCCTTGGTCCAGGCCCTTGGCGGCACCCGGGGTGAGGAACTCGACCCGGGTGCCGCTGAGCAGGGGATCCTTGCGCGTGTGGAAGTCCCGTACGTGTTCGGCCTGCTCGTGGGCCTGGAAGGCGTCACGGTCCCGGTACACCTCGTAGAACACCCGGGCCAGCGGCTCGCCCTCGACCGCGGCCGTGGCGTAGATCAGCGTGCCTGGTTCCCGCTCGGTGATCTGCCGTACCGCCACGGCGGTGAGCTCGTCGAAGCCGGCCGCCGCGGCCTCGTCCCGGCAGTCGAACCGCACCACGAGTGCGAACACGTTGACACCTCCGCGCGTCAGGGGGAAGACCACCTCCGCGTCAGGGGTGGAAGACCACCTCAGGATTGTGCCGGGTGGGGCCGTCCAGCACCGGCCGGGGCGCGCCACGCAGGTGCCGGTCGAAGAACGCGGTCACGTAGTCGCGCACGATGTGCGCCGTCCGGTCGCCCGGCAGGGGCGAGCCGGTGTCCGGGAGGCCGGCCCGGTCGGCCAGCACCGCGGTGTCGCTGAAGTCGAGGTGCCCGACGCCGGTGACGGTGAGCCAGCGCTTCCAGCCGTCGAGGCGTCGCCAGGCACAGTCCCACGTGCGGTCCGGGCCGCCGGGGATGTGGTCGGGCGTGCCGAGCAGCAGGAACGGGCGCCCGTCGAGACCGTCGACGGGGACCGGGGCGAAGAACGTGCCGTCCATGTTGATGCCGGCCCGGACGCGACGGTCGGCTGCCATGGTCGCCGACGCTGCGTTGCCGCCGATCGAGTGGCCCGCGATCCCGATCCGGGCCCGGTTGATCAGCGCCGCGTGGCGCCACGCCGGGCGGGCTCCCGTCAGCCGGTCGAGGACGAACGAGATGTCCTGAGCCCGCCCGGTGGCGACCCGGGCGTACCCCTCGCGTCCTTGACCTTCAAGTGACGTGCAGGCGGTGCAGGTGAGGATGCGGCCGCCGGGGAAGGCGGTGCCGGGTGACTCGTAGGCGTGGTCGACCGCGGCGACCACGTACCCCCGGCTGGTCAGTTCCTCGGCGAGGTGGGTGAGCGTGTGCCGGTGCAGGGTGAAGCCGGGCGAGAGCACCACGAGCGGATAACGGCCGCGGCGCGGTTCGGCTCCGGCGCGGGCGGCGGTACGGGTGGCGCTCAGCGCCTCCGGTGCGACGACGCCGTCGAGGTCCCGGTCCTCGAGGAACAGGCGGGCCTCGGTCGTGGTGAGGTACTGCGCCGGGCGGCCGGAGTGGGCCGTCGCCGGGTAGTACATCGACACCATCAGTTCTCGGGGACTGGCGGGCACCCACGGGTCGTGCCGGGACCGGTCGACCAGGTGCAGGACGTCCCGGCCGACGGCGTACGGCCCGGACGGCCGGGGCAGCGCGAAAGCGGTGTCGGCGGCTGATGAAGGCGATGGGGCGAGAGCGACAGCGGCCGTCAGCGCGACGGTTGCGAGAGCCCTCCTGGTGAAAGCGAACATGCAGCAAGCCAACCGGACCACACATGCCTGGCGCACTACCCCGCTGTGGAGTCCGGGGGTATACCGGGCACTACCTCAGCCGCCGGCGCCTGGCGGCGGGGTGGCCGGCGCACCGGCGACGGCCGCCTCCTGCCGCAGGAGGAGGTCCTGGAGCTGAACGTTGTCGTCGTTGCTGAGGGCGACACTCACCCAGCCGGTGTCCGGATAGATGCTCCAGTTGGCGCCGATGCCGGCCCCCGCGCCGCCACGACCGAACACCCACTGACCGTTGCTGATGCTGAGCGGCATCGTGTACCCGTGGAACGACGTGGGATCCGGGCCGGGCAGCTTGGCCCCCGCGAACAGGTCGGCGTAGGGCCGGCTCAGCACCGTCCCGTCCCGCAACGCTTCCGCGAACCGGACCAGGTCCGGCGCGGTGGCGAAGCCGTCGCCCGAGGCGTGGCCGATGAAGCTGCGGCCCGGATTCCGGCCGGCGATGGGCGGGAACACGCTGCCCTTGTCCAGATGACGAACGGCGTCCACCAGGCTGCCGTCGGCCTGCAGCATGTACGGGTGCGCGATGTGCTCGTCGGTGAGCCACTGCTCCCTGGTGTAGAACGCCGAGCCGGTCATGCCGCAGCGCCGGAAGACATGCCGGTGCACGTAGTCCCAGAACGTCGTGCCGGACACGGCCTCCACGATCTGCGCGGCGATGGCCAGGCCGACGCCGCCGCCGGGGCGGTGGCCGTTGGACCCCGCGCCGGGGACCCCCACCAGCGTCGCCTGCCGCGCCCACTGCCGGGTGTACTCGTGCACCTCCTCCCGGCTGTGGAAGACGCGTTGCCAGTCCGGCATCGGGGCGTCCAGCCCGGACGTGCTGGTGAGCAGGTGGTGGATGGTGACCTGGTCGGAGATCTCCCCGGGGAGGCCCGCCAGGTGCTTGCCCACCGGGTCCGAGAGCGACAGCCTGCCCCGCTGCACCAGCTGCAGGACCGCCACCGACAAGAACGGCTGGCTCGCCGAGGAGAGATTGAAGGCGATGCCCTCGTGGTTGCGGATCCCCTTCTCTCTGTCGGCCATGCCGTAACTGCGGGACAGCACCGTCCGGCCGCGGTACGCCAGCAGCACCACGCCGGAGAACTTGCCCTCGGCGGCGAGCTTGGCCACGTACCGGTCGAAGGCTCCGCCGGGCCGGGTGTCCGGCGGAATCCGGTCGCGCCCGGACGAGCCGGCGTGGGCGGTCCCGGCGCCGAGCAGCGGCGCACCGCCGGCCGCCGCACCGGCGGCGGCGATCCCGCCCCAGGCGACCAGCCGCCGCCGGTCGATGCCACGTGACGAGTCGGAGCCCATGATCTCGATCCTTCCGGTGGACGAACCTGATGTCGACGATGAAGCACTGTGGTCCGCGCTCCAGTGAAGACGAAAGGTTGTCGCACCGGCGTATGCGAATTTTGATACGCGCCCGATACCAGGCCGATTCGCCGGGCTCAGTCCGGGACGTGCAGGACGGCGACCACGCCGGGCATCGCCATCATCTCGGCCGCCAGCCCGGCGAACAGGCCAGGGCTGGCCAGCTCGACACTCCAGTGGCTGGGCAACTTCTCGGCGACCGCGGAGTCGACCCGGCCGTGGGCGCAGTAGGGGCTCAGGAAACCGGGCGCCCGCGGGTCCCCGGCGAAGCTCGGGCTGCCACCCAGACCCCGCCAGATCGCTGCCTGGGCCAGGTTGCGCTGGTCCTCGGTGGCCTGCCGGTCGATGAAGACCCGGGCCTGGTCGCTGGTCCGCGCGCTCGGCGGGTCCACAATGCCCGACGGCACCGTCGGCGTGCACGATCCCGGCCGCAGCTGCTCGGTGACCATCGTGTACAGGCCCAGGCCGGTGAGCAGCGACGCGACGGAGACCAGGGCGACGACCGCCCTCGGCCTGCGCCGCATCGCGTCCAGGCCCTGCGCGGCCTGCCGACGCCACTGCGGGAGCCGGCGCGGTGGCCGTTGCACCGCCGCGAGGAACAGGAGCAGGGCAGCCAGGACGCCGAACAGCACGGCCGGGGTCTTCATGGCGAAGGCCAGCCCCTGCCAGGCCGGCCCGGCGGTCTCGTCGGCCTGCCCGTCGGACGACAGCGTCAGCAGCGTGGCGGGGACGACGCAGAGCACGGCGAGCACCGCGCCGACGGCGGCCGGTGCGCCCATCCCGGGGTTGAGCTCCAGGCGGCGGCTCGCCCAGCCGGTCAGCAGCCAGACGAGGAACGCGCCGGGCGGAAAGCCGAGCCAGGTCACGGTCTTCAGCCACGACGGCGGCTCCTGCCACAGGAAGTACGTGGCGTTGCCGTCACCGTCGTAGGCCGGGCGTCCGGTCCAGTAGTAGTCGTTGAAACGTATCCCCAGGGCACCGCGGGTGGCGGTGAAGCTCTCGGCGCGGTCGGCCGCGTCGGCCCCCACGACGTCGGTCTCGTCCAGCGGCGGGTCGACGCCGGTCACCGTCCAGCCGGCGGCCTCCAGCCGGGCGCGGACACCGGCGGTGTAGGCGGCGACGTCCCGGGTGGCCGCGGTGTGCTTGACCCACGAGACGGCGTACCCGTACTCGATGCCCTCGCCGTCGCTCTGGCTGACCACCCTCGGGGCCTCGCCGCCGCCCCAGACCTGGAGCCCGGGGAACACCGTCGCGCTGATCCCGGCGGCCTCGGCGCCGGCCGGCAGCGGCTCGACCGCGTGCCAGCCGAGCCAGTTGGCCGCGCCGGCGCCGAGGCATCCGCCGGCCAGCGCGACGAACAGCGTCAGCACGACGATCCCCCGGCTCTTCGGCCGGCCGAGCCGGGCCCGGCTGCCGTGCCGGATCAGGTTGACGACCTCGCGCAGGGTCGGCCGGCGCCGCCCCGGCGGCGCGCATTCCACCAGCGTGTCCAGCAGTTCGTCGCGGCGCGGGCCGGGCGGATAGGCCCGCAGGAGCCGGCGGTACGCCCGCAGCAGCCGCCGATCAGCGGTGGTGGACGAGGTGACCAGGTCGTTCACCACGCCACCCGCGGGCCGGACCGGTGCGCGCCGGCCGGACCGAGCCCGAACCGCTTGAGCTGGCTGGTCGCCGCCTCGAGGCTGGCGCGCAGCCGCTCGGTCTCGGCGGTCAGCGCCGTCGCGCCCCGGTGGGTGAGCCGGTAGTAACGCCGGTTGCGCCCGTCGACCAGCTCCTCGCGGTCGACCTCGACCAACCCTTCAGCGGTCAGCCGGTCGAGCGCGGCGTACAGCGTGCCGGCCTGGAGCACCACGCGGCCGTCGGAAAGGGCGCTGGCCTCCTGGATCACGCCGTAGCCGTGCCGGGGCGCCGACGCCAGGGCGGTGAGGATCCAGAAGGTCGGTTCCCGCATCGAGGCAGCCATCAGCTCAATATAGAGATCATCTGAGTATCGGGCAAGGTACCCGGGAACCGGAGGCTGCCGGGCGACGACTATCCGATCATGAGCTCCGAGAGCCACAGCCGGACCGCCGGCACCCGGTACTGCCGGGCCAACCGGCACCGCGGCGCCTCCGCTCGCGGTGCGTTCGTCGCCCGGCACAGCCCTGACGGCATCGTGTTGACGCGAACCTGGAGTGCACCGGAGCCTGCGCCCGAGGTGAGGACGAAGTCGTGGCGCGGCTTCGCCGGGTTCGCGGTTGCCGCGGGTGCGCTGGTGACCAGCGTGGCCTTGTTGCTGGCCGGTGTGCCCGCCGGGCAACCGGAGACCGGGCCGTGTGCGGCCCGGACCTCGATCGAGGCGTACGCCGGTGGGCATCTGTTGCGGCTGCGGGCCGAGCCCGGTGCGGGCTCGGCCACGCTCGTGCATCTGTGCGCCGGCGACAGCGTCGGACGGGTGCGGTCGTGGGCGGTCAGCGTCGAGGGCGCCGACGGTACGGCCGCAGTGCAGCGAGTGGCCGAACGCGTGGCACTGGCATCCGTCCCCATAGGACTCGACGTCACCACGGTCGCCGTCACCATCGTTCCGGAATCGGGGCAGCCACTGGTCTTCACCACACGGGTGACGTTGAACGCAGGTTCGGCGGGTCGAGGTGGCCGTGACGTCAGGCTCGAACGCGGGCCCGGCGTCGCCATGACAGGTACAGCAGGATTGTGATTGCCACGACGAGCACACCCAGCCCGATCAGCAGAGCGGTCGACGTGCCTCCGGAGTCGGCCGGCGGTGCGGCCGCGGTCGTGGGCGCCGGGGGCAGGGCCGGGTCGGCGACGGTGAAGGCGTACGACCCCTGGGCCGTGTGGCCGTCCACCGAGACCACGCGGTAGGCGACCGTGTAGGTGCCGTTGCCCGGCGGCGGGTTGAGCGTCACCGTGCCGGAGCCGGCGTCGACAACGGGCGCCGAGGCGGCCAGGCGCTGCCGGGCGCTGTCGCTGACGACGATCGTGGTGAACTCCGGGTTCAGATGCTCACTGAAGGTCACGGTGACCGAGGTGGGCGCCTCGGCGAGCGTCGCGTCCCGGGCCGGGGCCGAGGCGGTCAGTTGGGCGTGCGCCCACGCCGGGCCGCCCGGTAGCAGCGCGGCGGCGAACGCGGCGAGGGTGAGCATGAGCTTCCTCATGTGAGCACCCGCTCGCCGATCCAGCCGCCTTCCGCGCAGCCCGGCGGTACGGCGAACACGGCCGAGCCGATCGGGGTGATCCATTCGTTCAACAGGTCCTTGTCCGCGAGGCGTTGCTGGATGGGCACGAACTGCCGGGCGATGTCCCGCTGGTACGCCGCGAAGATCAGCCCGGCGTCCGGGTGACCGAGAGCGTTGGGCACCCCGTCGTAGTTGTACGGCCGCCGCAGGATCTTCAGCGCCGGGTCGGTGACATGGGCCCGGGTGACGTGCGAGAAGTCCGGGATCCGGGGCAGCCCGGCGTCGTCGAGGGCGGTGAAGTCGGGCTCGTCGTGCTCCTGGGAGCCGCTCAGCGGGGCGCCCGAGTCGAGGCGCCGTCCGGTCGCGTTCTCCTTGTCGGTGACGGCGAGCAGGTCCCACTTCTCGATCTCGGCACGGATCCGCCGGACCACCAGGGTGGTCGAGCCGTCGGGGTTCCAGACCGCCGGATCGATCTCGGCGCCGCGCGGGTTGGCGGTCCCGTCGAGCTGGCCCAGCACGTTGCGCTGGGTGTGCTCGGGGGCCTGCACGCCGGGGCTGCGCCGGAAACCCTGCTGCACCCAGCGCACCGCCGCGAACGGCCGCGCGTCCTTGATGAGCATCCGCTGGGTGTGGGCGACCGTGAGCGGGTCGTCCGCGCAGATCTGCAGCACCAGGTCCCCGCCGGACCAGCGTTTCTCCAGCCGGTCGATCGAGAAGGCCGGCAGGTCCGCGATCGGGGCGCGCAGCCCGGCCGCGCGGTACAGGCCGGGACCGAAACCGAAGGTGACCGTCAGCCGGGCCGGCAGCACAGCCAGGGTGGCATCGGTGTCGCCCAGCGCCGCGACGCCCTGGGTGAGCCGGGCTGCGTCATCGCTGAGCAGGCGCAGCATCCGGGCCAGGACGCGCCGGTCGGTGCCGGCGGCCAGGGTGAACGCGACGAAGGCGGCGTGCGCGGGCGGGTCCTCGGCCACCCCGGCCTGGCGGGGGCCGTGGAACGCGACTGTGGCCGTACCCGTGTCCAGCGGTGCGGAGGCAGCGACCGGGACCGGCGCGGGGTCTCCGGTCGCGGCGACGGCGGCGACCGCGCCGAGGCCGGCGACGGCGCCCCCGGCGAGCAGGCGCCGCCGGCTCACCGGGGAGAGACGCGGTGTCACGGCGCCGCGCTGCCCATCGGAGCCATCGGCATGCCGGAGGCCGGCATGGACATGCCGGGGTCGTAGCTCTCCCCCGCCCCGGCGAACGGCTTGGCGATCGCGGTGAACGGGACGGTTCCGCCGTCGGCCAGCTTCAGGGTGAAGGTGACCTCGTTGCCGGCGTCGATCGCCGCGGCCGGCTTCATCAGCATCAGGTGATCGCCGCCGGGCCCGAGCTCGTGGGCGCTCCGGGCCTTGATGACGAAGCCGCCCTGCTTGGGCCGCATCAGCATCGTGCCGTCCTGCATGGTCATCTCGTGCAGTTCCATCGGGGACGCCGGCGACTCCGCGCTGACGACCGTGATGTCGGAGTCGCTGTCGTTGACCAGGATCGCGAAGGCGGCGGTCATGGTGCCGGCCTTCGCGGCCTTGACCCACGGATCCTTGACGACCAGCCCGGTCGAGGCCGAGGCCGACGGTGCGGCGGCGGGCACCGGCGTGCCGCCGGCGGCGTCACTGCCGCCGCAGCCGGCGAGGCCGAGGGTGGTCAGGGCGCCGGCGAGCAGGACGGCCGCGAGGGTACGGCGGGAGCCGAGGTTCAGGGGGTTTGACATGGTATCCGTTCCTTGTTGGGGTTCGCACAGGATTGGTCGGGATCCTCCGGCGAGAAGTTCCCGGCACCGTGATCTCCACGGATCCATTGCCGGACGAGCAGCAGCAGGACGGCCGCGGCCGGTAACACCCCGAACGCCCAGGACAGTTCGGCACCGAGGCGCTGGTCGGCGAGCAGCGACGGCGCCCACGCGGGATGCACGGCGGTGTACCAGCCCGCCGCCATCACCGAGGTTGGCCTGAGCAGGATGAGGCCGAGGTGAAGTTGGGCCGCCACGGCCAGGAGGTGGACCACGATCAGCGCGGCCGGATGAACGCGCCGATGGCCCGTCCCGAGCAGCACCCGGAACAGCAGGAGGCCGGCGACCACGAAGGACGCCAGCATCGCCAGGTGTCCGAGGTGGTAGCGCATCAGCCTGCCGAGCAGACCGGTGAGGTACAGCCCGTACAGGCTGATGACGTAGCCGGCCAGCGCGACCGGCGGACGACTGAGGAACCGCAGGAGCCGGCTGTCCAGCATGAGCAGCAGCCACTCCCGCGGGCCGCGTACCTGAGGGTCCGCGGGACGGCGCAAAGCCCGCAGGGCCAGAGTGACCGGGGCGCCACCGATCAGCAGGATGGGCACGACCGTGGCCAGCACGACGTGTTGCACCAGGTGCGCGCTCATCAGCACGTACCCGTACCGGGCCACACCCAGGCCGGTCATCGCGCCCAGCAGCAGCATTCCGCCCACCCAGGACACCGTGCGGCCCGCCGGCCAGGCGTGCCCGGCCCGGCGCAGCCGGCGCACCCCGGCCAGATAGGTCAGGATGCCGACCACGACGACCACCGGGAAGACCATGTCCGGCAGCGGGTCGGTGAGGAGCCGGGCCGCGGTCACCGGACCGGGCTGGTCGAAACCGAGCAGCTCCACGAGCGGATCGGGCTCGACCGCGATCTCGGGCACCGGCGTCGGGCTGCGTGACAGGCCGTCCGCCAGCCCGACCGCCGCCCCGAGCAGCAGCAGCTCGCCACCGGCCAGGCGCAGGAACGACCACGGGGCACCGGAACGCAGTGCGGGCAGGGTACGGCTGCGGTGCACGGCGCCGACCACCCCGGCCGCCACCAGCGCGAGCACTTTGAGCAGCACCAGGAGCCCGTACCGGGAGGTGCCGAGCGCCGGCCAGCTGCCCAGCCGCACCGCCGCGTTGGCCGCGCCGCTGACCGCCGTCGCCACGAAACAGGCCAGCGCCAGGCGGCTGTACCGGGAGGCGGTCTCGGCGAAACGGCGGTGGCGGCGTACCAGAAGCAGGCCGGCCAGACCGCCCACCCAGAGCGACGCGGCCAGAATGTGCAGCGCCAGGCTGGTCACCGCGAGCTGATGGTCACCCGCCCCGGCGGAATGCCCGGTGAACGCCGGCGGCAGCAACGCCCCCAGCGCCAGGCCGGCGGTGACCGCGGCCAGGCCGCGCGACACCCCGGACCGGGTCAGGACCGCCACCACCAGCACCAGCCCGGCCTGCAGGAGCAGCGCCTGCCCCTGGGCGATGGAGAACGCGAAGCTCGACACCGACGGCCGGCTCAGCCGCGCAACGGGCACACCCAGCACATCGGAGACGGTGATGACGATCAGCAGCAGGCAGGTGCACGCCCACAGCAGCGCCGGCCACGTCGATCGGCGCAGCAGCAGCCAGCCGTGTGCCGCCACGCTGGTGCCGTCGCCCGGTAGCAGGAAGGCCGCGGTGACGGTGAGGCCGACCGTCAGCACGCCGAGGACGGTCGCCAGCAGGGTCAGCGCCGGGAGGGCCCACTCGGTCAGGGCCCCGGGCCCGGGGATGCCCGGTAGCGCGGCGTCGACCGCTGCGCCGAACCGCAGGGACGCCGCGAGGACCGCCGCTGCAGCTGCCACCATCAGGACGGACGTCCGCACCGCGCTCTGCACTCTGACAAGAGTCGGGCGGAGGAGGGCCGTGGTTCCGCAGAATTTCCGGCTGGGTCCTTCAACCTTTCGCGAACCGGCGTCGTCTTGTCCCCGACGAAAGGAGCGCGATGTTGTGGAGCCAACGCTTCGACGGGCTGGACACGCTGGTCGCCGAGCGCGGTAGTGCCCTGCTGGGCACAGCGGTCCTGCTCACCGGGAGCCGGACGGCGGGTGAGGACCTGCTGCAGGCGGCCCTCGAACGGCTGATGCGTTCGTGGGGACGGGTGCGCGAGGACCGCGAGCGGTATCTGCGCCGGACCATGTACCACCTGGCCGTCGACCAGTGGCGCCGCCGCCGGCGCCGGCCCGAGGTGTTCCTCGAGTACGAGCCCACCGGCCGGCCCGACGCCACCGACGCGCTCGACCTGCGGGACGCGTTGATCCAGGCCTTGGCCCAGCTCTCGCCGCGCCAGCGCACCGTGCTGGTGCTGCGCTACTGGGAGCAGCTCAGCGAGACGGAGGCGGCCGAGGCGCTCGGGTGTTCCGTCGGCACCGTCAAGTCGACCGCCTCGCGGGGCCTGTCCCGGCTCCGCGAACTGACCGCGACCTGGGACCCCAGCGGCCACACCACCACGAAAGGCACCGGACGATGAGCACCGATCTGGAAGAACACCTGATCCGCAGCATGCGCCACGAGGTCGAGGGGATCGCGCTGAGCAGCGACGTCCTCGGCCGCGCCACCCGGCGGCACCAGCGGCGCCGGGCCACGATCCGGATCGCGTACGCCGTGGGCGTGGCCGGTCTCGCAGGCGTCCTGGCCGCCGGCCTGACGGTCGGCGACACTGCCCCGCCCCGGCCGGATGCGGGCGGAAGGCCGACGGTGCAAGCCGAACCCGCCTCGCTACGACTGGCGAACGCGGCCACCGCGAGCGACAACATCAGCTACCGGATGCGCCTCGAGACCGGCACCGGGTCCGGCCACGGCGGACAGACCTACGAGGGTGCGTTCGACCCGAGGACGGCCACCGGATACGTCCGCGCGCCGCAGGACGACTCGGTGATGACCGAACTGCTGATCAACGGCACCCGCTACATCGGCGGGGAACCGCCCCTGGGCCCGCTCCCGCCGGACAAGGGACCCGGCGAGACCTACGGCCGGTACGGACAGTATCCGGGTAAGCATGACCGGCTGTCCCTCTACGGCGACGAGAGCGACGTCCTGGGTGCTGCTGCTCCGGACCCTGTGGCTCTGTTCAGAGCACTGAAGGAGGCGGACGCGACCACGTCGGAGAACCCTGACGGCAGCCTGCACTTCGCGTACGCCACGCGGTTCACGCAGGGATCGAGCACCACCTCCGGTGACGTCACACTGAACGCCGACGGCCGGATCGCCGAGGTGACACTCAGCCGCACCTGGCAGTCGACGGCGAAGGGGCGGACCGACACCGGCACCATCACCGCGGAGCTCAAGCTGTTCGACTACGGCGTCAAGGTGCAGGTCGAGCGGCCCACCGACGTGGTGCCGGCCCGCTGACCCGGACGGCTCCGCCAGGCCGCGGCATCAGGGCCGGCGGGGCCGTCGTTGCACCACGTCGGCGAGCACCGAGGTCACGAACCTGTCGACGGCCGCCGCGCTGGGCGGGCCAGGATCACGGTCGGTGAACAGCAGATGCCCGCCCCCGACCAGCGACAGCGTGAGGGAGTCGAGGTCGGCGTCGGCCGCGATCCGGCCCAGGTCGCGCTCGTCGGCCAGGTATGCGGAGACGGCAGCCGTCACCTGGCCCAGGATCGCGATGCCGCCACCGGGCCGGGCCTGCCGCAGCCGCGCGCGCAGCACGTCCCGGAAGGTGATGAGCGGGATGATCGCCAGCGGCACCGGCCCGAACAGAGTGGTCAGCGCACTGGTCAGGTTGCCCGCCGGCGTGCCGGTGCCGGCGGACTTCCGCAGCGCCTCCGCCTGCGTCTCGAGCTGCGCGGCCCGGTCGAGCACGAGGTCGGCCAGGAACGCGTCGAAGTCGCTGAAGTGCCGGTGCAGGACCCCTTTGGCGCAGCCCGCCTCGTCGGTGACCGCCCGGCTCGTCAGCCCGGCCGGCCCCTCGCGGAGCAGGACGCGTTCGGCGGCGTCGAACAGCTGCTGCCGCGCATCACGCAGATGCACTCCGGTCGGCACTCGATCCTCCCCTGGGGCGTTGCCTAGTGGGCGCATGCCCACTAGAGTGGGCGCATGCCCACCTTACCGCCCGAGCCGTCTCCGACGGAGCTGCACCAGGCCCGGCCGATGGCCGAGTCGTTCGGTACGGACGCGCAACGCTACGACCGGGCCCGGCCCGGCTACCCCGAGGCCCTGGTGACGCGGATCGTCACCGGTAGCCCCGGGCCTGACCTGCTCGACGTGGGCTGCGGCACCGGCATCGCGGCCCGCCAGTTCCAGGCGGCCGGCTGCGAGGTGCTCGGCGTCGAGCCCGACGCCCGGATGGCCGACTTCGCCCGGGCCCGCGGCCTGCGGGTCGAGGTGGCGACGTTCGAGGCGTGGGAGCCGGCCGGCCGGACGTTCGACGCGGTGACCGCGGCCCAGTCGTGGCACTGGATCGACCCGGCCGCCGGCCTACGCAAAGCAGCCGAGGTGCTGCGCCCGCGGGGCCGGCTGGCGATCTTCGGTCACGTCTTCGAGCCGCCCGCCGAAGTGGCCGAGCCGTTCGCCGCGGCCTTACGCGAGGCGGCGCCGGACCTGCCCGGCAAGATGCCGGCCCGGCCGGCCCTCGACATGTACCAGGCCGGGTACGCGAAGGTCGCCGACACGATCCGCGAGGCGGGGCAGTTCGCCGAACCCGAGCAGTGGCGCTTCGACTGGGAGCAGGCGTACACCCGCGACGAGTGGCTGGCGCTGCTGCCGACGACGGGTGGCCTCACCCGGCTGCCACCCGACAAGCTGGCCGGCATCCTGGACCCGGTCGGCGCCGCGATCGACGAGCTCGGCGGAGGCTTCACGATGCGGTACACGACGTTGGCGGTCAGCGCCGTGCGAACCTCGGCTACGTCGTAGAAGGAAGCCGCCCTATCACTCCGGACGGCTCCCTCCACTTCTCGCAATTACTCGCCTGAGGGCGCCGGCAAGGTGGTGCCCAGGCGGACCGGCGTACCGAAATTCGGTGTGCCGTCGGCGTTCCAGGTGAACTTCTGCGCGCGGGTGGAACGGTTCATGTCGCAGCCGCCGGACGCGGAATCGTTGGCGTGGTAGACGATCCAGTCCTCGGTGCCGTCCGGTGACTTGAAGAAGCCGTTGTGGCCGGGGGCGTACACGCTGTTGGCGTCGCTGCGCTGGAAGACCGGCGTCGACTTCTTGGTCCAGTGCGCCGGGTTCATCGGGTCGGTGCCGGTCAGCGTGAGCAGGCCCAGCTTGTAGTCGGGTCCCCAACAGGCCGAGGCGGAGTAGACGACCATCACCTTGCCGTTGTGGTACAGCGGCTCCGGCCCCTCGTTGACCGCGCCGGTCTGCCGCTCCCAGCTCAGCGTCGGCGAGCTCAGCCGTACCCGGGAACCGGTCAGGGTCCACGGGTTGCTGAGCCGCTGGATGAAGTTGCTCTGCCCGGCCCCGTCACCGCCGTAGGTGCCCATCAGGTAAAGGCTGCTGCCCACCTTCAGGACGCTGGCGTCCAGCTGCCAGTCGGTGCCCAGATCGGCCTTGAACGTGTACGGGCCCATCGGATCCGTCCCGGCCGACTCGAGCACGTGCAGCCGCTGCGTCGGGTTGTAGTCCGAGACGTTCTGACCGGCCACGTAGTACAGGTACCAGCGGTTGCCGTTCGGCCCGTTGAGCAGATGGAACTCGGGCGCCCACATGTTGCAGCAGCCGTTCGCCCGGCCGGCCAGGTTGAAGACCGTGGTGTCGGCGGCGGTCGCCAGCCCGGCCAGGGTGCTCGACCGGCGCATCGTGATGGTCGAGTTCCACGTCGTCGTGGCCAGGTGGTAGAAGCCGTTGTGGTACTGCAGCCACGGGTCCGGCCCGTTGCGTTTGATCGGGTTGGTGAAGGAGCCGGCCGTGGCGGCCAGCGAGATCAGCTGCCACTGCTGGTTGGCGCCGTCGAGATCCTGGTACTGCGAGACCATCGCGCCGTCGGCGGTGCTCCACTGCCAGACCTCGACGGCCTTGCCGCTGGACCGGTTGATCAGCCGGGCGTACCCGCCGGCCGAGTCGGCCAGGCGGAACTGCTGGCGGGCGTCGTTGCGGTCGGCGTTCTGCACGAGCTGGACGCCGTCAGTGCTGCTGGGCAGGTCGAGGACCTTGCCGCTGTGCACCGACTGCATCCGGTACCAGCCGCCGCCGGAGTCCAGGAAGCGCCATTGCTGCCAGGCGCCGTCGTTGCGGGCGTACTGGTTGATGGCGGCGCCGTCGTTGGTGGCCAGGTTGTAGACGTCGAGGGCTTTGCCGCTGTTCCGGTTGACCAGCACGTACGGCACGTTCGGTTGCACCGTGGCGGCCTCGGCGGCCGGCATGACCACTGCCGTACCCGCCGCGGCGAGCAGCGCGACCACGCCGCCGATCAGGAGTCTTCTGAGCATCGGACGATCACCCTGTTCTCAGTAGACGAACGGCCAGCCGGCCGAGTCGTAGCCGATGAGGTTGAGGCCGAGGTTCGCCGCACCGCTGTTGGTGTAGTAGTGGTAGACGAGGACCTCGGCGTCGGTGTCGGCGAGCACGGCCTGGTGGCCCGGGCCGTGGATGCTGCCGTGCCCGGCCAGCACCTGGGTGCCACCGCCGTTGTTCATGTTCACGCCGTTGCGGTCCACGAACGGGCCGTTCGGGCTGGTCGAGCGGCCCACCATGATTCGATAGGTGCTGGCGGCGCCCTGGCAGCAGCGGTCGAAGGAGACCCACTGGTAGTAGTACGAGCCGTGCCTGAAGATGAACGGCGCCTCGATCGCCCCGCCGTTGCGGCCGGCGATGCTGCGGATGGTGTTGTCCGAGCGCTTACCGGTGGCGGGGTCGAGGGCGACCTGCTTGTGGCCGGACCAGAAGGAGCCGAAGCTCAGCCACCATCTGCCCGAGCTGTCCACCAGGAGGTTCGGGTCGATGGCGTTGAAGTTGTCCGACGTGCGGGACTCGATCACCAGGCCCTGGTTGGTCCACGAGCCGGAGGCACCGGTGGTGCTGGTGGCCAGGAAGATCGCGGATCGGTTCGAGCCGAACGTCGAGGCCGAGTAGTACAGCCAGTAACGGCCGTTGTGGTACGAGATGTCGGGCGCCCACAGGTTGCGGCTACCGCCGGTGTAGGTGGTGGTCCACGGCGCTCCACCGGGGAACACCGCGCCGGCGTTACGGAAGGCCGTACGGTCAGTGGAGGTCTTCAACGCGATGTTGTCGCCGGTGTGCGCCACGATGTAGCTGCCGCTCGGCGTCTTCACCATGGTCGGGTCGTGGGCGCCGATGTCACCGGTGACGACGCCCGGCCCCGGATAGGCCGCCGGGGGGACGGTCGGCGTGGCCGCGGCCAGCGGCGCCGGCGCCGTGGCGGCCTGGGCATTGACCGCGACCGCGACGCCGGCCACCAGCGTGGCGGCCACAGCGCAGGCGAGCACGCCGCGCCGAACGGTCTTCATGCGTGTCCTGGACATACATCTCCTCGGGGATGGTGGGCCCGTCGCGTCGCGTCACTGGCGAGACCGGGGGAACGACGCTGATTCATCGAGCCATGTAGATATACCGGTCGATGTTAACGGTCACAATTGTGATGTCAAGGTTTCAGTTATGTGAAGAGCGCGCGCCGAGTCGGTCCGTTTGGCGCTGCGTACGCCGGGTATCGACGCGCGGTGAGTAACCAAGACACCCGAACAGTGGCGCGGCGGACGATGGTCGTCATCGGCCTGGTGCTGGCCACCCTCCTGCTCTATTACCTGATCCGGGCGACCAGCCAGGTGCTGACCTGGATCGTCATAGCCGTGTTCTTCGCCGTCGCCCTGAACCCGGCGGTCAGCTGGGTGCAACGCCGCGCCGCGTTCGGCCGGCGCTGGCTGGCCACGCTGCTGGTCTTCCTCGTCGCGTTCGCGCTCCTCGGCGGACTGATCACGCTGTTCGTCGTACCCCTGGTCCGCGAGGGATCGCAGGTGGTGGCCGACTTCCCGAAGATCGTCGAGGACGCCCGGACCGGGCGCGGCCCGGTCGGCGGCCTGATCGAACGCTTCAACCTGCTGGAGTACGCGCAGAACAACGCCGACCGGTTCCGCGAGTACGCCGGCCGCCTCGGCGCGCCCACCCTGGCCGTGCTGCGTGGGGCGGCCACCAGCGTCGCGGGCATCGTGACCATCTTCGTGCTCTCGTACCTGATGGTGCTGGAGGCCCCGAAGGTCGTCGACGGATTCCTGGCCCTGTTCGACGCTCGGCGCGCCGAGCGGATCCGCCGGGTCGGGCACGACTGCGCCAAGACGATCACCGGCTACATCACCGGAAACCTGCTGATCAGCATCATCTGCGGCAGCCTGACGTACGCGGTCCTGGCGATCATGGGGGTGCCGTACGCGGGGCTGATCGCTCTGTTCGTGGGGCTGGCCGACCTGATCCCGCTGGTCGGCGCCACCCTGGGCGCGGTCATCGCGACGCTGGCGGCCTTCGTCCAGTCCACCACCGCGGGCATCGTCGTCATCATCTTCTTCGTGCTCTACCAGCAGCTGGAGAACCACCTGCTGCAGCCGCTGATCTTCGCCCGCACGGTCAAGGTGAACCCATTGACCGTGCTGATCGCCATCCTGATCGCGGTCGAACTGGCCGGCATCCTCGGCGCGCTGCTGGCCATCCCGGTCGCCGGCATCATCCAGATCATCGCGCGCGACATCTGGGACACCCGGCGCGGCCGGCTCAAGACCGAACCGACCGTGGGCGAGGACGAGGTCCCGATCGGCGCCGCACCAGCCGGGCCACAGGTCACGGAGTCCCGCACTGCCACTGCCGAACCGGTGGAGAGCCGGTCCGGCCCAGGCTTGCCGACCGCGAGCGACCGCAACGGTTCCGTCGCCGTGGATGACCATGGAGGCGATGGGCGCGTCTGATCTTCCCCATACCGGCTCGTGAGACGACGGACCACCGCATGAGCGGTGGTCCGTCGTGCTGTCGGCAGTGGCCGGCCGTGCTCGCTACAGTGGAGGTATGGCGACGAGCGACCGGCGCGGACTGCTGCTGCGGTCACTGTCTGTCCTCGTCCTGCTGACGCTTGTGCTGGCCACAGCCCCGCAGCGATCCATTTCGCGTCCGCAGGCCGCCGTCGCCACCTCCGCCACCGCGCCGGCCTCGGGCACGGCGGAAGACCCGGCTACCGAAGCCGCAGCAACCGACGACCCGCCGGCCGACCACGTCACCGTCCTCGCGGATCAGTCCACCGCGGGTGCCCGCGGTTCTCGCGCCCCGCCCTTCGCTTCCGTCTGATCACCTGGTCGGCGATCACGCCGCACGGTGGTCACAGCCTGTCATCGACACGAGCGGATACCTCGACGGACGGACCTTCTCCCATGAACGTGATCGCGGAAATGCTGCTGACCGAGCCCGCCCCGGCGGCGATCTGGGCGGCGCTGATGCTCCTGACCTTCCCGGCGCTCCTGCTGCTGGGCAGCCCCACCGCCGCGCGCCACCCTCGGCGCGCAGCCCGGGAATGGGTGGCGGCGCTGCGCCGCCGCGACGAGGAACGCCACGCCCACGCAGCCGAAGCCGCCCAGGCGGCCCGCTGCGCCGACGAGATCGGCGCGGCCGCCGATCACGCCGCTACGAGCGCGCAGCGGTGGCAGCGACTGTGGGAACAGAGCGAGGACGAGATGAACGCCGCGTGGCAGGCATGGCTGGACGCCGATGCCCGGCTGCGCAAGGCTTTGACCGCGGCGGCGTGGGGCACGCCGCCCACGCCGCGGACCTGCGAGGAGTACGCGGCCCGCGAGCGCTACCTGCACCGTACGGTGGCAGCCGCAACCGACCGGAGTGAGCTGCCCGCCGACGCCCTGACCGACTGGCACGGCTGGGATGCCCGCCTCCATCCGGCCGAGCAGGACGTCGTGATCGCCCGCGCTTCGACGGCTTGGCTCCGGCATCGCTACGAGCGTGCCGTCGCCGCGGAGCGGGCCGCCCGGCACGACGCCGAGCGCGCCCACCGTGCCGTCGGCAGCCTGCGGCACGAGGCGCACATCGCCGCCGTCCGGGCCCGGGAGCTCAGCGGGCTCCGGCCCGCTCCCCGCCGCAACCGGGCTGCGGCGGGTCACGGGCCGGAGGCGGTCCTGGCCGGCTGACCTGTCAGGCCCGGGTCCACTTCTGGTTGGCGGTGCCGGCACAGTCCCAGAGCTGGAGCTGCGATCCGTTCGCCGTGCCGTTGTTGACCACGTCGACGCAGCGGTTGGCCGCCGTGTTGACCAGGTCTCCCCCGGCGCCGAGGGTGAAACGCTGCGCGTTGGTGCCGTTGCAGGTGTAGAGCTGGATCGCCGTGCCGTTCGCGGTTCCGGCGGCGGCCGCGTCCAAGCACTTGCCGAGCGCGCGCACCGTGCCGTCACCGGCGATCGTCCACTGCTGCGCGGCGCTGCCGTTGCAGTCGTAGATCTGCAGCCGGGCGCCGTCGACCGGGTTCGCCCCGGGCACGTCCATGCACCGTCCACTGAGGCCGGACCGCAACGCGGCGGTCGTCCCGGTGGGCGGCGTGGCGTTCGCGTCGGCCCACACGTACGTGCCCACCGTCTTCGCGGGCAGCGTGCCGCTGAACTGCTGCGTGCCGGCGCGCACGGTGAAGGTCTGGTTGACGGTGCTGCGGTTGACCACAACTGTGACGAGGCTGCCGTCCGGGTTCAGGAACGCGACGTTGGTGACGGTGCCCGCCGAGCCGTTGTTGGTGTCGACGCGCTTGGCGCCGCGCTGGATGAACTTGGCGAACTGGGCGGTCAGGTAGTACTCCGGCAGCGCCCAGACGGTGTCCGGGGCGGACGGACTCTGCACGAGCATGGTGGGGTCGGGTGCGCCGGTCCATTTCTCCGGGGCCCGGTTCTGGTCCAGCATCGTCACCCAGTTCTGGTACATGACGGACTGGTTGCGCAAGTAGTCGACGATGCGGTTCGCTCCGGTCGTACCCCAGACCGCCCGCTCGGTCATCGCCACGTCCTTGCCCGGATAGCTGGCCTTGACCTGGCCCATCAGGGCCGGCTCACCGGCGTAGTCGTGGAAAGCCAGCCCGTCGACGGCGTTGAACGCGTCACTCGGGCTGCCCGGACTGCCCAGCACACCACCGATGTACGACGGCCCCTCCGCGAAGTTGTGGTCGAAGGCCCAGATCTTCGTGCCGCCGACGCCGTTGCCGGTGAACTCGGCGCGCATGGCCACGGCGAGCCGGCGCTCCTGGTCCGCCGAGATGAGTGTGCCGGGGTAGTCCGGCGGCGAGTACAACGGCTCGTTCTGCAGCGTCACGGCGTGGATCGGCAGGCCCTGCGCGGCGTACGCCTGCACCGCCCGCCGGTAGTAGGCCGCCAGGGTGGGCACGTGCTGGTCGAGCAGGTTGCCGCCGATCAGGCTGTTGTTGGCCTTCATCCAGGCCGGCGGGCTCCACACGCTCGCGAAGATCAGCAGGTTCGGGTTGATCTGCCGGGCCTGCTTGAGCACGTTGATGATGCCGTAGTCGAGGTCCTTCTGGATCGAGAAGCGCGACAGCGTGGGATCCGCGGCGCCGTCGTCGTAGGTGTAGAAGGCCCGGCTGGTGAAGTCGCTGGCGCCGAAGGTGATCCGGGCGACGTTGAAACCCGCGCCGGTGCCCGGGTCGAGCAGCAGGCGCAGCGTCCGGTCCCGGGCGGTGGCGCTCATCCGCGACAGGTTGTAGATGGTCGACTCCTCCAGCGAGGAGCCGAAGCCCAGGACGCTCTGGTACTGCCGGCCGGTGTTCGCGGTGATCGTCGCCGCGCCACCCGCCGGCACGATCGGCACGTCCGGCTGCCGCGACAACCGGTACGGCGTACCGGCCAGCCCCGTCGCCGGGTCGGCGTACCAGTTCGCGTTCACCGGCTCGAAGCCGGCGGTCCGCGACTCCGAACTCCAGTAGACCTGCACCGACGTGGCGGCCGACGCCTCGCCGCCGATCGTGACGGCACCGGCGATGCCGACGAGGGCAGTCACGGCGACGGCGGCAACCCGCGACCGCGACCGGCGGCCGGGGACAGATGGGATCACACGAACTCCTTCAGGGGTACGGGGCTTGCGTAACGGATACGAAACATCGTTACAGGCATCCGTGTCAATGAGTGCCTCGTCAGCCCTGAGGAGGTGTGTGTAACAAGCGCCAGCTTGTTACATCAGCTGGGCGGAGCCGCGGTGGAGCCCCGGACCACGAGATCGGTGGCGAGCTCGACGTGCCGGGCGTCCAGGTCGTGCCGCTGGATCATCCGGATCAGCATGGTCACGGCCATCCGGCCCAGCTCGGCCAGCGGCTGGCGCACGGTGGTGAGCATCGGATCCGTGGCCTGGCTGACCGTGGTGTCGTCGAACCCCGCGATGGACAGCTCGTCCGGGACCCGCAGGCCCCGTTCCCGCGCGGCCCGCAGCGCCCCGACCGCGATCTTGTCGTTGAAGCCGACCACCGCGGTCGGGCGTTCCGGCTGGTCGAGCAGGGCGCAGGCGGCGTCGTAACCCTGCTCGACGGTGGGCTCGCCGACGAAACGAAGCAGGTCGGGCGACGGGAGGATGCCGACGTCGGCGAGGGCGGCCACGTACCCGGTCATCCGGGCGTCGGTGACCAGCCAGTCCCGCGGGCCGGCGACGATGCCGATCCGCCGGTGTCCCAGCTTGACCAGGTGGGACATCACGTTGCGGGCGCCGGTCGTGTGGGCCGCGGACACCGCGACGATGTCGCGGGGCGGCGGCGTGCGGGGATCCAGCACCACGAAGGCGAATCCGCGGTCGCGGAGCCGTTCCAGCTCCGGTCCCGACTCGGGCGGCAGGATCAGGATCCCGCCGCCGACGCCCTGGCGGCCGGGCAGGACGGACAACGCGCCGCTGCCCCGCGCCGCCTTGCCGGCGTTGAGAATGGCGGTCATGCCGTGCAATTCCACGGTTTCCACGACCGACGACACCATCGGCCCGAAATACTCGTCGAGAAGGTACGGGCAGCGAATGTAGATGGCCCCCAGATCGGCGCGGAGCCGCTGGCCCTGCCCGCCCAGCCGGCCCACGGCCTCGAGCACGACCTCACGGGTGCGCGGTGCGACATTGGCCTGGCCGTTGAGCACCCGGGACACCGTGGCTATCGAAAGTCCGGTGTCGGCGGCCACCTCCCGCACCGTTGCATGCTGTCGCAAGAAGAAACCTTTTCACCGGCTGTCCCAGACCCGCCGATGATAGCGCTAACCGGGGCCAGGGAATGGGCGTCGCCGATGGGCCGGGCCGGCCGGCCCGCCCTGGCCGGCCCGCCGGCGGACCCCGGCCAGGAGGGGCGTCGCACCCCGGCCGGGCCAGCCGGCGCACCCTGGCCGGGCGAGCCGGCGCGCCCCGGCCGGGACAGGCGGCATGCCCCGGGCCGCGGCGTGGGCGAGAATGTGCGGACACGCTCGCTGCTCAGCTTCGGAAGGAACCTCTCGTGGCCGGTGGACTCGTAGCCCTGCTGGACGACGTGGCGGTGCTGGCCCGCGCCGCCGCCTCCTCCATCGATGACGTCGGGGCGGCCGCCGCGAAGGCCGGCGCCAAGGCCGCGGGCGTCGTCATCGACGACGCCGCCGTCACGCCGCAGTACGTGCGGAGCCTGGCGGCCGAGCGTGAGCTGCCGATCATCAAGCGCATCGCCCTGGGCTCCCTGCGCAACAAGTTCCTGATCATCCTGCCCGCGGTGCTGCTGCTCAGCCAGTTCGTCCCGTGGCTGCTCACCCCGATCCTCATGCTCGGCGGCGCGTACCTCTGCTACGAGGGCGCCGAGAAGGTCTGGGCCAAGATCGCCCATCACGAGGCCCACGGCGCGGGCGACGAGGCCGCTCCGGACGAGAAGACCCTGGTGTCCGGGGCGGTGCGCACCGACCTGATCCTGTCGGCGGAGATCATGGTGATCACCCTCAACGAGGTGATCGACGAGCCGTTCTGGTCCCGCCTGGCGATCCTGGCCGTCGTCGCGGTCGTGATGACCGTCCTGGTGTACGGCGCGGTCGCCCTGATCGTGAAGATGGACGACGCCGGGCTGCGACTGTCGGAGCGGTCCGGAGCCCTCGCGACGTTCGGCCGTGGCCTGGTGCGGGCGATGCCCCTGGTCCTGACCGGGCTGACCGTGCTCGGCACCGCGGCGATGCTGTGGGTCGGCGGCCACATCCTGCTGGTCGGCACGGACGAGCTCGGCCTGCACTGGCTCTACGAGACCGTGCACCACGTGGAGGAGGCCGCCCACGACGCCGCGGGCGTGCTGGGCGGGCTCGTCGGCTGGCTCGTCAACACGGTGGCCAGCGCGATCCTCGGCCTGATCGTCGGCGCGCTGATCGTGGCGGTCATGACCGTCACGGTCCACCGCCGCAAGGCCGGGACGAAGGCCGGGACCGGGGCCGGGACCGGGGCCGAGGCGGGCACCGACCAGCACTGACGCCGCTCCCCCCGCGACCGCCGAGCTGTCCGGCTCGGCGGTCGCGCTCATTTCCGTACGCCGTCGCCGGCCTCCCACAGCGGCAGGCGGAACGTGGCGTAGGTGAACTTGCCGCTGATACGCCCGCCGGCGTCGAAGTGGAAGACGTCCAGGCCGTGCCACTGCACCCGGCCGCCGTAGCGGGCGCGGGCGAACCAGCGCAGCATCGGCATGGCCCGCCGCCCGTGAGCACCGGTGAGGTCCAGCCGGCACACCCACCGGATCGTGGCCCGCCGGCGCGGCTCGTCGATCACCCGGTCGTAGACGTCGAAAGTCATCGCCCCGAAACGTCCCGCGAACTGCGGAGCGAACTCCGCGCGGATGGCGGCCAGGCCGCGGCGCTCAGGCTTCTTGCCGGGCAGGTACGTGGCGTCCTCGGCAAAGAACGACATGACCAGGTCCAGGTCGGGGTCGGGCTCATTGAAGGCGGCCACGAACGCGTCGATGGTCTGGGCGAGGTCCGCACCGGCGGTTGTCACGAAATGCTCCGATCAGGTTGGTCGATGGATCAGTGCGCGACGCTAACAGAACACCGTCTCCTTAACAAGAGAACGCTGTTCTCATAGTTCTCGGTTAGATTCCTGGCATGCAGGCGCCATTTCAGCGGGCCCGGCGCCCGGACCAGAAGGACCAGCGGCGGGAGGCGATCCTCGGCACCGCCGCCGAGCTGGCGCGACAGTCGGGGGTCGCCTGGGTCAGCCTCGGCGACATCGCCACGGCGGTCGGGCTGGCCAAATCCAATGTGCTGCGCTATTTCGGGACCCGCGAGGAGATCTACCTGCGGCTCACGATGCAGGAAGGCTCGGACTGGGCGGCCGCCGCGAGCGCGGCGCTGCATGGAGCGGATGGCGCCGCCGCCGCGGCGGCGGCGCTGGCAGACGCGTACGCCGACCGGCCGCTGTACTGCGACCTGACCACGCACGCGGAGACGATGCTGGAACACAACGTGACCATGGCCGTCCTGCGGGAGTACAAGTTGTGGGCCATCGACACGTACATGCAGGTGGGCCGGCTTGTCGCCGGCGCGTGCCCGCCGATGTCCCCCACCGACGGGGCCGCCCTGGTCATGGCCGCCAGCGCCTTCGTCGCCAAGCTGTTCCCGCTCACCCGGCCCCCGCAGGCCCTGCGCGAACTCTACGAACGCGAGCCCGAGATCGGCGCCGTGTTCCCACCCTTCCGGCCCACCCTCACCCGCATGGTCGCCGCCACCGCCGCGGGACTGACGGGGGCCGCCTGACCACGGCGGCGGCGCCGTCAACCATGGAGCACCTGTCCGGCCCTCTCGATGATGGCGGCGGCGGAGAAGGGTTTCTCGATGAGGTTGACGTCAGCATCCAGTCGGCCTCGGGCGGCGAGGACCGGCTGGGCGTAGCCGGACATGAAGAGCACTTTGATGCCGGGCCGGTCGCGACGGATCCGGTCGGCCACCTCCTTGCCGAGCATCCCGGGCATGATGACATCGCTGACGAGCAGATGGATCTCCTCGGGATGAGCGGCCGTGACGGCCAGCGCGTCCCGGCCGTCGACCGCGGTGAGAACCCGGTAGCCGCTTCTGGTGAAGATGCGTTCGGTGACCGCGCGGAGCGCCTCCTGGTCCTCGACGATGAGGACGGTCTCACCCGCGGGGGCGTGCCGACGGGCCGGGGATTCCGGGACGGTCGCGCTGACCTGGTCGGTGACGGGAACGGTGATCGTGAACGTGGTTCCCGTCCCCGGCTGGGACCGTACGGAGATGGTGGCTCCGGCCTGCGTCACAATGCCGTACACAGTGGACAGTCCCAGACCGGTGCCGTCAGGTTTGGTGGTGTAGAAGGGCTCGAAGACGTGAGCGAGCACCTCCGGCGTCATGCCGGCACCGGTGTCCCGGACCCGGAGACGGACATGGCGGCCGTCGGCTGGGTGCGCGCCGGCGAGGGAGCCGGCGTCCAGGCTGACGTTCGCGGTGTCGATGCTCAGCGTGCCGCCGCCGGGCATCGCATCCCGGGCGTTGACGGCCAGGTTCACGAGAACCTGACGGAACTGACCGGCGTCGGCCAGGATCGGCCAGAGCTCCGGAGCCGGATCGACGGACAGCGCGACCTCCTCGCCGATGGTGCCGGCGAGGAGTCGTTCCACATCCCGTACGACGTCGTTGAGGTCGAGGACCGTGGGCTGGATGATCTCGCGGCGCCCGAACGCGAGGAGCTGATGCGTCAGGGCGGTGGCCCGTTCGGCGGCGCGCTGGATCTGGGCGACGTCGCGACCGGTGGCCTCCCGGTCCGGGACCGGTCCGGCGGCGAGTTCCTCCGCGACGAACGCGGCATAGTTCAGGATCACCGCGAGCAGATTGTTGAACTCGTGCGCGACGCCGCCGGCGAGCTGCCCGAGGACCTCCATGCGCTGGCTCTGCTGAGCCTGTGCCTGCAGGCGCTCCCGATCGCTCACGGCGCGCGTGAGCTCGCTGTCCATGCGGGCCTCGAACCGGTCCTGAGCGTCCTGGACCTGCACCCGCTCGTTCTCGCGTTCGGATCCCATGCGGGCCTCGAACCGGTCCCGGGCGTCCTGAACGTGGACTCGTTCCGCCGCTCGATCGGCCCGCATCCGGGCCTGGAACGCAGCCCCGCCGGGCCGGACCTCGTCGTCGTGCCGGGGTGTGCCCGGTCGTCGGTCTGCTTGCGATCCCTTGGACATGTCAAGCCACCACCAGGACCGCCGAGCTGTATGCCTCCCTGGCACAACGGCCGATGCCCGAGACGTCGCGGATCCGAGAGACGAGTCGCTCTCGGGCCAACGATACGCCTGAATCATGGCAATACCGGCATCTTCGGCGTGGACGGTGACCGCGGCCGGCGCCGGGCGCAGAGGTGGCGTCAGCCGGCCGGTGGCATCTCGCCGGGGCGGATCAGGCCGCTCTGGTACGCGATCACCACGAGCTGCGCCCGGTCCCGGACCCCCAGCCTGGTCATGGCCTGGTTCACGTGAGAGCGCGGCCGGGGCCGGCAGTGGCATCGGCTCGGGGGTGTCGAGGAAGCGGGCGATCAGGCTCCGGGTGGCCTTCGGTGACAGCAGCACCTCGCCGCCCGCGACGACGCGGATGGCGTCCAGCAGGTCGGCCCGCTGGACGCTCTTGCTGAGGAACCCGCTGGCCCCCGCGCACAACGCCCGCAGCACGTTCTCGTCGATCTCGAACGTGGTCAGGATCAGCACTCGCACCCCGGCCAGGTTCTCGTCCCCTGATCAGCGTCTGGTCGTCGGCCAGGAGCACCCGGATCTGGTTGGTCACGTCGATATCTCCTGGCTGACGGGTGCGGGGGCAGGAACGCCCGCACCAGGAACCGGCCGCCCGGGCCCGGACCGGCGTCCAGGGTCCCGCCGGCCGAGGCGGCCCGCTCACGCATGCCGGTCAGGCCGTGCGGGGTCCGCGGTTCCGGGCCGGCGTCCAGGCCGCGCCCGACCCTGTTCTCCACCTCGATGGCCAGGCCGTCCGGGGTGTAACTGAGCCGGAGGTGGGCGGCCGGGCCGCGGCCGTGCTTGCGCACGCTGGTCAAGGACTCCTGCACGATCCGGTACGCGGCCAGGTCGACCGCCGAGGGCAGCGGCCGCGCCTCGCCTCCTCGTCGCGGGTCCGCTCGGCGCGGACCGCCCGCTCCTCGACCGCCGCCACGTACGCCCGCCGGGTCCGGACCGCATCGCCGACGGCGACCGCCATTCCCATCCAGCCCAGGTCCTCCAGGCTTTCCGAGGAGTCCCAGCCCTGCCCGTTGAACGCCACCGCGGCCGGGTAGACGACCGCTGCCGCGGTGGCGCGGCGGTCCAGGCGACGGTCCGGCGGGTGCGCGAGGCGGCGGTGTACGCGCAGATCACCGTCACCGCGGTGAGCACGTAGATCTCGCCGCTGCCGGCCACCGCCCAGGCCGACCCGGCGGCGGCGACGGCCAGCGCGGGCACCGGCGACCGGCGCCGCACGGCGATCAGCAGGGCCGCCGCCACGGCCAGCAGCAGGTCCGGCAGTCTCAGGTCCCGGCCGGCAAGGCCCCGCGGCCCCTCCACGGTGGTAGTCGCGCGAGGTCAGGGGCGATCCACGAAAGACTGACGCAGCAGCCGCGCAGGGCGACACGTATGCGTTTCGCCGTCCCGGGCGGGGCCGGAACCGTACCTTGTGATCATGGCGACGGAGGCGACCCGCGATGCGCGGCCCTCGTTGCCGGCGCTGCTGGCCCTGCTGCTCGCCCTGATCGCCGGGCTGTCGGCACCGCCGCTCGCCGCCGGGTCCAGCCGGCCCGCTACGACCGTGTCCGCCGGGGCGACCCGGCAGTGTGACACCACGGTCGAGGTTGCCGCCGCTGCGCCGACCGAGCTGCCGCCCGTACCGGTGGCAGTAGAGCTCTGTGATCTTCCCGCCACCGGCCGCGAGCGCGTTCTGCGCACGCAGCTGGTGGTCGCGGCCCGCGCCGCGCGCGCACCGCCCGCCGCGTCCGTCTGACGATCCGCCCGGGCGGGCACCGGTCCGCTCCCGGTCGTCCTGCGTCGCGCCTCGAGCCGGGCATTCCCACCTCCCCCGGCTACGGGCGGGACGGCGCTGCCGATTCATCGACTCCGTATCTATCGAGGGACTTCTCTGACCATGAACGTGGTAGCGGACATGCTGTTGACCGAGCCGGCCCCGCTGGCGATCTGGGTGACGCTGCTGCTGGCGGCCACCCTGTCGGTGCTGGCCCTGGCCGGCGTCGACGGCGTACGGGATCCGCATCTGGTGCTGGTGGACGCCGTGCCGGGGGTGCGCCGCCTGCGGGCACGGCGGGCCCGGCGCCGGGAGGACGCCGCGCACGCCGTGCGGTATGCCGACGAGCTCGTCGTGGCGACCGGGCGCGCCGCCCGGGTGGCCGTCCTGTGGCACGAGCACGCCGAGCAGAGCGCGCAGCGCGCCGACACGGCGTGGCAGGCCTGGCAGGACGCCGAGCAGCGGCTGGTGGTGATGCGTGCCGCGTCCGCGTACCCGATGCCGGACGCCCGCACCCCGGCCGAGCACGCCGAGCGTATGCGCTTCCTGCACCGCGCGATCGGTGCGGCTGTCGACCGCGGGGACCTGCCCGCCGAGGCGCTCACCGGGGACGGCGGCTGGGATCCGTCGCTGCACCCGGTCGAGCAGGAGCTTGCCTTGCAGCAGGCCACGGTGGCCCATCGGCGTGCGCTGTATCAGCGGGCGGTCATGGCGGAGAAGGCCGTCCGGCACGACGCCCGGCTGGCCGTCGCCACCCGCGACAGCCTGCGGCAGGAGGCCGCCGTCGCCGTCGCCCGGGCCGGCGCCGTGCGTCACCTGGCGCCGGGTCCGCGGCCCGGCCCGGTGTCGCGTCCCCGGCGGACCGTGCTCGCGCCCGCCTAGTTCGACCGCTCCGGCCATCCGGAAGAACCCCGGATCTTTCGCCGGTCGGTGTCCGGATCGATGATCTCCGCGCGGCGAGCATCCCGGTGGCCATCGCCGCCGCCGCTCGTCGAGGTGAAGTGCTGGCCAGCAGAACGCCTCACCTGCGGAAAGACCGGCGACGTGATCGGGTTTCCGGAATGTTTCGGAAAAGTTTTGACAAGTGGTGGACCCGGCCCCTACCGTCGCCATCGACGGGGCTGAATGACCGTCGATGCCATCCATCGCGACCCGCTCCCGGTCGTGCCGAACGACCGGTCCCACCACCGCGCGGAACGACGCCGATGCCCGGCGGCCCTCCACCCGGCCGCCGGCAGACCGCCGGCCCTCACCGCGCCGCTGGCCCCCCGCCAGCCGTCACGAGGAGGAAGCACCTACATGACCGACATCCCCATCCAGCCGAGGAGACGCCGCTTGCGGATCCTCCTCGGCACCGCGTGCACGGCGGTGCTGGCCATCGCCGGCACGGTCGTCGCCGCCCCGAGCGCGCACGCCGAGGCCGACCGGACGGTCAGCTCCAACACCACCGGCACGCACAACGGCTACTACTTCTCGTTCTGGAAGGACAGTGGCAACGCCAGCATGACGCTGCGCGAGAACGGCCGGTACTCCAGCAGCTGGGACCGCAGCACCAACAACTGGGTCGGCGGCAAGGGCTGGGCCACCGGCACCCGCCGCACGGTCACCTATTCCGGCAACTACAACCCGGGCAACAACAACACCTACCTCGCCCTGTACGGCTGGACGCGCAACCCGCTCATCGAGTACTACATCGTCGAGAACTTCGGCAGCTACAACCCCAGCAGCGGCGCCACCCGGATGGGCACCGTCACCTCCGACGGCGGCACGTACGACATCCTGCGCAGCCAGCGGGTCAACCAGCCCTCGATCGACGGCACCGCGACGTTCTACCAGTTCTGGAGCGTCCGGCAGTCGAAGCGCAGCAGCGGCACCATCACGATCGCCAACCACTTCGACGCGTGGGCGCGGGCCGGCCTGAACCTCGGCACGAACCACGCCTACCAGATCATGGCGACCGAGGGCTACCAGAGCGCCGGCAGCTCCGACATCACTGTCAGCGAGGGCAGCTCGAACCCCGGCAACCCGGGCAACCCGACCACCCCGCCGCCCGGCAATCCGGGCAGCAACTGCACGGCGACGATCACGGCCGGCCAGCAGTTCGGTGACCGCTTCAACCTCAACGTCGCGGTCAGCAACGCCAGCAACTGGGTCGTCACGCTCAACCTGAACGGCGGCCAGAGCATCCAGAACAGCTGGAACGCCGCGGTCACCGGCACCAGCGGAACCGTCACCGCCAGACCGAACGGCAGTGGCAACAACTTCGGGGTGACGATCATGGCCAACGGCAACTGGACCTGGCCGACGATCGGCTGCCGCACCGGCTGACGTCCGTCCCTCCTTATCACCGCACCTCGTGGGGGGGGGGGGGGGGGGGGGGGGGGGGGGGGGGGGGGTCGGGGGGGGGAGAGGGGGGGGGGGGGGGGGGGGGGGGGGGGGGGGGGGAGG
>NZ_JBVJIR010000005.1:0-110261 GCF_055586185.1 Actinoplanes sp. NPDC051405
CCTATTTATAACAGAGCACGGGCTGCCACACGCCCCCCCCCCCCCCCCCCCCCAACCCCCCCCCCCCCCCCCCCCCCCCCCCCCCCCCCCCCCCCGGGACCCTTTCTCATGCCCCGCGGGTAACCACAGGGCCGGAACCGCCGCCCGGGGGCGAGCCGGCTGACGGCAGGTCTTCGGGTTCCCAGGGCCCCGGTGCCTGACTCGGCACCGGCGGTCGCGCGGTGGCGCGGCCCGTCGCCGGGTGGGCCGGCTCGCTCACCCGGCCCAGCACCGGCGGCCAGGTGTCGACGGCCGGTGCGATGCCCTGGCTGGGCCCGGCGGGCGGGATCGAGGGGATCATCGGGGCCTCCGCGGCGAGGTCGCGCGCACCGGTGAGTCCGGCGCGGTGCAGCTTGTGCCAGCGCAGCCGGCCGCCGGTCATGGCGGTCACCGCGGACTGGATCAACACCAGGTACATCAGCTGCCGGTACGCGAACTGTTGCAGCGGCAGGCGCCACAGCGGACGCAGCGACTCGTTGTCGAAGCGGAACGCCACGGCCGCGGTGAACAGCTGCAGGGCCAGCATCAGCCCCCAGGCGGTCATCGTCGCGCCGAGCTCCCAGAACACCAGGCCGTACAGCAGCATGATGTCGATGACCGGCGCCAGCAGCGGCAGGGCCACCCCGAACAGGGCGAGGAACGGCAGGCCGACCCGGCCGAAGCGCCCCGAGTCGCCGGAGTCGGTCAGCGCCCGGCGGTGCTTCCACATCGCCTGCATGGTCCCGTAGCTCCACCGGTAACGCTGCCGGTAGAGCTGCTCCAGCGTCGCCGGCGCCTCGGTCCAGGCCTTGGCCCGCTCCTCGTAGACGACCCGCCAGCCGGCCCGGCACAGCGCCATCGTCACGTCGGTGTCCTCGGCCAGCGTCTCGTCGCTGATCCCGCCGACCTGGGCCAGCGCCGCGCGGCGGAACGCGCCGATCGCGCCGGGCACGGTCGGCATGCAGTTGAGCACCTCGTACAGGCGGCGGTCGAGGTTGAAGCCGATCACGTACTCGATGTGCTGCCAGGCCGCGACCAGCGTCTCGCGATTGCCGACCTTGACGTTGCCGGCCACCGCGCCGACCGCCGGGCTGGCGAACGGCTGCACCAGCATCCGGATCGAGTCCGGCTCAAAGATGGTGTCGCCGTCGACGGTGACGATGATGTCGTGCCGGGCCAGCGCGATCCCGGTGTTGAGGGCGTTGGCCTTGCCGCCGTTCGGCACCCGGATGACCCGCACGTTGGGCAGGCCGAGCCGTTCGACGATCGCGGCCGTGCCGTCGGTCGAACCGTCGTCGACGACCACCACCTCGATGTCCGGGTAATCACCGCCGGCCAGGGACCGGACGGCGGCCTCGATGCCCTCCTTCTCGTTGTAGGCGGGCACGATGACCGAGACCGGTTCGGTGACCGGCGGGCCCCAGGACCAGCCCGGCCTACGGCGCTGCCGGGCGTGCCGGGTGGCCAGGGCGAGCAGCAATGCCGTACGGCCGATGGTCAGCAGCCCGACCACCAGGAACAGTCCGGCCAGGGCCCACACCAGGCCGTCGGCCAGCCGTACGGTCCACAGCAGTCCCGTCCCGCGCAGCTTGTCCGTGCCGCTGGCCTCGGGATTCACCGGCAGCAGCGGCACCGCCGCGGCCGCGTCCTTGCGCTGGTCCGCGATGGACAGGTTCAGACCCTCGGTGACCGTGGTGAACCGGTAGCCGCGCGCCTTCATCATCGGGATGAAGACCCGCAGCGCCGCCAGCGTCTGGGACCGCTCGCCGCCCGCGTCGTGGAACAGGATGACCGCGGAGTCGTTGCCCTTGGGGGTCGCGTTGCGGACGATCTGCGCGATGCCGGGGCGCTGCCAGTCCTCGCTGTCCAGGTCGTTGACCACGACCAGATACCCCTGCTTGCCGGCCTCCTTGGCGATCCGCCAGTTCACCTCGTCGATGGCCTGCGGCTTCGAGGAGTACGGGAACCGCACGAGGTTGGTGTGCACGTTCGCCGCGCGGGCGATGGCAACCTGGGTCTGCGACAGCTCGAACGTGCGCCGCCACGGGGCCAGCCGCTGCATGTTCGGATGGGTGAACGTGTGCAGGCCCAGCTCGTTGCCGTCGGCGGTGATCTTCCGGGTCAGCTCGGGGTTGCGGGCCACCTCGGAACCGACCACGAAGAACGTGCCGTGCGCGTCGTTCTCCTTGAGCACCTGCAGGACCTTCGGCGTCCACTCCGGGTCGGGGCCGTCGTCGAAGGTCAGCGCGATGGTGCGTTCCGGCAGCCGGTTGGAGCTCTGCTGGCCGCCGGTGGTGTTGATGATGGGTCCACCGTTGCGGATGGCGGCGGGGACGCCGGCCTGGTCGCCGACCTCGGACTCGACGTGGTCGCCGGTGAACTCGGCGTTGATGTAGGCCTGCACCACCAGCACGCCGACGAAGATGCTGATCAGCAGCGTGCCGAGCAGGACCCGGGGGCGGGGCAGCAGCCGGCGGCGGGAGCGGCCGCGGTTGCGGTTGCGGCGGGCCGGTGGGCGGGTCACGGCGTGTCCTGGTCGCTGGGCTCCGGCTCCTCGGCGGGCTCGGCGTCGCGGGTGACGGCCACCTCGGCCCGGACCTCGGCCACGGGCGCGATCTTGACGGCGACCTTGACCGCGGGCGGGACCGGCGGGACGGGCTCCTGCTGGGCGGGCACCCTCGTTCCGGACTGCTCATCCGCTGAGCCGCCGCTGCCACCGCCTTGGCCACCGCTGCTGCCACTGCCGCTGCTGCCACTGCCGCTGCTGCCACTGCTCTGGCTGCCGTCGCTGCTGCCGTCGCTGCCGCTGCTGCCGCTGCTGCCGCTGCTGCCGCCGCTGCCGCTGCTGCCGCTGCCATTGCCGCTGCCGCTGCTGCCGCTGCTGCCGCCGCCCTGGCCGCCGCTGCCGCTGCCGGTCTGCGGGATGGCCGGCGGGGCCGGCGGCTTCGGGGGCACCGGCGCGACCGGCGGCGGAGGCGGCGGCGTCGGTTCGGTGGTGGTCGGCGTCGTCTCGGGCGTTGTCGGCTTGGTCGTCGTCGACTCGACCGGCTTGGGCGTGGTCGTGGTCGCCGTGGGCTTCTTCGTCGTCGTCCTGGGCGCCGGCGTCCGGGC
Organism: Actinoplanes sp. NPDC051405; assembly: GCF_055586185.1. Lineage (NCBI taxonomy): Bacteria > Bacillati > Actinomycetota > Actinomycetes > Micromonosporales > Micromonosporaceae > Actinoplanes > Actinoplanes sp. NPDC051405. Next base: position 3,130 of record NZ_JBVJIR010000005.1, read on the forward strand.
CGGCCGGGAGCTCGCGGTGCCGCGCGGCGTGACCGCCCGCGCCTGCCGTGGCCCGCTGACCGGCAGTCCGCGCCGGGGCAGGACCTCCAGGATCGGCTGGGCGCTGGTCGCGGTGGCGACCGGTTCGGGCGTCGGGCTCGGCCGGGCCACGACGAGGTCCTCCTCGTCCTGGCCGTCCGCGAGGTCGGGCAGGGGCAGGACGGCGCTCGAGCTGACCGGTCCGCCGGCCAGGCTGACGGAGACGAGGCCCCCGTAGACCATGCAGAGGGCACCGAAGCCGTACGCGACCCGGCGCAGCAGGCGGCTGCGGCGGCCGGTCGAGTCCACGAACACCGGCGAGGGATGCGCGACGACGATCACCTCGGTGTCAGGCATGTCGACGTCGGCGATTGGCGGGTTTTGGGGCTCCTGCAATGTCACGCGGCGAGCTTAGGAACATCTACGGCGATCTTGACGGCAGTCACCGGTTCTGATGACCGCCGAACGTGGGACCGGAATCAGCCGAAACGGTGAGCCTTCACGTTTGACCTGCTGAAGATGGTGTGCGTGGCATTTCCGGAGGTCTCGCTGACCTGCGGGCAATGGTGCCGGGAGCAAAGGTTACGCCGTTTTCGCCGACGATTTCCTGTCGCATTCCCGACTGTCAACCGCGCCATTATCCGAATGGTTTTCACCAGTGGATAAGTGCCATTAAAACCAATATAGCGCTATGTCCCTTTTGTCTTGGGCGGACGCGACGTACGGGCCTGGTCACAGTCCGATGACGACCCGCGCCAAGTTTCCCGGCAACTGAGTAAGTCCACCCGTTGTGTCCGCCATCGGCTGTCGTTAAGCTTCTTCATGCGCGCCTCTATCGCCCGCTTCCCCCGTGGCAGGCGATCGGGGCGCGCGCCTTGTCTTTGGAGAAGCACCGTCTCTGGACAAGCACCGTCTCTGGAGAAGCACCCACGAGAAACGCCCGCCGCTGATCGCGACGGGCGTTCCGCGTTTCCGGCTTGCTAGATCCAGCGTCCGCCCAGCCACATCCGGGCCGACCAGTCGGCGTAGGGGATCAGCTGCCCCACGAAGATCGGATAGAAGTACGCGAAGCAGAGCGCGACCAGCAGCACATAGACGCCTGCCACCACCGTGCCGACCAGCTGTCTGTCCGTGCGTCCCGCGCCCGTGGCTGTCCCTTCCGGTGGCGTCATGATCGCGCCGAGCACGTAGACGACGGCCAGGATCAGGAACGGCAGCGCCGGCAGCACGTAGAAGGCGAACATGGTGCGTCCGTCGGCCACCGCGAAGTAGAACCACGGGAGCAGGCCGGCCACTACGCCCGTACCGATGGCGAAGGCCCGCCAGTCCCGCCGGGCGATGCCGAACCAGACCAGCGCGCCCAGCGCGGGCAGGAACGACCACCACAGGATCGGCGTGCCCAGCAGCAGGATCTCCGCGGCGCAGCTCGGCGCCCCGCAGCTGCCGTTGCCGTTCCAGTAGAACGCCACCGGGCGGCCCAGCAGCAGCCACTGCCACGGCCAGGACTGGTACACGTGCCGGTCGGTCAGTCCGCTGTGGAAGTTGTACGCCTCGGAGTGGTAGTGCAGCAGGTTCAGCAGCGGGCCCAGGATCGGCGGCTCGCTGAGCCCGTTCGCCTCGCGGTAGTGCCGGAAGTAGCCGGTGTCGGTGACGAACCAGCCGGTCCACGAGGCCAGGTAGAAGATGATCGTCAGCACGAAGCTCAGCACCAGGTAACCGAGGTCGCCGAGCAGGCCGCGCCGCACCGGGCGGCGTACGCCCGCCGAGCGCCGCGCCTGGGCCCGCCACACGATCACCAGCAGCCCGTAGAAGGGCGCGAAGAACAGCGCACTCCACTTGACGCCGCAGGCCAGCCCGAAGAGCACCCCGGCGGCGAGCAGCCACCACGGGAAGACGCGGGGCAGGCCACGGGCGGGCGCGGGGTCGTAGCCGTCCTCCAGGGCCCGTAGCCAGCGCCGGCGGTAGTGATCGCGGTCCAGCACCAGCGCCCCGAAGGTCGCCAGGATGAACAGCCCCAGGAAGATGTCGAGCAGCGACGTGCGCGACAGCACCAGCTGGAAGCCGTCGAGCGTCATCAGCAGGCCCGCGATGCCGGCCAGCACGATCGAGTGGAACAGCCGGTACGCGATCCGGATCAGGATCAGGATCATCAGGGTGCCGGCGATCGCCCCCGAGATCCGCCAGCCCAGCTCGTTGTTGCCGAACGCCTTCTCGCCGAGCGCGATCAGCCACTTGCCCAGCGGGGGGTGCACCACGTACGCGGGGCCGTTGGTCTTCTCGTCCCACTCCACGCCGTGCTGCAGCATGTCCCAGGCGTCGGTCGGGTAGTAGACCTCGTCGAAGATGTAGCCCTTCGGCCGGGTCAGCCCGACCAGCCGCAGGATCGCCGCGATCGCCACGATCACCCCGGTGACCAGCCACGAGTACGGGTTCCACCACCGGTCCAGGGTCGCCAGCCGGCGGCGTACCGCGTCGGGCACACCTCCGGCGCCCGTGGCCGCGGTGGCGTCCGGTGGCTGGTCCGCAGGGATGTCTGCGCTGATCTCTGTTTCAGCTGTCGCCGAAGTCACCCCGCGATCGTAGGCCGCGGGACAAGTCCACGGCGCTCGGCGCCCGCGCGTCTTCATGTGATGGACTTCCCGGGTGGCGGACATGGGTACGGGCCGAGTCGTGCTGGTCGGCGCGCCGCTGGGCAATGTCGGCGACGCGTCCACCAGGCTGCGCGAGGTGCTGGCGAGCGCGGACGTGGTCGCCGCGGAGGACACCCGCCGGCTGCTGCGCCTGGCCAGGGACCTGGACGTCACCGTGGCCGGGCGGATCGTGTCGTATTTCGAGGGCAACGAGGAGCGCCGTACCCCCGATCTGGTCACCGCCCTGCGCGACGGCGCGGTCGTCGCCGTCGTCACCGACGGCGGCATGCCCAGCGTCTCCGACCCGGGCTACCGCCTGGTCCGGGCCGCGCTCGACGCCGGTTTCCCGGTGACCGCCGCCCCAGGCCCCAGCGCCGTGACCACCGCCCTGGCGCTCTCCGGGCTGCCCAGCGACCGGTTCTGCTTCGAGGGTTTCCTGCCGCGCAGCGGCTCGGGCCGCCGGTCCCGGCTGCGCGAGCTCGCCGCCGAGCCGCGCACGCTGGTCTTCTTCGAGGCGCCGCACCGGATCTCGGCGGCGCTGACCGACCTGGCGGGCGCGTTCGGCGCCGAGCGGGAGGCGGCGGTCTGCCGCGAGCTCACCAAGACCTACGAGGAGATCCGCCGGGGCCCGCTGGGCGCGCTGGCGGCCTGGTCGGCCGAGGCCGAACCGCGCGGGGAGATCACCGTGGTGGTGGCGGGGGCGCCGGCCGGGCCGGCCGAGCGGCCGGCCGACGAGGATCTGCGCGCGGCGGTCGTCGAGCGCGAGGCCGCGGGCGAGTCACGGCGCGACGCGATCCAGGCCGTGGCCGACATGTACGGCCTGCGCAAGCGCGACGTGTACGCGCTCGTGCACACCGTCAACAAGTGACGTAACCGTCAATAAGTGACGTAGAGGAAACCGGCGAGCAGGACCAGCGGACCGGCCAAGCTGACCAGCAGAGCCCCGCGTCGCGCCCGGGCTGTCTCCAGCCGCCGGGCCCCGGTCAGCGCGGCGATGCCCAGGCCGCAGAGCAGCACCAGCACGAAGCTCAGCGCCCAGCGCAGGTGCACGAGCACGCCGGTGTCACCCACGTAGGCCTGCCGGCTGTCGCTGCTCACCATCCGGGCCGGCGCGCTCGTCCCGGGCGCCCGCTGGGCCGGCTCGATGCCGAACAGCGCCAGCCGATCCACCCGGTAGGTGCCGTTCGCGGCGGTGAACTGCCCGGTGCAGCGCTGGCTCACCCCCGAGCCGGTGCACCGGGTGACGGTCGCGGAACCCCGGTCGCCGTGCCCGACGGCCAGCCAGAACGGCTCGGCGCTGACCCAGGCGAAGAAGGCGGCGATCAGCCCGAGGGCGAGCAGCCCGAACAGGCCGGCGGCGGGACGGCGAGGCTCCGGCGCGCGGCGGCGGGCCCGCTGCCGGACCTCGGTGACCTTCTCGTGGGCCTCGGCCGGCGGTGCGGACAGCGCGCGGCGTTCCTCCTCGGCCTTCCAGAACGGGGACGTCTCGAGCAGCGCGGCGGTGCGCTCCTGGCGTACCCGGTCCTGCAGGGCCCGGTCGGCCCGGGCCGGATCGTGCCGGGTGCGGCCGAGCCGGGACAGCCCGGAGGGCGGCTGCCCGGGCACCGCGTTGCGGTCCAGGGCCACGGTGGGCCGGTTGCGGTCCGGCTCGGGCAGGACCATCACCTCGGGGGCTTCGGCCTGCGGCGGCTCCACCGGTACGGCGGCGAGCGCGTCGACGATCGTGGTCTCCCGCTCGGGCTCGGCGGGGCGGATCCGGTTGCGGGTGGCGTAGACGGTGCCCTCGCCGGCGGAGTTGAAGCGCTCGGCGTCCACCCGGTCGTGGTGCTGCTCGGTGGCCTTGTCACTCTCCGGGCGGGCGTCACCCGGCTTGGCCGGGGCGGCCTGCTTCTGTTCGAGCGGCTTCTGCGGGGCCGGCTGTTGCGGGGCCAGCGGGGGCTGGGCGTGGCGCGGTGCTGCCGGCTCGCGGGTCCCGGGCTCGGCTTTCGCCTGGCGGGGTGCTTCGCCGGTGAGGGCCGCGCGTACGTCTTCGGCGCCGGCCCGGTGGGCCTCGGCGGCCTCGCCGGTGTGCTGGGCCGCCTGCGGCGGGTCCAGAGTCGGCGTCGCGGACGACACCGCCGCGGGGGCAGTCGCCGGGGTGGCCCGCCGTCGCTGGGCGCGGGGACCGCCGGCCTCCTGCTCGTCAGCGCGCCACCAGGGGGAGGCGGGGTCCGCGTGCGACCACGGGCTGCCGTCGTCGCGGGATGTTTCCCCAGGCTGTGGCGCGTCACCCGTCATGGCTCCCATTGGACTACGGCTTCCGGCGGCGATCAGGGAGATGTAGGGCGTGTCGGGACAAAAAGGGCGGCCCGCAGGCCGGCAGCCGAGGTCACTACGCTTGGTACCCATGAGTCACGTTCTCGCCGCGGTCGCCTGGCCCTACGCCAACGGTCCGCGCCACATCGGTCATGTCTCCGGCTTCGGGGTGCCCTCCGACGTTTTCAGCCGGTACATGCGGATGTCCGGGCACGACGTGCTCATGGTCTCGGGGACCGACGAGCACGGCACGCCGATCCAGGTCCAGGCCGACGCGGACGGGGTGACGCCCCGTGAGCTCGCCGACCGCTACAACCGGGTGATCGTCGAGGACCTGCACGGCCTCGGCCTGTCGTACGACCTGTTCACCCGGACCACCACCGGCAACCACTACGCCGTCGTGCAGGAGCTGTTCACCGGCCTGCACGCCAACGGCTACATCGTCGCCAAGACCACGCTGGGCGCGATCTCGCCGTCCACCGGCCGCACCCTGCCGGACCGCTACATCGAGGGCACCTGCCCGATCTGCGGTTACGAGAGCGCCCGCGGCGACCAGTGCGACAACTGCGGCAACCAGCTCGACCCGGAGCAGCTGATCAACCCCCGTTCCCGGATCAACGGCGAGACGCCGCAGTTCGTCGAGACCGAGCACTTCTTCCTCGACCTGCCGGCGTTCGCGCAGTCGCTGGGCAAGTGGCTGGACGCGCGCGAGGGCTGGCGCCCCAACGTGCTGAAGTTCTCCCGCAACCTGCTCGACGACCTCCAGCCGCGGGCGATCACCCGGGACCTCGAGTGGGGCATCCCGATCCCGCTGGACGGCTGGCGGGACCGCCCGGACAAGCGCATCTACGTGTGGTTCGACGCGGTCATCGGCTACCTGTCGGCGTCGATCGAGTGGGCCCGCCGGTCCGGTGACCCGGAGGCGTGGCGGCAGTGGTGGTCCGCCGACGCGCAGGGCAAGGATGCGCTCGGCTACTACTTCATGGGCAAGGACAACATCGTCTTCCACTCGGTGATCTGGCCGTCGCTGCTGCTCGGCTACTCGGGTGCGGGCGACAAGGGCGGCCAGCCCGGCTCGCTGGGCACGCTCAACCTGCCCACCGAGGTCGTCTCCAGCGAATATCTGACCATGGAGGGCCGCAAGTTCTCCTCGTCGCGCAAGGTCGTCATCTACGTCCGCGACTTCCTGGAGCGCTACGACGCCGACGCCCTGCGCTACTTCATCGCGGCCGCCGGCCCGGAGTCCAACGACACCGACTTCACCTGGGCCGAGTTCGTCCGGCGCAACAACGACGAACTGGTCGCCGGCTGGGGCAACCTGGTCAACCGGTCGATCTCGATGGCGGCGAAGAACTTCGGCGCGATCCCGCCGCTCGCCGACCCGCAGGAGGAGGACCTCGCGCTGCTCGCTTCGGTGCGTGCGGGCTTCACCAGCGTCGGCGAGCTGATCGGCAAGCACCGGCAGAAGGCCGCGATCGGCGAGGCCATGCGGCTGGTCGCCGAGGCCAACAAGTACCTCTCCGACCAGGCGCCGTGGAAGCTCAAGGACGAGGCGTCCAAGCCGCGGATGGGTACCGTCCTGGCGACCGCGTTGCAGGCGATCAGCGACCTGAACACGCTGCTGACCCCGTTCCTGCCGCACTCCGCGCAGAAGGTGCACGAGCTGCTCGGCGGCACCGGGGTGCACGCGCCCATGCCGTCCATCGTGGAGGTCGACGACCTCGACGGCGGCCCGGGCTATCCGGTGCTCACCGGCGACTACACGGTCGGTGCCCGGTGGGAGTCGGTGCCGCTGGTGGCCGGCACGCCGCTGGCCGCGCCCAAGCCGGTCTTCCGCAAGCTGGACCCCTCGGTGGTCGAGGAGGAGCTCGAGCGCCTGGGTTCCTGACCCCTTATCGGATTGATCAGCCTTGTGGTCGTCGGGTACCTTCAGCGCGCACGGGGGATACGCAAGCGTTTCATCGGTACGGCGGCGTTCTGACGCTGCCGCCGTACCGATGACGCTTCTTCTTCGTGCGGTCTTTCCCCTCGAAGGAGCTTGATGAACTCACGACTTACGCGGCCGCTGCTGGCGTTCGCGATCAGCGGTGCCCTGGTGGCCGGCGGCAGCCTGGTCGGCGGGCCCGCCTCGGCCGAACCCGTTGCCCCGCAGCCGGGCTCGACGGACGCCGCGTCGGTGCAGGACGAGCCGACGCCGGACCCCACGGACCCGACCGCTCCGGCGCCGGACCCGACCGACACCGAGGAGCCCGCGCCGGACCCGACGGACACTGTCGAGCCAGTACCGGACCCGGCCGACACGGCCGCCCCGGTCGGCAAGTTCTCGCTCAACTCGCGGGCGCTGTGGATCGGCCAGTCGGTCAGCCTCACCCAGGGTGCGGTCACCGACGACACCACCCCGGCGGAGCAGGTCACCCGCACCGCGACCTGGGGTGACGGCACGTCGACCACGCTGGCGGCGGACACGGCGCAGTACACCCACAAGTACACCGCCAACGGCAAGTTCACGGTCACGGTGACCTACCAGGACGCCGCCGGCAACAGCAGCAAGGCCACCTCGACCGTCACCATCACGACGCCGGGCAAGTTCAAGTTCAGCAAGACCACCGTCTGGGCGCACGAGCCGTTCTCGGTCACCTTCTCCAACGTGCCGAACGGCACCACGAAGATCGTCTTCGACCAGGGCGACGGCTGGGTGGCGACGCTCAAGGGCAAGAACCAGAGCGCCTGGCTCTACTACTACACCCGCAAGAACGGCAGCTACATCAAGGGATCCGTCACGTCGCGGGCGACCTTCTACAACAAGTACGGCGCCTCCTCGGCCATCGTGGTCGGCAAGGTCACGGTCAAGCAGGACGGCTGGAAGCCCACCACCACCGTCAAGAAGCCGAAGAACAGCAACCGGATCAAGAGCTGGAAGTACGCCACCGGTACGGCCAAGGACAAGGGCTCCGGCGTGTACCGCGTCGCGGTGTTCGCCTCCCGCCTGACCGGCAGCAAGTTCTACTGCTACAGCTCGAACAACACGTGGAAGCTGGTCAAGACCGACGCGCAGGCCGAGAAGTACTGCGTGGCGCACTACGTGAAGGCCAAGAAGGGCAAGTGGAGCCTGCGGCTCAAGGGCGTCGCCAAGGGCACCCTGTGGGTCGACGCGTCGACCCAGGACGTGTCCAGCAACTGGGGCAAGTTCGCCACGGTCAAGGCGAAGATCACCCGCAGCTGATCACCTGTGCACGGTGGAACGGGGCCGGCTTCTGCCGGCCCCGTTACAGCTGGTACGGCAGCTCGGCGATGTGGTGATCGGCGAGCTCCCGCATCGGCGCCCACACCTCGTAGACGCCGCGCTCGTAACAGCGCGCACCCATCGCGGCCACCGCGTCGGCGTCGGGGCGCACCAGCCGCAGCCGGGCCCAGCTGTCGTCGCGCTGCAACACCCAGCACGGGACATCGCGCCACAGCGCCTTCTCGGCCCGGCGGCTCAGCGTCGTCACCGGATAGCGGGCCGCGCGGGTCAGCGCCCGGGCCCGGAAGTCATCCGGCGGGTCGGCGATGGCCTGGTACTCGTGATCGTTGATCCGCCCGATCAGCCGGGCCGAGCCCGCGTCGGTGCACGGCACGTACTCGCGGTCCGGGCTGACCCCGGGCAGGCCCTCCAGCAGGTGCCGCCAGCGCGGGCCGGCCAGCCGCAGCCAGCCGTGCTGCTCCGGCTGGTACGTGTAGAGCACCACCTCGTCGCCGGTGCCCGGGTAGGCCAGCAGCTGCGCGTTGGCCGGCAGCGGCAGGTCGGCGAAGTCCGCGGTGACGAACTCCGGGATCAGGTCGTCGGTGCTCGGCGTGAAACCGGTGCCCAGCACCATCGGGCCGATCCGCGAGTGGGCCGGCAGGGCGGACAGCCCCGGCTGGGCGGCGCCCATCGGGATCTCGTAGTCGCTCGGGTCGACCGCGCGCCAGCGCAGCGCGTACGCCACCTGCGCGTCGCCGGCCCCGTCCGTGCGCAGCAACGCCAGCTCGTCGGGCCGGCGCAGGTGGGCGATGTCGCAAGCGCGGTAGCAGAAGCCGTACGGCATCCAGCCGGCCAGGTGACCGGCGAACTGGGCGGCGGACAGCACCTTGGTCATCCGGGTGCCGCGGCGTACGGCGGCCGTGGCGCGGATCCGCTGCAGCACCACGTCGTCGCGGTGGCCGGCGGACTGGGCCATCGACTGCACCCGTTCCCAGGTCAGGTCGCGGCGCAGCGGAGCCGTCAGGGGCGGCTCGAGAGGGTCGGTACCGACGTCGGCGGCCTCACCGGTCACGGTCACCAGAGCAAACTAGGCCCGGCGGGTGTACTGAGGATGAACGCCGGGTTACCCGTGGTGCTGTGTGATCCTGGACAGCGATGAACAGTTCTCAGCCTTCCGAATCGCGCAAAGCCCGTGCCGCCCGGCGCGCGGGTGAGTTCCCGCCCGCACCCGAGCCGCTGGTGGTTCCGGTCTTCGACAGCCACACCCATCTCGACATCACCGTGCACGAGGCCGGCGTGCCCGGCGGCTCAGGACCGGGCGGCGCCGGCACCGACGACCCGGTGCAGGCCCTGATCGACGCCGCCGCCAAGTCCGGTGTGGACCGGCTGCTGCAGGTCGGCGTCGACGTGGCGTCCTCGGTGTGGAGCGCCGAGCTGGCCGAACGCAACCCGTCGGTGCTGGCCGCCGTCGCCCTGCACCCGAACGAGGCGCCACGGCTGGCCGACCTCGACGAGGCACTGCGCGAGATCGAGGCCCTCGCCGCCCAGCCCCGGGTCCGCGGCCTCGGCGAGACCGGCCTGGACACGTTCCGAACCGGCGACGACGGCCGGGCCGCCCAGGAGCTCAGCTTCCGGGCCCACATCGCGATCGCCAAGCGGTACGCCAAACCGCTGATCATCCACGACCGCGAGGCCCACGCCGACGTGCTGCGCGTGCTGGACGAGGAAGGCGCCCCGGAGGTCGTGGTGCTGCACTGCTTCTCCGGTGACGCCGACTTCGCCGCCGAGTGCGTGCGCCGCGGTTACCTGCTCAGCTTCGCCGGGACGGTCACCTTCGCCAGCGCCGGCCACCTGCGCGAGGCGGCGGTGCTCACCCCGCCCGAGCAGCTGCTGGTGGAGACGGATGCGCCGTACCTGACGCCGGTGCCGTACCGGGGGCGGCCCAACGCCTCGTACCTGATCCCGCTCACCATGCGGGCCCTGGCCGGGACCACCGGCACCGACCTGGACGCGCTCTGCGCGGCCGTCTCGGCCAACGGGGAGCGCGCCTTCGGGCCGTGGCGCTGATCAGGCCAGCGGATAGGCGGCGCAGTCGAGCTGCTCGCCGAGCCCGCCGAGCAACTTCGCGAACGCCGTGGGCGCCGCCGCCAGCGGCCCCCGGGAGACGAACCGGACCGCCCAGCGGTGCCCCGGCGCCACGTTGAAGATGCGGTAGAGCACCAGCGAGCCGCGCTCGTCCGGCTCGACGCTGGTGACGCCGCGATACCACCACTCACCCTGCTGGGCGATCGAACGGGCGGCGCGGTCGAGGGTCACCGTGATGGTGCTGCCCTCCAGCGTGACGGTGAACTCGTCACCGCGCGCGGGGGTCGCGGAGCCGGTCGCGGCCAGCGGCGAACGCCCACCGGGCCGGGCGTCGAGCAGCACACCGGCGACGTCGTCCGGGGCGGCTTCCACCACGCCGCGCAGCTCGAGCAGCTCCGTCATGACCTCGTTCTACCGTGTCGGGGCCGGTCACCGCTGCCCCGTGCCGTCCCGTCACTCCCCGGCGGCCGTAGGCTCTGACCTCATGGCTGACGCACTGCTCGGCCCGGCGGAGATCCGGGAGCTCGCCGCGCGCCTCGGCGTCGCGCCGACCAAGAAGCTCGGCCAGAACTTCGTGCACGACCCCAACACGGTCCGCCGGATCGTCGCCGCGGCCGCGCTGAACAGCGACGACGTGGTTCTGGAGGTGGGACCCGGGCTGGGCTCACTGACGCTGGGACTGCTCGGGACGGCCGCGCACGTGCACGCCGTCGAGCTGGACCCGGTGCTCGCCGCCGCGCTGCCGGAGACGGTGGCGGAACGGGCCGATGTCGCGAAACTGACCGTGCACCACGCCGACGCGTTGCGGATCCGCGCGGCGGAGCTGCTCCCGGCGCCGACGATGCTGGTGGCGAACCTGCCGTACAACGTGGCGGTGCCGGTCGTGCTGCACCTGCTCGCCGAGCTGCCGACGCTGCGCGGCGGCCTGGTGATGGTGCAGAAGGAGGTCGCGGACCGGCTGGTGGCCGGCCCCGGCTCGAAGGTGTACGGCGTCCCGTCGGTCAAACTCGCCTGGTACGCCGAGGCGCGCGCGGCCGGCAAGGTCCCGCCCGCGGTGTTCTGGCCGGTGCCGAACGTGGATTCCGGACTGGTCGCGTTCGCGGCCCGCACCCCGCCCGCCGGCGTCGACCGCCGGACGGTCTTCCAGGTGGTCGACGCGGCCTTCGCCCAGCGCCGCAAGACACTGCGCGCCGCGCTGGCCGGCTGGGCCGGTGGTGCCGCCGAGGCGGAGAAGGTCCTGGTCACCGCCGGGGTCAGCCCGCAGGCCCGCGGCGAGTCACTCTCGGTGCAACAGTTCGCCGCGATCGCGGCTGCCGCCACCGGCCCGGGGTACGGCGGTAAGCTCAGCGCGTCCGGCAGGCGGCACGAGGAGGTGGACTCATGACGGCGCAACCCGCAGGTCGCGTCATGTGGACCCTTGATCCGGTCAAGCAGCGGATGGCGGCCTTCACACTCGAGGACGTCTTGTCCCTGCCCGAAGACGCTCCCCGCGTCGAGCTCCGCGACGGAGTCATGATTGTGGTCCCCTCGCCATCAATCGGTCATCAGCAAATCGGCAACTTGCTGTGGATGTGGTTGCGACAGCACGCGCCCGACAACTTCGAGCCGGCGACCGCCGTAGGCGTGGCAGTCGGCCTGAGAGACAGCCTCGAACCGGATGTGTTGCTCCTGCGCCGTCCGCTCTCGCTCACGCATCACTTCCTGCTGCCGGACCAGACCGCTCTCGTGGTGGAGGTTGTCTCACCCGGCACGAGGCGCCGCGACCGGATGGAGAAACCCGTCATCTACGCCGCGGCCGGCATTCCGCACTACTGGCGCATCGAGCAGGACCCGGTGCACGTCTTCGCCTACGACCTGGTCAACGGCAGCTACGAGCTGGTCGCGGATTCCGCTGAGGAGTTGGTGCTGTCGGCGCCGTTCGAGATCCGGCTGCCGATCGCGGACATCACTCCGTGACGGAGGCGTGGGGGCCGGACGACGACAAGCCCCGCCGGTTCGCCGGCCCGGTGAAGGTCCGCGTGCCCTCGAAGATCAACTTGCATCTCGGGGTCGGCCCGCTGCGCGCCGACGGGTTCCACGAGCTGAACACGGTCTACCACGCGATCAGCCTGTTCGACGAGCTGACCGCGCGTCGTGGCGACACTCTCGCGCTGACCATGGAGGGCGAGGGCGCCGGTGAGCTCGCCCTCGACGACAGCAACCTGATCATGCGGGCCGCCCGGGCGCTGGCCGCCAAGGCGCGCGTACCCGCGCATGCCCGGCTGCACCTGCGCAAGTCGATCCCGCTCGCCGGCGGCCTGGCCGGCGGCAGCGCCGACGCGGCCGCCACGCTGCTCGCCTGCGACCTGCTCTGGGGGACCGGCTACAGCAAGGACGAGCTGGCCGAGATCGGCGCCGAGCTCGGCTCGGACGTGCCGTTCCTGCTGCACGGCGGCACGGCCCTGGGCACCGGGCACGGTGAGACCGTCAGCCCGATCCTGGCCCGGCCGACCACCTGGCACTGGGTGGTCGCCATCGCCGACGGCGGCCTGTCCACCCCCGAGGTCTACCGCGAGCTCGACCGGCTGCGCGACAGCCCGTGGCCTCCGGCGGCCCTGGAGAGCGCGGACGAGCTGATGGGCGCCCTGCGCCAGCGCAGACCCGAGGTGCTCGGCGCCGCACTCGCCAACGACCTCCAGCCGGCGGCGTTGTCGCTGCGCCCGGCCCTGGCCGACGTGCTCAAAGCCGGCTACGACGCGGGCGCGGTCGCCGGCATCGTGTCCGGCTCCGGACCCACCTGTGTGTTCCTGGCCACCGACGGCACGCACGCCGAACAGGTCGCGGCCCGCCTCAACGAGGCCGGGGTGTGCCGTACCGCCCTCACCGCGCGGGGACCGATGCCGGGGGCCCGGGTAACCTAGAGGCATCGTGGCCAACATCATCAATCTGGACCGGGTGAACAAGGGCTACGGAGCCGCCGGTCAGCTGCTTACCGACGTTTCCCTGGGGCTGGACGACGACGCCCGGGTGGGCATCGTCGGCCTCAACGGGGCCGGCAAGTCCACCCTGCTGCGCATGCTCGCCAAGCTCGAGGAGCCGGACTCCGGCCGGGTCACGCACCGCCGTGACCTGCGCGTCGCCGCACTTCCGCAGACGCTGACGCTCGCCCCCGAGGCGACCGTCCGCGATGTCGTGCTGGGCACCGCCTGGCTCAGCGAGGGCATGGGCGCCGAGCACGAGTGGGCCGGCGACGCCGGTGTCCGGGAGATCCTCACCGGCCTCGGCATGGGCCACCTCGGCCTGGAGAGCCCGGTCGGGCCGATGTCCGGTGGCGAACGCCGCCGGGTCGCGCTGGCCGCCCTGCTGGTGCGCGAGTCCGACCTGCTCATCCTCGACGAGCCCACCAACCACCTGGACGTGGCCGGCGTCGACTGGCTGGCCCGCTACCTGCTGGGCCGGCGCGGCTCGCTCGTCGTGGTCACCCACGACCGCTGGTTCCTCGACGCCGTCTGCACCGCGACCTGGGAGGTCGTCGACGAGCAGGTCTACGCGTACGAGGGTGGCTACGCGGCCTGGACCCTGTCCCGGGCCGAGCGCCTGCGCGTCGCCGCCGCGGTGGAGTCCCGCCGGCAGAACCTGCTCCGCAAGGAGATCGCCTGGCTGCGCCGCGGCCCGCCGGCCCGCACCTCGAAGCCGCAGTTCCGGATCGACGCCGCGAACGCGCTGATCGCCGACGTGCCGCCGGTCCGTGACCAGGTGAGCCTGCAGCGGCTGGCCACCACCCGGCTCGGCAAGCAGGTCTACGACCTGGAAGACGTCACCCTGCACGCCGGCCCCAAGCCGATCTTCCAGAACCTGACCTGGCAGGTCGGTCCGGGCGACCGGATCGCCATCCTGGGCGCCAACGGCGCCGGCAAGACCACCCTGCTGCGCCTGCTCGCCGGCATCACCAAGCCCGACGGCGGGCGGCTGGTCACCGGCTCGACGGTGAAGGCGGCCTTCCTCTCCCAGGAGCTCCGGGAGCTGCCCGGGCACCTGCGGCTGCTCGAAGCGGTCGAGGAGGTCGCCCGGCGCGTGCAGCTCGGCGACCGGGAGCTCTCCGCGGGCCAGCTCGCCGAGGTCTTCGGCTTCACCGACAAGCGGATCTGGACCCCGGTCAGCGACCTGTCCGGCGGCGAGCGGCGGCGCCTGCAACTGCTGCGCCTGCTGGCCACCGAGCCCAACGTGCTGCTGCTCGACGAGCCCACCAACGACCTCGACACCGACACGCTGGCATCGCTGGAGGACCTGCTCGACTCCTGGCCGGGCACGATGATCGTCGCCAGCCACGACCGCTACCTGGTCGAACGCGTGACTGACACGGCGTACGGGATGTTCGGCGACGGCCGGCTGGTGCACCTGCCCGGCGGCATCGACGAATACCTGGCCCGGGCCGGCAACCCCGCGGCCCCGCCCGGCGAGCTGCTGACCGCCGGGGGCAAGGCCCCGGCGGCCACGTCCGGCATGTCGGCGGCCGAGCTGCGCGCCGCCCGCAAGGACCTGTCCCGGCTCGAACGCCAGGTGGCCAAGCTCGACGAGCGCATTCTCAAGATCAACGAAAGCCTCGCCGCGAACGGCAGTGACTACGACAAGATCATGGAGCTGGACGCCCAGCTCAAAGCCGTGCAGGAGGAACGCGGCCAGGTCGAGGAAGCCTGGCTCGAGCTCGCCGAACGCGTGCCCGAGAGCTGACCTCCACCCCCGGGGCGACCATGATCCGGGGGTGCCCCTGCGCCGACTCCGGCGATGCGCGAGAATCTCCTACGACACCACCCGACGTTGGAGACGGACACCATGGGACACAATCCGGTCAACCACCCGCTGCGGCCGATCTACCGCGCTCTGGGCGCGCTGACCGGGGCCTACCTGGTGCTGTTCGGCGTTCTCGGCGCCATCGTCACCGCCGACGAGGGCCTGTTCGGCAACGGCGAGGACCGCGTGCTCGGCCAGGAGACCAACCTCTTCTGGTCGCTGATCTGCGTGCTGGTCGGCGCCATCGTGCTCATCGCCACCGTGATCGGCCGCAACTCCGACACCGTGATCGACAAGTACTTCGGCTGGGGCCTGCTGGTCGTCGGCAGCTACGAGCTCGGCGCGATCCGCACCGACGCCAACTTCCTGAACTTCAGCGTCTCCACGGTCGTCGTCACCTACCTGCTCGGCCTGGTGCTCATCATGGCGGCGTACTACAGCAAGGTCGCCCCGCCGGAGCAGGCCAGCCCGCCGCGCCAGGCCCGCGAACGCCAGTCGCAGTCCGCCTGACCGGTCACCGGGACCGCGTCGTCAGAGCCGGCTTCGCCTCCAGGTGGGAGAGCCCGTTCCAGGCCAGATTGACCAGATGGGCAGCCACCATCTCCTTCTTCGGCTTGCGGGCCTCCCGCCACCACTGACCCACCAGCGCCACCATGCCGACCAGCGCCTGCGAATACAGCTCGGCGAACTTCGGATCCAGCTCCCGCGCCTTGAACTCGGCCGCCAGAATGTGCTCCACCTGATGCGCCACATCGTTCATGACGCTGGAGAAGTTGCCGCCCGGCGACAACACGGGTGACTCCCGCACCAGCACCTGGAAACCGTGCGGCTCCTGGTCGATGTAATCCAGCAACGCCAGCGCCGCCTGCTCCAGCAACTCCCGGGCATCCCCGGCGGTCAACGCCCCCGTGATCCGGTCCAGCAGCGCCCGCACCTCCCGGTCCACGACCACGGCGTACAGGCCCTCCTTGCCGCCGAAGTGCTCGTAGACGACCGGCTTGGACACCTTCGCGCGGGCCGCGACCTCCTCGATCGACGTGGCGTCGAAACCGCGCTCGGCGAACAACTGGCGGCCGATCGCGATCAACTGCTCACGCCGCTGCGCGGCCGGCATGCGAACCCGGGCAGTGCCCTTGGCGGACGCGGCGGCGGCCCGAGGCGCCCGCCGGGCGTGCCGCTCGTGGCCTGGCTCGCTCTGGTCTGTCACCCGGCCATCCTGCCAGCTTGTCCGGGGTGTCCATTGTCCCGCGCGGCCGGCCGGCCATCGATGCGACGCACGCGACAACTAGTCGGACGACTAGTAAGATATCGACATGCGCACACCTCTTGAGGAAGACCCGCGCGCCGAGGCTCGACGCCTCCGGGTCGATCCGGGAATGTCCCTGTCCCAGTTGATGAAGCACTTCGGAGTCGGGAGCGCCACGCTGACCGACTGGCTCCGGGGCATCGAGCCGCCGGGCTGGACCCGTCGGCCGAACGCGAAGGACGACCTGCGGGCGCGAGCACTCGAACTGCGCGCGCAGGGCTGGTCGGTCAACGACCTCGCGAGCGAGATCGGGGTCGCGAAGTCGACAGCGCACGCGTGGGTGAAACACATCCCGCTGGATCGCGACAGCGAGCGTGCGCGCCGCAAGCAGGAGCACGCCGCGGTGATGGCGGCGGGCCGCTGGGACGCCAAGCGGGAGGAGCGGGATCAGCGGCAGGGTGACGTGCACGCCGAGGCGGCGCGCGCCGTGGGTGAGCTCTCGGACCGCGACCTGCTGATGATCGGCGCGGCGGTGTACTGGTGCGAGGGTGCGAAATCCAAGCCCTGGCGCCGGCTCGACCGGCTGACCTTCATCAACAGCGATCCCGGGCTGATCTCGCTGTTCCTGCGTTTCCTCGCCGTGTGCGGCCGGGACGCCGAGTCCGTGGACTACCGGGTGCACATCCATGAGACGGCTGACGCGGAGGCGGCCGTCACGTGGTGGGCCGAGGAGCTGAAGGTGCCGCGCCGGCTCTTCCAGCGTCCGACGATCAAGCGCCACACGCCGGCCACCAGGCGGGCCAATACCGGCAGCGATTACCACGGCTGCCTGGTCGTGTCGGTTCCCCGATCGCGTGAGCTGTACTGGCGGATGGAGGGAGTGATGGCCACGTTGACGCGGCTGACATAGTAGATTTCGGCAATCGGTCGCAGACGATAGTGTGGCGACCGAACCAATCGGCCGTGGTGAAATAGGCATCACCTTCGGTTTTGGTCCGAAAGTTCCGGGTTCGAACCCTGGCGGCCGAGCTTGTTTTATGGTAGGGGACTCAGGTCTTGAGTCCGTGCGGCTGAGTAAGCGCCGCTTGCACCGCCACTGCGATCAATGGAGTCCGCGTGAGCCAGGCCCGGAGCCGTACCGTTGTCGTTCTTGCCGCCGGCGAGGGCAAGCGGATGAAGTCCGCCACGCCGAAGATGTTGCATCCGCTGCTCGGGCGCACCCTGCTCGGCCACGTCCTGCACGCCGCCGACGCCGCGCGCGCCTCCCGCACCGTTGTGGTCGTCGGGCACAAGGCCGACCAGGTCCGCGCGCACCTCACCGAGATCGCCCCCGGTGCCACCCCGGTCCTGCAGGCCGAGCAGAACGGCACCGGGCACGCCGTCCGGATCGCCCTGGATGCCATTCCCGAGGCCACCGGCACCGTGGTCGTGCTCAACGCCGATGTGCCGTTGCTGCGGCCCGGCACCGTCGAGGCGCTGGTCGCCGCGCATGAGTCGACGAGCCGGGGCGCCACCGTGCTTGCCGCCGAGGTTCCCGATCCGACCGGGCTGGGCCGGATCGTGCGGGACGATGCCGGCAACCTGGAGCGCATCGTGGAGGAGCGGGACGCTTCCGCCGAGGTGCGGGCCGTGCGCGAGGTGAACGCCGGCATCTACGCGTTCGACGCCGCGTTGCTGCGGGAGGCGCTGGGCAAGCTCTCCACCGACAACGACCAGGGTGAGGAGTATCTGACCGACGTGTTCGGGCTGCTCGCCGCCGTCGGGCACGCCGTGGGGGTGCATGTGGCCGCCGACGCGCTGGAGACCCTGGGGTGCAACGACCGGGCCGAGCTGGCGCGGCTGCGGGGTCTGCTGCGGGACCGGATCAACACCGAGTGGATGCGGGCCGGGGTGTCGATCCTCGATCCGGCGACGACCTGGATCGACGTGACCGTGACCCTCGAGCCCGATGCCGTGGTGGATCAGAATTCGCAGTTGCAGGGTTCGACGACGGTGGCCACCGGCGCGGTGATCGGGCCGGACACGACGTTGATCGACACGGTGGTCGCGGCCGGTGCCACGGTGCTGCGGACGCATTCCATCGGCGCGCAGATCGGGCCGGATGCCACGGTGGGTCCGTTCTCGTTCCTGCGGCCGGGGACCCGGCTGGGCCGCAAGTCCAAGGTCGGCGGTTTCGTCGAGACGAAGAACGCCGAGCTGGGCGCGGGGGCCAAGGTGCCGCACCTGACGTACGTGGGTGACGCGACGATCGGCCCGAAGGCGAACATCGGGGCGGGCACGATCTTCGCCAACTACGACGGCGTCAACAAGCATCACACCACCGTGGGCGAGGCCGCTTTTGTCGGCAGTGACACCGTGCTGATCGCTCCCGTGGAGATCGGGCCGGGTGCTTATGTGGCCGCCGGCAGTGCGGTCGCCAAGGAGGTGCCGGCGGGCAATCTGGGGGTCACCCGGGCCCCGCAGCGCAACATCGAGGGGTGGGTCGCGCGCAAGCGGCCGGGCACCGTTTCGGCCGACGCTGCGGATCGGGCCGGGAAGCCGGAGACTGAGGACACCGGGGCGTAACCGGCGCAAGCTGGGGTGA
This sequence comes from Actinoplanes sp. NPDC051405, assembly GCF_055586185.1. Taxonomy (NCBI): domain Bacteria; kingdom Bacillati; phylum Actinomycetota; class Actinomycetes; order Micromonosporales; family Micromonosporaceae; genus Actinoplanes; species Actinoplanes sp. NPDC051405. Next base: position 21,981 of record NZ_JBVJIR010000005.1, read on the forward strand.
GGCATCCCACGACCGGGCCGCGGTTCGTGGCACCGGTACGGCCGCGGGTAATACTTCAGGTGACAACCCCCTCGATTGCACGGGAGCGGACGAGCCGATGGGCAGCATCGTCGCGGAGAACCGTAAGAGTTTGATGCTTTTCTCCGGCCGGGGCTTCCCGGAGCTGGCGGAGGAGATCGGGCAGGTGCTCGGCGTCGCGCCGACCCGTTCCGACTCGTACGAGTTCGCCAACGGGGAGATCTTCGTCCGGTTCAAGGACTCGGTGCGCGGCTCGGACGCGTTCGTGGTGCAGTCGATGACCGAGGGCATCAACACCTGGGTCATGGAAACGCTGATCATGGTCGACGCGTTGAAGCGTGGCTCGGCCAAGCGGATCACGGTCGTGCTGCCGTTCTATCCGTATTCGCGGCAGGACAAGAAGCACCGCGGCCGGGAGCCGATCTCCGCGCGGCTGATCGCCGACCTGCTGAAGACCGCGGGGGCCAACCGGATCCTCACCGTCGACCTGCACACCGCGCAGATCCAGGGCTTCTTCGACGGCCCGGTGGATCACCTGTTCGCGATGGACATCCTCGCCGAGCACATCATCAAGAAGTTCGAGGGCCGGCCGATGACGGTCGTGGCGCCGGACTCGGGCCGGGTGCGGGTGGCGGAGCGGTGGACGGACCGGCTGGGCGGCTGCCCGCTGGCGTTCATCCACAAGACGCGGGACCCGTTGAAGCCGAACCAGGTCGTGGCCAACCGGGTGGTCGGTGAGGTCGAGGGCCGGGTGTGCCTGATCGTCGACGACATGATCGACACCGGTGGCACGATCACGAAGGCCGCGGACATCCTGTTCGACTCGGGGGCCGCCGATGTGATCGTGGCCTCGACGCACGCGTTGCTGTCGGATCCCGCGACCGAGCGGCTGAAAAACAGCCAGATCAGTGAGCTCGTGGTGACCAACACGCTGCCGTTGCCGGCCGAGAAGCAGCTCGACAAGATCACCGTGCTGTCGATCGCGCCGCTGCTGGCCCGGGCGATCCGCGAGGTCTTCGATGACGGCTCCGTCACCACTTTGTTCGGTGGGCTGAGCTGACCGCCGCTGAGGCGGCGAAGCTGACCGTGAAGGCCGGGCGTCCGGTTTGTGGCGGGAAGTGGCTTGATCGGCGATGCAAGTTGCATTCGTGCGGGTGAAATTTCCGCAGGGAGAGTGATCCGGCGGGACCCGCCGGTCTGCCCGTAGCAGTGGCAGGTAAGCTGGTGCGGTTGCCACGGCGAGGGTGCCACGCGGTCTGCTGCAGTTTGCAGAGTTCGCTTGAGGCACCGTGATCGACGCGGTGCTCCGGGCCTGTGCCCGCGCGCCCCTTCGCCGAGCGCCGATTGCCCGCAGCCCGCCGACTTCTCACGCCGCCCGTTCCAACGTTTTCAGGAGTATCCCCGTGTCCGAGGTAAAGATCAGCGCCGAGCCCCGTACCGAGTTCGGCAAGGGTGGTGCCCGCCGCACGCGCCGGGCCGGCCTGGTGCCCGCCGTGCTGTACGGACACGGCGAAGCCCCCGTCCACATCGCGCTTCCCGCCCGTGAGTTCGCCGCCGCGATCCGCCACGGCGGCCTCAACCAGGTCTTCACCATCGACGTCGTCGGTGGCACGGGCGCGACGCTGGCCCTGCCGAAGGCGATCCAGCGTGACCCGATCAAGGAGACGTACGAGCACGTCGACCTGATCATCGTCAAGCGTGGCGAGAAGGTCCAGGTCGACGTCCCGGTGACGCTGGTCGGCGAGGCCGCCCGCAACACGCTGGTCGTCAACGAGTCCAACACCCTGGCGGTCACCGCCGAGGCGATGCACCTGCCCAGCGGCTTCGAGGTCTCGATCGAGGGCCTGGAGGCCGGTTCGCAGGTCACCGCCGGCGACGTGACGCTGCCCGAGGGCACCGAGCTGGCCGTCGACGCCGACTTCGTGCTGGCCATGGTCACCGCGGCGCAGACCGCCGAGCAGCTCGAGGGTGACTCCGCCGACGCCGGTGAGGCCGCGGCCGCCGCCGAGTCCGAGGCGTCCTCCGAGGAAGCCGCTTCCTGACCCAGCACCACCCGAGAACCGCGATCTGCAGGGAAAGTGCCGACGGCACTTTCCCTGCTGTCGTAAGGAGACTTGATGACCGAGGACGCACCCTGGCTGGTGGTCGGCCTGGGCAATCCCGGCCGGGAGTACGCGGGCAACCGGCACAACGTCGGTTTCATGGTGGCCGACCTGCTGGCCTCGCGGGTGGGCGGCAAGTTCGGCCGGCACAAGCGCGCGGTGGCCGAGGTGGCGGAGGGCCGGCTGGGTTTCGGCGGCCCGAAGCTGATCCTGGCCAAGCCGCTGACCTTCATGAATCTGTCGGGTGCGCCGGTGGTGGCGCTGGCCCAGTTCTTCAAGGTGCCGGTGGACAACATCGTGGCCGTGCACGACGAGCTGGACGTGCCGTACGGGCAGGTGCGGGTGAAGCGCGGCGGCGGTGAGGGTGGTCACAACGGGCTGCGTTCCATGTCCAAGTCGCTGGGCAGCAAGGAGTACGCCCGGGTCCGGTTCGGCATCGGCCGGCCGCCGGGACGCCAGGATCCCGCGGACTACGTGCTGTCGGATTTCGCCGGTGCGGAGCGCAAGGAGCTGGAGTTCCTGGTCGATCGGGCGGCCGACGTGGTGGAGGCTGTGGTGCTCGAGGGTGTCGAGTGGGCGCAGAACAAATACCACGGAAGCTGAAGGGATGCTGCCAGAACGGACAGATCGATTAACCTGTTTTGTCCGTCTATCGGTCCCGTGACGCCTCCCCCGGTTAGCGCGTTGGTCACGTAGCGCACCCAAACGGTGCGCGGACACCACGCGGTACGGGGGAGGTTCGGGTGCGGCAGGAACTCTCCGAGAGCCACGAGGCGACATTGGGCGAGCCGACGGTGGTACTGCCGACGGTGCAGCGCCGTGACGTGGTCCCGTCGGAGCCGCCGGAGCACCACGGTCCGGCCAACCATCCGCCCGGCAACCACGGCCCCCGTCCGCACCGGCCGTCGCCGTACCGGGCCCGCAACAGCAAGATTCCGTCGCCGGCCCGATCGACCGGTGACGACGCCATCGAGGACCTGGTCGACAACGCGCCGCCGCTGGCCGGTGCCGGTGGCCGGGTTCCCGCCGGCCGGGCCCGCAACCGGGCCGTCGAGCGGCACTGGTCGGCCGAGCCGAACCGCTCGGCCGCGGCCCGCCCCGCGAACCGGCCGTTCGTGCGGGTCCGGGGGCGGCACGCGGCGATGTCGCGGCGCCAGCGCTGGGAACGGCAGTACGTACGCGCCCTGGTCCTGTGTGACCTGCTGGCCGGCATCGCCGCGGGCGCGGTGACCTTCGGGCTGCGCTTCGGTGACGAGGTGACCACCTACAACCGGTCTTACCTGTGGCTGTCGGCGTTGCTGCCGCTGGCCCTGCTGGCGGTGCTGGTGGTGAGCCGGGCGTACGAGCGCCGCTTCCTGTTCGTCGGCACGGACGAGTACCAGCGGGTGTTCCGGGGCGGGATTGGCCTGATCGCGGGTGTGGCCGTCGTGTCGTACGCGCTCGATCTTGATCTGGCCCGGTCCTACGTCCTGGCCGCGCTGCCCACCGCGATGGTCTCCGCCGTGGTCCTGCGCTTCGCCCTGCGCAAGCGGCTGCACATCGCCCGGTCGCGCGGCGAGCGGCTGCGCCGGGTGATCGTGGTCGGTCACGAGCTGTCGGTCATCGGCATCACCCGGCAGTTGCGCCGGGAGCGGTACCACGGGCTGGAGGTGGTCGGCGCGTGTCTGCCGCCGAACCACGACGGGGTCATCGACCTGCCCGTCTTCGGCACGTTCGACGACGTCGCGACCGCGGTCGATGCCGCCGACGCGGACACCGTGGTGGTGCTGAGCTGCCCGGAGCTGGACGGCGCCGCGCTGCGCCGGCTGGCCTGGCGCCTGGAGCGCGACGAGGTCGACCTGGTGGTGGCGAGCGCGCTCATCGACGTGGCCGGCGCGCGCACCACCATCCGGCCGTTCGACGGGCTGCCGATGCTGCACGTCGAGCACCCGCGGCTGCACGGCGGCGCGCGGGTCGTGAAGGACCTCGTGGACCGGGTCGGGGCCCTGGCCCTGCTCATTCTCTTCGGTCCGCTGCTGCTGGCCGTCGCACTCTGCGTCCGGGTGACCTCACGCGGCCCGGTACTCTTTCGTCAGGTACGGGTCGGGCGTGACGGGTCCGAGTTCCGCATCTTCAAGTTCCGCAGCATGTACGTCGACGCCGAGGCCCGGCTGGCCGAGCTCCGGCATCTCAACGAGCACGACGGTGTGCTCTTCAAAATGCGCGACGACCCGCGCGTGACCCCGGTCGGCCGGTGGTTGCGGAGGCTGTCCCTGGACGAGCTGCCGCAGCTGCTGAACGTGATCGCCGGGCAGATGTCGCTGGTCGGGCCGCGACCGCCGCTGCCGTCCGAGGTTGCCGTCTACGCCGACGACGTGCGCCGCCGTCTTGCCGTCAAGCCCGGCATGACGGGCCTATGGCAGGTTTCCGGACGATCGGACCTGTCGTGGGAGGAGACGGTACGGCTGGACCTTCGCTATGTGGAGAACTGGTCTCTCAGTTTGGACCTGGTGATCCTTTTGCGCACCATGACGGCCGTGGTCCGGTCGTCAGGGGCCTACTGAACGGACAGGGAGCGGTTGGATGAGCGAGCAGACAGGGACGTCGGCGCGCATTGCCGGTCAGCGGGAGTCCACCGGTGACGGTGGCACGCCGCCGGTCATCGACGCCGCGTTCGCGCGCTGGCTGGCCGACCGGGCCGGCCAGGTGCTGCTCCAGGTCCGCGAGGAAGTCGGGTACGCGGACGGCAAGCTGCTCAAGGCCGCCGGTGACAAGGCCGCGCACGACCTGCTGCGGGCCGAGCTCGCCCGGTGGCGCCCGGCGGATGCCGTGCTCTCGGAGGAGGACGACCACTCGCGCGTGGCGTGGGCGGACGACCGGCACGACGCCGTACGCCCGGACCGCCTGGACGCCTCCCGGGTCTGGATCATCGACCCGCTGGACGGCACCCGCGAGTTCTCCGAGGAGGGCCGCACCGACTGGGCTGTGCACGTGGCGCTCTGGACCGCCGACTGCTCCAGCCCCAACTGCCTGTCCGCCGGTGCCGTGGCGATGCCGGCCCGGCACCGTACGCTCGCCACCGACCAGCCGCCCGCGTACCCGCCGCTGCCGCTGGCCGCCGCGACCGGGGGACCGATCCGGATCGCCGCCAGCCGCACGCGCCCGCCGGCGTTCGTCACCGCCCTGGCCGAGGACATCGGCGCCGAGCTGGTCCCGATGGGATCGGCCGGGGTCAAGATCGCCGCGGTCATCAACGGGGACGCCGATGCCTACGTGCACGCCGGCGGCCAGTACGAGTGGGACAGTGCCGCCCCGGTGGCTGTGGCGTCGGCCACTGGACTGCATGCTTCCCGTATCGACGGAACTGCGCTGAAATACAACCAGGCCGATCCGAAGTTGCCGGATCTGGTGGTCTGTCGCAAGGACCTTGCGCCCCGTCTGCTCGCAGCGTTGCAGCGACACCTCCCATAAATCCCCCCGGATGAATTCGGCCGACACCGGAAAGGTCTGGAACCCATGAGCCAGACGAAGCCCTATCGCGTCTCGCATCTCGACGCTCTCGAGGCCGAGAGCATCTTCGTCATGCGTGAGGTCATGGCCGAGTTCGAGCGGCCCGTGCTGCTCTTCTCCGGCGGCAAGGACTCGATCGTGATGCTGCGCCTCGCGGAGAAGGCGTTCGCGCCCGCGCGCATCCCGTTCCCGGTCATGCACGTCGACACCGGTCACAACTTCCCCGAGGTGCTGGAGTACCGCGACACCCGGGTCGCCGAGCTGGGTCTCAACCTGGTGATCGCCAGTGTGCAGGAGGCCATCGACTCCGGCCTGGTGCGCGAGCTGCCGGACGGCACCCGCAACCGGATCCAGACCCCGGTGCTGCTGGCCGCGGTGGAGAAGTACCGCTTCGACGCGCTCTTCGGCGGCGCCCGCCGCGACGAGGAGAAGGCCCGGGCCAAGGAGCGGATGTTCAGCTTCCGCGACGAGTTCGGTCAGTGGGACCCGAAGAACCAGCGCCCCGAGCTGTGGTCGCTCTACAACGGCCGGCACCACCCCGGCGAGTCGATCCGGGTGTTCCCGCTGTCCAACTGGACCGAGCTGGACGTCTGGCACTACATCGCCAAGGAGCGCATCGCGCTGCCGAGCATCTACTACGCCCACGACCGTGAGGTCGTCGAGCGCGCGGGGATGTTCTACGCGGTCAACGAGTTCATCGTGCCCCGGGACGGCGAGACGGTCGAGACCCGCCGGGTGCGCTACCGCACCGTCGGCGACGCGTCGCAGACCGCCGCCGTGCTGTCCGAGGCCGACACGGTCGACAAGGTCATCGACGAGGTCGCGGCGACCCGGATCACCGAACGCGGTGCCACCCGGGGCGACGACAAGGTCAGCGAGGCCGCGATGGAAGACCGCAAGCGGGAAGGCTACTTCTGATGAGTCAGGCAGTTCTGGAGCCCGACGAGGCGACGGCCCGTCCGATGGACCTGCTGCGGTTCGCCACCGCGGGCAGCGTGGACGACGGCAAGTCGACGCTGATCGGCCGGCTGCTCTACGACACCAAGACCATCTTCGCCGACCAGCTGGAGGCGGTCGAGGCGGTCAGCGCCGCGCGCGGTGACGAATACACCAACCTGGCGCTGCTCACCGACGGCCTGCGCGCCGAGCGGGAGCAGGGCATCACCATCGACGTGGCGTACCGCTACTTCGCGACGCCGCGGCGCAAGTTCATCATCGCCGACACCCCCGGGCACATCCAGTACACCCGCAACATGGTCACCGGCGCCTCGACCGCCGACCTCGCGCTGATCCTGGTGGACGCGCGCAAGGGCCTGGTCGAGCAGTCCCGCCGGCACGCGTTCCTGACCAGCCTGCTGCGGGTGCCGCATCTGGTGCTCTGCGTCAACAAGATGGACCTGGTCGACTGGGACCGTGGCGTCTACGAGAAGATCGCCGACGAGTTCACCTCGTTCGCGGCCAAGCTCGACGCGCCCGACCTGACGGTCATCCCGATCTCGGCGCTGGAGGGCGACAACATCGCCTCGCGCTCCGAGAAGAGCCCCTGGTACGAGGGCCCGTCGCTGCTGCACCACCTGGAGCACGTGCACATCGCCTCGGACCGCAACCTGGTCGACGTGCGGTTCCCGGTGCAGTACGTGATCCGCCCGCAGTCCAAGGACATCACCGACTACCGCGGGTACGCCGGCCAGGTCGCCTCGGGCGTGCTCAAGCCCGGCGACGAGGTGATGGTGCTGCCGTCCGGCATGACCAGCACGATCGCCGCCATCGACACCGCGGACGGCCCGGTCGACGAGGCGTTCCCGCCGATGTCGGTGACGGTCCGGCTGACCGACGAGATCGACATCTCCCGGGGCGACATGATCTGCCGGCCGCACAACGCGCCGGCGGTCGCCCAGGACGTCGAGGCGATGATCTGCTGGATGGACGAGACGGCGCCGCTGCGGGTCGGTGCGAAATACACGATCAAGCACACCACCCGTACGGCTCGCGCGGTGGTCCGTGGCCTGCAGTACCGCCTCGACGTGAACACGTTGCACCGCGACGAGAACGCGCCGCAGCTGGGCCTGAACGAGATCGGCCGGGTCAAGCTGCGCACCACGGTGCCGCTGCTCGCCGACGAGTACCGCCGTAACCGCACCACCGGTGGCTTCATCCTGATCGACGAGTCGACCAACCGTACGGTGGGCGCCGGCATGATCATCGAGGCCCAGTAGGGGGCCGCCGCACGCCCCGGACCGCGCCGGGAAAGGGCGGGACGGGGCGGTTTGCATCGTTGTATAGTCCGGGCGCAGCCGGGCGATGAGAGTGGGCGAGGCCGGTGCCTCCTGGTCTGAAGGACGTGGCCGCACAAGCAGGCGTGTCGATCAAGACCGTCTCCAATGTGGTCAACGGTTACGTGCACGTCGCCCCGGAGACCCGCGCCCGGGTGCAGCAGGCCATCGACGCCCTGGGCTACAAGCCGAACATGGCGGCCCGGCAGTTGCGCAGCGGCCGGTCCGGGGTGATCGCGCTGGCCGTGCCGGAGCTGCAGTCGCCGTACTTCGCCGAACTGGCCGGCCGGATCGTGCACGCGGCGGAGCGCCGGTCCTGGACCGTGCTGATCGACCAGACGGACGGGCACGCCGAGCGTGAGCGCAACCTGGTCGCCGGGCTGCGCCGGCACGCGATCGACGGCCTGATCTTCAGCCCGCTGGCGCTGGCCGGTGAGGAACTGGCGCGCGGCGGCGACGAGACCCCGATGGTGCTGCTCGGTGAGCGGGTGTGGCATGGCCCGGCCGACCACGTCGCCATCGACAACACCGCCGCGGCGGCCGACGCGACGCGTCACCTGGCCGGGTCGGGGCGCCGGCGCATCGCGGCGATCGGCGCGCAGGACTTCCCGTCGGCGGTGACCGCCCAGCAGCGGCTCGCCGGCTACCGTGCGGCGCTGGAGCAGGCCGGGCTGCCCGCCGATCCGGCGCTGGTCGCCGAGGTGGAGAGCTTCCATCGCGCCGACGGCGCCGCCGCGATGGCCCGGCTGCTGGACGGCCCGCGACCGCCCGACGCGGTGTTCTGCTTCAACGACCTGCTCGCCCTCGGGGCCATCCGCACGCTGCTGGAGCGGGGTTGCTCGGTGCCCGGCGACGTGGCGGTGATCGGCTTCGACGACATCGAGGACGGCCGGTTCAGCACGCCGACCCTGAGCACCATCGCCCCGGACCTCGGCCGGATCGCCGAACTCGCCGTGGACCTGCTCGCCGAGCGCCTCGGCGAGGGTGCGGCCGCCGCGGGCCCGCCGCGCGAGCTCAGGGTGAGCCACCGGCTGGTCGCCCGGGAAAGCACCGTAGGGCGAGACTCCCGCTAAGCACCACAAATCGCATCGTCCCAGGTAACGAGCGTGTGTCGACCTCTTTACAACGTTGGTTCCAACGTTGTAAACAGTGTGAGGCGGCACACAGACCTGCGGACAGGAGCACTACGTGGACAAGGCTCGGCTGACCCTCGACCCCGCCTTCGCCATCGGTGCGGTGGACCGGCGGCTCTTCGGCTCGTTCGTCGAGCACATGGGTCGCTGCGTCTACACCGGCATCTTCGAGCCCGGCCACCCCGCGGCGGACGCTGACGGCCTGCGCACCGATGTGCTCGAGCTGGTCCGCGAGCTCGGCGTCACGCTGGTGCGCTACCCGGGCGGCAACTTCGTCTCGAACTACCGCTGGGAGGACGGGGTCGGCCCGGTCGGCGACCGGCCGCGGCGCCTCGACCTGGCCTGGCGGTCGCTGGAGAGCAACGCGTTCGGGCTCAACGAGTTCATGCGCTGGGCCGAGCTGGCCGGGGTCGAGCCGATGATGGCGGTCAACCTGGGCACCCGCGGCATCGTCGAGGCCGCCGAGCTGGTCGAGTACTGCAACCTCCCGGACGGCACCGCGGCCGCCGACCTGCGCCGCAAGCACGGCGTGGCCCGCCCGCACGACATCCGGCTCTGGTGCCTGGGCAACGAGATGGACGGGCCCTGGCAGATCGGCCACCTGACCGCGCTGGAGTACGGCCGGCTCGCCGCCCGGGCCGGGCATGCCATGAAGCGGGTCGACCCCACCATCCAGCTCGTGGCCGCCGGCAGCTCCAAGGCGGACATGCCGACCTTCGCCGCGTGGGAAGCCACCGTGCTGGAGCAGACCTACGACCACGTCGACTATTTGTCCCTGCACAGCTACTACGACCCGGAGAGCCAGGACGAGGCGAGCTTCCGGGCCGCCGCCGTCAACCTCGACGGCTTCATCGACGACATCGTCGCCACGGCCGACCACGTACGGGCCAAGCTGCGCCGGCAGAAGCGGATCAACCTGGCGCTGGACGAGTGGAACGTCTGGTACCAGTCCCGCTTCACCGAGCCGGAGGACCGGCCGATCGAGGACACCCCGGCGCTCATCGAGGACGACTACACCGTCACCGACGCGATGGTCGTGGGCAACCTGTTGATCAGCATGCTGCGCCACGCCGACCGGGTCACCGTCGGCGCGCAGGCCCAGCTGGTCAACATCATCGCGCCGATCCGGACCACGCCCGGCGGTCCCGCCTGGCGGCAGACCATCTACCACCCGTTCGCCCACACTGCCCGGCTCGCCCACGGCACCGTGCTGCGGGCGGGCGTGCAGTCACCGACCATGTCCACCGGCCGCTACGGCGAGGTGCCGGTGGTGGACGCGGTCGCCACCCTCGACGAGCGCACCGGCCGGCTCGCCGTCTTCGCCGTCAACCGCGGCACCGAAGCTGTCCCGCTGGAGATCGACCTGCGGGCTTTTCCCGGACTGCGCTCCGGACAGTGGATCCGGCTCGCCGAGGACGACCCGTCCATCGGCAACACCGCCGCTGCTCCTGATCGCGTCCGTCCCCGTACCGAAGAAATGCCTGCCCTCGACGGTGGCCGCGCCACCGTCCTGCTTCCCCCTGTCTCCTGGCACGCCCTGAGCTTCACCCCCGAGGAGAAACCGTGAAACCACATCTCACCCGCCGCGGCCTGCTCGGGCTCGGCGTAGGCGCCGGTGGCGCCGTCCTGCTCGGCGCCTGCGGTGACGACGGCCCCAATCCCGTCGTCGGCGGTGGTGGCGAGAACGCCCAGCCCGCGGCCACCAACTACACCGGTCCCAACGTCGCGCTGACCTTCTGGAACGGCTTCACCGGCGGCGACGGCCCGGTGATGAAGTCGCTGGTGGACAAGTTCAACAGCGCGAACCCCAACATCAAGGTCACGATGAACGTGTACGAGTGGGCCGACTACTACCAGAAGGTCCCCGCCGCCGTGTCCACCGGCAACGGCCCGGACCTGGGCATCATGCACGTCGACCAGGTGGCCACCAACGCCGCCCGGGGCGTCATCCTGGCGCTGGACGACCTGGCCAAGTCGCTCCAGCTCAACGAGAGCGACTTCTCGCCGCCGGTGTGGCAGGCCGCGGTCTACAACGGCAAGCGCTACGCCATCCCGCTGGACGTGCACCCGCTCGGCATGTTCTGGAACAAGAAGGTCCTGCAGGCCGCCGGGCTGGACCCGGAGAAGCCGCCGACCAACAACGAGGAGTACATGGCGGCCCTGGACAAGCTCAAGTCCAAGGGCGTCCAGGGGCACTGGGCCACCCCGTTCCCGTTCACCGGCACGCTCCAGTTCGAGGCGCTGACCTGGCAGTTCGGCGGCCAGCTGTTCGACGAGAAGGCGACCAAGCCGCTGTTCGCCGAGCAGCCCGGCGTGCAGGCGCTGACCTGGCTCACCGACCTGGTCAAGAACGGCTACAGCCCGAAGAACGTGGCCCAGGATGCCGACCTGATCGCCCTGCAGAACGGCAAGGCCGCGTTCAACTGGAACGGCATCTGGACGATCAACACGCTGCGCGGGGTCAAGGGCATGGAGTGGGGCGTCTCGGCGCTGCCGCAGATCGGCACCCAGCCCGCCGCGTGGGCCGGCTCGCACCAGTTCGTGCAGTTCAAGCAGCGCACCCAGGACGCCAACAAGCTGCAGGCCGGCAAGGTCTTCATCAACTTCATCAGCCAGCAGTCGCTGGAGTGGGCCAAGGGCGGCCAGGTGCCGGCCCGCAAGGAGATCCGCGACAGCCCCGACTTCGCGGCGCTCAAGGAGCAGGCGGCAATCGGCACGCAGATCGACAACCTGCACTTCCCGCCGTCGGTGCCGGGCATCCCGGACGCCCTGGCCACCGTGGACACCGCGGTCAACGAGGCGATCCTGCTGCGCAAGGAGCCCGGCAAGGCGCTGGCCGACGCGGCCGCCAAGGCCAACCAGATCCTCGAGCAGAACCGCAAGAAGTACGGCGGCTGACCACCATGGTGGACGTGCTGGAGACGGCCACCACCTCGACCTCGGCGCCCGCGACCCGGGCGCCGAGGCGGGGGTCGGGCGTCACCCCATACCTGTACCTGCTGCCCTACGCGCTGCTGTTCACGACCTTCACGCTCGTGCCGGCCGGCTACGGGCTCTGGATCAGCCTGCACGAGTGGGACTACCTGCTGCCCGGCAAGCCCTTCGTCGGGCTGGACAACTACCAGGCGCTGTTCGACAGTGCGTCGCCGGTGTTCGACTTCTTCTGGCAGAGCATGCAGGCCACCGCGATCTTCACGGTGTTCAGCGTGCCGCTGCTGGTCACCGTGCCCCTGGCGATCGCACTGCTGCTGAACCGCTCGTTCAAGGGCCGCACCTTCTTCCGGGCGGTGTACTTCGCGCCGTACGTGCTGGGTGTGGCGGTCATCGGCGTGCTGTGGCGCTTCCTGCTCGACCCGAACCTGGGCGCGATCAACGCCATGCTGGGCGCGATCGGGCTGCCCGACGACACCGCCTGGACCACGGGTCTGCCGTGGGCGTGGATCTCGCTGGTCGGCGTCACCGTCTGGTGGACGCTGGGGTTCAACGCTGTCATCTACCTGGCCGGGTTGCAGGACATCCCGCGGGAGCTCTACGACGCGGCCAAGGTGGACGGGGCCGGCCGGTGGGCCGAGTTCCGCCACGTGACCCTGCCCGGGCTGCGGCCGGTGCTGCTGTTCATCGTGATCAACACGATCCTGGCCTCCAGCAACATGTTCGGCCAGGCGTACCTGATCACCCAGGGTGCGCCGGGTGTCGAGACCCGTACGGCGATCATGTACATCGCCGAGGAGGGCCTGCGCAACTACCGGATGGGCAGCGCGGCCGCGATGAGCTACCTGCTCACCCTCGGCCTGCTGCTGGTCAGCATGATTACTTTCCGCCTGTTCCGGGAGAAGGACTAGCCATGGGCAGATTCCGCGGTATCGCCTGGTACTCCCTGCTGGGCCTGCTCAGCCTGGTCTTCATCGCCCCGATCGTGTGGATGCTGACCACCTCGTTCAAGAGCGCCGACGAGGCCACCCGGGTGCCGCCCTCGATCCTGCCGGCGGACCCGACGACCAGCGCCTACGACACGTTGTTCACCGGCGACTCGCAGACGCCCGTGCTGCGCTGGTTTCTCAACAGCCTGATCGCCGCGAGCGGGCAGGCTCTGCTGGTGCTCATCGTCGCCTCGATGGCCGCCTATGCGCTGGCCCGGATGGAGTTCCGCGGCAAGAAGATCGTCTTCGCCCTGATCATCGGGACGCTCTTCGTGCCGATCTTCACGCTGATCATCCCCAACTTCCTGATCATCGACCGGCTCGGCTGGCTGGACACCCTCATGGCGCTGATCGTGCCCGGTGCCGCCAGCGCCTTCGGCGTCTTCTTCCTGCGGCAGTTCTTCCTCGGGTTGCCCCGGGAACTGGAGGAGGCCGCGCTGCTGGAGGGGGCCAACTCGTGGCAGATCTTCACCAAGGTGATCCTGCCGCTGTCCAAGCCGGCCCTGGCCACCCTGGCCGTGATCAGCTTCCTGACCAACTGGAACGACTTCATCTGGCCGGTCTACACGCTGTTCAGCCCGGAGAACTTCACGCTGCCGCCCGGCCTGGGCACGCTGCAGGGCGCCTACAACATCAACTACCCGGTGATCATGGCGGGCGCCGCGCTGGCCAGCATCCCGGCGCTGATCCTGTTCATGGTCAGCCAGCGCTACATCATCGAGGGTGTCTCCCGGTCCGGCCTGAAGGGCTGATCTCATGCGACGGTGCACGGCCGCGCTTGCCGCGGCGATTCTGCTGCTCACTCCCGCTGCGGCGCAGGCCGCGCCGCAGCGGCAGACCTACACCAACCCGGTCTCCGCGGCCTTCGCGGACACGTTCGCCGACCCGATGGTCGTGCGGGGCGACGACGGTTTCTGGTACGCGTACGGCACCACCGACCCGCTGCGCGAGGGCGAGAAGGTCTTCCACCGGATCCCGACCGCGCGCTCGACCGACCTGGTGTCGTGGACGTACGTGGGCGACGCGTTCGCCGAGGGCCAGCGCCCGGCGTTCGCCGCTGACAACGCCGCCTTCTGGGCTCCCGACGTCCGCCGCATCGGCGGTAAGTGGGTCATGTACGTCACCGTCACCGAGACCACGGGCGGCCCGGGACGGTCGGCGATCGGAGCGGCCACCGCACCGACCCCGACCGGTCCCTGGACCTTCTCCGACGAGCCCGTGGTCGCACCCCGGCCCAGCGGGGACGGCGGCTGGCTGTGGACCTTCGACCCGGCCCGGCTCACCACCCCGGACGGCCGCAGCTACCTCTACTACGGCAGCTACTTCGGCGGCATCTGGGTCAGCGAGCTGTCCGCGGACGGCCTGCACATCACCGGTACGGCGACCCGGGTCGCGATCGACAACAAGTTCGAGGGCGCGTACGTCGTCCGCCGCGACGGCTGGTACTACCTGTTCGCCTCCTCGGCCAACTGCTGCGCCGGCCCGACCACGGGCTACTCGGTGTCGGTGGGACGCTCCCGTGACCCGCGCGGACCGTTCACCGACCGCGACGGCCTGCGGCTGGACGTGTCCCGGGCCGGCGGCACCCCGGTCGTCGCCCCCAACGGCAACAAGTGGGTCGGCACCGGCCACAACGGGCTGATCACCGACCTGGCCGGCCAGGACTGGCTCGCCTACCACGCGATCGACCGGGCCGACCCGTACCTGGACGAGCCGTTCGGGATCAACGAGCGGCCGATGCTGCTGGACCGCCTGGACTGGATCGGCGGCTGGCCGACCGTGCGGGCCGGCCGGTGGGCCTCCGACAAGCCGGTCGCCGCGCCCGTCACCAAGACGCCGGTGCAGGACACCTTCGACACCCTGTCCCCTCGGCAGTGGCGGGTGGCCGACGGCAAGTGGGCGGCAGTGAACGGCCGGCTCCGCGGATCCGGCACGCTGCTCGCCCGCTCGCCGCAGCGGGGAGACCTGCGCGCGGAGGCCGACGTCCGTGGCCCCGCCGGCCTGATGATCGGATCCACCGCGGTCCGTATCTCGGGCAACGCCCTGGTCGTCGGCTCGCGCCGGACCGCGCTGCCGGCCGGCTTCGACGCGACGGCCTGGCACCACCTGGCCGTGGACGTCCGCGACGGCCGGATCACCGCCACGCTCGACGACACCACCGTGGCGACCGGGCGGGACGGCGGCCGGACCGTCGTCGGCGTCACGGCCACCAGCACCGCCGAACTGGACAACGTCAGCGTGGGCCCGCTGGCCGAACCGGTCCGCCGGGCGGCCGCAGTGCCCGAGCCCGGGCGCGTGCTGGCCGGGTACTCCGACGAGTTCACCGGCTCGGCGCTGAGCCCGGCCTGGACCTTCGTGCGCCCCGACCCGGCGGCGACCGTCGGCGGCGGCGCGCTGCGCTGGCCGGTGCAGAACGCCGACCTCACCGGCACCTCGAACAACGCCGGCGTGCTGCTGCGCGACGCACCGGACGGCAGCTGGATCGCCGAGACGAAGCTGACCCTGGACCTGGGCGAGGACTCGGTGCGCAACTACCAGCAGGCCGGGCTCATCGCGTACGCCGGGGACGACGAGTTCGCGCGGCTGTCCGCCGTGGCGATCTGGAACACCCGGCAGGTCGAGTTCGGTCACGAGATCCCGTACGCGGGCACCACCTCGTACGGCGGCACCATCGCCGGCACCCCCGGCCTGACCACCACCTGGCTGCGGCTGGCCCACCACGTCGACGAGGTCAACGGGGAGCACGAGTACCGGGCCGGGGTGAGCCGGGACGGCCGCACCTGGACCTGGGGCGGCGTGTGGACCCTGCCCGCGGACTCGAACCCGCGGATCGGGCTGATCGCCCACGGCGGGGCCCAGCCGGCCGTCACCGCGTCCTTCGACTACCTGCGGTTCCGCCGGTGGTGAGACGCCTGATCGGCATGCTGTCCGTATGTGCGCTCGCCGCCGGTTGCGGCGGCGGGGAGGAGCCGGCCACGCCGGCGGGAACGGAGTCCAAAGTGGCCACCTTCACCAACCCGGTGTACCAGGAGAACTTCCCGGACCCGGGCGCGATCCTGGCCGACGGCACCTGGTACGCCTACGGCACCAACAACACCAGCCAGAACGTGCCGGTCATGACCTCGCCGGACCTGGTCACCTGGACCCCGGCCGGGGACGCGCTGCCCGAGGTGGGCAAGTGGGCCGAGCGGGGCAACACGTGGGCGCCCGAGGTCATCGCCGCGGACGGCGGTTACCTGCTCTACTACACGGCCCGGTCCACGGCGGCGAACCTGCAGTGCATCGGCGTCGCCCGGGCCGAGTCCCCGCAGGGCCCGTTCGTCGACGACGCGGCCAAGCCGCTGATCTGCCAGGCCGACGAGGGTGGCTCGATCGACGCCAGCCCGTACGCCGACGCCGACGGCGCTCTCTGGCTGCACTGGAAGAACGACGGCAACCACATCGGCGAGCCGACCCACCTCTACGGCAGCCGGCTCAGCCCGGACGGCCGTTCGCTGGTGGGTGAGCCGGTCCGGCTGCTGACCAACGACGCCGGCTGGGAGGACCACGTCATCGAGGCGCCGCAGCTGGTCCGCCACGACGGCAAGCTGTTCCTGTTCTACTCGGCGAACGCCTTCGACAAGGACGTCTACGCCGTGGGCTACGCCGAGTGCGACAGCCCGCTCGGGCCGTGCCGAAAGGCGGCGGAGAACCCGATCCTGCGCTCGACACCGGCCGCGGCCGGCCCTGGGCACAGTTTCCTGGTCACCACGCCGGCCGGGGAGACCTGGCTGCTCTACCACGCGTGGCCGCCGGAGGCGATCGGCAGCGTCGCCCCGGGTCGCCAGCTCTGGCTGGACCGGGTCGACTGGGTGGACGGCCGGCCGGTCGTGCGCGGCCCGAACGTCGAGCCGCAGGCACTGCCCCGCTGAAACAGCACCGGGCGGGCTCTCGGGCCCGCCCGGTGACCGGCGTCAGTGCTTCGCGTCGTCGCCCTGGGTGGCGTTGTCGATGCCGTCGGAGATGGCTTCGGTGAGGTCGTCGGACGGCACCGCGACCCGCTCGGCGTCGGCCCGGTCGGCCGGGTCCCGATCGGGCTCGGGCTGCGGCGCGGTGGCGTCACCGGCGAAGCCGAACTCGTTCGGCTGGTTCGATTCGGATTGCGCGGTCATGACCGGATCCATACCCGCTGCGCGACCGCTGACACCCCGCGGGTCAGGGCAGGCGGGCAGCCCCGGGGCCGGGAACGGCCGACCAGGTGGTCGGTGCGGTGAAGTCGTGCTCCGCGTACGCGCGCTCCACCGCGGCCGTGGTCTCGTCCGCCCGGTCCGCGTCGATCAGGGCCAGCACGCAGCCGCCGAAGCCGCCGCCGGTCATCCGGGCCCCGTACGCGCCCGCCGCCAGCGCCGCCTCGACCGCGACGTCGACCTGCGCCACCGTGATCTCGAAGTCGTCGCGCATCGAGGCGTGCGACGCCGTCATCAGCGGGCCGATCTCGCGGATCCGGCCGGACCGCAGCAGTCCCACCGTGTCGAGGACCCGCTGGTTCTCGGTGACGATGTGGCGGACCCGGCGGCGCGTCACGTCGTCGTCGAGCTGGGCCAGCGCCGCGTCGAGGCCGTCCGGGGTCACGTCGCGCAGGGCCGGTACGCCCAGGATGCGGGCGGCCTCCTCGCAGGACTTGCGGCGGGCGCCGTACTCGCCGTCGACGTGCTGGTGCGGCGCGTTGCTGTTGACGATCAGGATGGCCAGGCCGTCGGCCGCCAGGTCGAACGGGATCTGCTCGACCGCCAGCGACCGGCAGTCCAGGAACAGCGCCCGGCCCTCGGTGCAGCGGATGGAGGCCGACTGGTCCATGATCCCGGTCGGTGCGCCGACGTAGACGTTCTCCGCGCGCTGGGCCAGCGCCGGCCGCTCGGCCACCGGCAGCTCCAGCCCACCCAGCTCGACCAGGGCGGTCAGCGTGGCCGACTCCAGGGCGGCGGACGACGAGACGCCGGCGCCCACGGGCACGTCCGAGGCGAACGCGATCCGGGCCGGCGGCACGTCGAAGCCGGCCTCCTGCAGCGCCCACACGATGCCGGCCACGTAACCGGCCCAGCCCTCGACGCCGCCGGGCTGCGTGGCACCGAACGAGACGGAGCCTTCCGCGAAGGTCGAGCACACCGTCCAGTCCGGGCCGTCGGCCGGGGACGCCGCCGCGACCACGTGCTGCGGCAGGGCGAAGGGGAGCACGAAGCCGTCGTTGTAGTCGGTGTGCTCGCCGATGAGGTTGACCCGGCCGGGCGCGGCCCACAGTCCGGTGGGCTCGGCGCCGTAGGCGTCGCGGAAGGCCTGCGCCGCGGAGGATGCAACAGTCATGTCCATGATCAGATCACGCGACGTGGCTGCGGTAGAACGCCCAGGCGTCGCCGATCATGTCGGTCAGCGTGTCCTTCTCCGGCACCCAGCCGAGCTCGTCGCGGGCCCGCTGCGAGGAGGCGACCAGGCTGGCCGGGTCACCGTCGCGGCGCGGTGCCACCTCGACCGGCAGCTCGGTGCCGGTGACCTCACGGGCCACCTCGGCGACCTGGCGGTTGGAGAAGCCGTTGCCGTTGCCCAGGTTGTAGATCTTGTGCTCGCCCGGGGTGGCCGCGTCGAGCGCGAGCAGGTGGGCCCGGGCCAGGTCCTCCACGTGGATGTAGTCGCGCACGCAGGTGCCGTCAGCGGTCGGGTAGTCGTCGCCGAAGAGCTGGAGCTTCTCCCGCTTGCCCGCGGCCACCTGCAGGGCGATCGGGATGAGGTGGGTCTCCGGGTCGTGCCGCTCGCCGATGGCGGTGCCGTCCGGGCGGATCAGCGCGCCGGCCACGTTGAAGTAGCGCAGCGAGACCGCGGCCAGCCGGTGCGCGAACGTCTCGGAGGTCAGCGCGAAGTCGAAGGCCAGCTTGGTGGAGCCGTACGTGCTGGTCGGGGCCTTGACCGCGGACTCGGTGATGGGCAGCTCGGTGGGGTTGCCGTAGACCGCGGCGGTGGAGGAGAAGACGACACGCGGCACCCCGGCGCTGCGTACGGCGTCCAGCAGCGCCAGCGAGCGGACCAGGTTGTGGTCCCAGTACAGCTCGGGCTTGACCATCGACTCGCCGGCGGCGATCAGGCCGGCGAAGTGCACCACCGCGTCGAAGCCGGCCTGCGGGGTCAGCACGCTGCCGGCCTCCGCGATGTCGGCCTGCACGAAGGTGGCGTCGGGCGCGACCGCCTCCCGGAAGCCGGTGCTGAGGTTGTCCAGAACAGTTACCTCGTGACCGGCGTCGAGCAGTAGCCGGCTGGTGACGCTGCCGATATATCCGGCCCCTCCCGTGACGAGCAGTTTCACGTCGTGACCTTTCGTAGCGGATGCTGGACGGACGCGCTGTCTTCAGAATAGCTTTCCACCATGAACGCTCATAAGTCAACACGTTCAAACATCAGACAATCCGGTGCCGGGCGTTTGACGGAAAGCCCGGCGAAGCTGACACAATGGCGCTCATGTCCGACGCCGACCACCGTCCCCGGGTGCTCTCCGGCATCCAGCCGACCGCCGATTCCTTCCACCTCGGCAACTACCTCGGCGCGGTCCGTAACTGGGTGGCCATGCAGGAGACCGCCGACGCCTTCTACTGCGTCGTGGACCTGCACGCGATCACCATGGGGCACGACCCGGTGGCCCTGCGCAACCGCACCCGTCTGTCGGTCGCGCAGCTGCTCGCCCTGGGTCTGGACCCGGAACGCTGCACCCTCTTCGTGCAGTCGCACGTCCCCGAGCACGCCCAGCTCGCCTGGGTGCTGAGCTGCATCACCGGCTTCGGCGAGGCCGGCCGGATGGTCCAGTTCAAGGACAAGTCGGCCAAGCAGGGCTCGGACACCACCAGCGTCGGGCTGTTCACCTACCCGATCCTGCAGGCCGCCGACATCCTGCTCTACCAGGCCGACGCCGTGCCGGTGGGCGAGGACCAGCGCCAGCACCTGGAGCTCACCCGCGACCTGGCCCAGCGGTTCAACACCCGGTTCGGCCCGACCTTCACCGTGCCGGCGGCGTACATCGTCCGCGACACCGCCAAGATCACCGACCTGCAGGACCCGACCTCGAAGATGTCGAAGTCCGCGTCGTCGCCCAACGGCATCCTCGAGCTGCTGGAAGAGCCCGCCCGGTCGGCCAAGAAGATCAAGTCGGCGGTCACCGACACCGGCCGCGAGATCCTCTACGACGAGGAGAACAAGCCCGGCATCAGCAACCTGCTGACCATGTACGCGGCGCTGACCCAGCGGACCATAGACGAACTGCTCGAGGAGTACGACGGCCGCGGCTACGGCGACCTCAAGAAGGACCTCGCCGAGGTCTTCGTCGAGTTCGTCAAGCCGGTCCAGGAGCGCACCCGCACCTACCTGGAGGACCCGGGTTACCTCGACAAGGTCCTCGCGGTCGGCGCCGACAAGGCCCGGGCGGTCTCCGCGGTCACCCTGGCCAACGCCTACCAGCACCTCGGCTTCCTCAGCCCGGCGCGCGAGGTCTGACCCGCGTGGCCGAGGGCACGACGCGCATCGGCGTCGCGATCGACATCCCCGAGCCGTGGGGCTCGGAGCTGACCCACCGCCGGGGCGCGGCGGGCGATCCGCAGGCGGCGTACACACCGGCGCACGTCACCCTGCTCGGCCCGACCGAGATCCGCACCGACGCGTTGCCCGACGTCGAGAAGCATCTCGAGGCGGTCGCCTCGGCCCAGCAGCCGTTCACCATCCACCTGCGCGGCACCGGCACGTTCCGGCCGGTCACCGAGGTGGTCTTCGTGACCCTCGCGGTCGGCATCAGCGAGTGCGAGCTGCTGGCCGCCGCGATCACCGCGTCCGAGGCGATCAACCGGGACACCCGGTTCCCGTACCACCCGCACGTGACGGTGGCCCAGGACGTGCCGAGCGACGCGCTGGACGCGGTCTTCGAGGATCTGGCCGGCTTCTCGGCGCGCTTCGACGTCGGCGGTTTCACGCTCTTCACCCACGGTGGCGAGGGCCCCTGGCAGCGCCGGCGCGACTACCCGCTCGGCGGCCTGCGTTAACCAGCCCGGCCCGCCGGAGGACCCGCCCGGGCCTGCGCGGACAGACCCCGCCACATTGGGTACGGTCGGCGGCGTGAACGCCATCGACCGGGCGTACGCCGCGGTCGAGTCCCGGATCATGGCCCTGCGGCACCGCTCCCGGTACTTCGACCACCTTTGTCGCGCGTTGCTGCGCTACGACGAGGTGCTGGGCGGCCGGCTCGCCGCGGCGATCGCCTACTACGGATTCTTCGCGGTCTTCGCCCTGGCGCTGATCGGTTACTCGATCTTCGGCTTCCTGGTCAACAGCAACACCGGGCTGTTCCAGATCGTCCAGGACTTCCTCGGCGAGAACCTGCCGTTCCTGGACGTCGAGGCGATCGTGGCCAGCGGCCGGACCGTCGGCATCGTCGGCATCGTCGGCCTGGTGTTCACCGGCATCGGCTGGGTGGAGGCGATCCGTTCCTCGCAGCGGCTGATCTGGCGGCTCAACGAGCAGCCCGGCTACATCGGCGTCCGCCAGGTCGTCGACCTGCTCGTGATGATCGGGATCCTGCTGCTGCTCGGCATCTCCGTGTTCGCCGTCTACGGTCTGGAGTCGCTGCTGGAGTGGCTGGCCGGCGGGCACGTGTCGTTCCTGCGCGCGGTGGTCAGCCTCGTCCTCACGCTGGGCATCAACATGCTGCTGGCGGCCGCCCTGCTGGCCGCCGTGCCGCGGCTGCGGATGACCGCGCGCCGGATGGCCCCGCCGGTGCTGCAGGTCGGCATCGGCATCACCCTGCTCAACACGGTGGGCCGCTCGCTGCTCGGCCTGGTCGAGCGCAATCCCGCGTACGGCCTGGTCGCCAGCGCGGTGGGCGTGCTGGTCTACCTGTACGTCTTCAACCAGTTGCTGCTGTTCGGCGCGGCCTGGGCGGCGACCAGCCCGCACGGTCGCGTGGTGGACCTGTCAGCTGACGATAAAACTGCTCCGGTGGGGCAAAATACCTGGATTCGGCACGACCGCCCGGAATGATGAGCGGGTGGGGACCCTCGTGACACTGCACCTGCCGCCTGACTCGCCGGTGGCGAACCTGCCCTGGATCATCACCATCGGCGCGCTGGACGACGAAGAGGAATGGGAACCGCTGGTCTGCGGGCCGTACGAGCGGCCGCACGCCCTGGCGCTGGCCCAGGCCGTGGTGGCCGACGAGGACCTGATGGCGGTGGTCGAACCGCTGCTGCCGCTGGCCGACGCCGACGCGATCCGCGCCGAGATCGAGCTGGCCCGCTCCGGCCAGGACATCGACACCACCGCGACCGACCTGGACGGCGAGGGGCCGCTGCGCACGACGCCGGGCCGGCCCCCGTCCGAGGCCGAGGTACGCGCCGGCTTCGCCCGCATCGCCGCGAAGCTCACCTCGGGCGGCTGACCGGGAGGGGTCCGGCCGGGCGGGCATACTCGTGTCGTGGTGCTCTCGCGACGGTGGTCGGCGTTCCTGGTCCTGGTCGGTGTCTGGACGTGGCTCATCTGGCCCCGGTTCGGCCTGGCGATCTACCGCGACGACCGGTCGTTCGCCGGCGGCAGCCCGACGTCGTTCCTCTGGGTGCACGCGCTGCTGATCACCGCGTCGCTGGTGATCGGCACGACGGTCGGCGTGCTGGGGGTCCGGGCCTGGCGCGCGGCGGCCCCGGCGCCGCGACGCGCCGAAGAAAACGCGGCCGTGGGTCCGGTGTCGCCGAAAGATTAACGGCGGGTTACTCAGGCAACCGGGCATTTCCCGCCCCAGCCTTGCTAAAGCGGCGTTCAGGAGCCCGGCCGGTCGCGGCCAGATAACGGTGCGCCAACAGTCCGGTCCGATTTCCTGACGCCGCCGTGGCCTGCGGCTACGCTCCCGACCTGAGACGCACCGCGAAGTGCCGGTGCGCTGTGGAAGGAGGGCGTCTTGCGCCCAGTACGTGGGAAGCGAATCGTTGCGATTCTCGCGGCGGGTGGGCTCTCGCTCGCCGCCGCTGCCTGTGGCGACGCCCCGGACGACACCCCGAGTGGGGGCGCCAGCAGCGCCGCCGCGGCATATAAGGCGTGCATGGTCACCGACACCGGTGGCATCGACGACCGCTCGTTCAACGCCTCGGCGTGGGCCGGCCTGCAGGCCGCCAAGGAGGCGCAGAACAGCGTCGACCCGAAGTACGTGGCATCGACGGCCGAGGCCGACTACGAGCCCAACCTGCGGCAGTTCGTCACGCAGAAGTGCAACTTCATCCTCTCGGTCGGCGGCCTGATGGGCGGCGCCACCGAGAAGGTGGCCAAGGAGAACCCGACCCAGCAGTTCGGCATCGTGGACAGCAGCATCGCGGGCGCGACCAACGTCTTCCCGATGCAGTTCGCCACCGAGCAGGCGGCCTTCCTGGCCGGCTACGTCGCGGCGGGTTACTCCAAGACCGGCAAGGTGGCCACCTACGGCGGCCTGAAGATCCCGCCGGTCACCGTCTTCATGGACGGCTTCGCCGACGGCGTGGCGTACTACAACAAGCAGAAGAGCAAGAGCGTCCAGGTCCTCGGCTGGGACAAGGCGAAGCAGAACGGCACCTTCGCCGAGAACTTCGGTGACCAGAACAAGGGCAAGACCATCACCAACTCGCAGGTCTCGCAGGGCGCCGACGTCATCATGCCGGTGGCCGGCGGCACGGGCCTGGGCACCGCGGACGTCGCCAAGGCGTCCGGCGGCAAGGTGTCGGTCATCTGGGTCGACCAGGACGGCTGCAAGAGCGCCGAGCAGTACTGCGACGTCTTCCTGACCACGGTGGTCAAGAACATCACCGACGCGGTCGAGACGGCTGTCGCGGACGGCGCCTCGGGCAAGCCGCTCGCGGCGGCCCCGGGCTACCTGGGCACGCTGGAGAACAACGGTGTCTCCATCGCGCCGTACAACCAGTTCGACAGCAAGGTCGACGCCGGGCTCAAGTCCGAGGTCGAGAAGCTCAAGGCGGACATCATCGCGGGTACGGTCAAGGTCGAGTCGGCCAACGCCCCCAAGTGATCCGTTTCCCGGGCCACCGGGTCACGAGCTAGCAATCCGGCCGCCGCGCGGTCGTGGGGTCCACCCCCGCGGCCTGCGCGGCGGCTCTGCTCGGGCTGCTAACGTCCCCCCGTTGATCACCAGCCTCTCGTCTGCAGGAGATTCCGCTGAGACTCGAACTGCGCGGCATCACCAAGCGCTTCGGCGACCTGGTGGCCAACGACCACATCGACCTGACCGTCGAACCGGGTGAGGTGCACGCCCTGCTCGGCGAGAACGGCGCGGGCAAGTCCACCCTGATGAACCAGCTCTACGGGCTGCTCCAGCCCGACGAGGGCGAGGTGCTCGTCGACGGCGTGGCGCGGACCTTCCGCAGCCCCCGCGACGCCATCGCGGCCGGCATCGGCATGGTGCACCAGCACTTCATGCTCGTACCGGTCTTCACCGTGGCGGAGAACATCGCCCTCGGCGCGGAGAAGGCGCGGGCCGGTTTCCTGGACCGGCGCCGGGCCCGGCGCGAGGTGCTGGAGGTCTCCGAGCGCTACGGCCTGCCGGTCGACCCGGACGCGCTGGTGGAGAACCTGCCGGTCGGCGCCCAGCAGCGGGTCGAGATCGTCAAGGCGCTGACCCGCGACGTCGACCTGCTGATCCTCGACGAGCCGACCGCGGTGCTGACCCCGCAGGAGACCGGCGAGCTGCTCGAGGTCATGCGCAGCCTCGCCGCCGCCGGCAAGTCCATCGTCTTCATCACCCACAAGCTCAAAGAGGTCAAGCAGATCGCCGACCGGATCACGGTGATCCGCCGTGGCCGCACCGTAGGGACCGCCTCCCCGGACACCCCCGAGGACGAGCTGGCCGCCCTGATGGTCGGCCGCGCGGTCAACCTGGAGGTCACCAAGGCCCCCGCCGAGCCGGGCCGGGAGGTCCTCAAGATCTCCGGCCTGATCGTCGACGACGACCGCGGCGTACGCGCGGTGGACGGCGTCGACCTGGTCGTGCGGGCCGGCGAGGTGCTCGGCGTCGCGGGTGTGCAGGGCAACGGCCAGACCGAGCTGGTGGAGGCCGTGATGGGCCTGCGCGAGCCGCGGGCCGGGACCATCCAGGTCGACAACGAGGACCTGACCGGCATGACCACCAAGCAGATCCTGCGCTCCGGCGTCGGCTACGTGCCCGAGGACCGCAGTCTCGACGGCGTGGTCAAGGAGTTCACCGTCGCCGAGAACCTGGTGCTCGACCAGTACGACCGGGCGCCGTACGGCAACGCCTTCCGGCTCAACCCGGCGGCGGTCGCCGCGGCGGCCCGCGAGCGGGTGGAGCAGTTCGACATCCGTACGTCCTCACCGGACGCGGCGGTCAGCACCCTCTCCGGCGGCAACCAGCAGAAGGTCGTGGTGGCCCGGGAGCTGTCCCGGCCGCTGCGGCTGTTCATCGCCTCGCAGCCGACCCGCGGCGTGGACGTCGGCTCGATCGAGTTCATCCACGGCCGTGTCGTGCACGAGCGGGACGTCGGCACCGCGGTGCTGGTGGTCTCCAGCGAGCTGGACGAGGTCGCGGCGCTGGCCGACCGGATCGCGGTCATGTACAGGGGGCGGATCCTGGCGATCGTCTCGCCGGACACGCCTCGCGAGGAGATCGGCCTGCTGATGGCCGGCATCACGGACCCCTCGGCCGCGGCGCCGGCCGAGCCGGTGACCGAGCCGGGCACCGGGCCGGCGGCGGACGGCGACGGGGCCGCAGAGAAGGGGACCAAGTGACCACCGACGAACCGGTCGGCGCACCGCGGAAGCCGGCCGACGAGCCGGCCGCGGACCCGGCTGTCGCCACGGGCGTGCAGGACAAGCCGGCCGCCGCCCCGGACAAGAAGCCGGGCGACGACGACTCCTTCCTGAGTCACTTCCTGCACAACCTGTGGGCGGCCAACACGGTCACCGTGACCGTGCTCTCGGTCATCATGGCCATGGTCATCGGCGCGATCCTGATCATCGTGTCCGACCCGGCGGTGCTGGACACGTTCTCGTACCTCACCGCCCGGCCCGGCGACGCGCTCAACGCCAGCTGGACCGTGGTCAGCAACGCGTACGCGGATCTGTTCAAGGGCGCGATCGTCGACCCGGCCGCGATCACCGCCTGGAGCAACGGCACCGGCACCTGGCGCCAGGTCGTCTTCCCGATCTCCGAGACGCTGACGTACGCGGCCCCGCTGGTCTTCACCGGCCTGTCGGTGGCGCTGGCGTTCCGCGGCGGCCTGTTCAACATCGGTGGCCAGGGCCAGGCGGTCGTCGGCACGATCTGCGCCGCGCTGGCCGGCTTCCTGCTGCCGCTGCCGCCGGTGATCCACCTGATCGCCGCGCTCGTCGCCGGGCTGCTCGGCGGCGCGCTCTGGGGCTTCGTGCCGGGCATCCTCAAGGCCCGCACCGGCGCCCACGAGGTCATCGTCACGATCATGCTGAACTACACCGCCAACCTGTTCCTGAGCTGGCTGATCCTGCAGAAGGGCATCCAGCAGAGCGGGCGCAGCGACGCGATCAGCGAGCCGGTCGACTCCTCGGCGCAGCTGCCGGCCGTCGGCGGCGAGGTCCGGGTGAACCTGGGCATCGTGCTGGCCGTGCTGGCCACCGCGGCGGTCGCCTGGCTGCTCAACCGGTCGGCGTTCGGTTTCGAGCTGCGCGCGGTCGGTGCCAACCCGGCCGCCGCCCGGACCGCGGGCATCAGCGTCGCGCGCACGTACACCCTGCTCATGGTCACCGCCGGTGGCCTGGCCGGGCTCGGCGGCGCGACCCAGGTGCTGGGCACCGCGCACGCGCTGACCACCCAGGTGGCCGGCAACATCGGCTTCGACGGCCTGCTGGTCGCCCTGCTCGGCCGGAACCGGCCGTGGGGCACCCTGGCCGCCGCGGTGCTGTTCGGCGCGCTGCGGGCCGGCGGCAACCGGATGCAGTCGTTCTCGAGCATCTCCCTGGAGCTGGTGACCGTGCTCCAGGCCCTGATCGTCATCTTCATCGCCGCCCCGGCCCTCGTGAAGGCGATCTTCCACCTGCGGGCCGCCCGCTCCGCGCGGCTCGGCGCATCGATGGCGAAGGGCTGGTGACCCCGGTGTCGACGGCGACAGTGGAGGACCTGACACAGACCGCGGCCCCGGCCCGGTTCTGGGACCGGCAGCGGCGGCTCGGGGTCGGCGTGGTGCTGATCGGCCTGATCGCGACGGCCATCTTCGGGCCGCTCGCCCCCTCGAAGACCGCCCGCTTCACCTTGAGCGAGGACGCCGCGGGCGCGGCGCTGTCCATCAACGGCCAGCTCGGCACCATCCTGTTCGGCCTGGTCTCGGTGGCCGCGGGTGCGGTGCTGCTGGCCGGGCTGGCCCGCCGGTACCAGACCTCCGTGCTGAGCCTGGGCATCCTCGGCTTCGTGCTGTCGTTCCTGTGCTGGCAGGTGGCGGGCAAGTTCCTGCCGCTGGTCGACACGGCGAGCGGCACGCTGGAGCTCGCGGTCCCGCTGGTGCTCGGCGCCCTGGCCGGCGTGCTCGGCGAACGCTCCGGCGTGGTCAACGTGGCCATCGAGGGCCAGTTCCTGATGGGCGCGTTCGGCGCGGCCCTGGTCGGCACGATGGCGACCAGCGTCTGGGCCGGCCTGTTCAGCGCGGCGGTCGGCGGCGTGCTCATCGCGGCGATCCTGGCCGTGCTGGCGATCCGCTACCTGGTGGACCAGGTCGTGGTCGGCATCGTGCTCAACCTGCTGGCGCTGGGCATGACCGGCTTCCTCTACGAGCGACTCATGCAGACCGACGCGCAGTCGTACAACCAGCCGCCGCGGATGCCCGAGTGGCGCATCCCCGGCCTGGCCGACATCCCGGTCGTCGGCCCGGTCCTGTTCGACACGAACCTGCTGGTCTGGCTGGCCCTGATCCTGGTCTTCGCGATCCACTTCGGGCTCACCCGGACCCGCTGGGGCCTGCGGACCCGGGCGGTGGGCGAGCACCCGACGGCGGCCGACACGGTCGGCATCCGGGTACGCGGCCTGCGCTACCTCAACGTGCTGCTGGGCGGCCTGATCGCGGGTGCCGGTGGCGCCTACTTCACTCTGGTGGCGACGGGCAGCTTCAACAAGAACATGACGGCGGGCGCCGGCTTCATCGCGCTGGCGGCGCTGATCTTCGGTCGCTGGACGCCGTTCGGGGCGCTCGGGGCGGCGCTGTTCTTCGGCTTCGCGCAGAAGCTGGCGACCTATCTCAGCGTCGCGGGCAGCTCGGTGCCGAGCCAGTTCCTCAACATGCTGCCGTACCTGGCGACCATCATCGCGGTGGCCGGACTGGTCGGCCGGGTCCGCGCGCCGGCCGCCGACGGGCAGCCCTACATCAAGAGCTGACCGGCCGTTCAGGGGAGCCGCGACCGGCCGGAACGGTGGTGGGGCAGAATCGGCGGCATGGAGATCGACTGGGGCTCGCTGCGGGCCGCCGCCATCGAGGCCATGCGCCGCGCCTACGCCCCGTACTCCGACTTCCCGGTCGGGGTGGCCGGGCTCGTCGACGACGGCCGGGTCGTGGTCGGCTGCAACGTGGAGAACGCGTCGTACGGCGTCGGCCTCTGCGCCGAGTGCGGCCTGGTCAGCTCGCTGCACGCCACCGGCGGGGGCCGGCTGGTCGCCGTCTCGTGCGTGGACGCCAACGGCCTGCCGCTGATGCCGTGCGGCCGCTGCCGCCAGCTGCTGTACGAGCACGGCGGGGCGGACTGCCTGGTGGAGGCGCTGCCCCGGCCGCTGCGGATGGCGGAGCTGCTGCCGAACGCGTTCGGGCCCGACGACATCGAGAAGGTCACCGGGCCGTCGGCGGTGCCGGCCGTGCCCGCCCAGCTCGCCAAGTGGCGCGGCCGCGGGACGGTGTTCGTGCACCCGGACCTCTCCGGCGGCGAGCAGGTGTGGACCGGCTACTGGGAGCGGTCGGCCGGCAGCCCCGGTGAGGCCGAGGCGGAGAAGGGTGTCCTCGAGGAGGGGCCGAACTTCGCGACCGCCGGTGCGGCGGTGACCTGGGGGCTCACCCGTACCCCCAGGGTCGTGGTCGTCGACGCCGAGGGCGGCCTGTCCTGGGCCGGCGAGGGCGAACCGCCGGAAGGCATCGGAACCAAGTGGGAGCAATCATGAGCGAGTTCGCCGCGGTCGACGTCATCCGGACCAAGCGGGACGGCGGGGTGCTCTCCGACGCCGCGATCGACTGGGTCGTGGACGCGTACACCCGGGGTGCCGTCGCCGACGAGCAGATGTCCGCGCTCGCCATGGCCATCCTGCTGCGCGGGATGACCCCTGCGGAGATCGCCCGCTGGACCGCGGCGATGATCGCCAGCGGCGAGCGCCTGGACCTGTCGGCCGTCTCCCGGCCGACCGTGGACAAGCACTCCACCGGCGGCGTCGGCGACAAGATCACGTTGCCGCTGACCCCGCTGGTCGCCGCCTGCGGCGCGGCCGTGCCGCAGCTCTCCGGGCGCGGCCTCGGGCACACCGGCGGCACCCTCGACAAGCTCGAGTCGATCCCGGGCTGGCGGGCGGCCCTGAGCAACGACGAGTTCGTCCGTCAGCTCCGGGACGTCGGTGCGGTCATCTGCGCGGCCGGCGACGGGCTCGCCCCCGCCGACCGCAAGCTGTACGCCCTGCGCGACGTCACCGGCACGGTCGAGGCCATCCCGCTGATCGCCAGCTCGATCATGAGCAAGAAGATCGCCGAGGGCACCGGCGCGCTGGTGCTCGACGTCAAGGTCGGCACCGGCGCGTTCATGAAGGACGTCGACACGGCCCGCGAGCTGGCCCGGACCATGGTCGAGCTGGGCACCGCGCACGGCGTCCGGACGGTCGCCCTGCTCACCGACATGAACACCCCGCTGGGCCTGGCCGTCGGCAACGCGATCGAGGTCCAGGAGTCGCTGGAGGTGCTGGCCGGTGGCGGTCCGGCCGACGTGGTGGAGCTGACCCTGGCCCTGGCCCGGGAGATGCTGGCCGCGGCCGGCCTGGACACCGACCCGGCCGAGGTGCTCAAGTCCGGCGCGGCGATGGACTCGTGGCGGGCGATGATCCGGGCCCAGGGCGGCGACCCGGACGCGGCGCTGCCCACCGCCCGCGAGACCGAGGTGCTGCGCGCCGGCACCGACGGTGTGGTCGCGGGCATCGACGCGCTGGACGTGGGCCTGGCGGCCTGGCGGCTCGGCGCGGGACGGGCCCGCAAGGAGGACCCGGTGAGCTTCGGCGCCGGGATCATGCTCAAGGTGCGCCCAGGAGACACCGTACGGGCCGGCGACGTGCTGCTCGAACTGCGTACCGATGACGCCGGCCGGATCCCGGCGGCGCTGGCCACCGCCGAGGGCGCGGTCCGGATCGCGCCGGGCGCGCCCGCCCCCGCACCGCTGCTGATCGACCGCATAGCCTGATCGGTCATGAAGGCCGCCCCCGATCCCCGAGCGGTGCGCGACGCCAGCCTGGACGAGCTGCACCGGCTCGGACTGCCGCTGCCGCCACCGGCGTTCCCGCTGGTCTGGGAGCCGGGGGACGGCGTGCAGCTGCGCGCGACGGCCGAGATCGAGGCCCGGGCGGCGGTCCTGCACGTGGTGGTGGCCCGCTGCTTCGGCATGCCCACCGAGGCGGCGATGACCTGGTTGCTCAGCTCGCACCTGGTGGATTTCGTCACACCGCCGGAGTGGCAGTTCGTGGCCGGCGGCAAGGGTGACCACCGGTCCTTCGTGCTGCACCACGACGCGGTGTTCGCGCTGGCCTGGCTGTTGGGGCTAAGCCGGCACCTGGACCCGACCGAACCGCCCGAGGACAGGCTGATGCAGCAGATGCCGGACCTGCCCGGCGGGGAGCTGTTCGACCGGTGGCGGTCGCGGTCGCTGGTGGCGCCGCGGGACGCGATCGAGGCGGCGGTGCTGCTCGACCTCTACTACTGCCTGGACTGGGCGTTCCAGGAATCGGAGAAGGCCGGCGTGCCGGTGCCGGGGGAGATGGACAGCAACGCCATCGGGCAGCGCAGGTGGGCGCTCGAGTGGGGGGTGGTGTTCGTGGGGCCGTACCACGAGGAGCCGCCGGAGTGGGAAGAGGTCGACCTCTCCGTGTAACCGCGGCTACACCGGGCGGTAGACGGTCAGGGTCACCGCCGCGGTGACGGTCTGCTCCGCGGCCCTGATCTTGTCCAGGGGGACATGGCGGGCGCTCGGGGTCATCCCGATCAGGGTCCGGGTCTCCATGGCCGTCAGGCTGAGCCGGCGGCGATGGGTCGTCGTGCTCTCCGCGCGGAAGCTCGGGCCCAGTGTCTCCGCCACCCGATCGGCCTTGGCCGGGTCGACCCGGATCAGGCCGTGGGCGGTCACCAGCTCCCGCAGGTGTTCCGGGGCCGGGGTGACGACGAGGAGCATGCCGTCGCGGCGCAGGACCCGGTGGAACTCCGGGCCGTTGCGCGGGGCGAAGACGTTCAGCAGGACCGATACCGAGGCGTCGGCCAGTGGGAGGGGACGCCAGAGGTCGGCCAGGGCGGCGCCGGCCCGGGGATGGGCGCGGGCGGCGCGGCGCAGGGCGGGTTTCGACACGTCGAGGCCGAGACCCGGGACAGCCGGCAGGGCGTCGAGGACTTGCGCCAGGTAGTCACCGGTGCCCGTACCCGCGTCGAGGACCAGGCCGTCGTCTGCCCGTACCGTCTCGGCCAGCGCCTCCGCGATGAAGGTGTAATGGCCTTCGGCCAGGAAGGCCGCCCGGTCCGCGATCATCTCGGCCGAGTCGCCCGGATGGGGCGACCGGCCCGCCGTCAGGTTCACGTAGCCCTGCCGCGCGATGTCGAAGCTGTGCCCCTGGCGGCACCGCAGGGCCTGGTCGCCGGTCCGGGCCAGCCCTTCGCCGCACACCGGGCAGCGCAGGTACGGCAATGCTCCGTCGATCATCCGCTGCTTCCCTCTAGCATCTGTTGATGGTCGCCATCACCCACGCCGACATCGTCAACGCCCCGAAGGCCCTGCTGCACGACCACCTCGACGGTGGGCTGCGGCCCGCCACGATCGTGGAGCTCGCCGCCGAGATCGGGCACGACCTGCCCGAGACCGACCCGGCCCGGCTGGGGGACTGGTTCGTCGCCGCGGCCGACTCCGGGTCGCTGGAACGCTACCTGGAGACCTTCGCGCACACCGTCGCGGTGATGCAGACCGAGGCGGGCCTGCACCGGGTGGCCAAGGAGTGCGCGCTGGACCTGGCCGCCGACGGCGTCGTCTACGCCGAGATCCGGTACGCCCCGGAGCAGCATCTGGAGCGCGGGCTGAGCCTGGACGCGGTCGTCGACGCGGTGCACGCCGGATTCCGCGAGGGTTGCGCCGAGGCGGCCGCACTGGGTCACCACATCCGGATCGGCACGCTGCTGACCGCGATGCGGCACGCCGCCCGGTCCCAGGAGATTGCCGAGCTGGCGGTGCGGTACCGCGACACCGGAGTGGTCGGCTTCGACATCGCCGGCGCGGAGGCGGGCTTCCCGCCCACCCGGCACCTGGACGCGTTCGAGTATCTGCAGCGGGAGAACTTCCACTTCACCATCCACGCCGGCGAGGCCTTCGGGCTGCCGTCCATCTGGCAGGCGATCCAGTGGTGCGGCGCCGACCGGCTGGGCCACGGCGTGCGGATCGTGGACGACATCACCGGGACGAGCCTGGGGCGGCTGTCGTCGTACGTGCGGGACAAGCGGATCCCGCTGGAGCTGTGCCCGTCGTCCAACGTGCAGACCGGCGCGGCGCCGTCGA
This sequence comes from Actinoplanes sp. NPDC051405, assembly GCF_055586185.1. Classification (NCBI taxonomy): domain Bacteria; kingdom Bacillati; phylum Actinomycetota; class Actinomycetes; order Micromonosporales; family Micromonosporaceae; genus Actinoplanes; species Actinoplanes sp. NPDC051405. The sequence goes on from NZ_JBVJIR010000005.1 coordinate 54,692, forward strand.
TCGCCGAGCACCCCATCGGGCTGCTGCACGACCTGCGCTTCCGGGTCACGGTCAACACCGACAACCGGCTGATGAGCGGTACGTCGATGTCGCGCGAGATGGCGCTGCTGGCCGAGGCCTTCGGGTGGGGCTGGAGTGAGCTGCAGTGGTTCACGATCAACGCGATGAAGTCGGCGTTCATCCCGTACGACGAGCGGCTGGCGATCATCAACGATGTGATCAAGCCGGCGTACGCGAAGTTGCTGGCCTAAAGTCCCCTTTTAAGCGGCATTGGCGACACGTCCGTACTTTCGTCTCGCGAAACTGGCGATTCGGTCAGCCGCCTCATCCTTTCGGACAGAGTGCTGTCTCAAACACTGCACAATCCGGCATCTTGCCTTGCCGTCGGCTCCTGTGCGAGCAATCGTCTGTGCTGCCGCGATCGAAGCTGGATCGGGTCTGATCGGTGTGTGCGGGAACCCCGTGGCGCCGCTCGGAGCGAGTGACTCAAAGAGAAGCGCCCTTATACGAGCAGTGATGACTGACCGGCGATGTCCAACTCTTCGGACGCAACATCGCATCACACAAACGGTCCGGGTCAGGCTGCTCTTTCTCTTTGACACTCGTCGTGATGGAATCTCGGGGGCCCGACCCGGTGAGTCGGCCGTGTGCGGTGCCCGGTGATCCGATGGCCGGGTCCGAATCAGGAGGACGGTGACGTGAGCAAGCGCCCCAAGACGGCGAACGCTGTCATGTCGCGTCTCGGCCGGCCGGCCGGCCGGCTGCGGGATCTGCCGATCTGGTCGAAGCTCGGGCTCATCATGCTCGTGCCCACGCTGGCGACGGTCGTCGTCGGCACCAGCGGCCTGATCGACCACATCAACGAGGCCAGTGACGCCGAGCGCGCCCGCACCCTGTCGGTGCTGTCGCAGGCCGCCGGTGGTCTTGTCGATCACCTGCAGAACGAACGCGCCTACGGCGTGATGATCGCGACCACCAGGAAGACCACGCCCGAGCGGACCGCCGCGGACGCCGCCTACAAGGCCGAGCACCCGAAGGTGGACGCCGCCAAGCTGCCGTACTCGCAGCAGAAGGCCGCCCTCGACGACGTGCCCGAGCAGGTCAACATCCTGCTCAAGCGGCTCGACAGCAACCTGCTCGAGCTGCCCTCGATCCGCAGCCGCACCGCCAACGGCGACTTCAACACCCAGGAACTCAGGGAGAACTACGACCCCCTGATCAACGACCTGTTGAACGTCCGCGACGCGTCCGCGCAGCTCGCCCAGGACACCAACCTCAGCGACAAGTTGCGGGTCGTCGCCGCCGTCGCCCGCGGCAAGGACTACATCGCCCAGCAGCGCGCCGTCGGCCTCGAGGTCCTCGGCGCCGAGGACTTCACGCCCAGCCTGCGGCGCAAGTTCCTGCTGACCGACACCGGTTATGCGATCTCCGACGCCACCATGCGGCAGGTCGCGACCGACGAGGACAAGGCACTCTTCGACCGGGTCGTCAGCGGCCCGGCCAAGCGCAACGCCACCAACCTCACCATCCCGCTGCAGGGACTGGCCCCGAACAACTCCAAGTCCATCCCGTTCAACCGCCCCCAGTGGGAAGCGGCGATGCAGGGCTACAACGACCTGTTCCGCAACGTCGAGAACCGCCTCGACAGCCAGGTCGTGGAGCAGGCCACCGAGATCCGTGACGACGTGCAGACGCAGGTCTTCGTGGAGACCAGCATCCTGCTCGGCCTGCTGCTGCTGGCCATCATCTTCGCCTGGCTGGTCGCCCGCTCGATGGCCCGGTCGCTGCGCGAGCTGCGCCAGGGTGCTCTCAACGTCGCCCAGTTCGGCCTGCCCCAGGCGGTCGAGCGGCTGCGTGACCCCGCGCTGACCGGCTCGCTGACCCCGGCCCAGGTGGCCGACCAGGTCGCCGAGCCGCTGCCGGTCCGCAGCCGGGACGAGTTCGGCCAGGTGACCGAGGCGTTCAACGCGGTCCACCTGGAAGCCGTCCGCACCGCGGCCGAGCAGGCCGCCCTGCGGTCCTCCGTCTCGACGATGTTCGTCAACCTGGCCCGCCGCTCGCAGATCCTGGTCGACCGGCTGATCGGTCACCTCGACCGCCTCGAGCGCGGCGAGGAGGACCCGGACCGGCTGGCCGAGCTCTTCCAGCTCGACCACCTCGCCACCCGGATGCGCCGCAACGACGAGAACCTCCTGGTCCTCGCCGGTGCCGACTCGACCCGTGTGCAGCGCGAGCCGGCGGCCCTGATCGACGTGCTCCGCGCCGCGCAGTCCGAGGTCGAGCACTACACCCGCATCGAGTTCGGCATGATCGACCGCGACATCGAGGTGTCCGCGCACGCGGTCAACGACATGGTCCACCTGGTCGCCGAGCTCTTCGACAACGCGACCGCGTTCTCCCCGCCGAACTCGCACGTCATCGTCGAGGCCCGGCGCCTGGGCGACGGTGCGGTGCTCTCGGTCGAGGACCGTGGCATCGGCATCAGCCGCGAGCAGCTGCGCGACCTCAACGAGCGGCTCGCCCAGCCGCCGATGGTGGACGTGGCCGTCTCCCGGATGATGGGCCTGGTCGTGGTCGCCCGCCTGGCCAACCGGCACGGCGTCAAGGTCGAGCTGCGCCCGGCCGACACCGAGCGCGGCACGGTCGCCGACGTGGGCCTGCCGGCCAGCGTCATGGTCTCCGCCTCGGCGGCGAACCGGCTACAGCCCGGCGCCAACCCGTACGACCAGCCGGCGCGCAACGCGTACACCGAGCCGCCGCTGGCCCTCGAGAGCAGCTCCAACGGTCGCGGTGGCTACCCCACCGGGCGTCCGTTCGACCCGAACCCGCCGATGCCCGCCGGCGGCATGCTCGGCGCCGGTGGCAACGGCAACCGTTCGGTCCCGGCCTGGTCGGACCTGACCGGCGCCCCCTCGAACGGCTTCGAGCCCGCCGGGAACGGCAACGGCTTCGGCGGTCCGAGCAACGGCTTCGGTGGCCCCAGCAACGGCTTCGGCGGCGCCAACGGCGCGAATGGGGCCAACGGCTTCCACGGCCCGCGCAGCAACGAGCCGATCCCGCCGCGGCCGCAGTCGCCGGCCGGCCCGCAGGGCTTCAGCGGTCCCGACGGGCTGCCGCAGCGTCGCAACGGTGACGCCTACCGGCCCGAGGACACGGGCTCGTACGGCCACACCATCCCGCGTCAGCTGCCGGCCAACCCGGAGTCGCAGAGCCGCAACACGTTCGTGCCGCCGGTCTCCGCGCCCCCGGTCCCGCCGGTGTCCGCGCCGCCGGTGCCGTCCGCCCCGCCGTACGGTGGTGGCCGGCCGGTGTCCGCGCCGCCCGTGTCGTCGGCCCCGCCGGCTTCCGCACCGCCGTACCAGGGTCAGCAGCCCGGCCAGAACAGGCCCAGCTCGGCGCTGCCCGCGCCGCAGTCGGCCGCCGCTCCGGCCCCGCCCGCCTGGCCGCCGGTCAGCGCGGAGCGCGAGTCCGGCAGCAGCAGCGCCCCGCACGTCCCGGAGAGCCTCGCGGCCGCCCTGGACATGACGGCGGAGCTGCCCCGCTACCGTTCCGACCGCGGTGCCTCGAGCTCGCAGCCCCAGGTTGCCCGCCCGACCAACCCGCAGAACGGCACGCCGCAGTCCGAGGCCGAACGGTCCGCCGCGGCCGCCGCAGCCGCCCACGAAGCAGCGACCGCGCAGGCAGCCGCCGCTCAGGCGACCGCCGCCGCGCAGATCGCCGCCGCCCAGGCCGCGGCGCGTCAGCGACAGTCCGGGGAGACGTCGGCGCAGTATGCCGACGAGACCATGGAACTGCCTATCTTCCGTGAGCTCGAGTCGGCCTGGTTCACCACGGCCCGGCCCACCGAGCCCGCGAAGCCGGCGCCCGCCGCCACCCCGGCGCCGTCGAACGACGACAACGCCGACTCGGTGGTCACCACCCAGCGCTTCTCCACCGGGGAACCGGCGCGCTCGGTCGGGGTGCCCCAGCAGGCCTCCCCGGAGTCCCGCAACGGCGACCGCGAGCCGGCCCCGGTCGGCGCGGTCGCGGCGAACGGCAACGGCAACAGCTCACTGAACGGCGCTGCCTCGAGTCCGTGGCAGACCGCCGCGGACGACGGCTGGCAGGCCGCCCGCAAGGCGGCCGAGATGCCGGTCGACACCACGACGACGGCAGGTCTGCCGCGCCGTACGCCGATGGCACAGCTCGTGCCGGGTGGCGTCGACCGGGCCGAGACCTCCGTACAACGCCGCACACCCGAGGCGGTTCGCGGGCTCCTGTCCGCTTACCATCGCGGGGTGCAGCGGGGTCGCACGAAGGAAAATTCGACCAACCCGGAGGAGACTCCGGGAGGGCAGCAGTCCTCGCAGGCTGGCAAGGAGCATGAAGCATGACAAGTACGCAGGATCTGGGTTGGCTGCTCGCCAACTTTGCCGACCGCGTTCCCGGGGTGGCGCACGCGATCGCGGTCTCCGCCGACGGTCTGCTTCTCGCGGCCTCCAGGGACCTTCCGCGTGACCGTGCCGACCAGCTGGCGGCTATCGCCTCCGGCCTGGTCAGCCTCACTCAGGGCGCCGCGAGGTGCTTCGAGGGTGGTGCGGTGCTGCAGACGGTCGTCGAGATGGACAACGGGTTCCTCTTCCTGATGTCGATCTCCGACGGTTCGTCGTTCGCCGTGCTCGCAGCCCGCAGCTGCGACGTCGGTCAGGTGGGCTACGAGATGGCGCTCCTGGTCGACCGGGTCGGCGAGGCGCTCACGCCCGCGCCGCGGTCCGCGGCCGGAGTTCTCGGCTGAACGGATGGTCCGCCGGCTCCGTCCGGCATCTGTCCAAAAGCTTGACGACAAGAGACACTTCTATGGGCCAAGGGATGGGGTGAGCGGTGACGATGCCCGAACGCGATGAGCCGACCGGAGCACTGGTCAGACCGTACGCCGTGACCCGTGGCCGGACCCGGCCGAAGCTGGAAATCGCGCTGGAAGCGCTCGTCGAGACCACCGTGCGTGGCCGTTCCACCGGAGCGGGCAGGGGCGGGAGCGAACACCAGTACATCGCGGCGATGTGCGACGGCGGCAGAGTGCAGTCGCTGGCCGAGATCGCCGCACGCATGCAACTGCCGCTCGGGGTGGCTCGAGTGATCGTCGCGGACATGGCCACCGATGGCCTGGTCGCGGTGTACGAGCCGACATCGCTTGATGATGAGTCCGATGCGGTGGGTACGGAACTGCTGGAAAGGGTGCTGAGTGGACTTCGCAGGCTCTGACATGTCGCGCCGGCCGGCCGCCGGGCGTGTGACATCGGCGAAGATTGTCATCGCCGGTGGTTTCGGCGTCGGTAAGACGACGCTGGTGGGGTCGGTCTCTGAGATCACCCCGCTGACCACCGAGGCGATCATGACCTCCGCCGGTGTTGGTGTCGACGACAACCGGCAGGTGCCGGGTAAGACGACGACCACGGTGGCAATGGACTTCGGCCGGATCAGCATCGACCGGGATCTGATCCTCTACCTGTTCGGCACGCCTGGCCAGACGCGGTTCTGGTTCATGTGGGACGAACTGGTCAGGGGAGCCATCGGTGCGGTGGTCATGGTGGACACGCGTCGGCTCGCCGACTGCTTCGCCGCCATCGACTTCTTCGAGCATCGACGGTTGCCGTACCTGGTCGCCATAAACTGCTTCGACGGTATGCAGTACCACAACGCCCAGGACGTTCGCGACGCGCTCGCGATCTCCAGCGACGTACCCGTGGTGAGCTGCGACGCCCGTAACCGTGAGTCGACGAAGAACGTACTCATCTCGCTGGTCGAGTATGTGCTGACTATGCGTCGCTCGCGTGCGGTAGCGCCGGCCTGACAGGCTGCTGAAGGTCCCGCTCTGCTCGACAGAGCGGGACTTTTGCATGCCCGAAGCAGTTTTGGGGATGGCTGGCGGGCTTCCCGGCTCTCGCCTGTAATGAGTTTGTGGCTCGTTGCCGGGTCTGGCGTGCCTGCCTGATGGCCGATCGTTGTGGCGGGACGTTCGGCGCGCCTGGCCGGTGCGTCGGGGGCGGGGTGCTGACCCTTGCGCGTAGCGGCGGGCTGGCGCTTGGCCACCGCGACCTGTAGCGCGGCTGCTGGGTCTTTCATCATGATTGCTTCGGCTCCATCAAGGCTGAGCCAAACGCCGGCCGCCGCCGGGCCCGCCCGATCTTTCCATTTCGCCTGGCTTTACCAGCCCGCCCGGCCCCGCCTTGCCCCCGTCCGGCCCCGTCCGGCCCCGCCTTGCCCGCCCGACCCGGCCCCGCCTTGCCCGCCGGCCCGGTCCCGCCCGGTCCCGCCCGGCTCCGTTCGGCCCCGCCTTGCCCGCCCGGCCCGGTCCCGCCCGGTCCCGCCCGGCCCCGTTCGGCCCCGTTCGGCCCCGTTCGGCCTCGCCCGGCCTCGCCCGGCCTTCCCGGCCCGTCCTGCCTTCCCGGCCCGTCCGGCCCGCCCGGCCCGCCCGGCCTTCTAAGCCCGCCCGGTCCCGGCCCGGCCTTCCAGGCCCGGCCTTACCAAGTCCCCCGGCGCCCTGCCCGGGCCCAGTCGGCTTACCCGGCCAGCTTTGTGCCCCAGGCCAGTCCGGAACCCTGCCAGGCCAGCCCGGCGGCCCTCAGGGGCGCGGAGACGGGCCGCACGAGGCTTGGTGGGCCGAGCGGTGCGACGTTGCCAAACCCACGCAGCCCCGCCGGCCCCAGGCCGCAGGTCCGGCGGCTCGCGGGTCCCGAGCTGCGCGCAGCGCAGGGCCCCGCCGAGCCTCCCGATACGTACCCGGCCCTTGGTCGTGACGCTCCAGGGCACCCGAACGGCGGAACCGCAGCCAGCTCTCTCCCGGACACAAAGCGCCCCCACAGCAAAACGGCCACACCCCCGCATGAGGGCGTGGCCGTTCCGTCAAAGCATGCGGTCAGCTGCTGCGATACCCAGCGTTCCGGTAGTCCTCCTGCTGAGCACCGCCATCCCGGCTGAAGTCCCAGCCACCGGCCGCTTCACGACCCGGCCGCCCACCGATCGCGTACCCGCCGATCTCCTGGCCGCGCCGCCACCCCCGGAAGTACCCCGTGGTGTGCGCCGCGATGCTTGCCGCGTCCCGGACGATGCGCAGCGGGCGCTCCTCACGCAGCGGCGATCCCGGAACCAGGTTGGCCTGCGGAACCCGCTTCGGCAGGCCGGCCGACGTCTCGGCCGCCACCGACGGCGTCGCTGCCTTCTCGGCCGCGCGCCAGCCTGTGTCGGACGGGTTCGTCCAGTCCAGGTTCGTCGAGGCTACCTCGTCGTGGCCCGTGAACCACGCCGACCGGGCCGCCGCGAAGATCAGCAGGTCGCCGTCGCCTTCGGCGGGGACCGGGGGTGACGTGCTGCGGTCCAGGGCGGTCAGGGTGGTGCGGCGGGCTGCTGCTCGGCCGTTGCGGCCGCTGCGGTCGTCGACCAGGCGCAGCGGTGGCGGCTCGGTGATCGCCGTCACGTCGGCCGGGGTGTTGGTCAGGCCGTTGAGCACCGACTCCACCAGGCGCAATGACGGCGGCTCCTGCGGCATGTCCTGCCACGGTGGGCGGACCCGGCCGTCCGACGGCGGGCTGCTCACCGCGGCCGGCGGCGGTGTGGCCGCTGCCTCGTCGCTGTTGTTCAGCAGCGGCCAGTTCGCGCGGGAACCGGGCTCCGGGGTCTCCTGCGTCGAGCGCTGGGCCGGCATCGGCAGCGAGTAGTCCGTTGCGCCGTTCGTGGCCGGCTGTCCGTTGCGGGTGTTGGCCCGGGGCGGGATGACCGTGCGCTGGCGTTCGGCGCGGGCACTGCTCATGGCCGCGTTGGTCAAAGTCGGGCGGAACGGCTGGCCGCTGTCCGCCGGCGGCACCGACGACGGGCGCGAGCCCGGGACGATCGGCGTCATGCCCGGCGGGGGCGGCGGGACCGAGACGGGCCGGCTGGCCGGGCCCGGATCGGGGGTACGGCTGGGCAGCCCCGACGCGGCAGCCGGAGCAACCGGCGGCGGGGTGACCGGACGCGGCGCGAGCGGCGGCGGCATGACCGGCTCGGGCGCGACAGGCGGGCTGGTCAGCGGGCGCGGCATCGCGGGAGCGTGGCTCGCCGCGGCCGGCTCGGGACGGTTGCGGCGGCCCAGCCGGGTGCCGGTCTCCGCCGGACGCAGGCGGGTGCCCGTGTCGGCAGCGGCGGCGGGGCGGGGCATCCGAGTGCCGGTGTCCACCGGGCGGGGCAGGCGGGTGCCCGTGTCCGTCGGGCGGGGCATGCGGGTGCCGGTCTCGCGGGGGCGCTGGTTCGCGGCGGGCTCGGCGGCCCGGCGGGAACCGGCCTGGCGGCGGCCGGGGCTGCCGCTCAGCGACTGCGGGGTCACGCGGGCGACGAGCGTGCCGACCATGGCCTCGCAGGCGGAGTCGCAGGACCGGACAGCGCCGATCGCGTGCCGCACGGTGTCGGCTGCGGCCGACGACAGAGACTTGTTGATCCCGCCTCGGCGGGGGGATTCGCTGATCGCCACGACGAGCGCGGTGACAGCGGCGACGACCTGGTCGTCGGTGCCGGCGCCGGCGCGGGTCAGCTCCGCTGCCACGTCTTCGGCGACCTGGTCACTGTCGTGACCTCGGCCGGTGAGGCGGCCGGGCTCCGGGAGCGCGTCCAGCACGGCGAGGGCCAGGGGATGGGCCGGATCCGGGTACGCCCGCAGCGCCGCCGGATACAGCTCGCGCAGCACCTCGCGCAGCGACGTGGCAGCGGCGTGCCGGCCGTTGAGCATCGCGACGTGGGCAGCGAGCACCGGCTTGTAGCTGACCAGCTCACGCGGCGCCGGGATGGTGGCTGCCGTGAGGGCTCCGGCCTGCAGTGCGCGGGCGAGGCCCACGGCGCGACGGGCCGCCGGTGAGGCCGACATCTCCTCGGGGGAGTCGTCGTCGGCGAACCGTTCGGCGAAGTCGTCGGCTGAGTCGTCGTCGGCGACGGCGAGGGGACGGCCGGCTGCGGTCAGCAGCGACGTGACCATGTGGTCGTCGCTGTCGGCGGCGACCGCGGCGTCCGCGAAGCCACTCGTCCGTTCCACGAGCAGCGTGCCGAGCTGGGCATAGCCCCCCGGGTCGTCGCTGATCTCGTGGACGCCGAGCAGCCTTCCCGTGTCGTCCACCACGGCGATGGTCAGTTGCGAGCCGGCCGAGGCCGTCCGCACCGTCTCATCAGCCGACGCCAGACCGCAGTACACGCGCACGAGCGCCACGGCGTCGTCCTCCTCCCCGGGAGTGCTGTATTCGGCCAAGGACTGATGGTCCCTGTTGAGGGGTCAGTCGCGCCAGTCCACAGCGGCAGAGATCTTGCCGATAATCGAGCGCCAACCCAGACTCGCCTGTTGCGCCCCGATTTTACGCAGCTTGCGCCGTCCGAAGAAACCGCCCATTCCGCCACTCTCGGCCGACCGGAGAGACTCGTCCAGGTCGTCGAGCGGCGATCCCGGCGCCAGGGCCAGGATCACGGGCTTGAGGCGCAGAGCGTGGCCCAGGTCTCGGGCCACCTCGCCGGCGGCGATCAGCAGCGGCAGATCCCACGTGTCGTGACCACCTCGCAGGTTCTCCACCACGAGGTCCAGCTCGTAGCGGTCGTCCTGCGCCGGGTCGATGTCGCTCGACTGTACCCGTTCCACGACGGTCGGCCAGGTGTCGAGCTGGGCCATGTCGTGCGGTGCACCCGAACGAATGAAGGAGACCAGCGACTCCGGGGTCTTGAAGGTGAGCAGCTTGCCCCGGTGGCTCAGGAAGATCGGGACCTCTTCGTCCTCCTCCTCGGCCTCAGCCGCCTCTTCCGGCTCGTCGGCGAAGTCGGCCGGGTCGGGCTCGGCCACGACCTCGCCGTCCTCGGTGGTGACCGTGCCGTCGGATTTGCGCTCCGACTTCGTGCCCGCGTCGCCCTCGGCGACCAGCGCGGCGAACTCGTCGTCGACGATGACGCCGTCCTCCTCGGCAGCGCGGGCCGCAGCCGCACGCTCCCGGGCGTCGAACGGGTCGTCCTCGTCGGTCTCGATCTCGGTCGGCGTGAGCTCCGAGGCGAGCCGGTACGCCCGCAGCGTCAGCCCCACGCCGCCCGGCATGGCGATCTCGACGGGCGAGATTCGTACCTCGTCCCACAGCTCACGGCCGGAGAGCCCGTCCTTGACGACGGCCTTCTCTTCCTTGACCGTCGAGCCCTCTTCGGGCGACTGGCTGGTCACGGTGACCTCCGGGTTGGTTCAAGCGAGCTGTTCGGACGGGTGAGTCTGGGCACACACCTTAGTGTGCGCTCCTGAAAGGAGACCGACCGAGGTCAGAAACCCTTCGGATGCCAGACCGTCTTGGTCTCCAGCAGCGCCGTCATCGGCCGCAGTCCCGGATCGGCGGTGAAGTCGGGCGTGTCGGCCGGCGGGCGGACGACCCGCTTGAGGTTGCCGGCCGCGGACCGCTCCAGCTCGGTGGCGAGCTCGGGGTCGGCCACGCCGGTGAGGTCGAGCGCGTTGACGTCGTCGTGCGAGGCGAGCCACGGCGCGGTCTCGGCGGCGTGCCCGGTGAGAATGTTCACCACCCCGCCCGGGACGTCGGAGGTGGCCAGCACCTCGGCGAGAGTGACGGCGACCTGCGGCGCGGCGGCGAGCACCACGACCGTGTTCCCGGTGACGATCGCCGGCGCGATGACGCTGACCAGCCCGAGGAACGAGGCCGGGGCGACCACGCCGACAACGCCGGTGGGCTCCGGCGCGGAGATGTTGAAGTACGGCCCGGCGACCGGGTTGGCGCTGCCGTGCACCTGGGCGATCTTGTCGGACCAGCCCGCGTACCAGACCCAGCGGTCGACGGCCGCGTCCAGCTCACCGGCCGCGACGCCCAGCGCGATGAACTCGTCACGCCGCGCCTCGACCATCTCGGCGATCCGGTAGAGCACCTGGCCGCGGTTGTAGGCCGTGGCGCCGGCCCACTTCGGCTGCGCCTTGCGGGCGGCCACGACGGCGTCGCGGGCGTCCTTGCGGGAGGCGAGGGCCACGTTGTCGCCGTCCACGAGATAGGTCCGTCCTGATTCGCTCCGCGGGAAGGCCCCGCCGATGTACAGCTTGTAGGTCTTGCGCACCGCGAGCCGACCGCCCCGAGCGCCGGACGCATCTCGGCCGCCCGCGGCAGTGGAGGTGCGGCCACTGTCGGCAGGCGAGGCGGCGCCACCGCCGGTGGCCGGGGCGCCGACCGGATCGCCTTCGGCGGAGGAAGAAGCTGAGCTGCCCTCGGCCGGAGTGACAGTAAGATCACCCTGGGCGCGTGCGGCGGCCCGGCCGCTCTTGACCGGGGAGGCCTGGCGGTCGCGCTTGGCGCCGGCTGCAGCCTTGGCACTGCCTGCGGCCTTGGCGCCGGCGGCGGCCTTGGCGGGGGACGGGGACTTAGGCAAGGTACGCCTCCAGGCCGTGCCGGCCGCCCTCGCGGCCGTAACCGGACTCCTTGTAGCCGCCGAACGGCGACGTCGGGTCGAACTTGTTGAACGTGTTGGCCCAGACCACCCCGGCGCGGAGTTTGTCGGCCATCGCCAGGATCAGTGAGCCCTTCTCGGTCCAGATGCCGGCCGACAGACCGTACGGCGTGTTGTTGGCCTTTTCGACGGCCTCGTCCGGGGTGCGGAAGGTCAGCACCGACAGCACCGGCCCGAAGATCTCCTCCCGGGCGATCCGGTGTGCCTGGGTGACGCCCGTGAAGATCGTCGGGGCGAACCAGAAGCCCTGGGCCGGCAGCTCGCACGGCGGTGACCACCGCTCGGCCCCTTCGGCGGCGCCGACGTCGGAGAGCTCGCGGATACGGGCCAGCTGCGCGGCCGAGTTGATCGCGCCGACGTCTGTGTTCTTGTCCAGCGGGTCACCGACCCGCAGCGTGGCCATCCGGCGTTTGAGGGCGGTGAGCACCTCGTCGTACGCGGACTCCTGGACCAGTAGCCGCGACCCGGCGCAGCAGACGTGCCCCTGGTTGAAGAAGATGCCGTTGACGATGCCTTCGACCGCCTGGTCGATGGGCGCGTCGTCGAAGACGATGTTGGCCGCCTTGCCGCCCAGTTCGAGGGTCAGGCGCTTGCTCGTGCCGGCGACCGACCGGGCGATCTGCCGGCCGACCTCGGTGGAGCCGGTGAAGGCGACCTTGTCGACGCCGGGGTGCTCGACCAGGGTGCGGCCGGTCTCGCCGGCGCCGGTGATGATGTTGACGACGCCCGGCGGCAGGCCGGCCTGCTGGCAGATGTCGGCGAAGAAGAGCGCGGACAGCGGGGTGGTCTCGGCCGGCTTGAGCACCACCGTGTTACCCGCGGCCAGGGCGGGCGCGATCTTCCAGGCCAGCATCAGCAGCGGGAAGTTCCACGGGATGACCTGCGCGGCGACGCCCAGCGGCCGGGGGTCGGCGCCGAAGCCCGCGTACTTGAGCTTGTCGGCCCAGCCCGCGTAGTAGAAGAAGTGCGCGGCGACCAGCGGCACGTCGACGTCGCGGGATTCGCGGATCGGCTTGCCGTTGTCCAGGGACTCCAGCACGGCCAGCTCGCGGGAGCGTTCCTGGATGATGCGGGCGATCCGGAAGAGGTACTTGGCGCGTTCGGCGCCGGGCAGGGCCGACCAGGGGCTGAAGACCCGGCGGGCGGCGGCGACGGCCCGGTCGACGTCCTCGGCACCGGCCGAGGCGACCTCGGCGAGGACCTCCTCGGAGGCCGGGTTGACGGTCTTGAAGACCCCGCCGGAGGACGAGGCGGGGACGAACTCGCCGTCGATGAACAGGCCGTAGGACGGCGCGATGTCGACCACCGAGCGGGACTCGGGGGCCGGGGCGTATTCGAACAGAGACATGACCCTCAGTCCAGCGTGAAGTAGTCCGGGCCGGCGTAGTGGCCGGTCGTGAGCTTGGTCCGCTGCATCAGCAGGTCGTTGAGCAGCGAGGAGGCGCCGAAGCGGAACCAGTCCGGGTCGAGCCAGTCGTCGCCGACCGTCTCGTTGATCAGCACCAGGTACTTGATGGCGTCCTTGGTGGTGCGGATGCCGCCGGCGGGCTTGACGCCGACCTGGCGCCCGGTCTGGGCCCGGAAGTCCCGGACCGCCTCGAGCATGACCAGCGTCACCGGCAGCGTCGCGGCCACGGGCACCTTGCCGGTGGAGGTCTTGATGAAGTCGGCGCCGGCCAGCATCGCCAGCCAGGAGGCGCGGCGCACGTTGTCGTACGTCCCCAGCTCACCGGTCTCGAGGATCACCTTGAGGTGGGCGGACCCGCAGGCTTCCTTGACCGCGACGATCTCCTCGTACACGAAGTCGTAGCGACCGGACAGGAACGCGCCCCGGCTGATCACCATGTCGATCTCGTCGGCGCCGCCGGCGACGGCGTCGCGGGTGTCGGCCAGCTTGACGTCCAGGGGCGCCTGCCCGGACGGGAACGCCGTGGCCACGCTGGCCAGGTGCACGCCGGAGCCGGCCAGCACCTCGGCCGCGACCGGGACCATCGCCGGGTAGACGCAGATGGCGGCCACGCTGGGGCAGGTGGGGTCCGAGGGGTCGGGGCGCAGCGCCTTGGCCGACAGGGCCCGGACCTTGCCGGGGGTGTCGGCGCCCTCGAGGGTGGTCAGGTCGACCATCCGGATGGCCAGGTCGATCGCCGCCGCCTTGGCCGTGGTCTTCACCGACCGGGTGCCGAGGGCCGCCGCCCGCGCCTCGACGCCGACCTTGTCCACCCCGGGCAGTCCGTGCAGGAAAGATCGGAGGTTGAAGGCGGAACCGGACACAGTGCCACCCGGAAGCGTCTCCGCCGCACTGCCAGAAGAACCGGACATGTGAGGCAGCCTCGACGTCGCTGTCGCAGTCATGAGAGGGATTCTACGCGGCCCACCGACAGTTGATCTTGAGGAACCCCGGTAGGTTGATCGCGTGGACGTACTCGTCGTTGATCATCCGTTGGCCCAGTCCCGTCTCACCGTCATGCGTGACGCGCAGAGCGACTCCGGAGCCTTCCGCGCGGCCCTGCACGAGCTGACCACCATGGTCGTGTACGAGGCCGCCCGCACCTTCGCCGTCGAGCAGTTCCCGGTCAGCACCCCGGTGGCGCCGACCCAGGGCACCCGGCTGGCCAACCCGCCGCTGATCGTGCCGGTGCTGCGGGCCGGCCTGGGCATGGCCGACGCCGCCCTGGCGCTGCTGCCCGAGTCGTCGATGGGCTTCGTGGGCCTGGCCCGCGACGAGGCCACCTACGAGCCCCGCGCGTACATGGAGTCGCTGCCCGGTGACCTCGCCGGGCTGCCCGTGCTGGTGCTCGACCCGATGCTGGCCACCGGCGGTTCCCTGGTGCACTGCTGCCAGCTGCTGGTCGACCGGGGCTGCACCGACGTCATCGTCTGCTGCGTGCTCGCCGCGCCGGAGGGCATCGAGCGGCTGCGAGGTTCGGGCCTGCCGCTGCGGCTGGTCACCGCGTCGATCGACGAGGGCCTCAACGAGAAGATGTACATCGTCCCCGGCCTCGGTGACGCGGGCGACCGCCAGTTCGGCGGGATGCCGCGGTTCTGAAGGGATGAAATCCTGGTGAACGTCGCCGGTAGCGCGGCGTGGGGGACGGATCACAGCCCGAGACATACGGTGCCGATTTCCGGATCGAACTGCGAAACAGCTCACGGAAAGTGACAAGCGGCGGACGTTTCTGGTAGCCCTATGGCACGTCAGTGATGGTTGCGGCCGATGCGTACGGTAGGCGATCTCACGTCTCGGTAAGGTACTGTTCCGGCCGCCAAGCGCCGTGCCGGTGCCGTCGAGCCACGTCACATGCTCACTCCCGGCGTTGCATCAGCCACGTGTACACAGGAGGACCGCCCATGCCTGGGCTGCAGGACGCCATTCCGCCCGCTCGTCCGGTCATCGGTGAGGCCGAGATCGAGGCCGCCGTTCGTGTCCTGCGCAGCGGCATGGTCGTGCAGGGCCCCGAGGTCGCCGCCTTCGAAGCCGAGTTCGGTGAGCTCGTCGGCGGCCGGCACTGCGTGGCCGTCAACTCCGGCACGTCGGCGCTGCAGCTCTCGCTGATGGCGCTGGGTTTCGGCCCGGGCGACGAGATCATCGTCCCGTCGTTCTCGTTCGCCGCCAGCGCGAACGCGGTCCGCCTGGTCGGCGCCACCCCGGTGTTCGCCGACATCGAGGCCGGCAGCTTCTGCCTGGACCCGGACGCGGTCGCCGCCGCGATCACCCCGCGCACCGTCGCGATCATGCCCGTCCACCTGTACGGCCACCCGGCCGCGATGGACCGCATCATGCAGATCGCCGAGCAGCACAGCCTCGCCGTGGTGGAGGACGCCGCCCAGGCGCACGCCGCGGCCCTCGACGGCAAGCCCGTCGGCAGCTTCGGGGCGGCCGGGTGCTTCAGCTTCTACCCGACCAAGAACATGCACTCGCTCGAGGGCGGCATGATCAGCACCGGGGACGCCCAGCTCGCCCGTACCCTGCGCCTGCTGCGCAACCAGGGCATGGAGGCGCGCTACCAGAACGAGATCGTCGGCGCCAACATGCGGATGACCGACGTGGCCGCCGCGATCGGCCGCGTCCAGCTCGGACAGCTCGAGGCCTGGACGGAGAAGCGCCGCGCCAACGCCGCGTACTTCGACGCCAACCTCACCGGTGTGACGGTGCCGCCGGTGGCCGCGGGCGCCCGCCACGTCTACCACCAGTACACGGTCCGGGTGCAGGGCGACCGGGACGCGTTCCAGGCCGGGCTCAAGGAGCTGGGCATCGGCAACGCCGTCTACTACCCGACCCCGATCCACGAGCTGCGCCCGTACCTGAACGAGGACGGCCAGGCCGGCGACTGGAAGCTGCCGGAGACCGACCGCGCGGCCCGCGAGGTCGTGTCGCTGCCGGTGTTCCCGAGCCTGACCCAGGAGCAGCTCGACCGCATCGTCGAGGGCGTCAACACCGTGGCGGCGAAGGCATGAGCGCGCCGACCGGACTCCGCGCGGGCCTGATCGGCCTCGGCGCGATGGGGCGCAACCACGCCCGTGTGCTCAACCTGCTGGACGGCGTGCAGCTCGTCGGCGTGCTGGACCCGGCGCCGAACGCGGTGGCGCCGCACGGCGTGCCGGTCGTGACCGACCTGGAGCAGCTGCTCGCGCTCCAGCTCGACTACGCGGTCATCGCCTGCCCGACCGCTCTGCACGAGGAGATCGGGCTGCGGCTGGCCGAGGCCGGCGTGCACGCCCTGATCGAGAAGCCGCTGGCCCCGTCGGTCGAGGCGGCCGGCAAGCTGGTCGAGGCGTTCGAGAGCCGGGGCCTGGTCGGTGCGGTCGGTCACATCGAGCGGTACAACCCGTCGCTGCAGAGCCTGCGCACCCGGCTCGAGGCCGGCGAGCTCGGCGACATCTACCAGATTGTCACCCGGCGCCAGGGCCCGTTCCCGGGCCGGATCGCCGACGTCGGCGTGGTCATGGACCTCGCCACCCACGACATCGACCTCACCGCCTGGGTGACCGGGCACGAGTATCTCGACGTCTCCGCGCGCACCGTGTCGCGCAGCGGCCGCCCGCACGAGGACATGGTCTCCGCCGTGGCCTCGCTCGGCGACGGCCTGATGGCCAACCACCTGGTGAACTGGCTCAGCCCGTTCAAGGAGCGGTCCACCGTCATCACCGGCGCCAAGGGCAGCTTCGTCGCCGACACCCTGACCGCCGACCTCACCTTCTACGCCAACGGCGCGGTGGACACCGAGTGGGAGGCCCTGCGGGCGTTCCGCGGGGTGGCCGAGGGCGACATGGTCCGGTACGCGATCCCGAAGCGGGAGCCGCTGCTCGTCGAGCACGAGCGCTTCCGCGACGCCGTGGAGGGCAAGGACAGCGACATCGTCACGCTGCGCCAGGGCATGCGTACGGTCGAGGTCGCGGAGGCTGTGCTCCGCTCGGCCACCAGCGGCACGACGGTCGTGATCCCCGCGAAGCGGGCGTGATGTCCGGCCCCGTCGCCGTCGTCACGCCCTGGTATCCCAGCTCCCAGCTGCCCTTCCGGGGCGCGTTCGTCCAGGCCATGACCGAGGCGACCGCACCCGGCACCACGTCGTTCACCGTGTACCACTGCGACAGCTGGGTGGCTCGGCTCTCGGCGGGGCAGGACGCCGAGATCACCGCGGCGTTCCGCGCGTTGATGCCGGCGGCGGGTGCCCCCGGCAAGACGGTCGGCGGGGCCGATCTGGTCACTGTGCCGGTGCCCATGCCGCGCGCGCTGCCGTTCGCGGAGCAGGCCCAGCGCGCCGCCGACGCGCTCAAGGTCGCGCTCGGCGGCCGGCCGCTCGACGCCGACGTCGTGCACGCGCACGTCGGCCTGCTCGGCGGCCTGCCGGCCCTGCGCAACATGCGGCCCGGCAGCCGGCTGTTCGTCACCGAGCACGCCACGTTCCTGGACCGGATGCTCGCCGAGCCGGACGGCCACGCCGGTTACGCCGAGGTGCTGGCGGCCTGCGAGGCCTTCTTCGTGGTCGGCGACGAGCTGCGCGAGCAGCTCGCGACGGCCTTCCCCGAGCACGCGGACAAGCTGCGGCCGATCGCCAACCCGATCGACTTCGCCACCCCGCGCGCCGAGCCGGTGAAAACGCTGCACCGCTGGCTGTTCGTCGGCGGCCTGATCGAGCGCAAGGGCGTCACCTGGTTGCTCGAGGCGTTCGCCGTCTGCCGCCGGCAGGAGCCGGCTCTCACCCTCACCCTGGTGGGTGAAGGTGAGTTGCGCGGCCGGCTGGCGGAGCGGGCCGAGGAGCTGGGTGTGGCCGAGGCGGTGACCTTCGCCGGCGCACTGTCGCCGGTGGAGGCCCTGAGTCTCATGCGGGAGCACGACGTGCTCGTGCACCCGAGCCGCTACGAGACCTTCGGCGTCGTCGTGATCGAGGCGGCCGCGGCCGGTATGCCGGTGATCGTCACCCGCTGCGGTGGCCCCGAGCAGACGCTGGCCGGCATCGAGTCCGATGCCGGGCAACTGATCGAGGTCGAAGAGGACAGCGCGGCCATCGTGGCCGGGTACGAGCAGCTGCGTGACCGGTTCCCCGACGGCATGGACCTGGACCGGGCGCGCCGCGTCCTGGCTGACCGCTTCGGTTACCAGGCGGTGGCCCGTCAGCACCACGAGGCCTGGTTCGCCCCGCAGTCCCGGCCCTGAGCCTGATCCGACCGACGGCATTCTGGAGCATCATGCGAGTTCTTTTCCTTGCCCTGGGTGCCAACCGGCGGCTGGCCGTGACCGAGGAGACCCGCACGCTGGCGGCGACGGGTGCACGTCCCGTCGTCCTGGTCGACAAGGCGGAGGCCTGGGCCGGCGACGAGTTCGCGGCCGGCGTGGAGCTGGTCGAGCTGGCCCGGCTGGGCCGCGGGCACTGGCCGCTCGCCGCCGAGCGCCTCGTCCTGGACCGGGCGCCGAAGTCCCTGCTGCGGCGCGTCGGGGGCCGTCGCGGCAAGCGGCTGGTGTCGGCGTACGACCGGCGCATCGGCCGCCCGCTGCACCGGCGGGTTTTCCTGCCCCTGTACGGTCGGCTGTGGCGAGACGCCGGAGACCGCCCCCTGGCCGAGTTCAGCCGCCGGTGGGGACGGTTCGACACGCTCGTGGTGACGGACCCGCAGTCGTTCCCGGTCGCCCAGCGCCTCGCCGCGGCCGGTCGCCACCGGCCGCGTATCGCCTTCCGTATCGACCAGGTGACCAGCCCAGGGCATCAAGGGGAAACTGTGGACCATGAGGACAAGGTATGACCGCTAGCGAACGGCGTCCTCGCCTGCTCTATCTCGCCTTCTACTTCCCCCCGTCGCGGGCCAGCGGTGTCTACCGGGCCCGGGCGACGGCGAACCACTTCGCACGGGCCGGCTGGGACGTCACGGTCTTCGCCGCGCCGCTGGGATTCCTGTACGACGTGATCGGCTCCACCGACGAGAAGCTGCTGGACACAGTCGACCCGCGGATCACTGTGGAGCGGCCCGAGCTGGACACCTTCCGGTGGGAGCACGAGCTGCAGAACATGAGCTGGTTCCGCGGCACGATGCCCACGGTGTCCAAGAAGTTCTTCGAGTGGCGCGAGGCCAAGCAGTTCCCCGAGCAGTACGTCTCCTGGGCCCGTTCGTCGGTCACCAAAGCCCTCAAGCTGCACCGGCGGGAGAAGTTCGACGCGGTCCTGGCCACCGGCAACCCGTTCTCCGCCTTCGCCGCGGGCTGGGCGATCGGCAAGCTGGCCAAGATCCCGTACGTGATCGACTACCGCGACTCCTGGACCCTCGACCTGTTCAAGGACGAGCCCGCGTACCCGCCGGAGCATCCGACGTGGAAGTGGGAGCGCCGGGTGATCGGCAAGTCCGCGGCGACGGTCTTCGTGAACAACGCCCTGCGTGACTGGCACGCTGAGCGCTATCCGCAGGCGGCCGACCGGATGATGGTCGTGCCGAACGGCTGGGACCCGGACCTGCTGGAGCTGCCCTCGGCCGAGTCGGTGGAGACGACCGCTCCGCAGCGCCCGCTGAAGTTCGGCTATCTCGGCACGGTCACCACCCATCAGCCGGTGGAGGAGATGGCGGAGGCCTTCCGGATCGCCCGTACGCATCCGGATCTGGCCGGGTCCGAGCTCAACATCTTCGGCCACCTGGGCTTCTTCAAGCACAGCCACTCGAGTTTCCTGCCCCGGCTGGGCCTGGACGCCGCGGGTCAGATCGATCCGGCCACGGATGCCGGTCTGCGGCTGCGCGGGCCGGTGTCCAAGACCGAGGTGTCCTCGGTCTACGCCGACAGCGACGTGCTGGTGTTCCTGGCCGCCGGTGGACGGTACGTCACCTCGGGCAAGATCTTCGAGTACATGGCCACCGGCCGGCCGATCGTCTCGGTGCACGCGCCGGACATCGCGGCCCGTGAGGTGCTCGAGGGTTATCCGTTGTGGTTCCACGCCGACAGCCTCGACCCCGAGAAGCTGGCGCAGTCCTTCATCGAGGCCGGCCAGGCGGCTCGGGAGGCCGGCCCGGAGGTGCGCGAGGCCGCCCGCCGGCACGCCGACACCTTCCAGCGGGACACGCTGCTGGAGCCGCTGGAGACCCGGATGCGCGCCTTCGTCCGACCGTCGACCGTTCAGGAGTTGTCGTCGTGAGCACGCCAGCCGACCCGGTGACCCGGCCCCGCGTCGTCGTCCTCGCCCTCAGCTACAAGCTGACCACCCGGGTCCGGTCGTACGTGCAGGACCTGGTGGACGCCGGGGTGGACATCGACCTGCTCGTGGCCGAGAACAGCAGCACGGAGGAGGCCGCCCTCGATCCGCGGGTGCGCGTCCACCGGGTGTTCGACGTCGAGGCGACCGACGTACCGATTCGGCGGATCGAGCGGGGGGTCCTGTTCACTCTGCCGGCCAAGGCGTTCGGCAAGGCGCGGTCGCTGACCGTGGGCCGGCCGGCGCTGAAGAAGGTGGACGCCGGTCTGGCGCTCACCCGGCGGGCCCAGTCGCGGGTGTCCAAGGGCATCCACAAGAAGATGTTCTGGCCGACGTTCAAGGTCATGCGCCCGTTGATCCTGTCCCGCAAGGGGCAGCGCCGGCTCGCCGAGCTGGATCTGGCCCGGGTCGACCGGATCGTGGCCGCCGACCAGCCGGCGGTGCCGCTGGCCTGGCGGCTGTCGCGGCGTTACCCGGGGGTCCGCACGACGACGGCCCTCGACCGCAAGCCGTACGTGGGCGACAAGTAGCCGAGACGCAAAAAAGGGCCCCCCGAGCGGGGGGCCCTTTTTTCGTGGGTCAGCGAGCGGCGAAACGCTCGGCCAGCACCTCGACGACCCGCTTGGCCGCGGCACCGTCGCCGTACGGGGTGCCCCGCTCGGCCCGCGGGGCGGGGCGGGTGGCCAGCGCGGTCCAGGTGTCGCCGAGCTCGGCCGGGTCCGTCACGAGGTGGTTCCAGCCGTCCTCCAGCGTCTCGACCCATTCGGTCTCGGTGCGCAGGGTGGTGCACGGCCGGCCCAGGAGGTAGGCCTCCTTCTGCAGGCCGCCCGAGTCGGTGACCACGCCCGCGGAGCCGAGCACCGCGGCCACCATCGACGCGTACGGCAGCGGCGTGCCGACGTGCACCGCGCCCTGCTGCAGCTTCAGGCCCTGCGCCTCGGCCCGGGCCACGAGCCGCGGGTGGGCCAGCAGCGCCACCGGTACGGGCAGCTCGGCCATTGCGCCCAGCAGCTGCGCCAGCCGCCGCGGGTCGTCGGTGTTCTCCGCGCGGTGCAGGGTGGCCAGCAGGTACGGCTGGGCGGGGTCGATGCCGTCGGGCAGCGCCGGGGCGGGGTGCTTGCCGGCCAGCACGTCGTCGCGGACGCGGTAGCAGACGTCGACCATCACGTCGCCGACCAGCTCGGCGCGGTCACCCAGGCCCTCCGCCCGCAGGTGGCGGACCGCTTCCTCGGTGGGGGCGAGCAGCAGGTCGGCCGCGTGGTCGGTGAGCACCCGGTTGTGCTCCTCCGGCATCCGGCGGTTGAACGAGCGCAGCCCGGCTTCCAGGTGCGCCACCGGGATGTGCATCTTGACCGCGGCGACGGCGCCG
Organism: Actinoplanes sp. NPDC051405; assembly: GCF_055586185.1. Lineage (NCBI taxonomy): Bacteria > Bacillati > Actinomycetota > Actinomycetes > Micromonosporales > Micromonosporaceae > Actinoplanes > Actinoplanes sp. NPDC051405. Next base: position 76,196 of record NZ_JBVJIR010000005.1, read on the forward strand.
GCCAGCGTCGAGTTGGTGTCGCCGTAGACCAGCACCCAGTCCGGCTTCTCCCGCTCCAGCACCGGGTCCATGGCGCTGAGCACCGCGCCGGTCTGCACGCCGTGGCTGCCCGAGCCGACCCCCAGGTGCACATCCGGGTCGGGGATGCCGAGCCCGGTGAAGAACACGTCCGACAGGTTGACGTCGTAGTGCTGTCCGGTGTGGACGATCACGTGCTGGTGGTCGGTGCCGGCGAAGGCCTGCGCGATGGGCGCCAGCTTCACCAGCTGTGGACGGGCGCCGACAATGCTCAAAACCTTCATCGCAGTCTTCTCCGTGGGGTTCAGGAAACCGGCTGGTCGAGTTCGACGGCCACACGTCTGGCTGGTCATGCGGTGGGCACGCGAGGCCACCCTACATGGGCCGCCGGGGTCAGGCTTCCGGGCCGGGACGACCGCCGGGGACGCCCCGCTTGCGCCAGATGCGGACCAGTCCGACCGGCACGCTGACAATGCCCCGGGTGGGCCGGCGCGCGCCCTGCACGACCGTGGTGCCGACCCGGAACGGGGTCGAGGCGCGCAGGTCGGCGATGTCGTTGCGGGCCCGGGCGAGCCGGCTCTCGGCCTTGGCGATCGTGGCGTCGCGGGCCGCGACCTCCTTCTCCAGCTGCCGGATGCGCTGGTCCTGCGCCTTGATCCGGTCGGCCGCGTCGGCGAGCTTGCTGCGCAACGGCCGGCTGAGCAGGTCCTGGAACACGTACTCACCGGTGAGCCGCAGCAGGGCGCGCAGGTCGGGGCTCTCCCCGTCGAGCACGACCGGCGTGTCCGTCAGGTGCGTGCGCAGCGGCGCGAGGCGGTCGACCCGCGCGGCCACGACGGCACAGTGCGCCCCGTGTCGCGAGACCTTGTCCAGCGGTACGACCTGGAGCACCTGGCAGCCCGCGGCGACCAGCTCGTCGAGCAGCCGGTGGTAGGGCAGGTCGGGCACCGGCCAGCCGAGCAGGAGCAGCGCGCGGCCGCCGACGGGGAGCTCCCGCAGCGCCGGGGCGACCGTCTCGACGTCGACGTGGGCCTCGGGCTTGGGACCCAGGAAGGCGGTCACCACGGTGCCGGCGTCCATCTTCTCGCCGTCGGGCACGTACGCCCGGTACGTCTCGGCCGGGGCCCGCAGCAGCTCGCGGAGTGCCTCGCCGTTCTCGCTCACCTCCACCACGGTCGTCACATCGCCGACGAGGGGAAGCAGTTCGTGAATGAGCATGTTGATGCCGATCCTCAGCCGATGCGGGTGAAGGTGTAGAGCCCGATGGGGCTACGCCGGAAGCGGTACGGCTCCCAGCCGTCGAAACGCATGCCGCAGGCGTCCAGCAACGGCAGGTACTTGTCCCGCCCGCGGACCACCTGGTAGTTGCCGTACACGTGGTCGCCGTCCTGGCCCCAGTCGCCGATGACGAGCTTGCCGCCGAGCCGGACCAGCGAGGCCAGGTTGCGGGTGGAACGGGCCCATTCCGCGTCGTCCAGGATATGGAAGAGCACGTCGACGGTGAAGACGACGTCGTACAGCCACGGCGTGCGCCAGCCGGAGAGGGTGGTCTGGTGGTATCGCGGGCCGCCGCCCAGCTCCCGGCAGTGCGCGATGGCCGCCTCGCTGCCGTCGATGCCGTCGACCTGGTGGCCGAACTTGGCCAGCTCCCGGCTGAAGTAGCCCTTGCCGCAGCCGGCGTCGAGCAGGTAGAGCGGGGCCACGGGGTTGTTCTGCAGACCGACGCGGTCCATGAGCATGGTGAGTCGCCGCAGGTAGAACATATAGTTGGTCGCCTCGTCGAACGAGATGTCGCCGCCGGAGCGCAGATCGGTCTCCTGCTGGTGGCGCTCGTTCCAGTACTTCGAGGCTTCCGCGTCGGTGAGAAGCGTCATGACATGATCCACCTTCGCAGCGGGAGCAGGTGACGCGAACCTGCGCAGAGTAGTACCTCGGTGCGGGCCGCGGTCATCAACTTCGGAGAAAAGAGGCTGGATGTCGCGCCGGACCGTGGTCTACCTCGCGCTCGGCACCCGGCGGATCAACGCAGCGCTACGGCTGAGCGCCCAGGCGGCTGCCGGTGGTGCCGCGGTGACGCTGGTCGTGCTGGACGGACCGGCTTGGTCGGCTGTCGAGTCACCGCCCGGAGTGGAGCTGCGGCGGTTGCCGGACCGGCGCGCTGTCGCGGCGTTGCTCGCGGGCAGCGCCCTGCCGGCGGGTGCGGCCGTGGTGGCCGGTGACGTGCCGGCGCTGATCGCGGCCTGGAGCGTGGGACGCCGGCGGCGGGACGTCACGGTCACCGTCGAGCCGGACGCCGAACGCGGCCGCCGGTCGCAGCCGGCCGACCTCGCCGTCGTGACCCCGTGGTATCCGGGCCCGAACGACGACTTCGCGGGCGCCTTCGTCCGGGCCACCACCGACGCGGTGCGTTCCGGTGTGGGCACGGTCTCGACGCTGCACAGTGAGGGCTGGTTCTATCCGCGCGCGGAGGCGTCGCCGGACGCGGTCGACGCGGTCACCGACCGGCTGGCCGCGCGGGCCGGGTTGGCCGTCGTCCGGGACACGCCGCAGGGCGAGCTGTGCCGGGTGGCGGTGCCGAGCCTGACCACCGGCGGCTACCCGCAGTGGATCGACGCCCACGTGCGCGCCGTACGGGCCGCGCTGCCGACCGGCCGGATCGAGGCGCCGGTGGTGCACGCCCACACCGGTCTCTATGGAGGCGCCGTGGCGGCCGCGCTGGCCCGGCCGGAGGCCCGCGTCGTGGTCACCGAGCACGCCACCTTCCTCCCTCGGGTGCTGGGCAAGGCCGGCGTGCGCAGCCGGTACGCCGGCATGCTCAACCGGGCCGACGTGGTGCTGTGCGTGGGTGGCAGCCTCCGTGACTACCTGTGCGCCGAATTCCCCCAGCACGCCGCCAAGTTCCAGGTCGTGCCCAACCCGATCGACTTCGCCGGCTTCGCGGTCCGCCCCGAGCCCGTGGCCGAGCTGAAGAGGTGGCTCTACGTCGGGCGGCTGATCGAGCACAAGGGCGTACGGGTCCTGCTGGAGGCCTTTGCGATCGCCGCGGCCGCGGATCCGTCCCGGACGCTGACCATGGTGGGCTCCGGCCCGCTGGCCGAGGAGCTCGGCCGGCGCGCGGCCGAGCTGGGGCTGGCCGGCCGGGTCCGGCTGCTGGCCCCGGTGCAGCCGGATCAGGTCGCCGCGCTCATGCACGACCACGATCTGCTCGTGCACCTGAGCAGCAAGGAGACGTTCGGTATGACCGTCGTCGAGGCGGTCGCCACCGGACTGCCGGTGCTGGTGGCCGCCAGCGACGGACCGCGGGAGACCATGGCGGGCCTGTCCGGCGTGGCCGGCCGGCTGGTCGAGGTGGACTGCCCGCCGGAGCGGGTCGCCGAGGCGTTCGACGAGCTGGTCAAGGAGCTGCCGCAGCTCGATCTCGCGGCCGCGCGAGAGGCCCTGCGGGAGCGGTACGGCACCACGGCCGTCGCCGCCCAGCTGCAACGGTGGTACCGCGAGCCGATCGCCGGAGTGGCCGAGCCGGCCTTCACGCCCGGCGACCGGATCGTCGTGCTCGTCACCGACGCCACCGCCGCCGCGCGGACGCGGGCGGCGCTGCCGCGTGCGGTCGCCGCCGGGGCGCAGGTCGACGTGCTGACCACGGTGGACGGCATCTCGGGCGGAGCCGGGGTCACCGTGCACCGCTTACGGGCCGGCGCCGGTCTCGAGCGCATCCGGCATGCCGAGGATGTCGTTGTCCGGAAGGCACCGGGAAAAGTTGTCGACGGTCTGCTGAACGTTGCCCGCCGACGGCCGGAACCGGGCTGGGAGGTGCTCCTGCGCCGGGCCCGCCGGCTGCATCGTCGTGGTGCGCGCAAAGCGGAGGCCGTCCTCATCGGTCCCCGGTGGGCGCGCAAGCGTTCCGACGCGCTCTGGTCGGAGCTGCGCGGCGAGCTGCTGCCGGGTCTGGACCTGGCCCGGACGCGCTACGTGGTGGCGGCCGGGCCGGTCGCCCGGGAGCTGGCCGGCCGCCTCGTCGCGGGTCACCCCGGCGTGGTCGTCACGGGGTCCCTCGATCAGGTGCCCGGCAGCGGTACGGGGCCGGGAAAGTAACCGATCGGCATAATGCAGGAAACGCCTGCTTAGCGAAGAGGTTCTAGCGGTACGGGCGAGCGGGGGTGTCATAGACTCCCGTCGTCTTTCAGACTTGAGGTGCCGGGGAGGCGCGTAGTGGGTGGGCCCGACGTCAGTGTTGTGGTGGCCGTGTACAACACGATGCCGTACCTGACGGAGTGTCTGCGCTCGCTGGTCGACCAGAGCATCGGGATCGACCGGCTGGAGATCCTCACCGTCGACGACGGGTCCACCGACGGCAGCGGCGCCGAGCTGGACCGCTGGGCGGCGGAGTATCCGGGCACCTTCAAGGTGCTGCACCAGGAGAATTCCGGCGGTCCGGCGGGCCCGAGCAACCGCGGCCTTGACCTGGCGACCGGCCGGTACGTCTTCTTCCTCGGCGCCGACGACTACCTCGGCACCGAGGCGCTGCAACGGCTGGTCACCGCGGCCGACGAGTTGGAGGCCGACATCGTGCTGGGCCGCCTGGTCGGCGCCGGCGGCCGCGTGGTCAACCAGGCCGTCTTCGCACCGGGCAACCGCGACGACATCACGCTGGTCAACTCGGCGCTGCCCTGGGCGCTGTCCAACACCAAGCTGTTCCGCCGCTCCCTGCTGGAGGAGCACCACATCCGCTATCCGGAGGAGCTGCGGTCCGGCAGTGACCAGCCGTTCACCATCCGCGCGGTGATGGCGGCCCGGCGGATCGCCGTCCGCGCCGACTACGAGTTCTACTACGCGGTGCGGCGCACGGACTCCAGCAACATCACGTACCGCACCTCGCTGTCCGGCTTCGTGCAGGACGCCGCGCTGATCATGGACACGGTCGCCGACGTCATCACCGACCCGGAGGCGCGCGACGCGGTGCTGCGCCGGCACTTCACCTGGGAGCTCGGCAAGCTGCTGGGCAAGCGTTTCCTCGAGGCGGACCAGGAGGAACGGATCCGCGTGCAGGAGGGTGTCCGCAAGCTGGCGGACACGTACCTGACCGAGGAGATCCGGGCCGCCCTGGACGTGCGGCACCGGATCCCGCTCAGCATCGCCCAGTACGGCACGGTCCAGGACCTGCTGACCGTCGCGAAACACTTCGCCGAGCACGGCCTGTCGCCGGTGGTCGCCGAGGGTGAGCGCTACTACCTCAACTTCCCCGGCTTCCGGGACCCGGCGCTCGGCTTCCCCGACGAGTGGTTCGACGCGACCTCGCACGTCCGCCAGCTGGTCCACCAGACCGGCCCGGCCGACGTGCGCTGGGGCCGGACCCCGGACGGCCGGCGCGCCCTGCTGGTCGGCTGGCACACGTCCCTGCCCAACCTGAACAGCGGCGACGGCCCGGCCCCGCAGGTGACCGCCGGTGACCGCCCGGCCACCCTCACCGAGTCCGCCAACGACGACGACGGCGGCACCCGGGTCCTGGGCTATCTGACGATCGACGACATCATCGCCGGGCAGACCAAGCGGCGGCAGCGCCGGCGCGTGCGCTTCAGCTGGACCACCCGCGGCGAGTCGTACAGTCTTCCGGTGACCGCGTTCGACCTCTCGCGGGCGACGCGTATCCTCCATCGGCGTGGCCTACGTTTTCACCTCGTCGGCGCCGAGCTCGACGAGAAGGCCAGGCTGCACGTCGTGAGCACCACCGTCACCCCCCGCCGGATCGCCGGCCGTCTCGCGCGCCGGCTTCGCCCCAAGCGCTGACCCGCGCCAAGGAGGATGTACCCCAGCATGAAGATCTGTGTCGTCGCCCTGGGCAAGATCGGGCTGCCGCTCGCCGTCCAGTTCGCGTCCAAGGGGCACACCGTGATCGGGGCGGACGTCTCCGAGCCGACGGTGCGCACCGTCAACGACGGCCTGGTGCCCTTCCCGGGTGAGGCCGACCTCGATGTCAAGCTCAAGCAGGCGGTCAACGCCGGTCTGCTGACGGCCACCACCGACACCGCGGCCGCCGTGGCCGAGGCCGAGGCCGTGGTCGTCGTGGTGCCGCTGTTCGTCGACGGCGAGGGCGTGCCGGACTTCGGCTGGATGGAGTCCGCCACCCGCGACATCGCCCGTGGCCTGCGCCCGGGCACCCTGGTCAGCTACGAGACCACCCTGCCGGTCGGCACCACCCGCACCCGCTGGGCGCCGCTGCTGGAGGAGGGCTCCGGCCTGGTCGCCGGGCGCGACTTCCACCTGGTCTTCAGCCCCGAGCGGGTGCTCACCGGCCGGGTCTTCGCCGACCTGCGCAAGTACCCGAAGCTGGTCGGCGGCGTGGACGCCGCGTCGGCGCAGCGCGGTGTCGAGTTCTACGAGGCCGTGCTCGACTTCGACGACCGGCCCGACCTGGACCGCCCGAACGGCGTCTGGGACCTCGGTTCGGCCGAGGCGGCCGAGCTGGCGAAGCTGGCCGAGACCACCTACCGCGACGTCAACATCGGGCTGGCCAACCAGTTCGCCCGGTACGCCGACACCATCGACGTCGACGTCAACCTGGTCATCGACGCCTGCAACACCCAGCCGTACAGCCACATCCACCGGCCGGGGATCGCGGTCGGCGGGCACTGCATCCCGGTCTACCCGCGGCTCTACCTGTGGAACGACCCGTCGGCCACGGTGGTCCGCTCGGCCCGCGAGGCCAACGCGGCGATGCCGGCGTACGCGGTCGACCTGCTCGCCGCCGCGGTCGGTGACCTCGACGGGCTGGGCGTGCTGGTGCTCGGGGCCGCCTACCGGGGCGGGGTCAAGGAGACGGCGTTCTCCGGCGTCTTCCCGGCCGTGGAGGAGCTGCGCCGCCGCGGCGCGAAGCCGTACGTGTCCGACCCGATGTACTCCACCGCCGAGCTGACCGCCCTGGGCCTGCCGCCGTGGAACGGCGAGGAGCTGGGCGCGGCGGTCGTGCAGGCCGACCACGCCGAGTACCGCAGCCTCACCGCCGCGGACCTGCCCGGCGTCAAGGTGATCGTCGACGGCCGGCGCACCACCGACCCGGAGCGCCTCGAGGGCATCCGCCGGATCGTCATCGGCGGCTGACGTGTGGTCCCGGGGCGGCTCCGGCCGCCCCGGGCAACGTCCGGCCGTTCAGCCCCGCTCGATCTCGCGGCTGACGATCTCGCCGCTCTCGTCGACCCAGCCCTTGGGCCGGGCCGGGTTGCCCGCCACCAGCTGGTAGGGCTGGACGTCCTTGGTCACGACCGAGCCGGCCGCGATCATCGCGTACTCGCCGACCTCGATGCCGCAGATCAGCGTCGCGTTGGCGCCGATCGAGGCGCCCCGGCGGACCAGCGTCGGGGTGATCTTCCAGTCCGGGTTCTGCGCCCGCGGCCGCAGGTCGTTGGTGAAGACCGCGCAGGGGCCGACGAAGACCTCGTCCTCGATCGTGACGCCCTGGTAGACCGAGACGTTGTTCTGAATCTTGACGCGGCTGCCCACGACGGCGTTGGCGTCGAGGTAGACGTTGCGCCCGATCACGCAGTCGTCGCCGACCACGGCGGACGAGCGGACGTGTGCGAGGTGCCAGACCTTGGTGCCGGCGCCGAGCGTGGCACCCTCCTCCACGTCCGCGGAGGGGTGCACGAACGGCGGCCGGGCGCCGGCGGCGTCGGTGTCATTGTGGGTGTGATCCATCAGAGCAGTGTGAGCCCTGAGGAGCGCGCAGCCGAAATCGGGGAAACAATTCCGGAATCTCGCCGGTGCTAATCTGGGCGTTCTCCTCTCCAGACCTCGTACGGACGGCCCGCGCACCGCTATGACCATGATCAGCGTCGTCGTTCCCGCGTGGAGCGTTCAGGGATATCTCGCCGAGGCGCTGTCCTCGGTCCTCGATCAGCAGACGGTGGCCGCCGAGGTGATCGGCGTCGATGACGCGTCGCCGGATCACAGCGGCGAGGTCCTCGACGAGCGGGCCGCCCGCGACTCCCGGTTGACTGTGGTGCACCTCACGACCAACGGCGGCCCCGGCCCGGCTCGCAACGCCGGCCTGGAGCGGGCCACCGGCGAGTACGTCTGGTTCGTCGACGGTGACGACCGGATCGTGCCCGGCGCGCTCGCCGCGGTGGAGGCCCGGCTGCGCGAGGAGAAGCCGGACGTGCTGGTCGTCGGGGCCGCGCGGGAACGGTGGAACAGGTCGGTGTCCGGCTGGCGTACGCCGGAGTCCGCGACCACCGGGGCCGAGGCGCTGACCCGGGCGGCACCTCCGCTCGGCGCGCTGATCGTGCGCCGGCAGTTCCTGCTCGACTCCGGCATCCGCTTCCGGCCGGGCTGGTACGAGGACGTGGCTTTCGCGTACGCGGTGCTGGCCGAGGCGGGCACCGTCACGACCTTCGAGCCGGCCTGTTACATCCGCCGGCTGGACCGCGACGGCTCGATCCGTACCACCCGCTCGCCCCGGCACGCCGACGCGGTCGCGCAGTACGACGACGCGCTGAGCCGTCCCGTGGTCGCCGCCGCCTCTGGAAAGCTGCGCCGGCGCGCGCTGGACCGGGCCGTCACCGAGCTGCTCACGATCGTCGAGGACGACACCCGGATGCCCCGCGCGGCCCGCCGGGCGATGTTCACCGCGGTGTCCGAGCTGCTGCGCAAGCACGAGGCCGGGGCCGCAGCCCGTCCCGGGGGTGCCGTGGGCCTGCGGCTCAAGCTGCTCGCCGCTGACTCCTTCACCGCCTACCGGGCGTTGCGCGGCGCGGCCGGCGTGGCGCGCTCGGTCCGCCGGTTGCCCCGCACGGCCAAGGCTCGCCTGCGCAAGCCCGCCCTGCGCTGGTACTACAAGTGGCAGCTGCGCCGCCCGATCGACGAGAGCCTGGCCGTGTACGCCGCGTACTGGTATCGCGGTTATGCCTGCAACCCGGCCGCCATCTACGAGAAGGCCAAGGAGCTGGCCCCCGGCGTCCGTGGCGTCTGGGTGGTCAAGCGGGGCCACCGGCCGCTGCCCGAGGGCGTCGACCACGTCATCGCCGGCAGCCGGGCGTACTACCGCACCATCGCCCGCGCCAAGTATCTGATCAACAACGCCACCTTCCCGCCGGAGGTGGTGAAGCGGCCGGGTGCGGTCCACGTGCAGACGCACCACGGCACGCCGCTCAAGACCATGGGCCTCGACCAGCCGAAGTTCCCGGCCTCCACGGTCAGCTTCAACGCCGAGCGGATGCGCCGCAACATCGCCAAGTGGGACTTCAGCATCACCGCCAACCGGCACACCACCCTGCTCTGGGACCGGCAGTTCCCGATCCGGGGCGAGACGCTGGAGACCGGCTATCCGCGCAACGACCGGCTGGCCCTGGCCACCGGGTCCGACGTCGCGGCGGCCCGCGCCGAGCTCGGCCTCGCGCCCGGCGAGCGGGTGGTGTTGTACACCCCGACGCACCGCGAGTGGCACGCGACCTTCACCCCGGTGCTCGACGTCGACGCGCTGGCCGAGGCGCTGGGCCCGGACACCCGGGTGCTGCTGCGCGGCCACTACTTCTACGGCCTGGCCGGTTTCCCGGCCCTGCACCCGCGGGTCACCGACGTGTCCGCGTTCCCCACGGTGGAGACGCTCTACCTGGCCGCCGACGCGCTGATCACCGACTTCTCCTCGGTGATGTTCGACTATGCCGTGCTGGACCGGCCGCTGATCGTCTTCGCGCCGGACTGGGAGATCTACCGGGCGGTGCGCGGCGTCACCTTCGACCTGGAGGCCGAGCACCCGGGCACGTTCACCCGGACGTTCGACGAGCTGGTGGCCGCGTTCCGCACCGGCCAGGTGAACAGTCCCGAGGCCACCGCGGCCCGGGCCCGCTTCCGGGCGCGGTTCTGCGCCCTGGAGGACGGCCACGCCGCCGAGCGCGTGGTCCGGCGGGTGTTCGCCGATGTCTGAGCCGATGTCCGGGCACAGCCCCGGCCTGGTCAGCGTGATCGTGCCGATCTACAACGTGGAGCCCTTCCTGCGCGACTGCCTCGACTCGCTGCGCGCGCAGACCTACACCGACCTCCAGGTGCTGATGGTCGACGACGGCAGCACCGACGGGTCCGCGGCCGTCGCGGCGGAGTTCGCGGCGGCGGATCCCCGGTTCGAGCTGATCCGGCAGGCCAACGCCGGGCTCAGCGCCGCCCGCAACGTGGCCGTGCCGGCCGCGCGGGGCGAATACCTGGCCTTCGTCGACAGTGACGACGTGCTGGCCGCGCACGCGTACGAGCTGCTGGTGCAGGCGCTGGCCGGCGGCGCGGACTTCGCCAGCGGCGCCGTCCGGCGGTATTCCTCACGGGGTGCGTACCGCGGGGCGCCGCACAACGAGGCGATCGCCACCACCGACCTCAACACCCACGTCACCCGCCGGCCGGAGCTGCTGCGCGACCGCACGATCTGGAACAAGCTGTACCGCCGCTCCTTCTACGACGCGCACGGCTTCGAGTTCCCGGTCGGCCGGCTCTTCGAGGACGTGCCGGTCACCGTGCCGGCGCACGCCCTGGCCACCAGCGTCGCGGTCGTCAACGAGCCGATCTACTTCTGGCGGGTCCGCGAGGGCGCGGTCCGCTCGATCACCCAGTCCAACAACGACCTGCGCAACCTCGTCGACCGCTTCTTCTCGGTCGAGCTCACCCGCAAGCTGCTCACGGACGCCGGCCAGGACGAGCTCCGCCGGGTGTACGAGGAGCAGGCGATCTGGGACAAGCTCAGCAGCTACCTGCGGTTCCTGCCGGCGGCCTCGCCGGAGTTCCGTGAGACGTTCATGCAGCTGGCCACGGGCTATCTCGCCGAGCTCGACCCGGGTGCCGTCGACCGGCAGCCGGCCAAGGTCCGCCGGCACTGGCAGCTGATCCGTGACCGCCGCCTCGACGATCTGGTCGAGCTGATCGACCGCGGCTTCCGCAAGCCCAAGGCGGCATCGCAGCGCCCGCTGGAGTCCGCGGTCCGCAGCCTGGTGTGGCGCGACGGCCGGCTCGAGCTGACCGGCTACGCCTACGTGCCCGGCGGCCCACCGCGCCGGTTCGGCTCGATGCGGCTGCTGTGGCTCTCCAGCGACGGCGGCCGGCGCCGTCTCCCGCTGCGGGCGCGTGCCCATCGTGATCCCGAGGCCCGCCCGGCCGAGCAGGCCGCCGGTTTCACCGTCTCGATCGATCCGGCCGTGATGCGCAACGGCAAGGTCTGGCGCAGCGGCAGCTGGACGGTCGCGGTCGCCGCCGCCCGCGGCATCACGGTCCGGCGCGCGGGGCTGCGGGTGCCCGAGGGCTGGAGTGATCCGCTGCCCCGCAAGCAGCTGGAGCCCGGTGTCTGGGTCGCCCCGATCGAGACCAAGGGCCGGCTGCGGCTGCGGATCAGCAAGTCGGACGGCTGGCTCACCGCGAGCCACCGCGACGGCGACGACCTGGTGCTGCGGGGCATGCTGCGCAGCCGCCCGGCGGGCCCGGTCCGGATCGAGCTGAGCCGGGTCCGCGGCATCGTCACGCACCGGGTGCCGGCCGAGGTGAGCCCGGTCCCGGACGGCTTCGCTTTCACCGCACGCCTCCCGCTGGCCGGCATCGGCCTCGACGTCACCGACGACAACCACGCCGCCGGCCTGTACGCCCAGCGCTTCCAGATCGACATCGTGGTCCGGGACAAGCCGGTCCAGCTCGTCGCCGACGACGGCTACGAGCCGCTGCGGACAGTGCGGGGCACCGACGAGGTCTACACCGCCGTCTCGGCCGCCGGGCACGTCTCCCTGCGCACCCGCCCGGCCGGCCCGGTGGTGACGTCCGCCGACTGGCGTGCCGACGGCGCCCTGGTGCTCAGCGGCGACAGCCCGGACGTCGAAGGGGAGCTGCTGCTGCGGCTGCGCGGCCGCCGCAAGGACCTCAGCCTGCCGCTGCGGGCGGTGGACGGGCGCTGGCAGGTGGTCGTCGACCCGGCCGCGATGCCCGGCCTCGCCGGACCGTTGCCGCTGGTGGCGGGCATGTGGGACCTGTCGTTCCGGTCCGCCGGGGTGCACCACCTGACCATCGCCGGCCTCGGCTTCACCGGCGCGGTCACCGCGGGCCTGCCGACCTCGGCGACCGCCGCCGACGGCGTACGCACCGTGCTGCGCTCGGCCGGCGAGGAGCGCACCGTCCTGGTCGTCGAGACCCCCGAGCCCGACCCGGCCGAGCAGGACCGTCTGCGCGCCGCGTACGCCTCGCTCGGTGCCCGGCCCGCCCTGCGGGACGCGGTGCTCTTCGACGCCGCACCGGGCCGGCGCTTCGCCGACGACCCGGCCGCTCTGCTGGCCGAGCTGACCCGCAGGCCGCAGGCGCCGGTCGCCCGCTGGACGGTCGAGCGCGGCCAGCCGGTGCCGCCCGGCGCCGAGCCGGTCACCCACGGCAGCGAGGCCTGGTACGCCGCCCTGACCACCAGCCGCTGGATCGTCACCAACGACGACCTGCCGCGCTGGTTCCGGCCGGCCGACGGTCAGGTGGTGCTCCGGCTCGCCGGCGGCTGGCCGATCGCCCGCTCCGGTGCCACGGCGGTCGCCCACCCGCTCGGCCAGGAGCTGATCGACCAGCTCGACTCCGACGCGGCGAGCTGGACAGCCCTCGCGTCGCCGGGCTCCTCGGCCACCCCCGTGGTGCGCCGGGAGCTGCGTTTCGGCGGCCCGGTCCTGGAGTGGGGGCGCCCGGCCGACGACCTGCTCACCACCATGGACGCCGAGACCGCCCGGGCCGCGGTGCTCGCGCGCCTGGCCCTGCCCGCCGACACCCGCCTGATCCTGTACGCACCCACCCGGCGCCCGATGGACTGGCGCAAGCGGGGCTGGAGCGACCCCGGCAAGTTGCTGGATCTGCCCGCCGTCGTGGCCGCCCTGCCGCCCGGTCACACGCTGCTCGTCCGCCGGCATCCGGCGCTGGGTGACGACGTGCTGGGCCTGGTGCCCGGCGTGCTCGACGTGTCGGGATATCCGCAGGTGGGCGAGCTGCTGCTGGCCGCCGACGCGCTGATCACCGACTACTCGACCCTGCTGGCCGACTTCGCGGTCACCGGCCGCCCGATGCTGCTCTACGTGCCCGACCTGGCGGAGTTCGAGGCCTCTCCGGGGCTGAATGTGGACCTCCGCACCGTGGCTCCCGGACCGCTGCTGAACACCTCCGCCGAGGTGGCCGCGGCGCTGGGCGCGCTCGACACCGTCGCCGCCGAACACGCGGGGGCAGCCAAGGCGTTCGCGGAGATCTACGCGACCGCGCGGGACGGCCGGGCGGCCGAGCGGCTGGTCGACTGGTTGCTCGCGGGCCGAGGAAAGGGGAGTGGCGGTGGAGACGACGTGACTGAGGCCACTATCGTTTTGCCATGACCTCCATCGCGCTCGCTGAGGAACTCCTCCTCCTCGCGTACGACGACCAGACCGGCAAGGCGACCGGTTCCCGCATCGGGCTCGACCTCGGTATGTCCGCGGCCGTGCTGGTGGACCTCGCGCTGGCCGGCCGGATCGCCTACGTGAACGGCAACCTCGTCGTCAACGACCCGACCCCGATCGGCGACCCGATTGCCGACCTGGTGCTCGCCAAAGCCGCCGCGGACGACCCGCACACCCCCGCGCAGTGGGTGCAGCGGCTGCGTCACAACCTCCGTAACCGGGTCCTGCAGGACCTGATCGAGCGGGGCGTGGTGCGTGACGTGGACGAGACCCAGATGGGTCACATCCACGTGCACCGCTATCCGACTGCGGACCCCGCGTTCGAGGCGGAGATCCGCAAGCGGCTGGCCGAGGCACTGATCACCGACGCGCCGCCGGACGAGCGGACCGCGGCCCTGGCCACCCTGCTCGTGGCGACCCGGATGGAGCCCGCGCTCCGGCTGCCGCCGGAGGAGGCTGCCCGGGCCCACCAGCGGCTGGAGCAGATCGCCAGCGGCGCGGGCTTCTCCGGCACCGTGAACCTCGAGGACTCGATCGTGCGCCCGAGCGTCGCCCTGGTGGTGGCCACCCTGAGCCGGGCGATCATCACGGCGCTGGGCGCCCCGAAGGTCTGACGAGCGGTACCGGGGCCGCCAGCGGCCCCGGTCAACTCAGGCCAGGCCGAGCGCGGTGGAGATCTCCGGGCGCAGCCCGCTGTCCATCGCCGCCACGGCGCGCGCCCGCGCCGCGGTCAGGTCACCGTCGGTCACCGGCTCGACCACTTCCAGGTACGCCTTGAGCTTCGGCTCGGTGCCGGACGGCCGGATGACCACCCGGGCCCGCGCCGTCCGCAGGGTCAGCACGTCGGCGTCCGGCAGCCGGTCCTCGACCTCGGTCACCGCGTCGCCGAGCAGGCTCTTCGGCGGGTCCTGCCGGATCCGGGCCATGGTGCTGGTGATCAGGCCGAGGTCCTCGACCCGCATCGAGACCTGCCCGGTGCGGTGCACGCCGAACTCCGCGTCCAGCTCGTCGAGGCGGTCGGCCAGGGAACGCCCCTCGGCCTTGAGCGTGGCGGCCAGATCGGCCACGGTCACCGCCGCGGTGATGCCGTCCTTGTCGCGGACCAGCCCCGGCGCGACGCAGTAGCCCAGCGCCTCCTCGTAGCCGTAGGCGAGCTCCTCGGCGCCGCGGACGATCCACTTGAAGCCGGTCAGAGTCTCCGCGTACGGCACGCCCCGGGCTGTGCACAGGGCTCGCAGCAGCGTCGAGGAGACGATCGTGGTGGCGTACGTGCCGGCCACGCCGCGCCGGATCAGGTGGTCGGCGAGCAGCACGCCCAGCTCGTCCCCGCTCAGCGGCCGCCAGCTGCCCGGCTCGGTGCCCGGGATCGCGATGGCACACCGGTCGGCGTCCGGGTCGTTGGCGATGGCCAGGTCGGCGCCGGTCCGGCCGGCCAGGGCCAGCAGCAGGTCCATCGCGCCCGGCTCCTCCGGGTTGGGGAACGCGACGGTCGGGAACGCCGGGTCCGGCTGGGCCTGCTCGGCGACCACGGCCGGGGCGGCGAAACCGGCCGCGGCGAACGTCGCGGCGAGCACCTTGCCGCCGACCCCGTGCAGCGGCGTGTACGCCACCTTCAGGTCACGGGGACCGGCGGCGACGACAGCGGCCGCGCTGTCCACGTACCCCTGGACGATTGTCTCGTCGAGGACCGTGCCGGGCTCGCCCAGCGGGACCTCGGCCACGTGCCCGACCGCCTGGATGGCGGCCTCGATGCCCGCGTCGGCGGGCGGGACGATCTGCGCGCCGGCCCCGGCCGGACCGCCCAGCCGAGCACCCAGGTAGACCTTGTAGCCGTTGTCCTGGGGCGGGTTGTGACTGGCGGTGACCATGACCCCGGCCACAGCGTCCAGCTGCCGCACCGCGTACGCCAGCACCGGCGTCGGCAGCGGGCGGGGGAGCAGCAGGGCCGCGCGCCCGGCCGCCGTGGCCACCCGGGCGGTCTGCTCGGCGAAGTCGCGGGAGCCGTACCGGGCGTCGTACCCGATGACCAGCGGTCCCTGCCCGCCCTGCGCGCCCAGCCAGCCGATCAGGCCGGCCGCGGCGCGGGTGACCACCGCGAGGTTCATCCCGTTCGGCCCGGCCCGCAGCCGGCCGCGCAGCCCGGCCGTGCCGAAGGTCAGCGGACCGGCGAACCGGTCGGCGAGCTCGTCGGCGCTCTCCGGGAGCCGCGCGAGCAGCTCCCGGATCTCGTCACGCGCGGCCGGGTCGGGATCGTCGGCCAGCCAGGTCTCGGCCAGCCTGCGGAGATCGTCAGTTGCCATGCTCAGTGGATAGCACGGCCCGGCGGGTCAGCTCGACTTGAGGGTGAAGGTCTTGGCCATCTCGTCGAAGTACTGCTTGCTTTCGGCGAACTTCGCCTCGGTGGTGGTGAGGTAGAAGGAGTACATGCGGCCGTCGGTCGTGGTCTGCCGCCAGATCCCGTGCCGCATGGTGTCGCCCTCGCCGCAGGTGTACTCGAACTGGGCGGCGGGCAGCCCGGAGATCTCGACGTCGGTCGTGCCCAGGTGCTTGAACGGCTTCGGGCAGGCCTTGGACTTCTTCAGCGTGCCCGGCGCGGTCGTGTCGGCGAACTTGCGGGGCGCGATCGACCCCTTCTCGACCAGCACCCGGACCTTCGTCGACTTGTCCTCGGGGTTGATGTAGTCGACCCAGTTGCCGGTCGCGGCGCGCTCCCAGGCCTTGGGCACCTTGACCGTGACGGCCTTGTCACCCCGGTAGTCCTGGGTCGCGAACGAGGCCGGCACCACCTGGTTGGCCGTCGGCGGCTGATCGGGCGGGGTGCCGGGGTCGTCGCCGCCGGTCAGAGAGAACACCAGCACCAGCAGCACGACCACGGCCAGGGCGCCACCACCGGCGGCGAGCTGGGTGTTGCGCGGCCAGCCCTTGACCGTCGTGACGGCCTTGTCGGTGGTGCGGCGCACGGTGGCGACCGTGTTGTCGATCATCGCGCGGCGCTTGGCCGCCGGGCTGGTCACCACCGTGCCGGGCAGCGGGTCGCGGGCCGCGCGGGCACCGTCCCATTGCCGGCGCGGCGGCAGCACGCTGGTCTCGTCGCTCTCCGAAGCCCCGGACGGCGGGATCACGCTGGTCCGGTCGTTGTCCATCGGCGGCGGAGGCGGGTAGGCCCCGGTCGGGGCGCTGGCCGCGGCGGCCTCGGCGGCGCGGCGCCGGCCGCCACCGCTGCCCTGCTTGAGCTTGGCCAGGCGACCGGTCAGCGACTCGCCGGGCGCGAGCATGGCCCGGCCGCCGATCTGGCCCGAGGGCTTCGGCTGGGCGGGCGGGATCGGCTGGGTCTCGGCCGCCGGCGGACGCTGCGACGGGACCACCGAGTACGGGTCCGTCATCATGTGCGGCGGGGCCTTGCTGGCCAGCGGCCCGGCGAGCTGCTGGCGCAGCATCGTCCGGGCGGTCGGCACGTCGAAGCGGCGGGCCGGGTCCTTCTCCAGCAGGCCCATCAGCACCGGCGTCAGCGAGCCGGCGCGTACGGCCGGGGTCGGCGGGTCCTCCACGACGGCGTGCATCGTCTCGATCGGGTCGCCCTTGTCGAACGGCGGCCGGCCCTCGATCGCGGTGTAGAGCGTGACACCCAGGGAGAAAAGGTCGCTGGGCGGGCCGAAGTCGCTGCCCATGGCCCGCTCGGGCGAGATGAAGTGCGGCGAGCCGAGCACCATGCCGGGCGTGGTGAGCTGCACGTCGGTGGGCATCCGGGCGACGCCGAAGTCGGTGAGCACGCAGCGGCCGTCGGTGCAGATCAGCACGTTGGCCGGCTTCACGTCGCGGTGCAGCACGCCGTGCGCGTGCGCCACCTCGAGCGCGCCGAGCAGGGCGATGCCGATCTTGGCCACCACCCGCGGGTTGACCGGTCCGTCCTCGATCACCATGTCGGCGAGGCTGCGCGCCTCCAGCAGCTCCATGACGATCCACGGCCGGCCGTTCTCGTGCACCACGTCGTAGACCTGCACGACCGCCGGGTGCTGCAGGGCGGCCGCGGCGCGGGCCTCGCGCATCGTGCGTTCGTACATCGAGTCGCGGTCACTGGGCGCCAGGCCGGGCGGGAGGATGACCTCCTTGATGGCTACGTCACGGCGCAGCAGCGTGTCCGCTGCCCGCCAGACCGTGCCCATGCCACCGTGCCCGACCGCGGCACGAAGCGTGTACCGCCCGCCGATGAGCGTGCCCGGGGCTGCGCGTCCGCTGGTCGGAGCAGAGTTGCCACCGCTCCAGGTCGGAATCTGAGTCACGTGAGATGCCACCGAAGGGGGTGTAGGGGCTGTCGGCCAACTCCGCTATCTTGCCGGTTCCCACCCCATTTCGGAAAGTCGCTGGAAGGGTGTTCTGTGGAACTCGACCGTGGGTAGCCAGCCTGTCGCGTACGGTGGAACTTTTCGGACGCTGAGTGCAAAATCCCTCACCCCGTCGCACCGGGCTGAAGCCCCTCCCGCGCTTAACGCTGCTTTAGGATCGCCCTTGTGAACGCAGAATCCGGGTTCGAGATCAAACCGGTCTACCACCGCGGCGATGTGGCCCCGGACGTCGACGAGCGGCTCGGTGAGCCCGGTGCCTACCCGTACACCCGGGGCGTCTACCCGACCATGTACACCCAGCGCCCGTGGACCATGCGCCAGTACGCCGGCTTCGGCACCGCCGTGGAGTCCAACGCCCGCTACCACCAACTGCTGGCCGCCGGCACGATGGGCCTGTCGGTCGCCTTCGACCTGCCCACCCAGATGGGCTACGACTCCGACGACCCGATCGCGCACGGCGAGGTCGGCAAGGTCGGCGTGGCCATCGACTCGATCGACGACATGCGGCAGCTGTTCGCCGGGATCCCGCTCGACAAGGTCTCCACGTCGATGACGATCAACGCGCCCGGCTCGCTGCTGCTGCTGCTCTACCAACTGGTGGCCGAGGAGCAGGGGGTGCCGGGGGCGGCGCTGACCGGCACGATCCAGAACGACATCCTGAAGGAGTACATCGCCCGGGGGACGTACATCTTCCCGCCCAAACCGTCGCTGCGGCTGGTCGCCGACACGTTCGCCTACTGCCGGGCCGAGATCCCCAAGTGGAACACCATCTCCATCTCGGGTTACCACATGGCCGAGGCCGGCGCGACGCCCGCGCAGGAGATCGCATTCACGCTGGCCAACGGCATCGAGTACGTGCGCGCGGCGATCGCGGCCGGGCTGGCCGTCGATGACTTCGCGCCCCGGCTGTCGTTCTTCTTCGTCGCCCGCACCACGCTGCTGGAGGAGATCGCCAAGTTCCGCGCCGCCCGGCGGATGTGGGCCCGGATCATGCGCGACGAGTTCGGGGCGAAGAATCCCAGATCGCTGATGCTGCGGTTCCACACCCAGACCGCCGGCGTGCAGCTCACCGCCCAGCAGCCCGAGGTCAACCTGGTCCGGGTGGCGATCCAGGCGCTCGGCGCGGTGGCCGGTGGGACCCAGTCGCTGCACACCAACGCGTACGACGAGGCCATCGCGCTGCCCACCCAGAAGTCGGCCCGGCTGGCCCTGCGCACCCAGCAGGTCCTCGCGTACGAGAGCGGCCTGGTGGACACCGTCGACCCGTTCGCCGGCTCGTATGTCATCGAGGCCATGACCGACGAGGTGGAGGCGGCGGCGACCGCGCTGATCGAGCGGGTGTTCAGCTTCGGGTCCTCGGTGGACGCCATCGAGCAGGGCTTCCAGAAGCAGGAGATCGAGAGCTCGGCGTACCGGATCTCCCAGCAGATCGACAACGGCGAGCGGGTGGTCGTCGGGGTCAACCGCTTCGCGAGCGACGAGGAGGAGAAGTACGAGCCGCTGCGCGTCGACCCGGCCATCGAGGCCGACCAGGCCGCCCGGCTCAAGAAGCTGCGCGCCGAACGGGACTCCGTGGCGGTCGAGGCGGCGCTGGCCGACCTGCGCAAGGCGGCCGAGGGCACCGAGAACGTGCTGCCGCCGATGCGGGAGGCCTTGCGGCTGCGTGCCACCGTGGGCGAGGTCTGCACCACGCTGCGCGGGGTGTGGGGCGTGTACCGACCCGTGGAACACTTTTAACAGCGTCACCTCCGGTAATTGTCATCCGTTGGAGGAGAAGGCGCCCGCACAGCGCTCTTATCAGGGCATTGGTAACACAGCGCGAGACGATCAATACGGGAATGACGTTGCACAGCGTCACCGGAACAGGTCTAAGCTTTCGCGCGTTGCGGAAACCGGTTCAAATGACGAGAGCGATAGAGAATCCGACGTGACGAGTGCATTGACCGTGCCCGACAGCTCACCCCAGGCCCCTTTCCCGGGGCCCCCGCCCGGCGCCGACCCGCTGCCCGGCCAGCTGGACCGCTGGCTGGCCGCCCGGGGCGCCGAGCTCGTGGCCATCCGGCGGCACATCCACGCGCACCCGGAGCCGTCGAACGCCGAGTTCGAGACCGCCGCCCTGATCGCGCGCGAGCTCGCCGTCGCCGGCCTCACCCCGCAGCTGCTGCCCAAGGGCAACGGCCTGATCTGCGACATCGGCGAGGGCGACCGGGTGATCGCCTTCCGCGCGGACCTGGACGCCCTGCCGCTGCAGGACACCAAGGACGTGCCGTACCGCTCGACGGTCGCCAAGGTCGCCCACGCCTGCGGTCACGACGTGCACACCACCGTCCTGCTCGGACTCGGACTGGCCCTGGCCCAGCTCAACGAGCAGGGCGAGCTGCCCGGCCGGGTGCGGCTGATCTTCCAGCCCGCGGAGGAGTACGTGCCCTCCGGCGCCCCCGAGGTGATCGCCTCCGGCGCGCTCAAGGACGTCGTGGGGATCTTCGCGCTGCACTGCTACCCCCAGCTGCCGGCCGGCCTGGTCGGGGTCCGCTCCGGCCCGTTCACGGCGGCCGCCGACACCGTCGAGGTGCGCCTCACCGGCCCCGGCGGGCACACTGCCCGGCCGCACCTGACCGCTGACCTGGTGCACGCGCTGGGCCGGGTCATCGTCGACGTGCCCGCCCTGCTGGACCGGCGCGTCGACCCCCGCGCGGGCGTCTCCATGGTGTGGGGCGCGGTGCAGGCGGGCGAGGCGTTCAACGCGATCCCCGGCGAGGGCTACGTCCGCGGCACGGTCCGCATCCTCAACCGCGATGCCTGGCGCGAAGCCCCCGAGCTGATCACCAAGCTGATCCGCGACGTGGTCGCCCCGACCGGCGCCGAGGTCGAGGTCAAATACAACCGGGGCGTGCCGCCGGTGATCAACGACCGGATGGCGGCCGCGGTGATCGCGGGCGCGGCCGGCGCGGCGCTGGGCGCCGACCGCGTGGTCGAGGCCGAGATCAGCATGGGCGGCGAAGACTTCGCCTTCTACCTGGACAACATCCCGGGCGCGATGATCCGGCTCGGCACGGGCACGCCGGGCTCCGAGGTGAAATACGACCTGCACACCTCGAACTTCGACGTCGACGAGAAGTGCATCGGCTACGGGGTGCGAGTGATGGTCCACACCGCGTTGGCGGCATTGTCGACGGGGGCTTTTTAAGAGCTTGGATCAAGAGCTTTTTTGCCACGGTGGGTGAGCGGTGCTGACCGTCGCTCCCGCGGCGGACCGGGCGAGGGTGGCCAATCGCCTAGCGGCTCATGGACGGCCACCCTCACCCTGCCAGGTGCGTGCTTCCCGGACTTACTCCCCGGACTTCTCCTCACCCTTGGGTGGGGCGTCCTTGCTGGTGGAGGACGGCGGCTGGGGCTGGGCGGACTGGGGCTGGGCGGACTGGGTCCGGGCGGGCCGGGCCGGCTGCGTTTGGGCCGGCTGCGTTTGGGCCGGCTGCGTTTGGGCCGGCTGCGTTTGGGCCGGCTGGGTGCGGGGCGGGTAGGTCGGGGCCGGGGCGGCCATTGCGTAGGCCGGCATGGCCTGTGGGGTGAGCGGGGTGCGGGCCGGGCGGCGGGCGCGGTTGCGGCGGTAGAGCCAGATGACTCCCCAGGCCGGCAGGGCCAGGACGATCAGCCAGGGCAGCAGCCAGCCCAGCACGGTCAGGACGACCCCCAGCGACGCCAGCAGACCCTTCCAGCCGTTCTGCAGGCCGGCCAGGAAGCCGGGTGCGCCCTCATCCTCCTCGACTGCCACGGCGTCGGGGTCGAGCAGCACCACCGTGATCGTCGACAGCGCGGTCAGGTCGGCCAGGCGGCGCTTCTTGGCCTGCAGGGAGGCCAGGTCCGCCTCGCGGGTCGCCACCTCCCGTTCCAGCATCACCAGGTCGTTGAGCGACTTGGCCTGGGCCAGCAGTTTGCGGCCGCTGTCCACCCGGGCCTGCTGGGTGGCGATCCGGGCGTCCAGGTCGATCGTCTGCTCGGTGACGTCCTCGGTGTTGATGCCGCGCTGCTCCTCGTCGCCCAGCCCGGCCAGCTGATCCACCACGGGGTTGAACTTCTCGGCCGGTACGCGCAGCTCGAGGGTGGCGTCCTGCGAGCCGGAGCCGCTGTTGCGTTTGTCG
Organism: Actinoplanes sp. NPDC051405; assembly: GCF_055586185.1. NCBI lineage: Bacteria > Bacillati > Actinomycetota > Actinomycetes > Micromonosporales > Micromonosporaceae > Actinoplanes > Actinoplanes sp. NPDC051405. The sequence goes on from NZ_JBVJIR010000005.1 coordinate 98,099, forward strand.
CCGCTGATGAAGCCGCCGGCCCCGGTCGCGATGCCGGCGGCGCGGGCTGCGGCGATGTTCACGTCCTCGACGCGGACCGTGATGGCGCCGGTGTAGACGATCGAGCGCTGGTCCACGCGCAGGTCGGGCGCCTCGGCTGCCTGATCCTTACCGCGCTCGGCGGTGTCCGCCTCACCCTGGGCGGGAGCCTCGGCCGGTGCCGGCTCGCCGAGCTGAGGGGCGCTGCCCGCCGACGAGGCGTTGTTGTCCGCGCTGTCGCCGCTGCAACCGGCGAGAGCCAGGGTCACGGCCAGTCCGGCAGCGCTGAGCGCCGCGGTGATCCTTCGTCGAGCACGCATGGATACTCCGTTCCCCGTTGAGGTCTGCCCCCTGGGACGTGCGGCGCGCGGGAGCCGGTTCCGGCAGACTGCGACATGAGCGGTCACGATTCGGCACCGGAGGGCTCACGTGCGCGTCACGAAGTTCACGCATTCCTGTCTACGTCTCGAGGGAGGCGACGCCGTCCTGGTCGTCGACCCGGGGGCGTTCAGCGAACGGTCGGCGCTGACCGGCGCCGACGCCGTCCTGATCACCCACGAGCACTTCGACCATCTCGACGTCGACGGGCTCGCCGACGCCGTGGCCCAGCGGCCCGACCTGCGTGTTTACGCCCACCCGGACGTACTGCCCAAGCTGACCGCCTTCGCCGACGTGGTCACCCCGGTCGAGGCGGGCACCGAGTTCAGCGCGGCGGGCTTCACCGTCCGGGCGTACGGCGGACAGCACGCCGTGATCCACCCCGAGATTCCCCGGATCGCGAATCTGGGCTTCCTGATCGCCGACGACTCCGGCTCGGTCTACACCCCGGGCGACTCGTTCACCGCGCCCGACGAGCACGTCGACACGCTGTTCGTGCCGCTCAACGCGCCCTGGCTCAAGCTCAGCGAGGCGATCGAGTTCGTCCGCGCGGTCAAGCCGGGCCGGGCGTTCGCGCTGCACGACTCCCTGCTCACCGAGACCGGCGCGCAGGTCTCGGATGGCCACCTCGAACGCCTCGGCGGCACCCGGTACGCCCGCGTCGCGCCCGGCACGACGCTGGACTGACGTGCCGACCAGCACCGAGGACGTGATCCGGGCGCTCTACGAGGCGCCGCCGGAGGGATTCGTCGCGGGCCGGGCCGCCGCGATCGACGAGGCGAAACGGGCCGGCGACAAGGAGACCGCCAAGCGGCTGGCCGCGCTGCGCAAGCCGACCGTGGCGGCCTGGCTGGTCAACCTGCTCGCCCTGCGCCGCCCGGAACTGATCGACGAGTTGGTGGAGCTGTCCACCGCGCTGCGCTCGGCCCAGCGCAGCCTGCAGGGTGAGCAGTTGCGCGAGCTCTCCACGCAACGCCGGCAGGTGGTGTCCGCCCTGGTCAACGCCGCGCAGAAGCTCGCCCTGGAGGACGACCCGGGGCTGCGTACGGTGAAGTTGCCGATGGCCGAGGTCGAGGCGACGCTGACCGCCGCCCTGGCCGAGCCGGACATCGCCGAGCAGGTACGCAGTGGACGGTTGGTCAAGGCGGCCACGTACGCCGGCTTCGGTGAGGTGCCGCGCCCGCGGTTGCGCCTGGTCACCGCCGACGAGCCGGACGAGCCGGAAGAGGACGGCGACGAGGACGAGGAGGCGCCGCCGAACCCGTTCGCCGTCGCCGCCGAGCCCGAGCGGACCGCCCGGCCCACGGCGCTGGAGGAGCGCAAACGCCGCGCGGCCGAGAAAGCCCGGCAGGAACGGGCGGAACGGCGCCGCGAACTCAAACGCCGGCTGACCACCGCCCGGGCCGCGGAGGCCAAGACCCGGACCCGCCTGGAACGCGCCGAGGCGGCCGAGCAGGAGGCCGCCCACGCCGTCGACGAGATCGAGGAACAGCTCGCTGAGCTGGAACGACAGCGGATCGTGGCGCAGGCCGAGGTGTCCCGGCGCAAGCTGGCGCGGCGCTCGGCGGAGCGCGACGCGTCGGCCGCGCGGCGTGAGGTCGGGGACGTCGAGGCGGCCCTGGAGGATCTCGACGCGGATGAACCGGATCAGTAGGCCATTTTCACGAACCGGTCAGGGGGAGCAGAATCGCTCAGGTGACCCCCGAACAGGCAGCCGCCAACGCCAAGCCGGGACTCGCCAACCTCGTCGGGGCGTTCGCCGAGTCCCCGCAGACACTGCGCCGTGCGCGGTTGATGGGGTTGTCCGGGTGGGCGTACCACGTGTCGGCCCGGGCCGGCGCGCTCGGCGACGTACGCCCGGAGACGGTCGCCGCGGCGATCGGCTTCATCGCCCCCGAGGCGGTGACCGACGGCTGGGAGGCCGCGGCCAAGACGACGCCGCCGGTGGAGGTGGCCACCTGGCACCTGCACGAGCTGTGCCGGTGGGGTGTGGACGAGCTCGGTGGCTTCCCCCGGCTGACCAGGCTGCTGGAGCTGGCCAAGCGGGTCGTGGAGGCGGTGGACGCCGCGGGCCTGACGCTGTTCGCGGCGTGGCGCGCGATGCCCGTGCCGGACGCCTCGGCGGGCGCCCAGGCCGCGGTGATGCTGCACCTGCTGCAGGAGCACCGGCTGGGCGTGCACGTGGTGGCGGTCCGGGCCAGCGGGCTCACCCCGCTGGAGGCGATCATCGCGGGCCCGGACGGTGAGACGGACGCGGTGGCGTTCGGCTGGCAGCCGCCGTACCCGTCGCCGGGGCCGATCGTGCGGCGGCTCATGTGGGCCGAGTCGGTGGCCGACTCGCTGGCCGGGCAGGCGTACGCGCGCCTCGACCGGGCCGAGCGGATCGAGCTGATCGGCCTGCTGACCTCGCTGTCGCACCGGCTGAGCCGGTGAAAAACGCTTGGTGCCGCCGCGCCGCTGTGCTCAGATTCTCCGGTGACGGAACTGCCCGAGGGCTGGCGCACCCGCCGGCCGACCCTGGACGACGTGCCGGAGCTCCTCCGGTTAACCCACGCGAGCGACATCGCCGCGGTCGGTGAGCCCGACTACACCGCCGAGGAGGTGCGGGCGGCGCTGACCATGCCGCACACCGACCCGGCCCGGGACTGCTGGGTGGCGCTGGACGCCGCCGGTGAGATCGTGGGCTGGGCGTATCCGGACAACCCCTCGGGTGGCGCGCGCGAGTTCATCGAGGTCTACGTGTGGCCCGAGCGCGGGGTGCCTGCCCTGCGCCCGCTCCTCGCCCTGCTGCTCGACCGGGTCACCGAGCGGGGCCGGGAGTTCGGGCACGACCCGTACGCGGTCCGGGCGGGCGCGGTCCCGACCGAGCAGCCGTGGATCTCGGCGCTCACCGACGCGGGTTTTGTCTTCGTCAAGCAGCACGCGCGGATGACCATGTCGCTGGCCGGCCCGGTCACCGTCCCGCCGCCCGCGCCCGGTGTCACCGTCCGGCCGCTGCGCCACGACGACGAGGCCGAGCTGCGCCGGTTCCACGCCACCATCGAGGAGGCGTTCCGCGACAGCGACCACGACGCCACCGGCTTCGACACCTGGCGGCAGCAGGTGGCCGGCGAGGCGAGCGTCGCCTGGGACGAGTGGTTCGTCGGTGAGGTCGACGGTCAGTGGGCCGGGGTGCTCCAGTCCTCCGACTCCGGCGTCGAGGACAACGGCGGATGGGTGCGGTCGCTGGCGGTGCTGCGGCCGTACCGTCGGCGGGGTGTGGGTGCGGCTCTGTTGCACCGGGCTTTCGCGGCCTATGCGGCCAAGGGACGCACGACGGCCGGCCTGGGGGTCGACCTGGCCAACCCGACCGAAGCCGCGCGGCTCTACCGCGCGGTCGGGATGCGGCCGCTCTACGAGGCCAACATCTACCAGCGGACGGTCTAGGGCCTACAGCTCCGGCGAGGCGGTGCGGGTGGGCCGCCGGCGCAGCTCGGCCACGTAGTCGTCCGGCGCGCCGGCCTTCTCGGCCGCGTTGGCGATCTCGGAGAGATACCAGGCCGTCGGCATGCCGCCCTCGTAGCCGTCGAAGACGTAGACCCAGGCGCTGAACTCGCCCTCGAGCGTGGAGACACGCACGGTGAGCTTCTGGTACGCACCCGCGGTCACCCCCTCGACCTCGTCGAGCTGGGCGGCGTCCCACGGGTGCACGTCGTAGAGCGAGACGAAGACCCGGTCGCCCGGGGACTCCACGATCGTGGTGACCGCGCCCTCCCAGCCCATGTCGCCCTCGCCGGCGAAGGTCAGGCGCCAGCCTTCCACCCACCCGACGCCGACCATGGGCGAGTGCGGGCAGTAGGCCCGCATCCGGGCAGGATCGAGGTTGGAACCGTACGCGGCGTAGTGACCCACGGCGATGACGATAGCCCGGACGGCCGGTGGTGGAGAATACGAGGTGTGCGTGTCGGCACATCTGCGGCACGAAAGCGACAAAACACTGCAATGGAGGTCGGACTATCGTGAGCCGGATCGTGATCATCGGCGGTGGGCCGGGCGGGTACGAGGCGGCGCTGGTCGCCGCACAACTCGACGCGGAAGTCACCCTCGTCGAGGCCGACGGGGCCGGCGGCGCTTGCGTGCTCTCCGACTGTGTGCCGTCGAAGACCTTCATCGCCAGCTCGGAGGTGGTGACGGGCTACCGGCACAACGAGCGCTTCGGCATCCGCTCGGCCGGCCTGGAGGGAGTCACGGTCGACGCCAAGGCGGTCAACGACCGGGTGAAGCGGCTCGCGCTGGCCCAGTCCGGCGACATCCAGGCCAAGCTGATCAAGGCCGGCGTGGACGTGGTGACCGGCCGGGCCCGGATGGGCGAGGACACGCTGGGTCACACCCACCAGGTGCTGATCACCCCGGCCGGCGGCACGGAATACGCGGTCGACGCCACGACGGTGCTGATCGCGACCGGCGCCACCCCGCGGGTGCTGCCCACCGCGGTGCCCGACGGCGAGCGCATCCTCGACTGGCGCCAGGTCTACGACCTCGACGAGCTGCCCAGCCACCTGGTGGTGATCGGCTCGGGTGTCACCGGGGCCGAGTTCGCCAGCGCCTACCTGGCCATGGGCGTGCAGGTCACGCTGGTCTCCAGCCGCGAGCGGGTGATGCCGCACGAAGACGCCGACGCCGCCATGGCCATCGAACGGGTCTTCCGCGAGCGCGGCATGACCATCCTCAACCAGTCCCGCGCCGACACGGTGGTCAACACCGGCGACGGTGTGCTGGTGACGCTCTCCGACGGCCGTACGGTCGAGGGCTCGCACGCCCTGATGGCCGTCGGCGCCGTGCCCAACACCGCCGAACTGGGCCTGCGCGAGTACGGCGTGGACGTGGCCAACGGCGGTTACGTGACCGTCGACCGGGTGTCGCGCACCAACGTCCCCGGCATCTATGCCGCCGGCGACTGCACCGGCGTGCTGCCCCTGGCCAGCGTGGCCGCGATGCAGGGCCGGATCGCGGTCTGGCACGCCATGGGCGAGGCCGTGGCGCCGCTGCGCCTGCGGACGGTCTCGGCCAACGTCTTCACCGACCCGGAGCTGGCCACGGTCGGCGTCTCGCAGAACGACGTCGACGCCGGCAAGGTGCCCGCCCGCCAGGTCATGCTCCCGCTGACCGGTAACGCCCGGGCCAAGATGGCCGGCCTCAAGGACGGCTTCGTGAAACTCTTCTGCCGCCCGGCAACCGGCCAGATCGTCGGCGGCGTGGTGGTGGCGCCCAAGGCCAGCGAGCTGATCCTGCCGATCACGATGGCGATCGAGAACAACCTGACGGTGGACCAGCTGGCCCACACGATCACGATCTACCCGTCGCTGTCCGGGTCGATCGCCGAGGCGGCCCGTCAGTTGATGCTGCACGAGCTGCAGTAGGCGCTGCGGCCGGGGCGTTGCGGCCGCCGGTCAGGGCGGGTCGGGGCCTGCGGCGGGCTTGGGCGGGTCGGGGCCTGCGGCCGGGCTTGGGCGGGCCGGGCTTGGGCGGGTCGGGACCTGCGCCGGGCTTGGGCGGGCCGGGCTGGGGTGGGCCGGTCAGGGCTTGGCGGACGGGCTTGGCGGGCCGGTCCGGGCTTGGCGGGCCGGTCTGGGCTTGGCGGGCCGGTCTGGGCTTGGCGGGCCGGTCTGGGCTTGGCGGGCCGGTCTGGGCTTGGCGGGCCGGTCTGGGCTTGGCGGGCCGGTCTGGGCTTGGCGGGCCGGTCCGGGCGGCCCGGCTTGGGCGAGCCGGGCTTGGTTGGCCGCGGGCTGGGGCGGCCGGGGATGCGGTCAGTGCCGCAGGTGGACCGGGCGGTCCGGCGGCGACGCTTCCTCCGTGCTCGCCCGCTCGTCGTCCGGGGTCGGCGCCGGGGCGTCGTCGTCGGCTGCCGCGTCCTCGCTGATCTCCTCGCTGATCTCCTCGGCGTTGTCCTTGCGCCCGCCGAAGAGGGCCAGGATCCACCCCGCCGTGCCGAAGATCAGCGCGGCGCAGGCGGCGATCGCGAACAGCCGCCAGGCCGACTGGGTCACCGCGGTGCCGCCCACGTGCCCGACCAGGCCGCCGTAGGTGGCCCAGCACAGCGCCGCCCCGCCGTCGTAGATCACGAAGAGCTTGATCGGATAGCCGCTGCGGCCGGCGTGGTAACCCGCCGCCATCCGGCCGCCGGGGACGAACCGGCAGAGCAGCAGCACCAGCGGGCCGGGCTTGCGCAGGCCCCGGGTGAAGCGCTCGGCGGCCCGGCGGGTCTTCGACTCCGTTTTCTCCGCGTGCTCGTGGCGGGGTGCGAAGCGTTGTCGCAGGGCGCTCAGCCGCCCGCTGAGCCAGTGGCCGCCGACGTGACCGGCGGTGCGGCCCAGCACGAACGCGATCGTGTCACCGGTGAACATGCCCAGGGCGCCCACCGCGATGACCAACGGGAGGCTCAGGTTGCCGTACACGGTGAGGGCGCCGGACGTGATCATGATGGCCTGGATCGGCACCACCGGGACCATCGCATCGACGGCGAGGAATCCGAAAAGCGCAAGGTACGCCCATGCCGGTGTTGCCATCACGGTCAACAAATCGGTCATCGGTCGGCCACCTCGCGGCTCCAGGGCTCACGGCATTCTCCGTGGGCGCCCCTGAGAATGAGCTGAGTACAGGATGCTCCCTGATCAGGCCCGGCTAAGGGTGATGCCCGCCACGCTACGTGCTCGGCGTTGCCGGTGTGGTCCGTGACGCGAGGCATTTCTGCCAATCTCTGGCGATCTAGGTACGGATAGCCGCTTCTGGTGCGGGCCGGGCACGCGTAGCCTTGGTGCAGTCCCCGATACGCCGGGTCCCCCGTTCTCGGTGTCTCGGGCGAGCGGCGCCGGCCCGGCTGCACGCCGGGCTCGCTGCGCCAGGGCCGTCGGTAGGTCCCGTACCGGCGGCCCGCCCTTCATGTGGTGGCCGGGCCGCAGGTGAAGTGGCCGTGACCACTGTTACCCGCGCGCAACGAGTCGCCCGTAGGGTCAGGCCATGGCGGATCTTTTCGAGGAGTACCGCCTCGGCCCCGGCTGGGACGAGATGTTCGGCGAGCTCGGCATGCCTCGCGAGACCTACGAGGCCCTGCACGCCACGCTGCAGCCGCTGTCGAGCGCTGAGCTGGGCGTTCGTGCCGAGGTGCTGGCCCGGGCCTTCCTGGACCAGGGCATCACGTTCGCGCTCAAGGGCGTTGAACGTCCCTTTCCCCTCGACATCGTCCCGCGGATCATCGCGGCCGCCGAGTGGCGCTCGGTCGAGCTGGGCGTCGCGCAGCGGATCCGCGCGCTGGAGGCGTTCCTCGCCGACGTGTACGGCGCCGGCCAGGTGCTCGCCGACGGCGTGGTGCCGCGGCGGATCATCGCCACCAGTGCGCACTTCCTGCGGGCGGCGGCCGGGATCAACCCGCCCAACGGCGTACGGATCCACGTCGCCGGGGTCGACCTGATCCGCGACGAGCAGGGCGCCTTCCGGGTGCTGGAGGACAACGTACGGATCCCGTCCGGGGTCAGTTACGTGATGGAGAACCGCCGGGCGATGGCCCAGGTGCTGCCCGAGGTCTTCGCCGCCACCCGGATCCTGCCGGTGGAGTCGTACCCGAGCATGCTGCTGCGGGCCCTGCGCGCCGCCGCCCCGGTCGGCGTCACCGATCCCACGGTGGTGGTGCTGAGCCCGGGCGTCTACAACTCCGCCTACTTCGAGCACGCCCTGATCGCCCGGGAGATGGGCGTCGAGCTCGTCGAGGGCCGCGACCTGGTGTGCGTCGGCAACGACGTGGCCATGCGGACCACCGCGGGCGAGCAGCGCGTCGACGTCATCTACAGGCGGATCGACGACGACTTCCTCGACCCGGTGCATTTCCGGGCCGACTCGGTGATCGGCGTGGCCGGCCTGATCAACGCGGCCCGGGCCGGGCGGGTCACCATCGCCAACGCGGTCGGCAACGGCGTCGCCGACGACAAGCTGCTCTACACGTACGTGCCCGACCTGATCCGCTACTACCTGGACGAGGAGCCGTTGCTGCCCAACGTGGACACGTACCGGCTGGACGAGCCCGGGGTGCTGGAGGAGGTGCTGCCGCGCGTCGGTGAGCTGGTCCTCAAGCCGGTCGACGGGGCCGGCGGCGCGGGCATCGTGATCGGCTCGCAGGCCTCGGCGGCGGAGCTGGCCGAGGTCACCGCGAAGATCGTCGCCGATCCGCGGGGCTGGATCGCCCAGCGCGAGGTGAAGCTGTCGATGGTGCCCACGCTGATCGGCAACCGGCTGCGCGGCCGGCACGTCGACCTGCGGCCGTTCGCGGTCAACGACGGCGAGAAGATCTGGGTGCTGCCCGGCGGCCTGACCCGGGTGGCGCTGCCCGAGGGCGCCCTGGTCGTGAACTCCAGCCAGGGTGGGGGCTCGAAGGACACCTGGGTGCTCGCGGACGCCGACGACATGTCGCCGTTCGAGGTGCCGCACCTGTCGGCCGAACCGGCGCCGCTGCCCTCGGCGTCCAGCCCCGAGCCCGGCCCGGGGGCCGGCGCCGCCGACTCCCAGCAGCAGCAGCAGCAGCAGCAACAGCAGCAGCAACAGCAGCAGGGAGAGTCGCGATGCTGAGCCGGATCGCCGAGTCGCTCTACTGGATCGGCCGCTACGTCGAGCGCGCCGAGGACACCGCCCGGATCCTGGACGTGCACCTGCAGCGCATCCTGGCCGACCCGTGGACCAGCGAGGACCAGGCCTGCCGGTCGTTGCTCGCGGTGATGGGCATGCCGATGGAGGACGAGCCGTTCACCGCGGCCCGCGTGGTCGGCCTGCTCGGCCTGGACGAGCGCAGCCCCAGCTCGGTGGTCGGCGCGCTGGCGGCGGCCCGGGAGAACGCCCGCGGCGCCCGCGAGACGGTCTCCTCGGAGATGTGGGAATGCCTCAACTCGACCTGGCACGGCCTGCCCAACGCGCGCCGCCGGGTGGAGCAGCAGGGGGTGCACTCGTTCTTCCGCTGGGTGCGGGAACGCTGCGCGGTGATGACCGGGCTGACCGACGCCACCATGAGCCGCGACGAGGGCTGGCTGTTCCTGGTGCTGGGCCGCAGCGTGGAACGGGTGGACATGACCGCGCGGCTGCTGCGCACGCACGAGCGCGCCGGCGGGAGCATTCCGTCCTGGCTGACGCTGCTGCGGTCCAGCGGGGCCTGGGAGACGTTTCTGCGGACGTACCGGGGATCGCTGGACGACCGCCACGCGGCGGAATTCTTGCTGCTGGACCGGCTTTTCCCGCGCTCGGTCTTCGCCGCCCTCTCCACCGCCGAGGGCTGCCTGGCCGACCTGGAGCCGGACCCTGGCCGGGCCGGCGTGGCGACGGACGCGCAGCGGATCGTCGGCCGGGCCCGCACCAACCTGGAGTTCCGCGGCGCGGACGAGCTGATCGACGACCTCGGGCCGGTGCTGGCCAGCCTGGAGAAGACGTGTTCGCAGGTCAACGAGGCCGTCTCGCGGCGCTACTTCCGGCAGACAACGGCGGTCAACTGGGTCCGGGGAGCGGTGGTGGCATGAGCGTTCCTTTGGTGGACAGCTGGCGGCTGAAAGTCCAGCACCGCAGCGGGTTCGACTACGCCGGGCCGGTGTCGTCGTCCTACAACGAGGCCCGGATGTGGCCACGCAACGAGACCCACCAGGCGGTGCTGGACGCCCGGGTCGAGGTGTGGCCGCCGGCGCGCACGTACCGCTACGAGGACTACTGGGGCACGGTGGTCACGGCCTTCGACGTGCACGCCAAGCACGAGGCGCTCACCGTCACGGCGACGTCCACGGTGGAGACACTGCCGCCCGGCGACCTGATCGAGCAGGGCGAAGGCGCGGCGTGGGACGAGCTGGCGGTGCCGGAGAACGTCGACCGCTGGTACGAACTGCTGCTGGGCACCAAGCGCACCGGCCTGAACGACGAGCTGACCGGGATCGCGGCCGACATCCGCGCCGCGCACGCGACCCCGCATGCTGCCGCGCTGGCCGTCTGCGAGTTTGTGCGCGGTGAGGTCTCCTATCAGCCCGGTGCCACGGGCGTGCAGAGCGACGCGTTGCACGCGTGGGAGCAGCGCAAAGGCGTCTGCCAGGACATCAGCCACCTGACCGTGGGGCTGCTGCGCGAAATGGGGCTGCCGGCCCGCTACGTCTCGGGTTACCTGCACCCGAAGCCGTCGGCGGCGATCGGGGACAGTGTGGTCGGTCAGAGTCACGCCTGGGTGGAGTGGTGGGTTGGCCGGTGGACGGCCTTCGACCCGACCAACGGGGTGCCGGTGGGGGAGCGCCACGTCGTGGTCGGCCGGGGGCGGGAGTACGGCGATGTGCCGCCGCTCAAGGGCGTGTATGCGGGGCCGGCCAGTACGGGGCAGGCCGTCGAGGTGACGATCACCCGGCTCCGCTGACCCGGCGCGGCGCGGCCCGGCCCGGCGTGCCCGGCCTGGCCCCCGGCCTGGGCCTGGCCCCCGGCCTGGGCCCGGCCCCGGCCCGGCCCGGCGCGGCCCGGCCTGGCGCGGCCCGGCCTGGCGCGGCCCGGCCTGGCGCGGCCCGGCCTGGCGCGGCCCGGCGCGGCCTGGCCCGGCGCGGCTCGGCCTGGCCTGGCGCTCAGGCCAGCGCCACGGTGAGCGCTGCCGCTACGAAGATCGCTTGCAGAGCGGTGCGCAGCGGCAGCGGGGTGGCGGGCTTACCGGCCAGGTCGACGTGGTGCCGGGCCGCGTACACGTTGGCTGGGAACATCACCACCATCAGCAGTGCCAGGCATCCGGCCGCCAGGCGATAGGTCGCCGGCAGCAGCAGCCCGGCAGCGCCGGCCAGCTCCAGAACTCCGGTGACCGTGACCAGCAGCTCCGGCCTGGGCAGGCGCGGCGGGACCATGGCGACCAGGCTCGCGCGCCGGCCGAGACCGAAGTGGACCAGGCCGGTCAGCACGAACATCAGGGCCAGTCCCACCCGCAGCGCGGGAAGCCAGCCGTCGAGAGCGTCCACGCCGAGCACGCCGAGCAGGCGGGCCAGCAGCGTGCCGGCGAACAGAGTGAACAGGGGTGCCATCGCATGTCCTCCGAACTTGTCACTGCCAAGATGCCTCGAACGCTCGCATCTTGTCAATGGAAAGTTATGCTGGTGACATGAGCTACCACCACGGTGACCTGCGGCGTGCGCTGCTGGCCGCCGCTGCTGAATCGATCGCCGAGGAAGGCCCGGCGGCGCTGAGCCTGCGTGACCTCGCCCGGCGGGCCGGCGTCTCGCACGCCGCGCCGGCTCATCACTTCGGCGACAAGCGAGGGCTGCTCACGGCGCTGGCGGCGGAGGGCTTCGACCTGCTTGCCGCGGCGCTGCGGGAGACCCGGGCGGCGACGGGCAGCTTCCTCGAACTCGGCGTCACCTACGTGCGGTTCGCGACGACGCACCGGGCGCACTTCGAGGTGATGTGGCGCCCGGATCTCTACCATGCGGACGACCCGGCGCTGCTGGCCGCACGGGACGGGTCGAGCGCCGCGCTCTACTCAGGGGTCGCTGACCTGCCGGACGGTCAGGCCGGCGCGGACGTGCGAGAGACCGGGCTGGCCGCGTGGTCGCTGGCGCACGGCTTTGCGACGCTGTGGCTCAGCGGCGCCCTGCCGGACATGCCGGAACTCCCCGACGAAGCGGCCCGGGCCGTGCTCCACCACCTGACCCCCGCCGGCTGAGCCGATGGAGAGGTCGCGTGACCGTGGTGGCTGAGCCGATGGAGAGGTCGCGTGACCGTGGTGGCTGAGCCGATGGAGAGGTCGGGT
>NZ_JBVJIR010000005.1:110358-209891 GCF_055586185.1 Actinoplanes sp. NPDC051405
GGTGACGCCGCCGGCTGAGCCGATGGAGAGGTCGCGTGACCGTGGTGGCTGAGCCGATGGAGAGGTCGGGTGACGCCGCCGGCTGAGCCGATGGAGAGGTCGCGTGACCGTGGTGGCTGAGCCGATGGAGAGGTCGGGTGACGCCGCCGGCTGAGCCGATGGAGACGTCGCGTGACCGTGGCGGCTGAGCCGGTCAGGCGATCTCGCAGATGGTCGTGCCGGCTGTCACGGTGGCGCCGACCTCGACGGACAGACCTGAGATCGTGCCGGCGCGGTGGGCCTGCAGCGGCTGCTCCATCTTCATCGCCTCGACGACCACGATCACGTCGCCCTCCGAAACCGTGTCGCCGTTCTGGGCTGCGACCTTCACGATCGTGCCCTGCATCGGGGCAGCCAGCGCGGCCGCGCCGCCTGCTCCTGCGGCCTGGGCCCCCGACCCCGAGCGGCGAGCATGGGGGCGGGCTGGGGTGACTGTGCGCGTACCGGAAAGGTTGGCCGGGAGGCGCACTTCCAGGCGCTTGCCGCCGACCTCGACCACGACGGTCTCTCGCTCTTGATCCTGCTCGGGCACCGGGACCGGGGTGAAGGCCGGGACGCCGCCCGCCCATTCGGTCTCGATCCAGTTGGTGTGCACGGTGAAGTCCACGAAGGCCGGGTCGCGCACGACCAGGCGGTGGAACGGCAGCACTGTGGCCAGGCCCTCGATGACCGTCTCGTCGAGCACGCGGCGGGCGCGTTGCAGCGCCTCGGTGCGGTCGGCGCCGGTCACGATGATCTTGGCCAGCAGGGAGTCGAAGTTGCCGCCGATGACGTTGCCGGCCTCGACGCCCGCGTCCACCCGCACGCCCGGGCCGGACGGCCAGGTCAAGCTCGTGACCTGGCCCGGGGCCGGCAGGAAGTTGCGGCCGGCATCCTCGCCGTTGATCCGGAACTCGATCGAATGCCCGCGCGGGACCGGGTCCTCGGTGAACGGCAGCCGCCCGCCGTCGGCGATGCGGAACTGCTCGCGCACCAGGTCGAGGCCGGTGGTCTCCTCACTGACCGGGTGCTCGACCTGCAGCCGGGTGTTGACCTCGAGGAACGAGATGGTGCCGTCCTGGCCGACGAGGTATTCGACCGTGCCGGCGCCGTGGTAGCCGGCCTCGCGGCAGATCGCCTTGGCGCTGGTGTGGATCCGTTCGCGCTGGTCGTCGCTGAGGAACGGCGCCGGGGCCTCCTCGACGAGCTTCTGGTGGCGGCGCTGCAGGGAGCAGTCTCGGGTGCCGACCACGATCACGTTGCCGTGGGTGTCCGCCAGGACCTGCGCCTCGACGTGCCGGGGGCGGTCCAGGTAACGCTCCACGAAGCACTCGCCGCGGCCGAACGCGGCGAGCGCCTCGCGCGTCGCCGACTCGAACAGCGCCGGGATTTCCTCGGCGGTGCGGGCGACCTTGAGGCCGCGGCCGCCGCCGCCGAACGCCGCCTTGATGGCGACCGGCAGGCCGTGCTCGCGGGCGAAGTCGATGATCTCGTCCGCGTTCTTGACCGGCTCGGGCGTGCCGGGCACCAGCGGCGCGCCGGCACGCTGCGCGATGTGCCGCGCGGTGACCTTGTCGCCCAGGTCGCGGATCGCCTGCGGCGTGGGCCCGATCCAGGTCAGACCCGCATCCTGTACGGCCTGAGCAAAGTCGGCGTTCTCCGACAGGAAGCCGTAGCCGGGGTGGACCGCGTCAGCACCACTGCGGGCGGCGACGTCGAGCAGCTTGTCGATGCGCAGATAGGTCTCCGCCGCGGTCTCGCCCTCCAGCGCATAGGCCTCGTCGGCGAGCCGGGCGGGCAGCCCGTCGCGATCGGCCTCCGCGTAGACGGCGACACTGGTCAGACCTGCGTCCTTGCAGGCCCGGATGACTCGGACGGCGATCTCGCCCCGGTTAGCGATCATTACCTTGCGCACCGGCTGAGCCTATCGTCCGGCACCGACAGTTCGCTCAGTCAAGTTTGGCTATTAGCCTGTGGGCATGTCGGCGACCCGCATGATGATCCTCGGTCTGGTCCAGTGGATGCAGCCCGTGCACGGCTACGACGTACGCCGTGAGCTGTTGAGCTGGAGCGCCGACAAGTGGGCCAACGTCCAGCCGGGCTCGATCTACCACGCCCTGCGCAAGCTGGCCGAGGAGGAGCTGCTGCGCGAGGTGGCGACCGAGCAGGTCGGGGCGCGTCCGGCCCGCACGACGTACGAGATCACCGAGAAGGGCATCGCCGAGTTCCAGGCGCTGCTGCGCGGCAACTGGTGGTCGATCGCCACGCCGCCGGATCCGTTCATGGCCGCTTTCTCGTTCCTGCCCGCCCTCCAGCGCACCGAGGCCGCGGCGGCCCTGCGTAACCGGGCAGTTCAGCTCAGCGCGGGCATCACGCAGTTGCAGGCCCTCATCGGCGCCGACTGGGCCGACAGCAAGCCGGTCTACGTGAGCTGGATGTGGGAGCTGCAGATCGAGCGGGCCGAGGCGGAGATCCGCTGGTGTGAGCGCACCGCGAAGCGGATCGAGAAGGACGAGCCGTATTTTCCCGGCTCGGTGGTGATCACTGATTAATCAAGTTTGACTACTGCGGCGACCGGTCCTACGCTGCCACACGACCGGTGGCGGGCGTCCGCCTGCCTACGACTGGGGGTCACCATGATCGAAACGCGGGGGCTACGGAAGTCCTTCATGTCCCGCCAGGGCCGCGAGAAGAAGACCGTCGACGCCGTCCGGGGCGTCGACCTGACCGTCGACGAGGGCGAGATCTTCGGCTTCCTCGGCCCGAACGGCGCCGGTAAGACCACGACGCTGCGCATGCTTGCCACTCTCATCCAGCCCGACGGCGGCGAAGCCACCATCGCGGGCGCCGATCTGCGCACTGACCCGGGCGAGGTCCGGCGCCGCATCGGGTACGTGGCCCAGGGCGGCAGCACCTGGGACGACTCCACCGCCCGGGAGGAGCTGGTCCTGCAGGCCCGCCTCTACGGCATCTCGAAGTCCGTCGCCACCGACCGGGCCGCCCGCGTGCTGGAAGGCTTCCAGCTCAGCGAGTACGCCGACCGCAAGTGCAAGACCTACTCCGGGGGCCAGCGCCGCCGGGTCGACATCGCGCTCGGCATCATCCACGAGCCGAAGGTCGTCTTCCTCGACGAGCCGACCACCGGCCTCGACCCGCAGAGCCGCGCCCACATGTGGGACGAGATCCGCCGGCTGCGCGCCGAGGGCATGACCGTCTTCATCACCACGCACTACCTGGACGAGGCGGACGCGCTCTGCGACCGCATCTCGATCATGGACAACGGCGAGATCGTCGCCTCGGGCACCCCGACCGCGCTGAAACGGGAGATCTCCGGCGACGTGGTCCGGGTCGGCGTGGCGTCACCGGCGCGGGCGGCCGAAGTGCTGGGCTCGGCCGACTTCGTCAACAAGCTGGAGACCCACGAGGACAGCGTCCGGCTCTACGTCGACGAGGGCGCGACCGCGATCCCGCTGATCCTGCGCGCGCTGGACGGCGCGTCCGTGCCGCTGGGCACGATCGAGCTGCACCGGCCCAGCCTCGACGACGTGTTCCTGACCAAGACCGGCCGATCGCTGCGGGAGAGCTGAGCTGTGAAACTGGTACGCGACACCTCACTGATCTTCCAGCGGCAGATGCAGCTGCTGCTGCGCAACCCGGTCTGGATCCTCGTCGGCATCTTCCAGCCGGTGATGTACCTGCTGCTGTTCGCGCCGCTGCTGAAGCCGGCGCTGGGCGTGCGGACCAACGCCGAGGCGTACGAGATCTTCGTGCCCGGCCTGCTCGTGCTGCTGGCCATTTTCGGTGGTCTGTTCCAGGGCTTCGGCCTGATCGCCGAGCTGCGCGCGGGCGTGATCGAGCGCTCCCGGGTCACCCCGGTCAGCCGGTTCGCCCTGCTGCTGGGACGGTCACTGCGCGACACCGTGTCCCTGCTGGCCCAGGCGGTGATCATCACGCTGCTGGCGCTCGCGTTCGACCTGCGGGTGTTCATCGGCAACCTGCTGCTGGCGTACCTGATGCTGGCCCTGATCTCGCTGATGACCTCGGCGCTGTCGTACGGGGTGGCACTGGCCGTCAAGAGCGAGGACGCGCTGGCGCCGTTGATGAACACGGTGGCTCAGCCCGTACTGCTGTTGTCCGGGATCTTGCTGCCGTTGACCTTCGCCCCTGGCTGGTTGCAGGCGGTCGCGGACTGGAACCCGTTCTCGTGGGCGGTCAACGGGGTCCGGGCTCTGTTCCTGGGTGACCTGGGCGCCCCGGCCGTCTGGCAGGGGCTGCTGATCATGGCGGCGCTTGCTGCACTGGCCTTGACCTGGGCGGCCCGGCTGTTCGCGCGCAGCGTGCGCTGACTTTTGACGGCTTGCGGGGGTCCGCCGGCTTACTCAGGGGAGCCGGCGGGCCATCGTCAAGCCGCCGGCTCACTCAGGGGAGCCGGCGGGCCATGGTCAGGCCGTCGGCGATCGGGAGGATGACCAGTTCGACGCGCGGGTCGTTGCAGGCCACGTCGTTGAAGCCGGTGATGAACCGGTCCGACTCGCTCCGCGGGTCGACGACCCGGCCCGACCACAGCGTGTTGTCGACCAGGATCACCCCGCCGGGTCGCACCCGGGGGACCAGCTCGTTCCAGTACGTGACGTAGCCGCCCTTGTCGGCGTCGATGAAGACCAGATCGAGGTAAGGCTCCTCGGGCAGCTCCTTGAGCCGCTCGGCGGCCCGCCCGATCCGCAGATCGATCCGGTCGTCGACCCCGGCCCGCTCCCAGTAGCGGTGCGCCAGCCGGGTGAACTGCTCGGAGATGTCGAAACAGACCAACTTCCCGCCGTCGGCGAGACCCCGCGCGATGGAAAGCGCGGACAGGCCGGTGAAGGTGCCGACCTCAACCGCATTCCGTACGCCGAGAAGCGAGGTCAGCAACCGCAGAAACGCGGCCTGCTCGGGCGCGACCTGCATGCTGGCATGCCCGGCCACCACGGCCCGCGTCTCGGCGATGAGGTCGGTGGTGACCTCGTCGGCCGGCGTGCTGTGACTGAGCAGGTAGTCGTGCAGCTCAGGGGTGAGCGGAAGCTCCTTGAAACTCACGGCTGCGCCCTCCACAGCTGGGGAACGGTGAGCCCGAAGCTCATGAGCAACCGCCGAAGCAGCGGCAGCGACAAACCGATGACATTGCCGGCATCCCCTTCGATCCGCTCGACGAACGCACCACCCTTGCCGTCCAGGGTGAACGCCCCGGCAACATGCAGGGGTTCGCCCGAGGCGACGTAGGCCAAGATCTCATCATCGGTGACATCGGCAAAATGCACCACGGTCGCGCCGACTTCCTCGGCCTGCTTGCCACTGACCAGGTCGGTGAGGTGATGCCCGGTGTGCAGCACACCGGACCGCCCCCGCATGGCATGCCAGCGCCGGGTGGCCTCGGCCGGGCTGTGCGGCTTCCCGAGAATCTCCCCGTCGAAGGCGAGTACGGAATCACAGCCGAGCACCAGAACACCGGGATCGGCGGGCAGCGTGGCGGCGACGGCCCGCGCCTTCATCCGAGCAAGGGCAAGACAGAGATCCGCGGCGTTGTCAGCCTCTACTACGGACTCATCAACGCCACTGACCTGCACGGTTGCGTCAATCCCGGCGGCGGCGAGCAGGGCGCGCCGAGCCGGGCTGGCGGAAGCAAGCACCAAGCGAGGGGCGATGTCGGTCTGCACAGGAGTCAACGCTACAAGCCCGGATGATCAGGAGCGCGGGTGGGAGCGACGGCGCGCTAGGAGGAAGGCAGCGAGACCGCCCAGGACGATGAGGACGGCGACGCCGCTGACGATGAACGGGGTGTTGCTGCTGGCCGGCTCGGGTTCTGCCTGGGGGGCGGGGACTGGAGCCGGTGCGGCGGTGTTTGCCGTGGGGGCCGGAGCTGCGGCGGACGACGGCGTGGTGGAGGCGGCCGGACCGTTGAGCGCGGCGACGATGTCGATGATGCCGTGCCCGTAATCCGGGTCAACCCCAGGCGCACCCTTGTCAACAGCCGTGGACTCAAGCCGCTCAACAACCTCCGCGGCGCTCATGTTCGGGTATTTGCTACGCAGCAGAGCCGCCGCGCCGGAGACGATGGCCGCGGCATGGGAGGTGCCCTCTTGGCGGACGTTGTAGCCGCCTTCGCGATTGGTGCTCGTGATGTCTTCCCCTGGCGCGACGAGGTCGAGCGCACTTCCCGAGACCGAAATCTTCGCCTGCTTGCCGCTGCGGTCCACCGCACCCACAGCGACCACGCCCTCAAGAAACGCCGGCGCCGAGATGGAAACGGCATCGGGTTTATTGCCAGCCGACGCGATGACTACTACGTCGGCTTCCTCCGCTTCATTGACGCCTGCAAGGTCGTCCGGGTCGAGTTGGCCACCAAGGGACAGGTTGATGACCTTGGCGCCGTGCGAAACTGCATACCGGATAGCGGGGCCGAGGCTGATGATGGTCTTACCTTTGCCGAGCACGCGTATCGGCAGGATCTTCGCGTCGGGAGCGACGCCCAGCGCGCGCTGACGGCTGTTGCCATGGGCGGCAATAAGGCCGGCCATGCTGGTGCCGTGTCCGGTCGCATCTGTCCGCCCGTCACCCCCGGGCTTCAGCATGTCCGTGCCATTTACAACGCCGGTGAGGTCGGGGTGCTTCGCCACACCCGAGTCGATGACGGCGACAGTGATGCCTTTTCCGGTACTGATGCGATGCGCTTGATCTATATGGAGATAGCTGAGATGCCATTGTTCGGTCCGGACGTCCGCGAATGCAGGCGTCCCGTAAGCGGCGGCGCCGGCTCCCGCCAGCGCCGCCGCGAACAAAGCGATTAGTTGTCGTCTCATCTCGGATAACCGATAGCGGGACCCGGATCTATAGGGCCAAAATCGTCCGGTGGAAGGACAACCGGATCGACGCCTTCCTCGGTCGACCACGGATTGTCCGGATCCCAGCGCTCTTGCTCGCCTTCCTGGCGCCGACCCCGAGTGCGTCCCTGGGTACCCGTCATTGGTCCGTTCTGCATAGGCATGCCGTGGGCTGGCGTACCGCCTCGGCCCTGCGGAGTGCCGCCCTGCTGGCCAATGACCCCACCGACGGGATTCACTCGACCCGCGCCGGGCGGACGGCCGCCCTGGGTGCCGGTCGGCATCTGCCCGATCATTCCGCTACCCGGGTTGGCGCCGATGACGCCTCCCGACGGCATCGTCATGCGGACGGCACCGCCAGGCATTCCCGGCTTGGTGAGGCCTGATCGTGGCGCTCCCGTGCCGTGCGGCAGCGGCCCGCTGGGCGGGAGGAGGCCACTCGCACCTGGGGTTCCGATAAGTCCCGGCACTGGGCCAGGCCCGGGAGGAGCGGGAGTCGGAACCGGTGGCTGGAGGCCCGGATTGGGCGGCGTGATGACCGGCGGATTGCCGACCCCGCCCAGGATTGGGCCGGTGCCAACGCCACCCGTGACAGGGCCAGTGCCCACCGGAGTGTGCGTTGTCGGCGACACCGGGGTTACGTGGGATGACGTATTGGGGATGACTGATCCTCCTGAGGATCCGCCACCACCTCCGCCGGGCGGCGGAATGATCGGTGGAGTGGCGAAGCCGCCGCCGCCTCCATCGATCTGTTGGCCGTTATCGTCCCCGCCATATCCGTCTTGGCCAGGACGATAGGGCTTCGGCTTTTGGAGGGCCGCCTGCCCACTCAACACAGTGCTGCTCAGGTCGTACATGATCACCCGAGCCTGCCGGTTCAGCTCCTCCTGAGCCGCCGCCGACACCGGCGGAGTCTGGGCCGTAGGCGACGGCCCCGGAGACGGCGAAGGCGTCGGCGTAGGCGTAGGCGTAGGCGACGCCGCCGCCGCGTCCCGCTTCTGCTGCCAGACGAAGTTCTGCTTGGCGTTGCTCTCGTACTTCTCGTACAGCGCCTTCAGCTTCTGCCGGGCCAGACTCAGCGTCAGCGTCACCGTCGAGAATGCCGTGTAGTTGGCCGACGCCGCGTCGTGAGTCGCCTGGAGATCAGCCATCAGCTTGTCGAGGCGGGCGATGTACGCCGCCGCAGCCGGGCTTTTCGACGGTGGCCACACGCTTGCCAGATTGTCGCGGTACACCCGGACCTGAGCGAGGTGGGCGAGCGTCAGATCGGCCGTCTTGCTCCAGCCGCCGACCACCTGATAGTGCGCCTCGGTGTCCTGGTTGGCGATGGCTGCCCACATGGCCGGGACTTCCTTGGACGACCAATGGGTGCCGCCATAGCCGCCGCCCCCGTCAGCGATCAGCATCAGCCGTTCTCCCCTGTTCCGGTCTCGCTCCTGAGCGGGTTGCTCACCGCTTCGAAGCCGTCGTTGACGTCGCGGACCTTTGCCTGGGCGAAGGCGTCGCTGGAGGCGTACTCCTCGCTGATCGACTGCGCGACCACCGCGAAGTGGTGGGTGCCGTCGCGGAAGTTGAAGGTGTTCGAGAAGGTCTGCTGCTGGACCTCGTGGTGCACCTGCATGAAGCTCGCAAACTCCGGAAAGTCGGAGTTCGGCATCGGCAGTTCGGTCAGCATGGCCGGGATGACCTTCTGCAGCTGCGGGTCGTATCCCGTTTGGACCTCGTTCGCGAGCGTCGCGGCGAACTCTTCCATCGCGCGGATGTCCGTCTCGATCGAGCTTTCACTGCCGATCAGTGGCGGTGGTCCGTCGTCTGCGATCATGGTCCAGGCCCTCCCCCGAGAGTGCGAAATCTCCCCGCGAGAGTAGTCTGTCACCGCTTGTTGCTGCAGCCCCTACCCATTGCTATGGACAGTCGCAACGTTACCGAGACCCGTCGATGTCTAGCGGGGTTGCGCCGAGGATCGCCAGGACGGCCGGACCGCGGCCGGCCGGGCACTTCTTGTCCACGGGGTCAGCGCCGGCGTGCGTGAACGTGAATCGCCGCTCACGGCTCGGCCGGCCAGGACGCACACCAGCGCCGCCAGCTCTTCCGGGGTCGGTGTGCCGCGCACGACGCTGACCAGCGGTTCCTCATCCATTGATCAAGCTTAAGGCCTTGCGGGAGGTTCTCGGTGACACGCGTCCCACACTCGGCTGATCGATTCGCTGCGGCTCGACATGACCGGGTATTTTCTGCGTGATGTCTACTTCCCCTCCGCTCATTGTCGCTGACCGTTACCGGCTCGTTGCGCCGCTCGGTCAGGGCGGGATGGGTCGTGTCTGGCGGGCGACCGACGTCGTCCTGCACCGCGAGGTCGCCATCAAGGAGCTCGTGCCGCCACCGGGGCTGACCCCCGAGGAGCGGCAGGAGATGCGCGAGCGTTCGCTGCGGGAAGCGCGTGCCATCGCCCGGCTGAACAACATCAACGTGGTCCGCGTCTTCGACGTGCTGCGCACCGATGCCGATCCGTGGATCGTCATGGAGTACGTCCCGTCGCGGTCCTTGCAGGACATTCTCGCCGCGGACGGGCCTTTCGCCCCGGTCCGCGCCGCGGAGATCGGCCTCGGCGTGCTCAACGCCCTGCGCGCCGCGCACCGCGCCGGCGTCGTGCACCGCGACGTGAAGCCGGGCAACGTGCTGATCAGCGAGGACGGCCGCGTCGTCCTCACCGACTTCGGGCTGGCGACGGTCCCCGGCGACCCGAACGTGACCCGCACCGGCCTGGTGCTGGGCTCCCCGGCCTACATCGCCCCGGAACGCGCCCGCGACGGCACCGCGGGCCCCGGCGCCGACCTGTGGTCACTGGGCGCGACGCTCTACGCGGCCGTCGAGGGGGCGTCGCCGTTCGCACGGCCGTCCGCGATCGCCACGCTCGCCGCTCTGGCCACCGAGAACCCGCCGCCGGCCCGCAACGCCGGGCCACTCAAGCCGGTGCTCAACGGCCTGCTGCGTAAAGACCCGGCTCACCGCATCAACGCCGAGGAAGCGGAGCGGTTGCTGCTGCGGGCGACCGGCCGCCGGTCGAAGCTGAGCTTCCCGATGAGCCCGACGATGCGCCGCCCGGGCGTCGGCCGCGAACGCCCGTCCGCGGGCCTCACGCCGCCGGTCGTGCCGGG
This sequence comes from Actinoplanes sp. NPDC051405, assembly GCF_055586185.1. Classification (NCBI taxonomy): domain Bacteria; kingdom Bacillati; phylum Actinomycetota; class Actinomycetes; order Micromonosporales; family Micromonosporaceae; genus Actinoplanes; species Actinoplanes sp. NPDC051405. The sequence continues at coordinate 120,392 of NZ_JBVJIR010000005.1, forward strand.
TGTGTCGGCCTCCGCACCGGTCGTCCCCGGTCCGCGCCCGCCGGTCACTCCCGCCCGCCCGCCGATCACCCCAGCCCGCCCGCCGGTCTCCCCGGCGCGGCCGCCGGTCTCCCCAGCGCGGCCACCGATCGTCCCGGCCCGCGCGCAGGACGCCCCGCCGGGCCCTCCGGTCAATCCGGGCCGCCCGCCGACGGCACCGGGCGTGCCCGGCCGCGGGCCGATCTTCGTGCCGGGCAAGGCCTCGGTAGGCCGCCCACCGGCGGAAACCCCGACGCGGGTCGACGCCCCGAAGCCGCCCGAGCTGGATGCCACCAAGATCGAAAACCGATTCGGTACGGGCACACCATCGTCCCCGCCCCCAGGAGCGGATGCATCAGCTTCGCGCCGTCCAGCCCTGGACGCGACGATGCGCGGGTCCGGCTCCGCTTTCGGCTCGATCACGGCCGACGAGGTGGCAGCCCACCGCAAGCGCCCAGCAACCCCACCGGGCCAAGCCACCACCCCGCCGCCCACCGCGCCGGAGTCCCGCAGGCCGACCACCCAGCCACCGAAGTCACCCCCGGCACCCCCGCGAGCAGCCGCCGCAGGCTCCGCCGTGGCCGACCCCCGCTCGACAACCCCACCGGCCGCCACCCCGCCACCCCGCACAACGGCCACCGCCCGAGTGACGGCAGCGGCCAAGCCCGCAGCCCCCCGCCCCGCTGAGAAGCCGCCCACACCGCCTGCAACCCCGGCCTCGGCAAGCGCCACCACCCCGACCGCCGAACGCCCCGACACCACGCGGGTCGAGACGGCCTCGGGCAGCGCGACGCAAGATGGCGCGACGCCAGGCGGTGCCGCGCGTGACGCTGCGGCCTCGGGTGGCGCGACGCGGGATGTCGCGACGCCAGGTGGTGCGACGCGTGATGCTGCGGCCTCGGGTGGCGCGACGCCAGGTGGTGCGACGCGTGATGTTGCGGCCTCGGGTGGTGCGACGCGGGATGGCGCGACGCCAGGTGGTGCGACGCGTGATGTTGCGGCCTCGGGTGGTGCGACGCGGGATGGCGCGACGCCAGGTGGCGCGACGCGTGATGCTGCGGCCTCGGGTGGCGCGACGCGGGATGGCGCGACGCCAGGTGGTGCGACGCGGGATGCCGCGACGCCAGGTGGTGCGACGCGTGATGTTGCGGCCTCGGGTGGTGCGACGCGGGATGCCGCGACGCCAGGTGGTGCGACGCGTGATGTTGCGGCCTCGGGTGGCGCGACGCGGGATGCCGCGACGCCAGGTGGTGCGACGCGTGATGCTGCGGCCTCGGGTGGCGCGACGCAGGATGCCGCGACGCCAGGCGACGTCACGCGGGATGAGGCGACCTCGGAGAGCGCGGCGCAGGACAAGGCGACGCAGGACAGTGGCACGTCGGCGGGCGCAGCCGCGACCGCGACCGCGGCGAAGAAGAAGTCCAGCGCGCGCATGCCGTTCGGTCCGCGCCCTTCGCCGGCCGACACATCTGCGACCGAAGTGTCCGCTGGACCCGACGCTGAGAAGCCGTCCACGAGCGCAACACCGACGGCCGCCGCAACCTCGGGCGACGTGGCTGAGAAGCCGGCCGAGTCGGCAGATACAGGCGCCGACGCCGCGAGCACCAAGGGTGAGACCGGCGATCCTGCCAGCACGGCGGCAGCCGGTCGGGCGACCACGGCGGCCGAGACGGCAGTGGTTGACGCCGACGAGGCGAAGACCGCCAGCGAGGTAAGCACGACAGCGGCCTCCGACGCGGCGGAAGCCAGGTCTGTTGCCGATGCGGGCACGGCGGTAGCGGCCCCGACGGCCGACGCCGACAAGGCCGAAGCCGTTTCGGACACGCCCGACCCCGGGATCGGCGGCGGGGGCATTGCGATCGATGCGCCGGATGCAGGCGGCGATGCGGTCAAGGCTGGCGACGCCCCGGTAGAGGGAAGCGCCGCAACCAAGGCAGGGACAGTAAGCGCTAGCGCGCCTGCGGGGAGCGACACTGCGGCAGGCTCTGACGCCCTAGCGGAAAGCGACAGCGCCACCGCGCCCAAGTCCGGCAGCGAAGCTCCGCAAGCCGAGACCGATGCATCCGAGACCGGAAGCGAAGCCCCCAAGACCGAGAGCACGACACCCGAGGTCGTCGCCGAACCAGGCGAAGACACCGAGACGAGCGCGCCGAAGGCCGCCGTCAGCAACGCTGACACCGAGACGAGCAAGAAGCCGGCTGACGAAACGCCCGCTGCTCGGACGGGCGCCGTCGCCACTCGTGCTGGTGCTGGTTCGAGCACGAAGGCGTCCCGCAAGAAGGGCAAGGGCCGCACGGCGGCAGCGATCAAGCCGAGCCTTGCGACAGCAGCCCAGGCTTCCCCCGGCGAGGCGGGCAAAGCCGACCAGGCGCCCGAGACCGACCAGGCAATGCGGACCAGCACCGACGCTGACCTGAAGACCGTCAGCACCCCCAGCGCCGCGGCACCCGTGGTTGACGCGATGACGCCGGGCGATGACACCGCGAGCGACCAGCCCGCCGCAACCGAGGCCTCAGGGGACGCCACGGCAGTGGCCGTCGCGAAGCCGGCCAAGGCCACCACCGCCGCGACGATCACGGCTCCGAAGGCCAAGACGCCCGCCCCCGCCAAGGGTGACGCCGACGCCGGCCGTACCCGGGTCATCAAGCCGACCGGCACCCCCGCGAAGACCACCGCCATCCCGGCTGCCCGCACCGGCGCGGCCGCCAAGGCAGCCGTACCCGTCTCCGGCGCCCCCGGTTTCGGCCAGCCGGCCCGCCCGGCCTGGCAGCCGATGACGGTCCGCGCCCCTTCTTCCGGCGGTCGCGGCATCACCGTTTTCGGCACCACGCTCACCCGCCGCCAGACCGTGATCGCCATCGGTGTGCTGGTTGCCGTACTGCTGGCGCTTGTTGTTCTTGTGCCTCGGGCTTTCGGTGACGAGGAGGATCAGGCGCAGGACAACGGTCGTAAGGGTGGGGTCGCCCCGGTTGCGTCCGGCAAGCCGTCCGCCGCGCCGAGTTTCCCGGCCGGCGCTGCGCCCGTGCCGACGACCACCGCGCCGGTCACGCCGAGTGCCAAGCCTTCGCCGGCCGCCAGTAAGCCCGCGTCGACGGGCAAGCTTCCGAAGGGCTGGAAGATCTACAACGGTGACGGCTATTCCGTGCCGGTGCCGGCGGATGCCTCGGTTCGGCCCGATGGCACAGAGATGTACTTCACCAAGAACAACCGGCTGCTCATCATCGACCACTCCGAGCAGCCCAAGTCCGATCCCGTCGCCGACTGGAAGCAGCAGGAGGCGGATCGGCGGGGGTCGAAGTACAAGAACTACCAGCGGATCCGGCTCGAGGGGCTCAACTATCTCGGCGAGGCCGCCGACTGGGAGTTCACCTACACCACGGCCAGTGGCAACCCGCAGCATGCGATCAAGCGCGGTTTCATCACCACGCCCGGCAAGCAGGCCTACAGCATCTCCTGGTACACGTCGCCGGAGGACTGGGCTGCTTCGCAGAAGGATCTTCAGGTCATCTACCAGGGGTTCAAGGCCGAGCGGTAGGCCTCCAGGTGTGAGCGACGGGTGAATGGGTATTCATCGGTCACCACGGATGGAGGTGCAAGATGATTCGACGACACGGCAGTAGACCCACGATCGCCCTGTGGATGCTCGTCGCGATCGCCGACGTCGCGCTTGTCGTGGCGACCGCCGGTGCGCTCGTCGTGATGATGGTGCTGGCCGGCGCGATGATCGTCGCCGGAGCAGTCGCCGGTGGCCTAATGCTGCAGCGGCGCGCCGTACCCCAGCAGGAATCTGTGCTGCGCCGCCGCGCCTAGTCCTGCGCTGATCGACTACGCTCGCGGGCTGTGTCGATCGACTCGGTAAGTGACCTCTGGGACACCCTGCTCGGTGCCCAGCCGGACCCGCCCGGCCTGCTCGTCCTCGTGACGGCGGTGATCGCGCTGGCCGTGGTCGCCTTCCGGCCGCTGTGGCGGATCGCCCGCAACGCCATCACCATCGCCCACGAGGGTGGCCACGCACTCGTCGCGCTGCTGACGGGCCGCAAACTGCGCGGCATCCGGCTGGAGTTCGACACGTCCGGGCTCACCCTCTCGGCCGGCCGTCCGACCGGGCCCGGCATGATGTTCACCCTGCTGGCCGGCTACATCGCGCCGTCGCTGGTCGGGCTGGGCGGTGCCTGGCTGCTCGGCGGCAACCGCATCACCCTGCTGCTGTGGGTCGCGGTGGTCCTGCTGCTGCTCATGCTGATCAACATCCGCAACGTGTTCGGCGCGGTCTCCGTGCTGTTCACCGGGGCGATCGTCTTCGCCGTTTCCTGGTACGCGACCCCGCAGGTCCAGGCCGCCTTCGCGTACGTCGGAGTGTGGTTCCTGCTGATCGGCGGCGTACGCCCGGTCTTCGAGCTGCAGAAGCTCCGCAGCCGCGGCCGGATGCCGGAGTCCGACGCCGACCAGCTCGCCGGCGTCACGCACGTCCCCGCGCTGTTCTGGGTGGGCGTCTTCCTGGCCGTGGACGTGGCCGCGCTGGTGATCGGCGGTTTCATGCTGGCCGGCCAATGGCTGCCCGCCGTCAGCAACACGCCCTGACTTCGAGTAGCCGAACGGTGACGAGTTGAGTATTTGCTGGTGATGCGCGTCACGGAGGGCCGTCGCTAGCGTCGCTGGCATGGAGGCGCCACCGGGGATCGCGTGGACCGCCGGAGTGGTCGCGTTCATCGCCGCGGTGCCGCTGTGGCGGTTCACCACGCACGCGATCACCATCGCTCACGAGGGCGGGCATGCGCTGTTCGGCCTGCTCATGGGCCGTGGGATCACCAAGGTCACGGTCACCGGGGGCGGTGGCGGGTCGACCGGCTTCCGGACCGGTGGCTGGCTCGCCGTCATGGTGTCGTTCCTGGCCGGCTACCTCGGACCGTCCATCTTCGGCTTCGCCGGCGCCTGGATGCTGGTGCACGACGTCGCGCCGCGGGCCGTGTTGCTGATGAGCCTGGCGTTGATGGCCCTGCTGCTGGTCATGGTCCGCAACTTCTTCGGTTTCATCGCCGTGCCGCTCACCGCCGCCGTCCTGTGGCTGGTCGCCATGCGCGCCGAACCCGAGGCGCAACTCGTCTTCGCGTACATCTGGGTCTGGTTTCTGCTCATGGGCGGCGTGCGGCAGATCCCCGAGCTGTACCGGCACTGGCTGGGCGGCGGCGAACCGGACACGCAGGTGCTGTCGCAGCAGACGGGCCTGTCCACGGCGTTCTACGTGGCGTTCTTCTGGCTCGGCTCGATGGGGGCCCTGGTCTGGGGCGGGGCCCTGATGCTGCGCTACACCGGCTGAGCCGTCAGAGCGGGATGTTGCCGTGCTTCTTCGGCGGCAGGGTCTCCCGCTTGGTCCGCAACGTCCGCAGCGCCAGCGTGACCTGCGCCCGGGTCGCGGACGGCGCGATGACCGCGTCCACGTAACCGCGCTCCGCCGCGATGTACGGGTTGGCCAGCGTGTCCTCGTACTCCTTGATCAGCTCGGTGCGCAGCGCCGCCGGGTCCTCCGCGCCGGCCAGCTCGCCCCGGTAGAGGATGTTGACCGCGCCCTGGGCACCCATGACCGCGATCTGTGCCGTGGGCCAGGCGAAGTTCATGTCCGCGCCGAGGTGCTTCGAACCCATCACGTCGTACGCGCCGCCGTACGCCTTGCGGGTGATCACCGTGACCTTGGGGACGGTCGCTTCCGCGTACGCGTAGATCAGCTTGGCCCCGCGCCGGATGATGCCGTCCCACTCCTGGCCGGTGCCCGGCAGGAAGCCGGGCACGTCCACGAAGGTCAGCACCGGGATGTTGAAGGCGTCGCAGGTGCGCACGAAGCGCGCTGCCTTCTCGGACGCCGCGATGTCCAGCGTGCCGGCGAAGTGCATCGGCTGGTTCGCCACGACGCCGACCGGCCGGCCCTCGACCCGGCCGAAGCCGATCACGATGTTCTGCGCGTAGAGCGGCTGGACCTCGAGGAAGTCGTCGACCACGGCCTCGACCACGACCTTGATGTCGTAGGGCTGGTTGGCCGAGTCGGGGATGAGCGTGTCGAGGGCGGGGACCGGGTCGAGCGAGGCGGGTTCGTCGAAGGTGGTCGGTTCGTCCAGGTTGTTGCTGGGCAGGTACGACAGCAGCGCGCGCACGTAGTCGATCGCGTCGTCCTCGTCGCTGGCCAGATAGTGCGCGTTCCCGCTGCGGGAGTTGTGCGTGCGGGCGCCGCCCAGCTCCTCCATGCCGACGTCCTCGCCGGTCACCGTACGGATGACGTCCGGGCCGGTGATGAACATGTGCGAGGTCTGGTCGACCATGACGGTGAAGTCGGTGATCGCGGGGGAGTACACCGCGCCGCCCGCGCACGGGCCCATGATCAGCGAGATCTGCGGGATGACCCCGCTGGCCCGCACGTTGCGGAAGAAGATGTCGGCGTACAGGCCGAGCGCGACGACGCCCTCCTGGATCCGGGCCCCGCCGGAGTCGTTGATGCCGATGATCGGGCAGCCGATCTTCATGGCCAGGTCGAGCACCTTGACGATCTTGGAGCCGAAGACCTCGCCCAGCGAGCCGCCGAACACGGTGAAGTCCTGCGAGAACACGCACACCTGGCGGCCGTCGACCGTGCCGTGCCCGGTGATCACGCCGTCGCCGTACGGGCGGTTCTTCTCCAGGCCGAAGGCGGTGGACCGGTGCCGGGCCAGGCCGTCGAGCTCCACGAAGGAACCCTCGTCGAGCAGCATCGCGATGCGTTCACGGGCGGTCTTCTTGCCGCGGGCGTGCTGCTTCTCCACCGCACGGGCCGAACCGGCGTGCACGGCCTCGTCGGTGCGCCGCTCGAGGTCGGCGAGTTTGCCGGCCGTCGTGTGGATGTCATCCTGCTGCGTCACGTCCTGCTGCGCCGTCACGATGCCCCGTCCTCCGCTCACCCACGCATGCCCGCCGGCCAGGCGGCATTCACGCCGGAGAGATCGTATCCAGGCTCCGGCACCCGCCACGCGGTGCCCGTACGCGGGGGTGCGACGGAAAGCACGTTTCGCACTCAATGCCCCATTCGTTACAACCCCCGTGACGACATGGATGACCCCCGTCGGCGTGGCGTTGATCGTCGGTGGCATCACCACGCTCATCGTCTTCCGCGCCGCCCTGTTCCGCAGCGCCCGCAAAGACCAGCGCGTCGCCGAGCACGGCGAGACCCGCCGCCGCGCGGATTCCCCAGGTCCTGACGGTACGTCGTCAGGCGCTGGCGGTGTGTCGACAGGCGCTGGCGGGTCGTCAGGCGCTGGCGGTGCGTCGTCAGGCGCTGGCGGGGGCGGGGGCGCTTCCAGTCGCAAGCGGCGCCGTGGGCGGGCCGAATCGTCCGCCAAGACCCGCAGGGCGCCGGCTTCTTCCAGCGAGGACGGCACGGGACCGGATGCGGTCGTGCCTGCGCCGCGCGGGGGTCGTCGGGCCGAACCCGGTGCCGCCGAGTCGGCTGCTCCCACCTCCGGCCGCCGGCGGGACAGTCCCGCCGGGCGCACCGGCGCTGATTCGCGGCGCTTGTGGCCCACCTCGGGCACTCCTGCGCCGGAGGTCGACGCCGAGGTGTCCGGCGTAGGGACAGTGCCGGCCGATGGCGGGCGCCCGGACCGGACGTCGTTCCGCCGGCTCGTCGACCTCGACGACGACGGGGTCCCGGCACCGGTCGGCGGCGCCCCGACCGATCTGCGGCTGGCCTCCCTGAGCCGGGCCGGCACCGACGATCCAGGCGAACCCGCCGACCAGGCGGGCGACCCGGAACTGGACATCGACCAGGACCTCGACCGGGCCGCCGACGTCATCGACCCGGCCGAACAGTCCCACGCGCTCGACCTGCCCGGTCTCGGCCTGCTCGGACTGCAATCGGACGCTGATCTGTCCGGCCCCTTCGACTCGGTGGCGGGCGCCGACGGCACCGGTACGTTCTCCGGGCTCTTCGCCGACGTGGCCCTGGAGGACGCCGACGAGACCGGCTTCGTCCCGATCCCCGAGGGAACCGTCGGAACAGGCTGGGTGGAACGCGCCGACCGGCGTTACGGGGACCGGGTCGAGGGCTGGGTCCGCCCCGAGTACCCGGACGAGCCCGTCGCGGGGGAGTACTGGACGCCCGCGCCGGTGGGCTCCTACGAGGCCGAGTACGGCTGGCCGACCCCGGTGGAACGGCTTCCTGAGGTGCCGCCGTACCCGCCGTCGTCCGGGTTCGACGTACCGGTGGAGATCGAGACGGAACCGACCAGGCCGGTGCCGCAGTGGCCGCCGGCCCGGCCCGACGACCGGATCGAGCTGCCGCGCTCGTGGTCCCACCGGGGTGGCGAGACCGGTCCGGCGTTCCGTACGGCGGTCGATCGCGACGGGCCGGTGGGGCTTCGGTCGGTGGCTGACCTGCCGATCGAGGACGCGATGCCGGAGGCCGGCGCGGACGCGGCCGGAGCTGCTCACCCGGCGGGGACTGCTCTCTCGTCCGGAACCGCCGAAGGCAGTGCGGCCTTCTCGGACGCGGTCGCCCACCCGCTGCGGGACGGCGATCTGGCGCAGAGTGCCGACCTGGTGAGCGTCGACAACCTGCACGATGTTGATGATCTTGGGGAAGAAAGCGGCCTGGCGCGCGGAACGGCCCTGGTGGGCGGCGCTGATTCGGCGGAAGACGGTGGCCCAGGCTTCACCGGTTCTGCGGGCCTGGCCGGCGCGGCGGGCTTTGTCGCCCCGCCCGGCCGGTTCGACAGCGAGGCGAACTCCCCGGCTGCCCGGTTCGACAGCGACGCCAACTCCCCGGCTGCCTGGCTCGGTAGCGAGGCAAACCTTCCGGCCGGCCGGTTCGAGAGCGAGGCGAGCCGTCCAGCCGGCCGGTTCGGCAGCGAGGCGATCACCCCGGCGCCGGAGATGACCGGTCGCAGGCGCTTCGACGAGCCGGCCCCCGCCGCCGACGACCGTGTGTTCCTCGGCGCGGACGGGCTCACGCTCGCCCCCAATCCCTACGTCCACGAAGACGACACCGACCAGCCCAGCTACAGCCGGGCCGCTCAGGCAGCCCGCCGCCTGGCCGAGAGCCCCGCCCAGGCCGCCCCGACCGGCGGCGCCGAGCACGGCGGAACCCGGGAAGACCGACGGGACGCAGCAAGCCGAAGGGACCGCCGGAACACCCGCGGCCGCAAGGACAGCGCCTCTCAGGATGCCGGACCGCTGACCGAGGCCCACGCCTCCCGGGCGAACCACCCGGCCCCGGGCGCCTGGCCACCCCCGACCGCCTACAACGACCGGCCCACCGACCAACCGCAGCGAGCCCGAACGACCAACACCGCCGGCCCCAACCGCGTACCGGTCCGCCGCGGGCCGACCACCGACCAGAGCGGTCCCTACGCAGCCCGCGAGGAAAGCCTGGAAGGCCCCATCTGGACCGTCCCCGACCTGCCCGAAGCCGCCATGCCGGACCTCACCTGGTCCCCGGAGGAAGCACCTGACGAGATCCGCAGATCGCGCCGCCCCGCGGTCATGGTGCGGCGCCGGCGAGCGGCCGGCGCCGAGGCCACCCAGGCGCTGCCCCCGATGGAGCCGGCCCGGCCGGATCAGCCGCGGGCCCGTCCCCGGCCCCGCCCGCGTCCCGGCGCCGGTCAGCCGGAGCCGCGGAGCACCGTCTACGTCAGCCGGCACGCAGCCGAACCGAGCTGATCAGGGCGGGTCTAGGCTGGGTTGATGGCTTCCTCGCCCTATACGGATCTGGACCGGCCGCCGCTGGGTGAGCGGGCCCTGCAGCGGGCGCTCATCGTGCCCGGCGGGTTCTGGCAGCGGCTGGATATCCGGGCCGAGACCGGGTCCACCAACGCCGATGCCGCGGCCGCCGGTCAGGCCGGCGCGGCCGAGGGGCTCGTCGTGGTGGCCGAGCGGCAGGTTGCCGGGCGTGGCCGTCGGGACCGGCAGTGGGTGTCGCCGCCGCGGGCCGGGCTGACGTTGAGTTTTCTGTTGCGGCCCGGGGTCGCCGACGCCGAGCGGGGGTGGGCTCCGGCGCCGCAGCGCACCTGGGGCTGGTTGCCGTTGCTGGCCGGGGTGGCTCTGCGGGAGACGGTGCAGCGGCTGGCCGAGGTCGACGCCGCGCTCAAGTGGCCGAACGATCTGCTGCTCACCGGGGGTGCCGAGGAGTCCAAGGCGGCGGGCATTCTGGCCGAGGTTTCCGGTGACGCGGTGGTCGTCGGCATCGGCCTCAACGTCACCACCCGGGCCGAGGAGCTGCCCGAGACGACCGGGCTGCCGGCCACCTCGCTGCGCATTGCCGGGGCCACGGCCACCGACCGCGATCCGCTGCTGCGGGCACTGCTGCGCGGCGTCGCCCGGTGGTACGGCGGCTGGCGCGAAGCCGGTGGCGACGCCGAGATGTGCGGGCTGCTCGCGGCGTACCAGCGGGATTGTTCGACGATCGGGCGGGACGTGCGGGTGCTGCTGCCCAACAGCCAGGAATTCACCGGTACGGCGACCACGGTGGACGGTGACGGCCAGCTCGTGGTCCGTACGGCTGACGGCGAGCGGCGCGTCTCGGCGGGGGACGTCCTGCACGTACGCTGAGCCCGTGGCTTTCCCGGACGAGGTGCTGACCGACCAGGAAGAGGTTGTCCTCCATCTGCATCCGCACGCGCGGGCGGCCGTACGCCCGATCCTGGTCCTGTTGGTGGCCCTGGCCGCTGTGCTCGGGGTCTGGATCATGTTGCCGCCGACGACCGGCGGCCTGATCGGGGTCTGCCTGGTCGGTGCCGTGGCGCTGTTCATGGCGCTGACCCGGGGGGTGTGGCCGCTGCTGGTCTGGCGCGGCACCCACTACGTCTTCACCGACGAGCGGATCCTGCTGCAGGACGGCGTGATCGCCCGCGAGCGCCGTGACCTGCCGCTGAACCGGGTCAACGATCACGTGATGAGCCAGTCGCTGCTGGATCGGATGCTGGGCAGCGGGACGTTGCGGATCGACTCGATCGGGGACCAGAGCGCGGTGCTCGTCGCGGTGCCGCACGTGCAGCAGGTGCAGACGCTGCTCTACCAGCTCATCGAGACGGACCGGGAGCTGCACGGCGACGACGAGGACGACGAGCAGCCGGAGCCGGAGCCCGTGCGAGGGCGGGACCGCCGGCGGTGAGCGTCAGACGGCTCGCCGCTGGGCGTCGATCTCCTTGGCCAGCTCCTCGTCCAGGCTGCCGTCGGCCTCGGCGCTGAGCTCGGCCAGGCCGGCCACCACGTCGAGCTCCGCCACCACGGCCTCGTGGCCGTCGACGGGCGGCTTGAGGAAGACAAAGGTCCGGTACGCCCAGAAGCGGAACACCGTGGCGACGGCGATGCCGAGCAGGGTGACCCCCATGAACAGGATCTCGTCGTGTTCCTCGGTGAGGCCGAAGCCGTACTTGCCGATGCCCACCGCGCCGGACTGGATGATCATGCCGACCAGGTTGAAGCCGAAGAACAGCGTGTACTCCCGGCGCAGCGCGCTGCGGGTGTGCTTGCGGTAGGTCCAGTACCTGTTCGCCACGTACGCCAGCGTGGTCGTGACGATCGTGGCGACGACGCTCGCCTTGACGGCCCCGATGGGCAGCAGGGCCCAGGTGATCGCCATGTAGAGCAGCGTGTTGGCGGCACCGATCGCGCCGAAGGCGAGCGCCTCGGGGGCGAGATTGCGCAGGCGTTCCGCCAGCGGGCGAGCTGAAGGCATTGGCCAACCTTACGGGGGGAAGGGCGCGGACATCGGAGCCGGACGTGCGGTGACTCCGACGTCACATTCGCGGGACAGCGCGCGGGGCGGGCGGTGGCGCGGACGGCGGCGTGGCGGTGGACTCCCGGGCAGGGACCTCCACCGGCGGCACGGGCGTCGGATCCGGGACCACGGTGTCGCCGAACACGAAGCGACGGTACGACCAGAAGCGGAACAGTGTGCCCACGGCGGTGCCCACGAACTGGCCGGAGATGTTGTCCGCCAGCGGGGTCTGGAACTCGGGCCAGAACGCGCCCAGGCCGTAGTGGCTGATCGCCAGGCAGGTCAGCCCGATGCCCAGGCCGACCGCGTTGAGCAGGAAGAACAGGGTGTACTGGCGGGCCATGTTGGCGTGCTCGCGGTGCCGCCAGGTCCAGTACCGGTTGCCGGCGAAGGCCACGGTGGTGGCCAGCACGGTGGAGATGGTCTTGGCCAGCAGCGACTCGAAGCCCTGGTGCAGCAGCACGTTGAAGATGGCGAAGTCGATCGCGAAGGCGATGCCGCCGACCGTGCCGAACTTGCTCAGCTCGCGCACGAGTGCCCCGAAGCGTGCCCGCAGCGCGGGCAGGAATGCGGCAGGCACGGACCCGAGAGTACCGGCGCCTGTCACTGTCCGCCGTTTTCGTGAGCGACTCTTAACCCTTCCACCGCTGCGTGGTCCCGCTGCTTGTACGGACGGTGACCCCGCTGATTGATCTCGGTGATCTCGGCGTGCCGTCCCCGGCAGCCCGCGCAATAGGCCAGGTGAGCCTCCAGCCGGACGGCCACCCGCGGAGCGATCCGGCCGCGGACGTGCCCGCCGAGCCGGTCCCCGGTCCACCGGCACTCGGGCGGATCGGCGTCGGCCACGTGCTGCTGCAGGTAGAGCCGGCGCAGGCCTTCCCGGGCCCGGTGGGCGAGGACGGCGACGGCGTTCGGGGTGAGGCCGAGCTGCGGGGCGACCTCGGCCGGGCTGGCTCCCTCGACCTCCGTACGCCACAGCACGTCACGCCAGCGGTCCGGCAGCGCCTCGAAGGCCCGCGCGGCATAGGTGCGCTCCAGCCGGTCGAGGGCGGGGTCCAGGAACGGCTCGCCCTCGTCGTAGCGGGTCAGGTCGTCGGTGAACTCCAGCCGCCGGTCCCGGCGCGCCCGGTGGTAGCAGACGTGCCGCAGGGTCGTGTGCAGGTACGCGCGGAACGCCACCAGCGGCCCCCGCCCGGCCCGCAGGCTCGCGAGGACCTTCGCGAACGTCTCGGCGACCAGGTCGTCGGCGTCGGCGGGGTCGTGCACGAGGCCGTACGCCAGCGCCCGGGCGGCGGCCCGGTGGCGCTGGTACAGGACGCCGTACGCGGCGGTGTCGCCCGCGCGGACGGCGGCGAGCAGGTCTGTGTCGGCGTCGCCGTCGCCGGCCGGGATCGTCATTCCTGCCTCCTGTAGCCGGGAGTGGGAGGAAAGCCCGAGTAGCGGCAAGCTTAGGACGTTTCGTCCGTTTTGTGAAAGCGGGCGACTGCCGGGCCGGGGATGGCCGCCGGGCGCCCGGATGCTCGCTTGTGCATCAAGCGGCGAAGAATCGGTCGTGATCGCGCACCGCGGCCGAAGTTTGTGCGGTTGTCCACAGGATTGACCGATGAACTGAACGTTCCCTCGGCTTAGGCTGATGTGACTCCCGTGACAGCGGCCGGTCCTCCGGCCTGCTTCGTCACAGGTCAGTGCCGACCGAAGGGAATCACATGTCAGTGCCCCCCACTGCTCACACCAAGCTCCTGACCTGGGTGGACGAGGTTGCCGCCCTGACCACGCCGGACCGCGTCGTCTGGTGCGACGGCTCGGACGGCGAATGGACCCGGCTCACCGACGCGCTTGTCGACGCCGGCTCGCTGGTCCGCCTCGACCCCGGCAAGCGGCCGAACTCGTTCTGGGCCCGTACCGATCCCGGGGATGTCGCGCGGGTCGAGGAGCGCACGTTCATCTGCTCCGTGGACCCGGCCGACGCCGGTCCGACCAACAACTGGACCGCGCCCGCCGAGATGAAGGCGACGATGACGCAGCTGTACCGCGGCTGCATGCGCGGTCGCACGATGTACGTCGTCCCGTTCTGCATGGGGCCGCTCGACTCGCCCAACCCGATGTTCGGCGTCGAGATCACCGACAGCGCGTACGTGGTCACGTCCATGCGGATCATGACCCGGATGGGCGCCGCGGTGCTCGAGGCGATGGGCGACGACGCGGACTTCGTGCCGGCCCTGCACTCGGTCGGCAAGCCACTGGCCGAGGGTGAGGCCGACGTGCCGTGGCCGTGCAACGAGACCAAGTACATCTCGCACTTCCCGGAGACCCGCGAGATCTGGTCGTTCGGCTCCGGGTACGGCGGCAACTCGCTGCTCGGCAAGAAGTGCTTCGCGCTGCGGATCGCCAGCGTGGCCGCCCGCGACGAGGGCTGGCTGGCCGAGCACATGCTGATCATGAAGCTGACCTCGCCCGCCGGGCAGGTCCGCTACATCGCCGGCGCCTTCCCGTCGGCCTGCGGCAAGACCAACCTGGCCATGCTCGAGCCGACCCTGCCGGGCTGGAAGGTCGAGACCGTGGGCGACGACATCGCCTGGATGCGCTTCGGCGAGGACGGCCGGCTGTGGGCCACCAACCCGGAGTACGGCCTGTTCGGCGTCGCACCTGGCACCGACGAGCACACCAACCCGAACGCCATGCGCACCCTCGCGCGCGGCAACTCCGTGTTCACCAACGTGGCCCGCACCGACGACGGCGACATCTGGTGGGAGGGCATGGGCGAGCCGCCCGCGCACCTGATCGACTGGAAGGGCAACGACTGGACACCGGAGTCCGGCACGCCGTCCAGCCACCCGAACAGCCGCTTCTGCACGCCCATCAACCAGTGCCCGATCCTCGCCCCGGAGTACGACGACCCGCGCGGCGTACCGATCGACGCGATCCTGTTCGGCGGCCGGCGCAAGACGACCGTGCCGCTGGTCACCGAGGCCCGCGACTGGGTGCACGGCGTCTACTTCGGCGCGACGCTGTCCTCGGAGACCACCGCCGCCGCGGTCGGCCAGGTCGGCGTGGTGCGCCGGGACCCGATGGCGATGCTGCCGTTCATCGGCTACCACGCCGGTGACTACTTCAACCACTGGATCGAGATGGGCAAGGCCGCTTCCGGCGACGCCGAGAAGCTGCCGAAGATCTTCTACGTCAACTGGTTCCGCCGCGACGCCGACGGCGGCTTCCTCTGGCCCGGTTTCGGGGAGAATTCCCGGGTCCTGAAGTGGATCGTGGAGCGCCTGGACGGCACCGGCGAGGCGGTGGAGACCCCGATCGGGCACGTGCCGACCCCGGACGCCCTCGACGTCAGCGGCCTGGACATCAGCCGGGCCGACCTGGAGGCCGTGCTGCGCGTCGACACCGACGAGTGGCTGGCCGAGATCCCGCAGGTGGAGGAGTGGTTCGCCAAGTTCGGCGACAAACTCCCTGCCGTCCTCTGGTCCGAACTGGACGCGCTGAAGTCCCGCCTCAACGCCGGCTGACACCCCGCGCCCGCCTCGCGTTCGAGGCGGGCGCGGCCTGGGTACTTTCAGCCCCATGACCACGCTCGACATCCGCCCGCCCGCCATCCGGGCGCTGACCTGGCTGCTGGTCGCGACGGCGGCGGCGACCGCCGGGGTCGAGCTGCTCAATTTCTGGTACGCGCCCGAGCAGGGTTTCGGGCTCGCGGTCCGCACCGGCTGGGCGCTGCTGCGTACCCTCGGCTGGTTGATCCTGATCTGGCACGTGCGGCGCAGCCGCGCGGTGTCCCGGCCGCTGGGGCTCATCCTGGCCGTCACCACCATCTTCGCCGTCGGCCGCCTGATCGTGCCGCGCGACGGCGTGCCGCCGCTGACCGGCCTCGTCGGCTTCGGCGTGCTGACCACGCTCTGCCTCACCGTTGTCGTGCTGCTCTACCGGCACCCGACCGTGCGCGGCCACCTGGTCCGGTATCCGGCCAAGCTGGTGGCCACCCGCAAGGGCCTGGAGTGGCGCGAGTCCGCGCCGCGCCGCCCACCGGTGGCGGCCTGGGTGATCACCGCGCGGGTCGCCGCGTTCACCTACAGCCCGCTGATCCTGGTGCCGGCGGTGATCTCGGTCGGCGAGCTGGGCCGCCGGCCGGAGTACATCCTGGCGGTGGTCTTCTGGATCTTCGTCGGCATCGGCGCCAGCTACGCGGTGCTGCTCACCACCTTCTTCCTGCAACGCGGCAAGGCCTGGGCACGGCAGTTGATGGTCTGGGTCAGCGTGGGCGTGCTCGTGATCGATCTGCCGCTCTGCTATCTGCTGCTCGGCACGGACGGACTGATCCGCGACGGGGCGCCGCTGGTCGCCGCCGCGGTGCTGGCGTGCTACGCGGTGTGGCGAGCCGGCCGCACGGCCGCCACCACCGACTCCGCCACCGCGACGGCACCAGCATGACGGCCCGGCCCCGGTCCCGCTCCGCGGGTGAGTGGCACGAGCGGCACGAGCGGCACGAGCGCATGCTCACCAGCGGTGGCGCGTCCCGGACGGGCCCGGGCGGATGACCCTTGAGCGCGTCGATGTCGCGGTGGTCGGAGCCGGGCCCGCCGGGGCCGCCGCGGCGCTGGCCGCCCGCCGGGCCGGCGCGTCGGTGCTGCTGCTGGACAAAGCCGACTTCCCCCGCGACAAACCGTGCGGTGACGGCATCGCCGCCGACGCCGTGGACGTGCTCGCGGAGCTCGGCGTCACCGGCGTGACCGACGGATATCCGGCGGTGGAACGACTGCGCCTGGTCGCACCCGGCGGCGCCGAGGTGGCCCGGCCCCTGCCGCGCCCGGCCCATACCGTGCCGCGCAAGGTGTTCGACGAGCGGCTGGTGCGTGCGGCCGTCGCGCAGGGCGCCGAGCTGCGCCGGCACGCCGTGCGCAGCATCCGGCCCGACCGGGACGGCGTCACCCTCGACGACCGGATCCGGGCCCGGGTGGTGATCGGCGCGGACGGCGCCGGTTCGGTGGTACGGCGTGCGCTCGGTCACCCGGTCAACCCGGACGGGCACCTGGCCATCGCGATCCGCGGTTACGCCCCGGCGGTCGGCACCGAGCAGCTCATCCGGACGACGAGTGCGCGCTGGCCCGCGTACGCGTGGTCGTTTCCGATCGGGGACGGCAGCGCCAACGTCGGCTACGGGGAGACTCTGCGGGGGACGCCGCTCACGAAGGCGTACCTGTTGGAGCGGCTGGCGGAGCTCCTGCCCGGCGGCACGCCGACCGGCTTGCGGGCCCACCACCTGCCGTTGTCCACCCACCGGCCGCCGCCGGGCCGCGGCCCGGTGCTGCTGGCCGGCGACGCGCTGTCGCTGATCAACCCGTTCACCGGCGAGGGCATCTTCTACGCCGTGCTCTCCGGCGCGCTGGCCGGCGCGGCCGCCGCGGCCGGTCCGCAGCGGGCCGCCGCGCGGTACGCCGCGGGCTTCGGTGACCGGCTCGGCCGGCATCTGCGCCACTCGGGCTTCGCCGCGCTGCTGACCCGACGGCCCTTCGTGGTCGACGCCGCGGTCCGGGCCGCCCGCCGAGATGGTGCGGTTTTCCACCGGATGGTGGACCTGGGCCTGGGTGACGGGGTTTTCGACCTTCGCACGATCGGACGCATCGGAGCCGCGATGCTGCACAAGCGTGACGCGGCCTCTTGAGCCGCGGCGCGCTCTCGATAGGCTTGCGGGGATGAGTCTGCGGTCCCTGGTCTATTCCCTGTACGAACGACGGCTCGCCGGCAAGCTCGCCGGCCGGCCGGTGCCGCAGCATGTCGGGGTGATGTGCGACGGCAACCGTCGCTGGGCCCGCGAGATGGGCTACGTCGATCCCAACGACGGGCACCGGGTGGGCGCGGTCCGGATCAAGGAGCTGCTCGGCTGGTGCGACCAGGCCGGGATCAAGCACGTGACGCTCTATCTGCTGGCCACCGACAACCTGCAGCGGCCCGCCGCCGAGCTGGACCCGCTGGTCAAGATCATCGAGGATCTGGCCACCGAGCTGGCCGAGGACGGCAACCCGTGGCGGCTGCGCATCGTCGGCGCGCTCGACGTGCTGCCCGCCCCGACGGCGACCGTGCTCAAGGCCGCGCAGGAGCGCACCCGGGACCGCGTCGAGGGTGTAGAGGTCAATCTCGCGGTCGGCTACGGCGGGCGCCGGGAGATCACCGACGCGGTGCGCTCGCTGCTGTACGAGCAGTCCGCGGCCGGGCGCACGCTGGAGGAGCTGGCCGAGATCCTCGACGTCGAGCACATCGCCGAGCACCTCTACACCAAGGGACAGCCCGACCCCGACCTGGTCATCCGCACGAGCGGGGAGCAGCGGCTGTCCGGATTCCTGCTGTGGCAGTCGGCGCACTCGGAGTTCTACTTCCACGACGCCAACTGGCCGGACTTCCGCCGGACGGACTTCCTGCGGGCTCTGCGCTCGTACGCGGGCCGCCAGCGCCGCTACGGCGCTTAGGGTCTGTCCTGAGGCTGCTCACCCCCAGCACGGCGATCACGATCGTGATGCCCGCCCACTCGTGCGGGCGCAGCGCCTGACCGAGCAGCACCAACCCGGCCAGGGCGGCGAGCACCGGGTGCACGCTCATGAACATCCCGAACAAGCGCGCCGGGATCCGGCGCAGGGCGATCAGATCGAGCGCGTACGGCAGTGAGCTGAGCAGCCCCGCACCACCGGCGTAGGCCAGCCCGGTGACACCGAAACGCCCCTGTGCGACAAGGATCACAGCCACCGGCAGATAGCCCAGCGCCGACACAGTGGTCGCCGCGGCGGTCGCCTGGATCCCCGGCACCCGCGCTCCCAGCACCCGGTTGAGCAGGATGTACGCGGCCCACCCGGCCGCCGCGAGCAGCGCGCAGCCGATCCCGGCGAAGTCGCTGGCCGGTCCGGGCCGGACAAGCACGTAGACACCGGCCCCGGCCGCGAGGGCGCACGCCAGGTCGAAGCGGGTTCGCGAGCCGGCCAGCGCCACTGTCAGCGGGCCCAGCACCTCCAGCGTGACGGCCAGGCCGAGACCGATCCGGTCGATCGCCGTGTAGAGGCTCAGGTTCATCACCGCGAACGTGCCGGCCAGCAGCAGCGTCGGCCACCACTGCGGCCAGGTGAAGCGGCGCAGATCGGGCCGGGCCACCGCCAGCAGAGCCGCGGCGGCCACGAGCTGGCGTACCGCGACCACCCCGGCCGGCCCGGCGGTGGCGAACGCGTGGGCCCCCACCGCGGCGCCGGCCTGGTTGCTGACCGCGCCGGCGAGCATGGTGGCCAGGCCACCGAACCGCGAAGATCTCATGCGATCCAGGCTTCGCGGCGCCGCCCGGGAACGGAAATGACCGGCCCGCCGGATCTATACGCTGACCGTATGGATGTGCGGGTGCGCCAGCTCCGGGCGCTGGTCGCGGTGGTCGACGCCGGTACGTTCACCGACGCGGCCACGGCCCTCGGGGTCTCCCAGGCGGCTGTCTCCCGCTCGGTCGCCGCCCTGGAACAGGCCCTCGGCGCCCGGGTGCTGCTGCGGACCACCCGGCACGTCGCCCTCACCCCGACCGGCACCCGGATCGTCGCCCAGGCCCGGCGCATCCTCGAGGAGATCGCTCACCTCCAGCGCATCGTCACGGACGCGCGCACCGAGGTGCGGGTCGGCTACGCCTGGGCGGCGCTGGGCCGGCACACCCGGCGGTTGCAGAAGGCCTGGGCGGCGGCGCATCCCCGCGTACCGCTGGTGTTCGTGCAGGTCAACGACCCGACCGCGGGCCTGAGCGACGGTACGGCCGACCTCGCCGTCATCCGCCGCCCGCTCGACGACCCCCGCTTCACCACCGCCGAGATCGGCCGCGAGTCCCGTTACGCCGCCGTGGCCACGGACAGCTCCCTGGCCCGCCGCCGGTCCCTGCGGATCGAGGACCTGTCGCGTTTCACCGTGGCGATGGACACCCGTACGGGCACGACGACGCTGGAACTGTGGCCGGCGGACTCCCGGCCGCGCTCGGTCCGAGAGACGCCGGCGGTCGACGAATGGCTGACATTGATCGCGGCCGGGCAGGCGGTGGGGGTCACCGCCGAGGCGACGGCGCACCAGTATCCGCGGCCCGGCGTCGCCTACCGGGTGCTGCGCCACGCACCCCGCATCTCGGTGCGGCTGGCCTGGTGGCGCGACGACCCGCCGGCCCAGCTCGGTGAGGTGCTGGCCCTGGCCCGCACCGCCTACGGCTGGTCAGCGGCGGAAGGCGTGCAGGGCGTCGGCCAGGAAGCCGGCGACGGCCTCGGGTGACTCCAGCGTCAGGTCGGCCGCGCTGGACACCTCCGCGCCGGTCTCCGGGTTGGCCACCGCCACGCACATGCCGAAGAAGTCCGGGTCGACCGCCTCGCGGGCGCGCAGCGCGTCGAACGCCTTGATGTCGGACATGTCGTCGCCGAAATACCAGGCGCAGCGCGCGTCCAGCACGCCTTCGCCGATCACCATGCCCTTGTCCTGGTCGACCGGCGGCTTCAGCTCGACGACCATCCGGCCGCCCTGGATCCGCAGGCCCAGGCGCTCGGCCTGCTCGTGCCCCCAGCGCTCGACGGTCTGGGCCAGCTGCGGCGCGGTGCGGTAGTGCAGGGCCACCGACAGGCGCTTGTATTCCACCAGGATCGTCTCGGGCAGCTCGGCCTTGGCCCGCTCGGCCAGCTCCGCCATCGCGGGAACCCAGGGCAGCGCGGCCGGCTCGGTGACGACCGCGCCGTCGTGCCACACCTCCAGGCCGTAGAGCCCGTAGAGGTCGACGTGGGCCAGCGACTCGAAACGCGAGCGCAGGAAGCTGACCGGACGGGCCGAGACGATCGCCACCCGGGCCACCGCGCC
Organism: Actinoplanes sp. NPDC051405; assembly: GCF_055586185.1. Lineage (NCBI taxonomy): Bacteria > Bacillati > Actinomycetota > Actinomycetes > Micromonosporales > Micromonosporaceae > Actinoplanes > Actinoplanes sp. NPDC051405. The sequence goes on from NZ_JBVJIR010000005.1 coordinate 140,991, forward strand.
GGCCAGCTCCTCGAGCACGCCCAGCACCGACGGCACGGGCTGGGAGGCGTCGGGATCGTCGGTGACGGGTGACAGCACGCCGTCGAAATCGAAGAAGAGAGTCGTGTCCCCGGCCCGCGAGGCGGTGAACTGCCACGCCTCGGCGGCGCTCAGGGGATGCGTGGGGCGCGCCCGCTGCGGTTCGGACTCGGGGTGCGGCTCGGACTCAGGCACAAGTCCCAGCCTACCTGCCGTGCGGCCCATCGCACGTCGGCGTGACGCTCCGAATTGGCGGATCAAGCGGGTACTACCGCCGGTGGCAGTTGACCGCTAGCGTTCTTGTCATGGCACGGGGTCATCCCGGGCCAACCGGTCGGCCCGGACCTGCGACAAGAGCGCCACGGGGCCCCGCATCCCGGCTCCGTGCCAGGCACGGGCGCCGGACGTGGCGGACCGCGGGCGGACCGGGTTGCACGCCCGCTGGAGCAGGCCTGTGACATCTCGCCGTACTGACGCCGGGGCTTCGCAAGACCCGGCCGCCACCGTCTCCAGCAGCCGTACCGGCACGGGACGCAGGTCGTCCCGCGATCGGCACGCCGACGCGGAGCCCGCCCCAGCCGGCCGGGTCTTCGTGCTGGACACCTCGGTCCTGCTGTCCGACCCGGCGGCGTTCCGCCGGTTCACCGACCACGAGGTGATCATTCCGCTCGTGGTGATCTCCGAGCTGGAGGGCAAGCGCCACCATCCGGAGCTCGGCTGGTTCGCCCGGCAGTCGCTGCGCATGCTCGACGAGCTGCGGATCAAGTTCGGCCGCCTGGACCAGCCCGTGCTCTGCAACGACGAGGGCGGCACGCTGCGGGTCGAGCTCAACCACGCCGACCAGAGCGTGCTGCCGCAGGGCTTCCGCAACGACTCGAACGACACCCGGATCCTGTCGGTGGCGCTCGGGCTGGCCGCCGAGGGCCGCGACGTCACGCTGGTCAGCAAGGACATGCCGCTGCGGGTCAAGGCCGCGTCCGTCGGCCTGACGGCCGACGAGTACCGGCACGGCCAGGCCAGCGACCCGACCTGGGTGGGCATGGCCGACCTCAAGCTGAGCGAGGACCAGGTCGCCCAGCTGTACGCGGGTGAGGAGCTCGAACTCGAGGACGCGGACGCCCTGCCCTGCCACACCGGCCTGGTGATCCACTCCGCGCGGGGTTCGGCGCTGGGCCGCGTCAACCCGGACAAGACCGTACGGCTGGTCCGCGGTGACCGGGAGGCGTTCGGGCTGCGCGGCCGCTCGGCGGAGCAGCGGATCGCCCTGGACCTGCTGCTCGACGAGTCGATCGGGATCGTCTCGCTGGGCGGCCGGGCCGGCACCGGCAAGTCGGCTCTGGCGCTGTGCGCGGGTCTCGAGGCGACGATGGAGCGCAACCGCCACAAGAAGGTCGTCGTCTTCCGCCCGCTGTACGCCGTGGGCGGCCAGGAGCTCGGCTATCTGCCCGGGAGCGAGTCCGAGAAAATGTCGCCCTGGGCCCAGGCCGTCTTCGACACCCTCGGGGCGGTCGTGCACGGCAACGTCATGGAGGAGGTCATGGCCCGCGGCCTGCTCGAGGTGCTGCCGCTGACCCACATCCGCGGCCGCAGCCTGCACGACTCGTTCGTGATCGTGGACGAGGCCCAGTCGCTGGAACGCAACGTGCTGCTGACGGTGCTGTCCCGGATCGGGCAGGGCTCGCGGGTGGTCCTCACCCACGACGTCGCCCAGCGCGACAACCTGCGGGTGGGCCGGCACGACGGCGTGACGGCGGTGATCGAGGCGCTGAAGGGTCATCCCATCTTCGCCCATGTCACCCTCACGAGGTCCGAGCGCTCGCCGATCGCAGAGGTCGTCACCGATCTGCTCGAAGACATTCCGCAGTAACGCTCCGCAGTCGGCTGAGGCGGGAATCCACCGGGTTCCCGCCTCACGCTGCGAATGAGGTCAACTACATAAAGTGAGGTATTGGCTACCTCGAAAGTGCGAGAAATGGCGGGCTTTTGCCCGGAATAACGCCTAAACGCCCTGTGATTCATTTCACAGGTGCGCGTCGTCATTTCACATCCACTTCACCGTGCGCCATGGTGGCTGGCGAGCATCACTCGCGTGCCCCGGCCGGTCGGACATCGATCTGGCGGGTCACCGTGACCGGCGGAAGCCGCCGGGTCGCACGGCCTTGAGGGGTCGTCGATGCTCGCGGCGGGAAGCCTCGCCGGGATTCGTCCCGGTGAATTCCGGCCGCGTCATTGCCCCCGACGAAGGGATACTTCGTGAATCGGCTCTGGAGCCGGGTCGGAATCCGTGTGGCCTCGGTGGGCCTGCTCGTGGCAGGCGTGATCGGCGGGGTCTACCTCGGCAAGGACCAGGAAGTCCAGGCGCAGGGCGCCCCCCAGGCCGGCGTTGTCGCCCAGGTCGATGTGGCCGAGATGCAGCTCCTGAAGGAGCGGCACAGCCAGCATGCGGCGGCGCGCGCCTACCAGCGGCAGGCCGAGGACGAGGCAGCCACGAAGGCGGCCGCCGAGGCCAAGGCGGCCGCGGCCAAGGCCCGAACCGCCGAGAAGAAGCTGATCGAGAAGAAGGCCGCCGAGAAGAAGGCGGCGGAGGCCAAGAAGGCCGAGTCCTCGTCCAGTTCGGGCGGCGGCACGGTGCCCTACACCGGCGACATCCCGGCCTCCTGCGACGAGTACAGCGGCAACCGGGCCACCGGCTGCGCCCTGATGCTCAGCGCGGGCTTCAAGATCGATCAGTTCCCGTGCCTCGACAAGCTGTGGAAGAAGGAGAGCGGCTGGAACCACAAGGCCGCCAACCCCAGCTCGGGCGCGTACGGCATCCCGCAGTCCCTGCCGGGCTCGAAGATGGCGTCGGAGGGCTCGGACTGGAAGACCAACCCGGCCACCCAGATCAAGTGGGGCCTCGGCTACATCGAGGGCCGCTACAACACCCCGTGCAACGCGTGGTCGCACTCGCAGAACACGGGCTGGTACTGATCCCAGCGTGACAAAAGGGGTACGCGCTTCGGCGCGTACCCCTTTTGCCGTCACCGGCCGTGATCAAATGACCAGATGGTCCGGAAAGTCGCATCGGGGTTCGTGCTCGGGGTGCTCGCCCTCGTGCTGTCCGGCAGTCAGACAGCCGTCCGGGCCGCCGACCACACCGAGCCGGTCCGCGAGGTCGTCGGCGGCAACCTGGCCCCGGCCGGACGGTTCCCCTGGATGGTGCGCCTCTCGATGGGCTGCGGCGGTGTGCTCACCGCACCCGGTGTGGTGCTCACCGCCGGTCACTGTGTCACCGGCACCGGCAAGGACGACACGATCGGCGTGATCGCCGGAACCACCGACCTCAAGTCCGGCGCCGCGATCAACGCCCGCTCGGTCGCCGTCGTACGGGCCGACGGCTTCCGCGACGAGACCCGCGGTGACGACTGGGCGCTGGTCAAGTTGGACCGCAAGCTCGACCTCCCGGTGCTGGAGCTCGGCCGCGGCGGCCTCGACGAGACCGGCCCGATGACCATCCTCGGCTGGGGTCAGACCAGCGAGGCCTCGATGCGCCAGCAGCACAAGCTGCGCTACGCCACCGTCTCTCTGATCGGCGACAAGCAGTGCGCCAAGGCGTACCGCAAGGTCGGGGTCGAACTCGTCCAGAACGAGGCGATCTGCGCCGCCGGCCAGGGGGTCGACACCTGTCAGGGCGACTCCGGCGGCCCGATGGTCCACCAGCGCGCCGACCACCGCTGGGTGCAGGTCGGCATTGTCAGCTTCGGTCTCGGCTGTGCCCGGCGGAACTACCCGGGCGTCTACACACAGGTGTCGAAGTTCCAGGACGACATCCGGGCGGCGACCCGCAAGCTGAGCTGAGCGCGTCCGATCCGCCACACCGAGTTGGCGTCGCTGGCGTCCATCGGCAACCATCGGGGGATGAGTTACCCCGGCGAGCGCGAGGATCAGGCCGCGCGATTCGGCACGGAGGCGTTCTTCGCCTCCATCGGCCGTGCCTTCGTGGCGATGTGCGCGGTCATCCCGGTGCTGTTCTTGATCGAGGCGATCGACGTGGGCCTCGGCGCCGGCCGGCTCGACGTGGCGGGCGGCATCATCCCGCGCCGCATCGACGGCCTGGACGGCGTCATCTTCAGCCCGTTCCTGCACGCCGGCTGGGATCACCTGTACGGCAACAGCATCCCGCTGATCCTGGTCGGCACCTTCGCCCTGGCCGGCGGCATTCGCCGCTTCCTCTGGTCGACCCTGGTGATCGTGCTGGTCAGCGGCTTCGGCGTCTGGATCATCGGCGATCCGAGAAGCGTCGTGGTCGGCGCCAGCGGCGTCGTCTTCGGCTACCTGGGACTGCTGGTGGCCCGCGGCTTCGTGGAACGCAGCTGGTGGAATCTGGGCGTGGCGGCGTTCATCGGGCTGCTGTACTGGTACCAGCTCTACAACGTGCTCCCGACCGACCAGCCGATCTCCTGGCAGGGCCACCTGCTCGGCCTGCTCAGCGGCGTGCTCGCGGCGATCATCTTCCGCCGGAAGCGGCCGCGGCCCGCGCCCGCCCTCTACGACCCGGGCAGCACGACCCTCACTGACATCTGACCCGGCCGGCGGCGCCGGGCGGCCGCTCCGGGCCGGGCCGGCCGCGCCGGGCGGCGCCGAGCCGGGCCGCTCCGGGCCGGGCCGGTAGGTCAGGCTCGGCTGCGCCGGGTCGGCAGGACCGCCACTGCCACCGCGGCCAAGGTCAGGGCCGCGCCGAGCACCGTGTTCCATCCCGGGCGGCCGGCGTCGCCCGGGACCACCTCGTCCAGCAGCAGCGCGCCGGTGACCTGGCCGGCGATCATGCCCAGGCCGAGCAGCAGCACGCCCGTGTAGCGCACGACCGCGGCGCCCAGTGCGATGAAGACGATGCCGAGGGTTCCGCCGGCGTAGAGCCACCACGGACCCTCGGGCACCCGGGCCGGGAAGCCGCGCACGGCCACCGACACCGCGAAGGCGATCAGCAGTACCGCCGTACCCATGAAGAAGTTGACCAGACCCGCCACCAGCGCGCTGCCGGAGACGGCCCGGACGTGGCCGTTCACGGCCTGCTGCCAGGCGATGCCCAGCCCCGCCACCAGCGGCAGCACCGCCAGCGCCAGGGCGCTGGGATGCCCGATCCGGTCGCCGACCGCCAGCAGCACCGCGCAGACGGTCAGCACGGCCCCGGCGAGCCGCGGGGTGGTCACCGGCTGCGGCCCGGCCGGTCCGGCGCCGGCCCGGTCCACCAGCAGGCTGCTCGACGACTGGCCGGCGACCAGGGCGACGATGAAGACGGCCACGCCCAGCGTCGGGACGGTCAGGCCCTGAGTCGCGACCAGGAAACCGCCGCACATGCCGCCGACGCACTGCCCGGGCCGGATGCGTCCCTCGCGCAGGGCGGCGCGCAGGTGGCCGAGCCCGGCCCGGCCGGCCGGCAGCAGCGGCACGAGCACCGCCAGCACCAGCAGGCCGGAGCCGAACGAGATGGTCGCGGCGCCGATCGGGTCGGCCAGGCGTACCGCGAGCTCGCCGTTGACCCTCGACTGCACGGCCAGGGCGGTCCCCGCGATCATCGCGAGACCCGCCCCGCCGGCCCGGCGCGCGGTCGAGACCGCGGGTGGGGCAGCCGAGGTCCGGGTCACTCGCGCACCGTCGGCAGGTGCCCGTCGAAGTCCACCGCCGAGTACAGCGCGAGCTTCTCCAGCCGGTGGTAAGAGTCGATGACCCGGATCGTGCCGCTCTTGGAACGCATCACGATCGACTGGGTGTGCGCGCCCCCGGCCCGGTAGCGCACGCCCTTGAGCAGGTCGCCGCTGGTCACGCCGGTGGCCACGAAGAAGCAGTTGTCGCCGGTGACCAGGTCGTCGGTGGTCAGCACCCGGTCCAGGTCGTGCCCGCCGGCCAGGGCCTTCTCCCGCTCGGAGTCGTCGAGCGGCCACAGCTTGGCCTGGATCTCGCCGCCGAGGCACTTCAGCGCGCACGCCGCCGTGATGCCCTCGGGGGTGCCGCCGATGCCCATCAGCACGTCGACGTCCGACTCGGTGCGCGCCGCCGAGATGGCCCCGGCGATGTCGCCGTCGGAGATGAACTTGATGTTCGCGCCGGCCGCGCGGACCTCCTCGACCAGCTTCTGGTGCCGCGGCCGGTCCAGGATGCAGACGGTCACGTCCGAGACGCTGGAACGCTTCGCCTTGGCGATGCGGCGCAGATTTTCGGTCGCGCCCGCGTTGATGTCGATGACGTCGGCGCAGTCCGGCCCGACGGCGATCTTCTCCATGTAGAACACGGCACTCGGGTCGAACATCGCGCCCCGCTCGGCGACGGCCAGCACCGCGACCGCGCCCGGCATCCCCTTGCTCATCAGCGTCGTGCCGTCGACCGGGTCGACCGCCACGTCCACCTCCGGCCCGGTGCCGTCGCCGACCTCCTCGCCGTTGAACAGCATCGGGGCGTTGTCCTTCTCGCCCTCGCCGATCACGACGACGCCCCGCATCTGGATCGAGTTGATCAGCTTGCGCATGGCGTCGACGGCGGCGCCGTCGCCGCCCTCCTTGTCGCCCCGGCCGACCCAGCGGCCGGCCGCCATGGCGGCGGCCTCGGTGACGCGGACCAGATCGAGGGCGATGTTGCGGTCGAGATCCTGCGGGTTCTGCGCTACGGGCATGGGGGCCTCCTCGCGACGGTGCGGGTGTGGTGCACAGATCCTCACACGCGGATATGCGCCAAGTCCCGTGTCCGCGACATGGTTAACAATGGAGAGGTGGCCACCCCTGAAGCAGCACCCGCGCCCGAAACCGCCGCCGAGCCAGTGACCGCCGGCAAGCGTGGTGGCCGGTCCCCGCGCGACATGGCGCTGTCGCTGGGCATCCTGCTGCTGCCGATCGTGCTGCTGCTGCTCTTCTACCGGGTCGTGCTGGACGGCGACAAGCCGATCAGCGTCGAGAACGCCGAGTCCACGATCCAGCAGGCGCGCAGTGCCGCCGTCTTCCCGGTGGTCGTGCCGCAAGGGCTGGGCGACGACTGGCACACGGTGAGCGCGACCTTCAAGCGCGACGCCGACGGCGCCACCTTGCGCCTGGGCTACGTCGACCCGGACGACGACCCGCTCCTGCTCGTCGAGAGCAGCGTCCCGACGGAGAAGCTGCTCCCGGTCGAGCTGGGCGCCGACCCCAAGGGCGTCAGCACCTACAGCGACGGCGCCCGCACCTGGCAGCGCTACGAGGCCCGCAAGGGCGAGAACGCGTTGCTGCTGCTGGACAAGGGCCGCACGATCATCGTGGTCGGCAAGGCGGAGTCGAAGAGCCTGGAGAGCTTCGCCTCGTCGCTGCGCTGACCGTCAGCTGTCGGTCCGGGCGGCGCGGGCCGCCTCGATCCGCTCGCGGGCGCCGTCGAGCCAGCGCTGGCAGACGTCCGCCAGCTTCTCGCCGCGCTCCCACAGCGCCAGTGACTCCTCGAGCGAGCTGCCGCCCTGCTCCAGCCGCTCCACCACTGTCGCCAGCTCGGTACGGGCCTGCTCGTAAGTGAGTTTCTCGTCCGTCATTCCTGCACTCCCGCTCGAAGCTCGCCGTCGGCCAGCCGTACCCGGAGAACGTCTCCCGTCTCCACCTCGCCGGCCGCGCAGACCACATGGCCGTCGGCCCGTTGCACGATCGCGTACCCGCGTTCCAGGGTCGCCCGCGGCGACAGTGCCCGCAGCCGGGCCAGGGTGTGCCGCAGGTCGTCCTCGGCGCGGCGCAGCCGCTGGTCCAGGCTTCGTGTGGCCCGGTCCCGCAGGCCGGTCACGTCGGCGGCCCGCTGGTCCACCAGGACCTCGGGGCGGGCCAGCACCGGCCGGGACCGCCAGGACTCCAGCCGGTGCGTCTCGCGGTCGACCAGCGTGATCACCGCGCGGTCGAGGCGGCGGCGGGCCTGCTCGATCAGTGCGGTCTCCTCGCCCAGGTCCGGCACGATCCGTTTGGCCGCGTCGGTCGGGGTGGACGCGCGTACGTCGGCCACGTAGTCGATCAGCGGCGCGTCCGTCTCGTGCCCGATCGCGCTGACCACCGGCGTACGGCAGCCGAACACCGCCCGGCACAGCGCCTCGTCGGAGAAGGGCAGCAGGTCCTCGACGCTGCCCCCGCCGCGGGCCAGCACGATCACGTCGACCGTGTCGTCGTTGTCCAGCACCTTGAGGGCGTCGATGATCTGCGGCACCGCGGTCGGCCCCTGGACCGGCACGTTGATCACCCGGAAGTCCACGGACGGCCAGCGCCGGCGGGTGTTCATCAGCACGTCGCGTTCCGCCGCGGAAGCCCGCCCGGTGATCAGGCCGACCCGCTGCGGCAGGAACGGCAGCCGGCGCTTGCGCTCCCGGGCGAACAGGCCCTCGGCGCCGAGCAGCTTCTTCAGCCGTTCCAGCCGGGCCAGCAGCTCACCCAGGCCGACCTGACGGATCTCGTCGGCGCGCAGGCTCAGCGAGCCCCGGGCCGGATAGAACTCGGGCTTGGCGTGCAGCGTGACCCGGGCGCCCTCGGCGAGCTCGGGTGCACCGGCGTCGAGCACGTCGCGGTGGGCGGTGACGGTCAGGCTCAGGTCGGCCGACGGGTCCCGCAGGGTCAGGAACACCACGCTGGCGCCGGGACGGCGGCTGATCTGCGCGACCTGGCCGTCGACCCACACCCAGCCCAGCTTGGCGACCCAGGCGCCGATCTTCTGGCTGACCACCCGGACCGGCCAGGGCTCCTCGGCGCTCGACTTCGCGGGCTGCTCGGGCTGACTCACCGGGCCAGCCTACGGGCGGTTCACCCCCCGGCGCGGTGCCGGGTGGCGCGGCGCGCCAGCGCCAGCAGGACCAGCAGGACGAGACCCGCGTACGCCCAGAACAGCAGATCGGCCAGCAGGTGCCGACTGTCGACGTGCCAGCCGCCGCCGTCGTTGCGGGCCAGGAAGGTGAACGGGTAGCCGTGGCGTACCGAGAAGGTGGTCATGCAGCACACCGCGTCGATGACCGGCAGCGCGCTGAACAGCATCCCGCCGACCAGCAGCGCTGCGCCGGCCGAGCACCCCGCGGGTCCGGTGCCGGCGGCGCTCCAGCCGAGCGAGATCAGCAGCGATCCGCCGACCAGCAGCATGGCGTGGAACAGCAGGTACGCCCGGTCCGGCGCGTGGTCCATGTCGACCAGCAGGTTCAGGATCGCGATGGCCACGCTGAACCAGCCGACCAGCAGCCGCAGGCCACCGCCGAAAGAAACCCACAGCCCCGGCGCTTCGGTGGGTGCACCGGCGTCGCCCACGGCGCTCATCGCCCGAGTATCGCGCCCGGCGATCGTGCTACGTGCGGAAACAGGTCTTGTCGATCATGGGACGAGGGCGGGCTCCGGGGTCCGCGCGGGCCGGCGGGCCAGCCCGGCGGCGGTCACCAGCAGCAGTCCCACGAAAGCCCAGAAGTACAGGTCGGCGGCCAGGTTGACCGCGTCGAGCTGCCAGCGCGACTGCTCAGCCACCTGCCGGGCGGTCGCCGGGTCGCCACCGGAGCCGGCCCGGGCGATCCAGGCGGACGGCCAGCCCCGGCTGGCCAGATACACGTACATTCCGCCGAGCTGGGTGCTCTCGGCGAGGCAACCACCGAGGGTGCCCGCCACCGCGGCCCCGATCGTCGCCGCCGTGGTGGTCCGGCCGGACAGGGGTACGCGGTGCGGCATGAGCAGCACCAGGCCGCCGACCGCCAGCACGACGCCGACGATCATGTCGGTCACCGGCCTCGGCGCGCCCAGGTTGAGCAGGATCCAGGTCAGGCCGCCGACGAGGCTCACCGCGCCGAGCACACCCCGTACGGCGGCACCGGCCCGGTCCCGCATCGTCTTGCTTGTCGCATCCACCGCACGAGTATGCCGCGCGGGCGCGTGATCACCCGTGGCTCAGGCCGTGGCGGCGCCGGCCGGGCCGGTCGCCGGGTTGTGGCGCCCGTCGCACGCCTGCTGATGGCGGCCGGGGGCACGTACCATGGCCGGGTGACTGCCGACCCGATCAGCCCAGGACGCAAGCGCGTGCTCCTCGCCAAGCCGCGGGGTTACTGCGCCGGTGTCGACCGCGCCGTGCAGACCGTCGAGGAGGCGCTCAAGCTCTACGGCGCCCCGGTCTACGTGCGCAAGCAGATCGTGCACAACAAGCACGTCGTCACCACGCTGGAGAGCCGCGGTGCGATCTTCGTGGAGGAGAACGAGGAGGTCCCCGAGGGGTCGACCGTCGTCTTCTCCGCCCACGGCGTCGCGCCGGAGGTGCACGAGCAAGCCCGCGAGCGCAACCTCAAGGCGATCGACGCGACCTGCCCGTTGGTCACCAAGGTGCACCACGAGGCGAAGCGGTTCGCCGCCGACGACTACGACATCCTGCTCATCGGGCACGAGGGGCACGAAGAGGTCATCGGCACCGCGGGCGAGGCCCCGGCGCACATTCAGCTCGTCGACGGGCCGGACGACGTGGAGAACGTCGTGGTCCGGGACCCGGCCAAGGTCGTCTGGCTCTCTCAGACCACGCTGTCGGTGGACGAGACGATGGAGACCGTCGCCCGGCTCAAGACCCGGCTGCCGCTGCTGCAGTCGCCGCCCAGCGACGACATCTGCTACGCCACGTCGAACCGCCAGCACGTGATCAAGGAGATCGCCCCGGAGTGCGACGTGGTGATCGTGGTGGGATCGACCAACTCGTCGAACTCGGTGCGACTGGTCGAGGTGGCGCTCGGTGCCGGCGCGCGGGGCGGCCATCTGGTCGACTACGCCGCCGAGATCCAGGACGAGTGGCTGGCCGGCGCGACCACCGTCGGGGTCAGCTCGGGCGCCAGCGTGCCCGACGACCTGGTCATGGAGGTGCTCGCGCACCTGGCCGACCGGGGCTTCGGCGAGGTCACCGAATTCACCACCGCCGAGGAGCGGCTGACCTTCTCGCTGCCGCAGGAGCTGCGCCGCGACATGAAGGCGGCCGCCGCGCTAAAAAAGGCCACGGCTGTCGTCGAGTAGCTCCGGTGCCTGCGGCTGGCGCGGGGTCAGCTCGACCTGGGCCGGCACGGCCAGCTCCTCGTCCGAGACGCCCATCTCGGCCAGCTTGCGCGCGCTGACCAGCACCCGGGACTCCAGCGACCCGACCGCGCGGTTGTAGGCGGTCACGGCGCCGCTGAGCGAGCTGCCCAGCTTGCCCACGTGATCGCCGAGCGTGGCCAGCCGGCCGTAGAGCTCGCGGGCGAGACTGTGCACTTCCAGCGCGTTGCGGGCCAGCGCCTCCTGCCGCCACGAGTAGGCCACCGTGCGCAGCAGCGCGATCAAGGTCGCCGGGGTCGCCAGGACCACGTTGCGGCTGAACGCGTGCTCCATCAGGGTGGCGTCGCGCTGCAGGGCCGCGTCCAGGAACGGGTCGGCCGGCACGAAGAGCACCACAAAGTCCGGCGTCTGGTCGAAGGCCGTCCAGTACGCCTTGGCCGACAGGGCGTCCACGTGCCCGCGCAGCACCCGGGCGTGCTGGTCGAGGTGGGAGTCGCGGGTGCGCTCGTCCCGGGCCTCCATGGCGGACAGGTACGAGTCGAAGGGCGCCTTCGCGTCGACCACCACCGAACGTCCACCGTGCAGCCGCACCAGCATGTCGGGGCGTACGCCCTGGTGGTCGGTGGCCCCGGTGACCTGCTCGCTGAAGTCGCAGTGATCGAGCATCCCGGCCGCCTCGACGATGCGGCGCAGCTGATGCTCGCCCCAGCGGCCCCGCACCTGTGGCGCGCGCAACGCTGCGACCAGCTGTTTCGTCTCGGTGCGGAGCTCGCCGGAGACCGCGCCCATCGAGCGGACCTGCTCCCGGAGCTCGGCGTAAGCGTCCACGCGGTCGCGCTCCAGCTCGGTCACCCGCTGCTCGTAGCGGCGCAGCGTCTCGTGCAGCGGCGCCACCGCGCGGGCCACCGCCTCCTGGGACTGCGCCGTCGCCTCGTAGGACAGTGACCGCAGGGACTGCTCCAGCCGGCCCTCACCGTCCCGGCCGGCCTGCAGGGTGGCCTCGAGCCGGGCGATGTCGGTGGCGGCCCGCAGCCGGGCGGCCGACCAGCCGAGTGCGGCGCCGACCCCCAGACAGATGAGCACCACGGCGAGCGTCGAGAAGGTCACCCTCGGAGCTTGCCAGAGGGGTACGACGAGATCGGCGAGGGTACCGTCGAGACATGAAGGTGTTGCTGCTTCTGGTTCTCGTCATTGCCGTTGTCCTGGTCGTCGTCATGCTCACCCGGCGCAGCGGCGCGGCGCGGGAGCAGAGCCGGCTGGAGGACGCCCGCGCCGAGGCCCAGCGCTGGTACGAGCGGCTCGGCGGGCAGGTGATGAACCTGCACGGCGACGACCCGGCGGCCCGGCAGGCGCTGGCCGACGCGAGCGAGCGCTACAACGCCGCCGGTGGGCAGTTGCAGCAGGCCAGGTCGGTGCGCCAGTTCGAGCTGGCCCGCGAGTCGGCCCTGGAGGGACTGGCGTACGTACGCGCGGCCCGGCTGGCGATGGGCATCGACCCGGGTCCCGACCTGCCGCCGCTGGCCAGTGCGCAGGGCGCCGGTCAGCTCACCCGCGAACGCGAGGTCAACGTCCAGGGACACCAGTACAAGGCGGGCCCGCAGCCGGGTCCGGACACCCCGTACTACTACCCGGGCGGCCGGGTGCAGGGCCGGCCGGTCCCGTCGGGCTGGTATTCGACGCCGGTCTGGAAGACGGCGCTGGGTGCGGGCGCGGGCGTGCTCGGCGGCATGCTGATCTTCGACGCGCTGCTCTCGCCGGGCTTCGGCGACATGGGCTACGGCGACGGCTACCAGGACGGCTTCCAGGACGCGGCCGGGGGTGACGCGGGCGGGGACGGCGGTGGCGACCTCGGCGGCGACTCCACCCAGGCCGGCGATTTCGGCGGCGGTGGCGGCGACTGGGGCGGCGGCGGCGACTTCGGCGGTGGAGATTTCGGCGGCGGCGACTTCTGAGCGCGGCGATGTCTGAGCTTTGAGGGGTGGTCATCGCCGGCGGTGACCACGCCTCAGTGCATGCGGCGGGCCAGCTCCCGGCGCAGCGCCCGCGGGCCCGGCCACACCTGGGTCAGGTCCGCGGTGAAGGCCGGCCGGCCCTGCGGATCGGCGTCGTCGTCACGGATCGCCGGCCAGCCCTCGTCCTCCTCCGACACCGGGTGCACCCGGTCCAGGTCGACCGGGGTCACGTCCAGCACCGTGCGCAAACCGTCCCGGCGTACCACCACGTGATCGATGTCCGGCCAGGCCAGCAGCACCGGGTCGCTGCCCTGGGCGGCCAGCTCCAGGCCGCCCGAGGACGCGCGCACCCAGGTGCTGAGCGCGGAACGGGCCGACAGCGAGTAGGCCCCGGCGACCAGGACGGCGATCACCGCGCCCTGCGCGAGCGTGGACCACCACGGGTCGTCCGGGGCGCCCAGGATGAGCGCGACCAGCGGGGACACGACGACGTAGGCGACCAGCAGGGTGCCGGCCAGCAGGGCGAACGTGCGCCACGGCGACGAGCGGAAGAGCACCGCGTCGTCGGCCGGGGGCTCGACCTCGTCGGGCGGGATCGACATGACCCCTATGCTGCCGTGTCGGCGGCGTCCACCGGGCGGCCTTGCCGAAGGTAGTCCCGCCGGCGGCGCAGATCCGCTACCCCTCGGCCGGTCTGCACCGCGAAGCCGGCCGTGAAGACGCCGAAGAAGAGGGCCTGCCACCAATCGCGGCTGATGAGCTGGGTGACCGTCACCAGGCCCTCCAGCAGCACCAAGAAGGCCGGGGCCCAGACCTGCCATGGCCGGCGCAGGGTGCGCTGTGCGCTCTCCCGGGCCAGCGCGTCGATCCGGGCGTCGTCCGTGCGGCCGGTACGCAGGGCAAACTCGACGGCTGCGCGGCTGCCGGGGTCAGCGGACGGCACCAGCGCCGGGTTCCGGGCCTGCGCTCGCAGGACGCCCAGCCCCAGCAGGGCCGCGGCGGCCAGGATGACCAGACCGACCACCACGGCGAGGGCGCCGTCGCGGGAGCGCATGTCGTCGACCGTGATAAATACGACGGCGACGAACGCGAGGAAGAAGCCCACCGTGACGATCGCGGCCCGCTTGACGGCCCGGCGGGTGTGCGCGACCGAGGCGGCGCGGAGCCGGTCCCGGTCCGGAATCGGGTCGTCTCCGGTCATGCTCGGTCCGTACCCGCGCCGCCGGACCGTTATACATAGGACGGTGCCCGCGCCACCCTTCAGAAGGCGCTGGCGATCACCAGTTCCGTCGTGCGGCCGGGCAGCAGGTCGAGCTTGGCGATCCGGCCCGCGGCCTTGAGGTCGTCCTCGACCAGCGCGAGCCGGTCCAGCACCTCCGCCGGGCCCAGGGCCTCGGCGAGGGGCACGTCGGCCTTCATCGACAGCTTGCGGTCCGACTTGGCCCGGCGGACCTGACGCAGGGCGTCCCCGGCCAGGTCGAGCAGGGTGGCATCGCCGTCCGGCGCGACGCGGGTCAGCTCGTACGTCGTCGGCCACGTCGAGGTGTGCACCGAGCCGTAGCGCCACCACGACCAGATCTCCTCGGTCGCGTACGGCAGGAACGGCGCGAACAACCGCAGCAGCACGGACAGCCCGGCCGCCAGCGTGGCCCGGGCCGAGTCGCCGCCCGGCCCCTCGGCGTACGCCCGGTCCTTGACCAGCTCGATGTAGTCGTCGCAGAACGTCCAGAAGAACGCCTCGCTCACCTGCAACGCGGTCGTGTGGTCGTACGCGTCGAATGCCGCCGTGGCCGTCTGCACGACCTCCGCGAGCCGGGCGAGCACCGCCCGGTCCAGGTCCGCGGTGACCGGCCGCCGCAGCGCGTCCGCCGCACCCAGCCCGAGGGCGAACTTCGACGCGTTGAGCAGTTTGGTGGCCAGCCGCCGGCCGACCTTGATCTGTGCCGGGTCGAACGCCAGGTCGGCGCCGGGGCGCCCGTTGGCGGCCCAGTAACGCACCGCGTCGGCGCCGTTCTGCACCAGCAGGTCCATCGGCGTCACGACGTTGCCCTTGGACTTGGACATCTTCTTGCGGTCGGGGTCGAGGATCCAGCCGGAGAGCACAGCGGTGCGCCATGGCAGCGTGCCGTGCGCGGCGTGCGACCGGACGATCGAGTAGAACAGCCAGGTCCGGATGATCTCCTGGCCCTGCGGCCGCAGATCCATCGGGAAGACGCGTCGGAAGAGGTCGTCGTCGCTGCCCCAGCCGCCGACGATCTGCGGGGTCAGGGACGAGGTGGCCCAGGTGTCCATGACGTCCGGGTCGGCGGTGAAGCCACCGGGGACGTCGCGCTGCTCCTCGGTGAAGCCCGGCGGACACTCCGAGGAAGGGTCGACCGGCAGCGCTGAAACATCCGGTATGAGAAGCTTGTCATGGTCCGGCTCGCCAGCGTCGTCGAGCCGGTACCAGATGGGCACGGGCACGCCGAAGAACCGCTGCCGGCTGACCAGCCAGTCCCCGGTCAGGCCGTTGACCCAGTGGTCGTAGCGGTGCCGCATGTGCGGCGGGATCCAGGTCAGCTCGTCGCCGCGGGCCACCAGCTCGTCCCGCAGCTGAGCGTCGCGCCCGCCGTTGCGGATGAACCACTGCCGGCTGGTGACGATCTCCAGCGGCGAGTCGCCCCGCTCGTAGAACTTGACCGGATGGGTGATCGGCCGCGGCTCGCCCAGCAGGTCACCCGTCTCGGTGAGCAGCCGGACCATCTCCCGGCGGGCGGCGTTGACCGTGAGCCCGGCGAACTGCGCGTACGCCGCGGCCGGGACGCCCGGCGGCCGGTCGGCCAGGAAACGGCCGTCGCGGCCGAGCACCACCCGGGTCTCCAGCTGCAGGTCCCGCCACCAGATGACGTCGGTCAGGTCGCCGAAGGTGCAGACCATCGCGACACCGGTGCCCTTGCCGGCCTCGGCCAGCGGATGGGCCCGCACCGGCACCTCGACATCGAACAGCGGCGTGCGCACGGTGGTGCCGGCCAGCGGATGCTCGGGCGGGCAGACCAGCGCGACGCAGGCGGGCAGCAGTTCCGGGCGGGTCGTGTCGACCTCGACCGGCCCGTCCGGGCCGTGAAAACGCAACCGGTGGTACGCCCCGGGCCGCTCCCGGTCCTCGATCTCGGCCTGCGCGACAGCGGTACGGAACCCGACGTCCCACAACGTCGGCGCCTCCGACGTGTACGCCTCGCCACGGGCCAGGTTGTCGAGGAAAGCCCGCTGCGAGACGGCCTGCGCCCGCGCGCCGATGGTCGTGTACGTCAACGCCCAGTCGACCGACAACCCGAGCCGCCGCCACAACGCCTCGAAGACCTTCTCGTCCTCGACGGTCAACCGGCCGCACAGCTCGACGAAGTTCCGCCGCGAAACCGGCAGCGGCTGCTTGGGCGGCGCGGCGGGCGGCTGCCATTGCGGGTCGTACGGCAGCGAAGGGTCGCAGTAGACGCCGTAGACGTTCTGCACCCGGCGCTCGGTCGGCAGCCCGTTGTCGTCCCAGCCCATCGGATAGAAGACGGCCTTGCCCCGCATCCGCTGGAACCGCGCGACGGTGTCGGTGTGCGTGTAGGAGAAGACGTGCCCCATGTGCAGCTCACCGGAAACGGTCGGCGGCGGGGTGTCGATCGCGTACACGTTGGCCCGCTCGGCTACCGACCGGTCGAACCGGTAGGTCCCCTCGGCCTCCCAATGGGCGGCCCACTTGTCTTCCAGTCCGTCGAGGGTCGGGCGGTCGGGCATCCGGCCGCTTGCAGGCTCCGTCATGCGGCCAGCGTAGGGCCGCGCCGGCTGTAGGACGAGCGGTATCCGCGACCAGCGGAGACAGGCGTCTGTTGACACGTCCCTGGAGGGGTCCTACGGTTCGCTCGCGGCATTGATGATCATGATGGCTGGCGTCCGGTTGAACGGCGGGAATCTGATGTTCGACAAGCACGCCGCTGAGGCGTCACTTCGGACTGCGGGCATCGCCATGCTCGACTTCAGCTGGTCCTCACCTTCACTGCCGGCCGGCGCGGCGTGGATGCTGACGGCCTGCCTTCGTGAGGACGGCAGAATTGACCGCACTTTCGATTTCGACGAGTCCGACCTTGTGGACAAGGCGAACGAAGCCTGGTGGCAGCTCGCGGCCGAGTACGGCCTGCTCGACGAGGACCGCGCGTTTCTCGTCTCTGTCGGTCCGATGGATGAGGAGGATCCGGCACGACCGCACTGGGCGCGGGTGAGGCTGGAGCAGCAATGGAACGTAATCGGTGCGGGCGTCGACAACGGAGTCCTCGGCGGCCCCGCGGGCCGGCCGGGTTTCGTGATGCTGTCGCTCGACGAGGGCGTGCTGATCGGTGGTACCACCTGGCAGGACTCGATCGGCATCATCGCGCTGCCGAATCCGGTTGCCGCGAGCGCCATCCGAAAGTTCATGGATCGGCGGTAGGTACTTGGATTCAATCCCTCGGATGCCACGGAGATGACTGAGATGGTCGCGAAGCTGGAACCGTATCGGACGCTCTGCCGGATCCTGGTCGAAGGCAGGATGTCGGGCCCGGAGTTCGAGACCGTCTTCCTGTCGGTCTTCCGTGGGGAGGGGGATCAATTCCAGCCGCCGGCGGCTTCGGCCGTCCGCAGCCTCTTCGACGCCGTGGAGGCATACTGCGCCGACCCCGGCCTTCGTGACCCGGGCGACCTGGACGACTCCGCTCTGCGACAGGCGGCGGCCGAATTCCTCCGCTCAGAAGAGCGGTGACCGTCCCTTGTAGCCGGTCGCCACCCGCAGGCCCGGCCGCAGCCCACTCCCCGTACCCCGGTAGAGCATCAGGCTGCCCGGGGTCTTGAGCACCGCCACCAGATCCGTATACCCGTCCCGGTCGAAGTCGCCCACCCCGAGCAGATCCCGCTTGTTGTTCCACCCCGTCCCGAGCTGCTTCCTCGCACCCAGCGTCCCCTTGCGGCCCGGGTACAGGAACAGCTGGCCCGCCTTGCCCTGGCGGACCATCAGGTCGGGGTGGCCGTCGCGGTTGAAGTCACCCACGCCGGTCAGTTCGTTGCGCTGGTCCCAGCCACCCTTGGCGATCAGTTTGCGGCCGGCCAGCTTCGTGCCCTTCACCCCCGGGTAGAGGTACAGGTTGTGGTTGCTGGTCTGGGCCGCCACCAGGTCCGGGTAGCCGTCCTTGTTCAGGTCGCCGATCGCGGTGATCTCGCGCATCTTCTTGAAGTCCTTCGACAGCAGTTTGCGCGTGCCGAGGCTGCCGCTGCTGCGGCCCGGATAGAAGTACAGGTAGCCGTTGGATGCCACCCGGGCCACCACGTCGGGGTAGCCGTCGCGGTTGAGGTCGCCGATCCGGACGATCGCGTTCATCGCCTTCCAGCCGCTGCCGAGCTTCTTGCGGGTCTTCTCGTCGGCGTACGTGCCGTTGCCCGGGTAGAGGAACAGGTTGCCGGTGCTGGACGTCCGGGCCAGGACGTCGGACCAGCCGTTGCCGTTGTGGTCGGCCAGTTTCGCGGCGGGCAGCGGGGCGAAGTCCACCAGGTTGCTGTCGATGTTGATCGTGACGCCGCCCCAGGTCTCCTTGTGGTCGCCCTGGTACTGCTTCATCCGGCGGTGCGGGGACCAGTGGGTGGCGGGCAGGCCCGCGTCGGTCAGCGTGGCGATCTTGTCCCAGCGGGCGAAGTCGAGGTAGTCGGGGCGTACGTAGCCGGGGGCGGCGTAGTTGGCGACCTGGTCGGCCACGCCGGAGCCCATGCTGCTGTAGAAGCCGGACAGGTAGCCCAGGTCGTGCAGCTTGGCCGTCCAGGCGCTCATGAAGGCCAGCACACCCTTGCGGCAGGCGGCGTCGTCCGTCCGGTACGCCTCCATGTCGTAGATCAGCACGCTCTGCGCGGCCAGGCCGAGCGCGCGGGCCTGCGCCACGGCGTCCTGCGCGGCGGTGGCCCCCTGCGCGGCCGCCTTCGTGTTGCTGATCAGGTTCTTCTTCTTGGTCGCGATCGTGCAGGACGCCTGCGGGCCGACGTACAGCGGGATCAGGTGCCAGCCGGCCGCGACCTGGGTGCGTACCCAGCCGGCGGTGAGGTTCTTCTGCGTGCAGCCGCGGTTGTTGCCGCCGATGTAGATGCCGATCCCGCGGTACGGCGAGGCTTTGCGCCACGCCGCCATGTTCGCGCTGGACGGTGCCGTGCAGGCGTCGAAGGCCTTGCCGGAGAAGGTGCCGGGCTGCACGGTCGCCGCGGCGCTGGCACTCATCGTCGCGTCCGCTTGAGCCAGGGTCAGCGTCGAAAGCAGGATCACCGCCACACCGAAGGCGGCCCGGACGACTCGCTTGCGGTGCACCGGCGCCATTGTGCGCATGAAGACCTTTTCCGGGACGGACGACAGGGGACGTCCGACCCAATCAAAGGATCAAGGCAACGGGTACGGCCGAACAGACGATCTTCGAAGTCGAACAGTCAGCTCCGTCAGTGGACCGCCGGGGCTCACCCGACGTCGCGCAGCAGCTTCTCCACCTCGGCGAGGCGGGCGCTCACGTCGCCCAGGCGTTCCTCGGTGCGTTGCTGGGCGGCGGTTGCCTCGGCGAGCGCCGTGCGATACCGCTCGTCGCGGGTCTGGTCCTCGCGGTTGCGCCGCGACACGAACGTCTGGTGGATGATGAGCAGCAGGATCGCGAAGATGCCGGCGACCACCACCAGTCCGGCCAGCTGTGCCACTGTTCCGACGGTGTCCGTCACGCCTGTTCCTTTCCCGTGCTGTCCTTGGGATCGTCGAGCGTCTTGGCCGCCTCGGCGACCCGCGCGGGATCCAGCCGCAGCAGGAACGGCGCGACGTCGTAGAAACGCATCGCCTTGCCGTCGTCGGAGAGCTCCAGCGACCCCGTGACGAGGCCGACTGCTTCCAGGCGTTGTAGGTGCATGTGGAGCAGCGGACGGCTCATGCCCAGGACGCGGGCCAGTTCGCTGACGTAGTTGCGGCCCTCGTTGAGGGCGGCGATGATCCGCAGCCGGTGCGGGTTCGCCAGGGCAGCCAGCACGTTCAGCAACTGCTCGCCGGACAGATCACGCTCACCGGACGCGTCCAGCGGACGGCCTGTGCCATCGCTTCGCTCCACTCACCTCGCCCGTTCGGTCGACCAACCGAGAGTATAGGGCCGCCGGCACTCCGCGAGCCATGCGCGCGGCCCACCGCCGCGGGCCCGGTGCGATCGGTGATCCGGTCGCACCCGGCCCGCGGCAGCAGCGGGGGAGCAAGGTTCAGAGCAGGACACGGATGCCGTACCGGGCCAGCCAGGCGTTGGTCTGCAGCATCATCTCGATGTCGGCCCGGCCCTGCCAGCCACCGGCCAGCCGGTCCAGGTCGGCGAGCTGGGCGGCGGCGGCCTCCCGGTTCAGGTACGGCGCGATCGGCGCTTCCCGGTCGGCCAGCACCTCCTGCAGAGCGTCCCGCAGGGCCTCGGCGTGCCGGACGTCCGGCGTACTCGGGAAGGGGTTCTTCGGCCGGTCCAGGATCTCGTCCGGCAGCACCTGCCGGCCCAGCCGGCGCAGGATGCTCTTCGAACGTCCGCCGTGGGTCTTGAGTGACCAGGGCATGTTGAACGCGTACTGCACGAGCTCGGGCTCGACGAACGGCACGCGCAGCCGCAGCCCGTTGTTGGCGGTGAGCCCGTCGTCCTGCGCGAGCCCCATCTCCATCCACCCCTGCAGGTACAGGTAGCAGATCTCGCGCATCCGGCGTTCCTGCGGGTCGGCCCCCGCCACGTGCGGCACCTTGGCCAGCTGGGTGCGGTACTGGTCGGCGCAGTAGCCCGGGATGTCCAGCCGCTTGAGCAGGTCGGTGTCGAACAGGCCGGTGCCGATGCCGGAGTTGCGTACGAAATACTGGCCCGCGGCCACCCACGGCAGCGTCTCGGACGCCACCACCTCCGGCTTGTCGATGTGCAGGAACTCGCCGAAGATCGTGTCCGACCACTCGCCCATCATGGTGATGTCCGCGCGCCGGCCGACCGCCTCGAAGAACATGTGGATCGAGTTGCTCATCTCGCCCACCGGCAGCGGCACGTCCGGCATCGCGCGCATCGCGGCGTCCCGGGTGACCGGGTCCCACAGCTCGTCGCGGTCGAGCTCGATGTCGGTGTGGTCGGTGCCGAGGTGCTCGGCGACCACGGCGGCGAAGCTGGCGTCCGCGTTGCCGTCGGCGCGTTCGGCGTTGCGCGCGTGCGTGGCGAAGTCCACCGAGATGGTGCGGAGCCGGCCGTTGCCCCGCTCCCGGGCGATGCGGGTGGCCAGGGCCGTGACCAGGCTCGAGTCCAGGCCCCCGGACAGCATGATGGCCAGCGACGGGTCGTCGGTCAGGCGCTTGGCGATGGCCCCTTCCAGCAGGCTGTGCACCTGGTCGACGGTGCCGTCCAGGTCGTCGGTGTGCTCGCGGGCCTCCAGCTGCCAGAAGGCCCGGGTGGTGACACCCCGGCGGTGCACGGTCGTCACACTGCCGCCCGGCACCTTGTGCATGTTGCGGAAGACCGCGTGGCCCGGGGTGCCGGCGAAGCCGATGACCTCGCGCAGACCGTCCTCGTCGACGGCGGCCGGCGTCAGCGGATGAGCGAAGATCGCCTTCGGCTCGGAGCCGAACACGACGCCGCCGCCGACCATCTGGTAGTACAGCGGCTTGATCCCGATCTGGTCGCGGACCAGCAGCAGCCGCTCCGCCCGGGCGTCCCACAGCGCGAACGCGAAGATGCCGTCCAGCTGCTCGGCCACCCGGTCGCCGAAGATCAGGTACGCCTGTGCCACCAGCTCCGCGGTGCCGCCGCCGCGCAGCACGCACCCGCGGGCCAGCAGCTGCCCGCGCAGGGCCGTGGCATTGAACAACTCGCCGTCGAACGTGATTGCGACGACCGGACGGCCGTCCTCGCTGACGCAGTACGGCTGCTGGCCCTCCGGGTCCTCACCGGCGATCCGCCGATGCCCCAGCGCCACGGGACCGCCCGCCCAGACCGACTCGCCGTCCGGGCCACGGTTGGCGACGGCGCCGGCCATCGCGCGCACCACGTCGCGGCGGTTCGACAGGTCCCGGTCGAAGTCCAGCCATCCGACAATGCCGGCCATCCGACACCTCTTCTCCCACTCGTCATCGACTTTCTCTGCGGCCAGATGCTCTGCCGACGCCGTCGAGGCGTGGTCGAGGTGCGCTCGACACCGGCTGGAGCCTTTCCGGCCGCGCGTGGTTCGAGCGCCGTCCGAGGAACCGTCGAGTGCGGCACCGCACGCTGGGCCGAATGCCGTCGTGTGAAGGGACAGATCATGGCCGAGCCCATCCTGCGTTTCCCCCTGCGTGGCCCGGATCCGCTCGAGCCCGCGCCGGAGCTGGCGCGGCTGCGCACCGAGTGCCCCGCGGCGCGGATCGAACTGCCCAGCGGCCATCAGGCCTGGCTGGTGACCCGCTATGCGGACGCCCGGGCCGCGCTCGCCGATCCCCGGCTCAGCAAGGCGGCCACGACCGTCGAGGGCGCGCCCCGCATCCTGCCGGTGGCGGCGAACTCCAAGTCGATCTTCTCGATGGATCCGCCGGAGCACACCCGGGTACGCCGGCTGGTCACGCCCGCGTTCGGCGCCCGCCGGATCGCCGCCATGCGCAAAGGCGTCGAGCAGCTCACCGACAGCCTGCTGGACGAGCTGGAGGCGACAGGACAGCCGGGTGACCTCGTCGCCGGCCTGGCCCTGCCGCTGCCCATCCGGGTGATCTGCGAGCTGCTCGGCGTCCCGTACGAGGACACCGAGAAGTTCCGGGACTGGACGGACGTGATGCTCAGCATCACCGCCCATGCGCCGGCCGACGTGCTCTCCGCGCGCCGCAACCTCAACGCCTACCTGTCCGAGCTCATCGTGGCCCGCCGTGAGCAGCCCGCCGACGATCTGCTGACGGTGCTCATCCGGGCGTCGGAGGACGATGACCGGCTCAGCCACGAGGAGCTGCTGGCGTTCGGGCACACGCTGCTGGTGGCCGGATATCACGCGACCGCGGGGGAGCTGATCCATGCCCTGCTGCACCTGATGAGCCGTCCGGACCAGCTCGCCGTCCTGCGCGACGACCCGGCCCTGATCGAACCCGCGGTCGAGGAACTGCTGCGGTTCTCCACCGCGGGCAGCGGGGCCAGTGCGTTGCGGGTCGCGACCGAGGACGTCGAGATCGCCGGGGTGACGGTCCGGGCCGGGGAGGCGGTGCTGGCCTCGGCGCAGTCGGCGAACCGGGACGAGGAGGTCTTCGCCTGCCCCGAGCAGCTCGACGTGACGCGGCAGCACAATCCGCACCTGGCGTTCGGGCACGGCGTGCACCACTGCATCGGCGCCCAGCTGGGCCGGATGGAGCTCTCGGTGGCGATCACCCGTCTGCTGGCCCGGTTCCCGGACGTCCACCTGGACCCGGCGGCCGAGCTGCGCTGGATCGGCGGGATGGCGTTCAGTCGTCCCGCCACCCTGCCGGTGCGCTGGTAGCCGGACGGCCCGGGGGCCCGGTCGCAGCGCGCGACCGGGCCCCGTTGTCTCGTGGTCAGGCGACCGGCTTGCGCCCGATCACCACGGTCTCGGTGTCCTCCAGCAGCGGCACCGACGCGGTCCGGTCGAATCCCGCGGCCTGCAGCCACCCGCGGCAGTCCGACACCCGGTACTCCGAACCGCCCGGGGTCACCAGCAGCAGGTTCACGCTGCCCAGCAGGCTCAGCGTGCGGGCGCCGGCGGCATCGTCGATCATCCGGTCGTAGATCAGCACCGCACCACCGGGCCGGACGGCCTGGAAGGCCCGGGCCAGCAGGCTGCGCCGCTGCTCGTCGTTCCAGTCGTGCAGGATGTGGCCGAACACCAGCACGTCGGCCTCGGGCAGCGGGTCGGCGAAGAAGTCACCCGAGTGGAACTGCAGCCGGTCGGCCACTCCGCGTTCGCTGGTCAGCTCCTCGAACAACGGCTTCAGGTGCGGCAGGTCGAAGACCGCGCCGCGCAGGTGCGGGTGCGCCTGGGCGAGCACGGAAGCCAGGTTGCCGCGGGCCCCGCCGATGTCGATGAACGTCTCGGTGGCACTCCAGTCGAACGCGCCGGCCAGGTCCGGCCCGATCAGGTTGGTCAGCGAGTCCATGCCGGAGATGAAGCTGCGCAGCGCGTCGAGATCCTGGTAGAGGTTCGGGAAGAAGTTGTCGCTCATCGGCCCGGTCAGCTGAGGCGCACCCGTGCGCAGGCCGTCCGGCAGCCGGCTCCACGCCTCGTACAGCCGGCTGCTGGTCATCCGCATCCAGCCGCCGAGGTAGCCGGGCCGGCCCTCGACCAGGTACGCGTCCGCGGCCGCACTGTTGCGGTAGCCCTCGGGTGTGCGCTCGAGCATGCCCAGTGAGGTGAGCGAGTCGAGATACTCCTCCACCGCGCGCCCGTTGAGCCCGAGCCGCTCGCAGATCTGCGCCGGGCCGGCCGGACCGTCGGCGAGCGCGGTGAACAGGCCCAGCTCGACGCCGGTCAGCACCACCTTCGCCCGCCAGAACGCCGTGCTCAGCTCCAGCAACGGCCGCACTGCTGGTGTCGGCGCTGTCCTTGTCTCCATCGGACGGTCCTCCTCGTGGTCGTCGCGGGGCAGGGCACCCCGATGTCGATGACCGGCATCCTGGCCGCGGTCACTCGACGGCGGCTTGAGGTTCGGTGGTGGATCCACCGAGATCCGCCTGGAGCAGCTCGGCGTGCAGCCGGCGCAGGGCGGCCGACGGCAGGATTTCGAACGTCTCGGCCAGGCGGCGTTCCAGCCGCTGGTACACCGCGAGGGCCTCACCCCGGCGCCCGGCGCGGCGCAGCGCCCGGATCAGCTGGGCGTGCAGGAGCTCGTTGTGCGACTCCGTGGCGGTCAGGCTCTTCAGCTCGCCGATCAGTTCGTGGTGCCGGCCGAGCAGCAGGTCGGCCTCGATCCGCATCTCGATCGCGTTGAACCGGTTCTCCTCCAGCCGTAGGCGGTGCCGGCTCAGGACCGGGCCGGCGTTGGTGCCGCTCAGCACCGGCCCGCGCCACAACTCCAGGGCCGCCCTGAGCTCGGCGGTCGCGCTGAGGGCGTCGCCGCGGGACAGCAGCCGTTGCCCGGAGGTGGTGAGCCGGTCGAACTCGTACAGGTCGAGGACGTCGTCGTCGATCCGGACCACATAGCCGGACTGGCTGGTGCGCAGCCGCGGGCTGTCGTGCGAGCGGCCGCCCAGGGACTTGCGCAGCTGGTAGACGTAGGTCTGCACGATCGTCCGGGCCGAGGCGGGCGCGGTGTCACCCCAGAGCTCGCCGATCAGTGCCTCCGTGGGGATCACCCGGCCCGCTTCGATGAGCAGCAGGGCGAGCAGCTGACCCGGTTTCGGCGCCAGCGGCACCGGATGTCCCTGATCGTCGAGCACCTCGAGCGGGCCGAGCAGGTTGAACCGCACGATGACACCTTCCGTTCGTCGTGGACCTGGCCCGGACGGTTCAGCGGGTGGTCAGTTCCTCCGCGAGGTGGTCACCGCGCGGGACGGTCCCGGCCGGTGCCGCCGCGGCCGGCGGGGCGGGACGGGGCCGGATCAGCAGAGCGCGTTCCAGCCACCGCGGGACCCACCAGGTGTGCCGGCCGGTGATCGAGATCAGCGCCGGCACCAGCAGGGCGCGTAGCAGGGTCGCGTCGAGCAGGATGCCGATGCCCAGGCCGGAAGCCATGATCTTGATGTTCACGTCGGGCAGGATGGCCATCGAGGCGAAGGCCAGGAACAGGATCAGGGCGGCGCTGGTGACCAGCCGGCCGATCCGGCTCAGCCCCTCGACCACGGCCGTGCGCCCGTCGCCGGTCCGGTCGTACTCCTCGCGGATGCGGGTCAGCAGGAAGACTTCGTAGTCCATGGAGAGTCCGAAGAGGAACGCGAAGGTCATCAGCGGTACCCACATGGTGATCGACCCGGTCGCGGGCGAGTCCCAGAGCTGGGAGCCGTAGCCCTCCTGCCAGATGAGCACCAGGGCGCCGTACGCCGCGGCCAGGGACAGCAGGTTCAGCAGGATGGCCTGCAGGGCCAGCAGGACCGACCGGAAGGCGCGGATCAGCACCAGGAAGGTGATCAGGGCGATCACCGCCAGCATGAGCGGGAAGTACCGGTAGAGCGACGAGGTGGCGTCGATCTCCTGGGCGCCGGTGCCGCCGACCTGCGCGGCCGGGAACTCCGCGTCCACCACGCCGCGGACCCGTTCGACGGTCTGCTTGCCGGTGGCCGTACTGGTCTCGGCATCGGGGATGACGGTCACCAGGGCCGAGCCGGGCCGGGTCCAGGCCGGCCCGGTCGGGGCCGTGGCGGTCCGGATGCCGGGCAGGGCGGCGACCCGGTCGGCGATGCGCTGTGCCTCGGCGGGTGAGCCGGTGCGGATCTCGATCGGCGTCAGCGAGCCGTCCGGCAGATCCGCCGACCGCAGCTGGACGAGCCCCTGGTAGGCGGGCCCGGAAGGGGTCAGAGCGTCGGCGGGCGGGCTGCCGATCCGGGTGCCGAAGGCGGCGACGCACAGCGGTACGAGCAGCGCCAGCGCGATGAACGTGGCGAGCCACCGCCGGCGGTAGACGAGCGCGGCCCAGCCGGCCCAGACCCGGCTGCGGGTGTGCCGGGCGGCCCGCCGCGGCCAGTCCAGGCGCTCGCCGACGGTGGCCAGCAGGACCGGCAGCAGCGTCAGGTTGACCAGCGCGCTGACCACCGGGATCAGCAGCCCGCCGTACCCGACGCTGCGCAGGAACGGCACCGGCAGGAAGACGAGCACCAGCAGGCCGAAGCCGACCGCGGTGGCACTGAACAGCACCGCGGAACCGGCGGTCGACATCGCGCGGACGGCGGCCTCCCGGCTGTCCAGGCCGTTGCCGCGTTCCTCCCGCCAGCGGTTCACGATCAGCAGGGCGTAGTCGATCGCCACGCCGAGTCCGATCAGTGCGATCAGGTACTGCACCAGGAAGTTGACCTGGGTGATCCCGGTCAGGCCCCAGACCAGCAGGAATGTGGTGAGGATGGAGACGGCGGCGAGCAGCAGCGGCAGCAGCGCGAGGAAAGAACGGAAGACGAAGATCAGGACCACCAGCGCGCCGATCGCCCCGATCATGGTCTCCACCAGGACGCCGGTGCTGACCTCGGAGTCCGCGGCCTGGGCGCTGAGCGCGTCGATCCCGGTGACCTGCACGGTGGTGCCGGTGGGCAGGCTCGCGGTGAGTGCCCCGGTGACCGTCGGGACCAGGTCCGGCCCCGCGGAACGCTCGCCGTAGAAGGGCTTGAAGACCAGGCCCAGCAGCGTACGGCCGTCCGGGGAGATCAGTCGCCGGTCGTCGGTGACCGGGTACGCCACCGAGCGCAGTTGCCCGCTCGCGTCCAGCTTCGCGTACGCCTGGCGCAGCCCGTCCCGTACGGCGGGAGTGTCGACTGTGGTGCCGGCCGGCAGCGTCACGACGGTCACGAGCGGGCTTCCCGAGCCGCCGTTGCCGTACTCCCGCAGGATCGACACGTTGGCCTCGTAGCCGCGGGCACCGGGGAACGAGAAGTCCCGGGAGAGGCGGTCGGTGGCCTGCCCCGCCGCGAAGATGCCGGCCACCAGCGCGGCCAGCCAGAACAGCAGGACGGGCACCTTGAAGCGCAGCACCCCGTCGGCAAACCTGGACATCACGAACCCCCTCGTCGAGCGGCGCCCGGGCGCTATCGGCAGCTTCACCCGTAACGTGTAAGAAAACTCTGACAGGTGTCAGCAGGGTCTGTCAACGCGTCACGGCCGATGGCCGAAGAGCGACAGATCCGTATAGGACGGCTCTAGTGGTCCTTGAGTGGGCATCGATCGGGCGATGACACGGTCGCTCCGGGTGCCCGCGATTCGCGGCGGGCGCGTGAGCGGGGAGAGAGGGACCATGCACCAGACCCTGATCGTGGCTCGGATGGATCCGGCCGACGCCGACGCGGTGGCCGGGATCTTCGCCGAGTCGGACGCCGGTGAACTGCCCCACCTCATCGGAGTGTCACGCCGCACGCTGTTCCGTTTCCACGGCCTGTACTTCCACCTGGTCGAGGCGGCCGACGACATCGGCGACCGGCTGTACGCGACCCGCGGCCACCCGTTGTACGCCGACGTCAACACCAAGCTGAGCAAGCACATGACGCCCTTCGACCCGGACTGGAAAGAACCGAAGGACGCGATGGCCACGACCTTCTACCAGTGGCAGTCCGGCAGCTGACGTGGCGGTGCTGATCGCGGCGGCGCTGCTGGCCAACGGCCTGGCCGCGGGCGTGCTCATGGGCACCGTGCTCGGTGGGGTGCCACTGCTGCTGAGCCTGCCGCCCGAGCGCTACCTGGAGACACACCGCTTTCTGGCCCACCGGTACGAGCCCTTCCAGCCGCTGTGCATGCTCGCGACCCTGGCGTGCGACGTCGCGCTGGTGGTGGTCGGGCCGGCTGCCGCCCGGCCGCTGTTCGCCGCGTCGGCGCTGCTGATCCTCGCCGTCGTCGCGATCTCGGCCGGGCGCAACGTGCCGATCAAACGATGGGCCATCGCGCTGGACCCGGCGCACCTGCCCGGCGAATGGTCGGACATCGACCCCCGCCGGCGGTGGGCCCGCTGGAACACCATCCGTACCGCCGCCGCCGTGCTGGCGTTCGCGCTCAACGTGCTGGCGGCGACCCTCCTGCGATGAATGAGGTCACCATGCCGGAAGAACCCTTTCGCATTCTCCTGAAAATGCATGTCCGCCCGGGGATGGAAGCCGATTTCGAGAAGGCCTGGCTGGCCGTCGGAAACGTGATAACCGAGCATCCGGCCAACCTCGGCCAATGGCTCATGCGGGCCACCGATGAAAGCTCCGTCTACTACATCATCAGCGACTGGGTGGACGAGCCGCAGTTCCGCCGATTCGAATTGAGTGACGCGCACGTCGCCCACCGCCGGCAGTTGCATCCGTTCCGGTCGGGCGGCTCCATGGCGACCATGCAGGTCCTGCACGGCTTTCCCGGCCGGGCCGGTGCCCGATGAGCACCCGGGTGCGCGCCCTGCTCTTTCTCGCCGCCGGCACCGAGGCCGGCGGCGAGTTGATCACCGACGCGTACCACCGGGTCAGCAGTCAGCTGGCCGGCACCGCCGGCCTGCTGGGTAACGAGCTGCTGCGGTGCCGCGACGAACCGGACCGGCTGGTGGTGCTCAGCGAGTGGGCCAGCCTGGCGGATTTCCAGCGGTGGGAACGCACCGCCGGGCACCGGGCCGCGACAGCGCCGTTGCGGCCATTCCAGGAACACGCGGCGCCGCCGCGGCACGGCTGTTACGAGGTCGTCGCGACACATCACTGATTCGCGTTGCCACGACCGGACCGCCGCTCGATCCGACCATCGCTCGACACAGGGAGAAGAAATGACCAACGTGCAACGGCGCGAGATCCTGCGGGGCGCCTCTCTTTCCTTCGCCGGCCTGGCCGGTGTGCTCGGCGCGGGTGCCGTGGCGGCGACGCCGGCGGCGGCCGCGGACCGCACCCGGGCCGAGCCGGCGCTGTCCCCGCTCGGGGCGTGGAGCGCCGAGGTGACGATCCCCGGTCAGTGGAGCGACGTGTCGCTCTACGCCTTCACGGGCGACGGGATCCTGCTCAACGGCAGCAACGCCGGCGCCGTCGGCATCGGCGCCTGGCGCCGGACCGGCCGGAATCGTTTCCGGTACGGATTCCGCGAATACCTGCTATCGACTAGCGGACAGTTGGAGGGCGAACTCCGGGTCAAACTGGACGCCCGATTTACCGCGGCCGATGCATTTGTGGCCGAGGGCGAGGCCCAGGGATTCGATCTGACCGGGAATCCGACAGTGGTTTTCCATCCGGTCGTCACCGCGCGGCGATACGGTCTGGACTGATCGACGAACCAGCGGCCGTCAATGCCTTCATGAACTCGCGGGTAACCCTGATACTGATCGGTGCGGGTGCACTCTGGTGAGCCGATGACCGGGATCGCCACCGGCTCAGCAATTGTTCAGGTTGGACACCCGTCGCCGAAGTCGGCGGCGGGGTCATGCGAAACCGAAGACGGAAACGGCGGGGGAGAAAGGTTGTGTTTTTCCGGATTTTGGGGCCTATCGAGATCGAATTCGCGAACAGGATAGTCACGCCGAAGGCGCCGAAGCTGCGTCAGGTGGCGGCACTGCTGATCCTGCACGCGAACCGTACCGCCAGCGCCGCACAGCTCATCGAGGAGCTGTGGCAGGAACAACCACCGGCCAGCGCGCTGACCACTCTGCAGACCTACATCTACCAACTGCGCAAGATATTCGGTGCTGTCGTCCCGCCGGCCGACGCCCGGGACCTGCTCATCACCCGGCCGTCCGGATACGCGCTCATGGTCCCACCGAACAATCTGGACCACGCCCAGTTCGAGACCCTGCTCCGGCAGGGGCGCACCGCCCTGGCGGCGGGGGACGCCGACCGGGCCTCCGGTCTGCTGCACGACGCGTTGTTCCTGTGGCGGGGGGCGCCACTGGGAGACGTGCCGATGGGGCCGTCCCTGAGCGCGTACGCGCAGTGGCTCGAGGAGCAGCGGATGGACGCGCTGGAGCTGCGCATCAAGGCGGATCTGGCGGTCGGGATGCATCGGCAGCTCATCGGCGAGCTCAAGTCACTGGTCGCCGCCAACGAACTGCACGAATGGCTGCACGCCGAGCTGATGATCGCCCTGCACCGCTCCGGGCGCCGCGGCGAGGCGATGGGTGTGTACCAGCAGTTGCGCGTCACTCTGCGGGAGAGTCTGGGACTCGAGCCGTCGGCCGGGGTCCGGGACGTCTACCAGCAGGTGCTGACCGACGACTCGGTCTGACCCGTACGTGAGGGTGCGCCCGGCTGTACCGATGGTGCAGCCGGGCGCATCCGTCGTGGTCCGGGATCGTCAGGTGGCGGAGTCGGCGCGCTCGGCGAGGATCTCCGCCACCAGTGCGGTCGTGTGCCGGGCGGCCTGGAAACGCGGATCGCGCAGGACCTGCCGCAGAAAGTTGCCGGTCGTCCGGACGCCCGCGCCGTCCACCCGGAACTCCTCCAGCGCCCGGTCCAGCCGGGCGATCGCCTGCTCCCGGTCCGGCGCCCACACGACCACCTTGGCCAGCAGCGAGTCGTAGTCCGGGGCCACCCGGTAGCCGGGATACGCGTGCGTGTCCACCCGGGTGAACGGGCCGCCGGCCGGGACGAACTCGGTGAGCAGGCCGGCCGTCGGGGCGAAACCACGGTCGGGGTCCTCGGCGTTCAGCCGGGCCTCCAGGGCAACCCCGCGCCGCGGCAGGCTGAGCGCGTCCAGATCCAGTGGGAGTCCCGCGGCCACCCGCAACTGCTCGCGGACGATGTCCAGGCCGGTGATCGCCTCGGTCACCGGGTGCTCGACCTGGATCCGGCAGTTGATCTCCATGAAGGTGAAGCGGCGATCGGCGTCGACCAGGAACTCGAAGGTGCCGGCGCCCCGGAAGCCGGTGGCCCGGGCGCCGCGTACCGCGCTGTCCGCCATCTCCTGCGCCATCCCGTCGGGCAGACCGCCGGCGGGAGCCTCCTCCAGCAGCTTCTGGTGCCGGCGCTGCACCGAGCAGTCCCGGTCGCCCAGGGCCACGGTGTTGCCGTGGTCGTCGCAGAGGACCTGCACCTCGATGTGCCGGGCGCCCTCGATGTAGCGCTCGATGTAGAGGCCGCCGTCACCGAAGATGGCCATCGCCGTGGCCCGGGTGCTCCGGTACGCCGCCAGCAGCTCACCCGGGTGGCGGACCACCGCCATCCCGCGCCCGCCGCCCCCGGCCGATGCCTTGATGATCAGCGGATAGCCCACCTCGTCGGCCAGAGCGCGGACGTCCTGCGCCGTGGGCCGCGAGATCCGGCCGCCGGGCAGGACGGGCAGCCCGGCCTCCTCCATCATCGTGCGGGCCGACGCCTTGTCCGCCATCCGGTGCAGGACCTCCGGTGGCGGACCGATGAACACCAGGCCGTTGCGCCGGCAGATCTCGGCGAAGTCGGCGTCCTCGGAGAGGAACCCGTAGCCCGGGTGGATCGCCTCGGCCCCGGCCTGCAGGGCCGCCTCGATGACGGCCGGCGCGTTCAGGTAGCTGTGCTTGGCCGCCGCTGGTCCGATGTGGATGGCCTGGTCCGCCGCCCGGACCACGGCCGAGTCGCGATCGGCGGTCGAGTAGACGGCGACGGTCTTGATGCCCATCTCCCGGCAGGTCCGGGCGACCCGCAGGGCGATCTCGCCGCGGTTGGCGATGAGTATCTTGCCGAACATCGCTGCGCCTCTCACTCCGGGCCGATCGGGTCGATCAGCACCAGCGGCTGGTCGTACTCGACGCCCTCGCCGTCGCCCGGCAGGATCTCCAGGACCCGGCCGGAGCAGTCCGCCTCGATCGGGTTCATCAGCTTCATCGCCTCCAGGATGCCGACCTGCTGACCGGTCTCCACGAAGTCGCCCACCTCGATGAACGGCTTCGCCCCGGGCTCGCCGGCCCGGAAGAACGTGCCGACCAGGGGCGCCCGCAGCAGGTGCCCGCCGGCTGTCTCGGCGACCGCCGCGACGGGTGTCGCGACCACCGAGGCGGTGGCCGACACGGCCACCGTGCCGGGGCGGGCCCACTGCAGTTCGAGGACCGCTTCGCCGACCTGCGCCCGTACCCGGTCGAGGGGTCCGGGGACGCTCGCGACCAGCCGTTCGACCTGGCGGCACAGCTGGTCCAGGGTCTCGCCGGTGCCGTCTGTCATGCTCCGCCTCCCGAGTTCCGGATCCGGCCGCGTCGCCGGTTCATCCGCTCCGCCGGTGACGCGCCGGTCACCTCGTCGAGCGCCTGGGTCAGGGCCGCGCCCAGCAGCTGGACCGCGGCCACGGGATCGGTGTGCGCCCCGCCCACCGGTTCGGCGACGATGCCGTCGATGACGCCCAGCGCCAGCAGGTCGGGCGCGCGCAGCCGCAGCGCCTCGGCCGCCTGCGGTGTCGCCGCCGGCTCCTTCCAGAGGATCGCCGCGCAGCCCTCCGGGCTGATCACCGAGTACACGGCGTTGGCGCAGGCCAGCACCCGGTCCGCGACGGCCAGCGCCAGGGCCCCGCCGCTGCCGCCCTCACCGGTGATCACCGCGACGGTCGGCACCGGCAGCCGGGCCATCAGCCGGATGTTCTCCGCGATCGACCCGGCCTGGCCGCCCTCCTCGGCGTCCACCCCGGGGTGGGCCCCCGGGGTGTCGATGAAGGTGATCACCGGCAGGCCGAGCTTGGCGGCCAGGCGCAGCAGTCGGGCGGCCTTGCGCTGACCCGACGGGCGCGCCATGCCGAAGTCGCGGGCGACCAGCTCCCGGGTGGTGTGCCCCTTCTGGTGGCCGATGACGACCACGGGGCGGGAGCCGAACACGGCGATCCCGCCCAGGATCGCCGGGCAGTCGGCGCCCGTACGGTCGCCGTGCAGCTCGACGAAGCCGGTGCACAGGTCCTCGATGTAGTCCGAGGTGGTGGGACGGTCCAGGTGGCGGGCCAGCCGGACCACCTCCCAGGCCTGCTCGCTCGCCGGGCGCTCGTCCCCGGCCGGCACCGATGGTGGCTCCACGGGCTCGCCCGGCCGGTCGTTGACCACCAGCAGGTGGCCCAGCACCGACCGCAGGCCGGCCCGCGGCACGATCCGGTCCACCAGGCCGTGCGCGAGCAGGAAGTCCGCCCGCTGGAACCCCGGCGGCAGCTCGGCGCCGATGGTCTGGGCGATGACCCGCGGACCGGCGAACCCCAGCCGGGCCTGCGGCTCGGCCAGAATGACGTCGGCGAGTGACGCGTACGAGGCGGCCACCCCGCCGTAGGTCGGGTCCGCGACCACCGTGACGGTCAGCAGCCCGGCCTCGTCCAGCTCGGCCAGCGCCTGCGCCGTGCGCGCCATCTGCATCAGCGCCAGCACGCCTTCCTGCATGCGCGCGCCGCCCGAGGCGGTGACCATCACGAACGGCACCCGGGCGGCGAGAGCCTCGTCGGCCGCCCGCACGATCGTCGCCCCGACCGCGACGCCCAGGCTGCCGCCCAGGAAACGGAAGTCCATCGCGATCATCACCAGCGGCCGGCCCTCGATGGTGCCGTGGGCGGCGATGACGGCGTCGGTCAGCCCGGTCGCGGCCCGGGCCAGCGCCAGGCGCTGCGGGTACGGCCGGGTGTCGATGAACCCCAGCGGGTCGGGATCCGTCCGTACGGTCGGGATGTCCGCCCGCGAGCCCGGATCGAGCAGCTGCTCCAGCCGTTCGTGGGCGGTGACCGGCCCGTGCCGGCCGCACAGCGGGCAGACGTTGAGGTCCCGGGCGTACCGGGGGCCGTAGACGAGGCCGTGGCAGCCGTCGCAGCGCACCCAGTCGGCGGTCGGGGACGGGGGCGGCGGTGCGGTCCGTGGCACCGCTCTGGTCATCGCGTCAGTCATCGAGAGGCCTCCCGGCGTACCGTTGCGGTCTGATGTCGTCGAGTTGCCGGAAGAGCGCCTGCTCCTGCGGGCTGTAGGCGGCGAAGGCAGTGGCCTGCCCGGGCGCCGGGCCGGCTACCCAGCGGGCGGCCCCCGCGGCAGCCCGGTCGTCGTCCGGCGGCAACCCGCACAGCGCCGTGGCGCGTCCGTAGGCGATCAGGCCGAGCCACAGGGCCCGGCCGGCCGCGCGGCATCCCGCGCGGACCCGACCGGCCATCTCAGATCCCTCCGTCCACGTTGATCGTCTCGCCGGTGACGTAGCTGGACAGGTCGCTGAGCAGGAACGCCGCGACACCGGCGATCTCCTCGGCGTCTCCCAGCCGGCGCAGCGCGGTGATCGACTCGTAGGCCTTGCGCCGTTCCGCCGGCAGCTTCGCCGACTCCTCGGTCTCGATGACGCCCGGGGCGAGCACGTTGACCCGTACGCCGCGTGGGCCCAGTTCCTTGCACAGCGAGCGGGCGAAGCCGACCAGCGCCGCCTTCGAGGCCGTGTAGTGGGTGCGCTGCGCGAGCCCGACCTGGGCGACCTTCGAGCCGATCAGCACCACCGAGGACTTCTCGGTCAGCAGCGGCAGAGCGGCCTGCACCACCAGGAACGCCCCGGTCAGGTTGGTGTCGATGACGCGCTTCCACTCGGCCAGCGGCATCTCGTCGAACGGGATGTGGCTGATCGCCCCCGCGTTGGCGACCACACCCGACAGCGATCCCAGGCGGTCACCGACCTCGCCGAGCAGCCGCCGCACCTGCGCCTCGTCGGCGACGTCCGCCACGATGACGTGGTTGTCGTCGCCGAGCTCCTTGAGCTGCAGCGCGAGGGTGTCGGCGGCCTCGCCCGGGGTGCGGTGGCAGACCGCGACATTCGCGCCGGCCCGGGCCAGGGCCAGCGCGGTGACCCGGCCGATGCCGCGGGTGCCGCCGGTGACGAGCACGTTGTGGCCGGAGAGGGACAGGCCCATCGGGTTCTCCTTGCCGGCCGCGGTCAGCGCGGCCTGTTCGACGAGACCCTTGATCCGGGTCATCTGGACGGCGGTGTTGCGGTTGAGCCGGTCGGTCATCGCGGCGTCGTCGACGGGGGAGTCCGGCCGCATCGTGAAGGACTGGATCCAGCGCATCTCGACACCGCCGGGGACCTCGCGGTACTCCCAGTTGATGTCCATGTGCTCGAACCAGCCGGTCTCGACCCGCCGGGCGGTCACCGTGCGCGTCGAGACGTCCGGGGTGCGTTCCGAGACCCAGCTCCACGTGTTGCCCTGCTCGTCCGGGTGCATGGTGAGCCGGAAGCGGACCGTCCCCGCCTGCTCCTCGAGGATGTCCACGGCGGCGTACTCGCTGAACAGCGACGGCCAGGACCTGAGGTCGTTGGTCATCCGCCAGACCAGGTCCAGCGGCGCCGCGATGACGATCGTGTTGTCAGTGCGTTGCGGCACCGGACACCTCCACCGGCAGCAGGGCGTTGACGTGCCGGAGCAGCTCGACCGGCGTGGTGCCCGGAGCGGGCCAGCCGTCGGGCAGTTTCACCGGATACCGCCGCTGCAGCTGGGACTGCACCTCGAGCAGCGCCAGCGAGTCGTAACCGAGGTCGCCGAACGTGACCTCGTCGATGGCGCCGTGCAGATCGATGTCGTCGTCGTCGCCCGCGCTGGTCAGCAGGATCTGGCGGACGTCGTCCATGGTGAGCTGTGCCATGACCTTCCCCTCGTCGGTGGAGCTGTCAGTCGGTGGTGCTGCCTGGTGCGCGCAGCACCAGAGCGGAGTTGAAGCCGCCGTAGCCGCGGGCCAGCACCAGAGCGGTACGCACGGGTGCGGTCCGGGGCGCGCCGGTCACCAGGTCGAGCCGGTAGTCCGCGGCGATCCGGTGGACCCCGGCGGTCGGCGGGATCACGCCGTCGCGCAGGCAGAGCAGCGCGGTGGCCGCGTCCAGTGAGCCGCCGCCCGCGTACAGCCGGCCGGTGAGCGTCTTCGGGACAGTCACGGGTACGCCGTACGGCCCGAAGACCGCCTCGATCGCCTCGGCCTCGACGCGGTCGAGCTCGGGCACGCCGGCGCCGTCCGCGAACACCACGTCGACGGCCTCGGCCGGGATCGCCGCGTCCCGCAACGCCAGCTCGACGGCCCGGCGCAGAGCCGGCGGGCGTCCCGAGCGTGGTCCCGGATCGAAGGTGGCGGCATGCCCGGCGATCTCGCCGTAGCTCCGGGCGCCCCGGGCCGCCGCGGTGGTGTGTGCCTCGACGATCATGATGGCGCCACCCTCACCGGGCACGTAGCCGGTCGCGTCCCGGTCGAACGGCAGGTACGCCCGGGCCGGGTCGGTGACCGGGCTCAGCCGCCCGCCGGCCTGCTGGGCGACCAGCCCGTACGGGCACAGCGACGCATCCGTGCCGCCGCTGACCACCAACCGTGGCCCGTCGCCGAGCAGCCGCCGGGCGTGCGCCAGCGCGTCCAGCCCACCGGCCTGTTCGGCGGCCAGCACCCCGCAGGGTCCGCGCATGCCGTGCCGGATGGAGATCTGGCCCGTGGTCGCGGCGTAGAACCAGGCGATCGACTGGTACGCGCCGACGTGGTCCGGCCCGTGTGACCACAACGCCTGGATCTCGCGCTGCCCGAACTCCGTGCCACCGGAGGAACTGGCGGTGACCACGGCCATCTCGTACTCGTCGAGCTCGGCCGGGTCGACGCCGGCGTCCGTCAGCGCCAGGTCGGTCGCGTACAGGCCGAAGTGGGTCCAGCGGTCGGTCTGGGGCACGAGCCGGCCCGGCACCGTGCCGCGGGTGGCGAAGCCGGCGATCTCACCGCCCAGCGTGGTCGGGTACGACGACGGGTCGAAGCGGCTCAGCCGGGCGATCCCGCTCTGCCCGCGCAGCGTCGCGGCCCAGTAGTCGGCGCTGCCGAGCCCGTTCGGCGCGACGATCCCGAGGCCGGTGACGACGGCCCGTTCGGGTGCCGTGCCCGCCGTGGTCAGCATGCGTCCCGCCCCGGGGCGCCGAGCACCATCGCCGTTTGGAATCCGCCGAACCCGCTGCCCACGGTGAGCACCACGTCGGTGCGGTGGGCGCGGGCCTCGACCGGTACGTAGTCGAGGTCGCAGTCGGGGTCGCGACGGTGCAGGTTGGCGGTGGGCGGCACGGTGTCGTGTTCGATCGCCAGCGCACTGGCCGCGATCTCGATCGAGCCGATCGCGCCCAGCGAGTGCCCGACCATGGACTTGATCGAGCTGACCGGGACCTGGTACGCCCGCTCGCCCAGGGCCGCCTTGAAAGCGGCGGTCTCGTGCACGTCGTTCTGGCGGGTGCCGGAGCCGTGCGCGTTGATGTAGTCGATGTCGCCCGGCCCGATCGCCGCCTGGCGCATGGCGTGCCGGATGGCCTCGGCCATCTCCCGGCCGTCGGGCTTGAGGCCGGTCATGTGGTACGCGTTGCCACGCCCGGCGAAGCCGAGCACCTCGGCGTACACCTTGGCTCCCCGCCGGGCCGCGTGCTCGCGTTCCTCCAGCACGAACACCGCAGCCCCCTCGCCGAGCACAAAGCCGTCCCGGGTGTCGTCGAAGGGACGGGAGGCGTGCGCGGGGTCGGCGTTGTTCGGCGAGGTCGCCTTGATCGCGTCGAAGCAGGCCACGGTGATGGGCGAGATCGGCGCGTCGGTGGCCCCGGCGATCATCACGTCGGTGCGGCCCTCCTCGATGAGGCGGGCCGCGTACCCGACCGCGTCGAGACCGGACGTGCAGCCGGTGGAGGTCAGCGAGACCGGACCCTCGGCGCCGCTGTCCCGGGCCACCTCGACCGCCAGCGTGCTGGGGACCATGTAGCCGTACAGGTGCGGGACGCCGTAGGAGCTGTCCACCAGCCAGTTCCGGCCGCCGTCGCTGAGAACGACGTACTCCTGTTCCAGGCCCATCGTGCAGCCGACCGCGCTGCCGATGCTGACCCCGGTGCGGTCGGCCCGGTCCGGGTCCGGCTCCAGGCCGCTGTCGCGGATCGCCTGCCGGGCGCAGACGACGGCGAACTGGGCGGCCCGGTCCATCCGCCGGATCTCCTGCGGTGACAGCCCTTCGGCGGCCGGGTCGAAGTCGCATTCGGCGGCGATCCGGGAGCGGAACCCGGTCGCGTCGAACAGCGTGATGTCCCGGGTGGCGGTCCGGCCCGCGGTGAGCAGTTGCCAGAACGCCTTGACGTCGGTGCCGCCGGGGGCCATGACGCCGATTCCGGTGATGACGGCCCGTCGGGTACCCGGCTCCACCGCGCTCATCCGACGGTCGGTGCGGGCTCGGCGGCGCCGGGCAGCGGCTCGGTGTCGACGTGCCCGAGTTCGGGGCGGGGCGCCAGCGGGCTGAGGTGGAAGACCAGGAAGGCGGTGGTGTCGCCGGTGTTCTCCAGACGGTGCCGCACGCCGATCGCCACCATCGTGCCCTCGCCGGCGCTCAGCGGCAGGGGTTGACCGTCGAGCCTCAGGACGAGGTCACCGGACACCACGTAGAGGAACTCCTCCGAGTGCGGGTGGTAGTGCTCGGCGACGAACTCACCCGGTTGCAGCGTGACGGTCCCCATGAACCCGGAGGTGGCGCCGACCGTCCGGGGACTCAGGACCACCCGGATGTCGCCTCCGCGCCGGCGATTCGCCGGCACGGCGTCGGCGGTGACCTTTTCGGCCCGCACGTTCTGCACGGCTGTCTCCCTTCGATGCGGTTACCCACCGGACGGTGTCATCGGCTCCTAGAGACGGGATCGAGGCGCGGTGAAGGCTCGGTGGGAAGTGCTCCCGGCCTGGAGGCGGCGCTTCAGCGGGCGGGCGAACGCGAGCAGGGCGGCGGCGGCCAGGAACGCCGGCAGGCCGAGCGCCAGGAAGAAGCCGGGATCCGGGGAGTCGCCACCGGAGAGGTCGACGGCGTGCCCGCCCACGCCCGCGCCCAGCGCGGCGGAGAGCCAGAACAACGCGACCATCTGGCTCATGAAGGCGGGCGGCGCGGCGCCGGTGGTCATGCTGATCCCGACGGGGGCGAAGGTCACCTCGCCGACGGCGTGCACGGCCAGCGCCGCCACCAGCCACAGCGGCGACACCCGGACCCCGCCCGCCGCCGCGGCGGCGGCCGCGGCCATGACGATCATGCTGAGCCCGACGCAGGCCAGGCCCAGTGACAACTTCACCGGCCCGCTCGCCCGGTCGCCGGCGCGCAACCAGAACCGGGCGGCCACCGGCGCGAACACCAGGACGAAGAACGGGACGACGGACTGGAACCAGCTCGCGGGCACGGTGAACCCGGCGACGCCCCGGTCGGTCGAGACGTCGGCGAAGCCGGCCAGCACGGTGCCGGTCTGGACGTACAGCATCCAGAACACCGCGGACGACAGGAACACCCAGACGTAGGCGCCGACCCGGACCCGGTCGACGGTACGGATGGCCCGGTGCCGCAACAGCAGGGTGAAGGCGATGATCGGGGCGACGACGGACAGCAGCCCGGTGACCGCCAGGACGTGCCCGATGCGGAAGGTGCCGGCCAGCGCGTCCGCACCGAAGCCCAACAGCAGCACGGTGCCGCCGGTCCCGCCGATCATCAGCACGCGGCGCAGCTCGGCGGGAGTGGCCGGGCGCTCGGGACGCAGTCCGACGTCGCCGAAGTGCACCGCGCCGCGCACGTACTGCAGAATCCCGAAGAACATCCCGACCGCCGCGGCGGCGAAACCGAGGTGCCAGTCGATCTTCTCGCCGAGCAGGCCGGTGACCAGCGGCCCGGCGATCGCGCTCACCTGGATGCTCATGTAGAACAGCGCGAACGCGGCGTCGCGCGGGGCCCGGGCGGACCGCGGGTACATCCCGCCGAGCAGCGCCGCGAGGTTGGGCTTCAGCAGCCCGGTGCCGGCCGCGATGAGGGCCATGCCGGCGAAGACGGGCCAGCGGGCCGGCAGCGCCATCGTGGTGTGGCCGAGCATGATCAGCACGGCCCCGTACAGGGTGGCGCGCCGGGTGCCGAGCACCCGGTCACCCAGCCAGCCACCCGGGACCGAGGCCAGGAAGACCACCGAGAGGTACGCCCCGACCACCGCGGTCGCCGTGGCCGGGGACTGGGCCAGCCCGCCGGTGTCCCGGGGCGCGACGGCGAACAGGTAGAGGATGCCCATCATCCCGTAGAAGCTGAAGCGCTCCCACAGGTCGGTCAGGAACAACGTGGTGAACCAGCGGGGGCGGTGCCACAGCGGCCCGGATCCCAGATCGGGCTCGGCAGCTTGCTCGTGGACGGTCGGCGGCAGCACGGTGGCCTCCTCGGCGCGCGGCAGGCGTACCGCCCGCGGCGGACGCCGTGCGCAGCGTGGCCAGCCCCGCTCGACGGCGGCTCAAGCTCCGCTGGAGCCGGACGCCCGGCACCGCCCCCGCCGGGTCAGCCGTGGCTCTCGTGAGCCAGCAGCCAGGTCTTCACGTCCAGCCCCCAGCGGTACCCGCGCAGCGTCCCGTCCGTACCGACCACCCGGTGGCAGGGCACGAACAACGCGGCGGCGTTGCGCGCACAAGCCGCGGCAGCCGCCCGGATCGCGGCGGGCCGCCCGGCCAGCTCGGCGTAGCCCCGGTAGGTCAGCGGCGAGCCCGGCTTGATCTCCCGCATCACCTGCCAGGCGTGGGTCATGAACGGCCCGCCGGTCCGCTGCTCCACCGGTACGGCGTCCAGCGCCCCGAGGTCACCGTCCAGATAGGATCGGACCACCGTGCCGATCCTGCCGGCGTCGGCGACCGGTCGCACCTCTTCCAGCAGCGCCGGATGGACGAGAGCGAGCAGCGCCTGCAGGTCTACGGTGAAACCGCTCGCGCGTACCGCCCCGGCGGAGCTGACGACGTAGGTGAACGGTCCGGCCGGGGTGTCGAGGGTCGAGTACTGCATCATGCTGATCTCCAGAGTCTCATCAGGGCGTAGGAGCGCCAGGGCCGCCAGCGTTCGGCGTGCGCGGCCAGCGCCTTGGGGGAGTCGGGCAGGCCGAGCGCTCGCGCGCCGCGCCGGACCGCCACGTCGGTGGGCAGGAGGACGTCGGGGTCGCCGATGGCCCGCATGGCCACGTAACCGGCGGTCCAGGCGCCGACGCCGGGCAGCTCGAGCAGCCGGGCGACGGACTCCTCGCGGTCGGCGCCGGGCTCCAGATCGAGCTTGCCGTCGGCGACCGCCTGGGCGAGCGCGCGGATGGTCTGCCGGCGGGCGGCGGGCATCCGGAACGCGGTGTCGTCCAGCTCGGCCACGGTCGCCGCGTCCGGGAAGCCGCGCAGCTCACCGGCGGCGGTCGGGGGCAGCATGCGGCTCAGCGTCAGGCGGGCACCGGCGACCGAGACCTGCTGGCCCACGATCGCGCGTACCGCCAGCTCGAAGCCGTCGACCGCGCGCGGGACCCGTACCCCCGGCTCGGCCCGCACCGCCGCGGCCAGCGCGGGATCGGCACCCAGCATGCCGTCGACGGCGACCGGATCCGCGTCCAGGTCGAACAGCCGCCGGCAGCGGGCGACCGCGGGCGCGAGGTCGCGGACGTCCGCGAGCCGCAGCGTCGCGGAGACCCACCGTTCGCCCGGCGTGAGCGCGACGGTCGCGCTGCCGTGCGGCAGATTCAACCCCCGCCGGTACGTCGTGACGTCGCACTCCTCGATGCCCGGCAGGGCCCGGGTGGCCAGGAAGCCGAGCAACGCGCCCGCGTGCAGGGGTGCCCGGAACGCCAGCCGCAGGCTGATCGTGCCCGCCTCCGGCTGCCGGGCGGTCCGGCGTTCCCGCAGCGCGCTCGGCGACCGCGCGTACACCTCGAGGATGGTGTCGTTGAACTGCCGCACGCTGCCGAAGCCCGCGGCGAACGCGATGTCGGCCAGGCCCAGATCGGTGGTCTCGATCAGGATGCGCGCGGTCTGCGCCCGCTGGGCCCGGGCCAGGGCCAGCGGCCCGGCGCCGAGCTCGGCGGTGAGCAGCCGGTTGAGGTGCCGCTCGGT
This sequence comes from Actinoplanes sp. NPDC051405, assembly GCF_055586185.1. Classification (NCBI taxonomy): domain Bacteria; kingdom Bacillati; phylum Actinomycetota; class Actinomycetes; order Micromonosporales; family Micromonosporaceae; genus Actinoplanes; species Actinoplanes sp. NPDC051405. The sequence continues at coordinate 183,350 of NZ_JBVJIR010000005.1, forward strand.
GTAGCCGAGTCGGCTCGCCAGGCCGGGCACGCCCTCGCGGTCGACGACCCCGTCGGCGATGAGCCGCATGGCCCGCCCGACCAGGTCGGCCCGCTGGTCCCACTCGGGGGAGCCGGGGGCGGCGTCGGGCCGGCACCGGCGGCAGGCCCGGAAGCCGCCCCGCTGCGCCGCCGCGGCGCTGGGATAGAAGGTGACGTTCTCGCGTTTGGGTGTGACCGCCGGACAGGACGGCCGGCAGTAGATCCCGGTGGTCCGGACCGCGGTGTAGAACCAGCCGTCGAACCGCTGGTCACGGCTGTCGACGGCCCGGTAACACCGTTCGAAGTCCAACTCCATGGACCTGAGTCTGCTCCCCGTACCGGGCGCTCGGCTGGCGGGATTCGGACATGACCGTGCGGCCCGTATGCTTCGGGCCGTGATCACTGAGCGACTGCGGCTGTCGATCGGCTCCCCACCGGCGCACAAGGCCTTCGGCGTCGCGTTCGGCCTGATCTTCGCGGCGGCCGGTGCGGCGTTCGCCCTGCTGCCGTTCGTGGTGGACGGCTGGCTGGGCCGCGCGTTCGGCGCCGACGACTCCTGCCCGAGCGCGTCGGAGGTCTCGGGCATCCCGCCGGAGTTGTTGCCCCCGTCGGTCCGCGAGTGCATCTCGGACGGCAGCTGGTTCAACGGCGGCGACGGCTTCGGCCCGCTGCGGCTGGTCGGTCTGCTCGGCATCCCGTTCACGCTGGTCGGGCTCTACCTGGCGCTCAGCGCCCTGCGCACGGCGGCCTGGCTGGAGGGCACCCGGGTGACCATGCGTACGGCGCTGCGCAGCCGCACGGTCGACCTGGCGACGGCGGCGATCACCGGGGGCGCGACCGCTTACCGCCGTAGTCGGGGCACGAGCCGCGAGTCGGTGATGCAGGCGCCGACGCTGATCGCTGCGGACCGGGCGGGTGGGCCCAGCGTCACGATCCCGCTGCACGGGGTGGGTATGGCGCAGCTGCCCGCTCCGCAGCTGCGGGCCCTGGCCGAGGCGCTGACCGGCAACCCGGACGGCGACGCCCGGACCATGGTGACCCAGCTCCGCACGATGGCCGACAACCCGCTGGGGCTGACCAGCCGGTAGCCGGACTTCAGCTCACGCTGAAGCATGATTGCGGCTTCCAGGGGTAATCGCCGCCCGTAGCACCCACCGCGGTGCGCACGTTCAGTGGAAAACTGAAGTGGGGCTGAAGGGCCGGCGATGATGGACGGCGGGAAGCGGCGCCTCGGCGACCGCCTGCGTGGCCTGCGTGAGGCGGGCTTCAACGGCGAACCGGTCACCCAGGGAGTGGTCGCCCGGGCCTTCCACAAGAGCGTCCCGTTGATCTCATCCTGGGAGAAGGGCAAAGCGGTCCCGTCCGAGGACTGGCTGTCCGCCTATGCCCGGTTGTTCGCCGGTGCCCGCCCGCGTACCGAAGGGCGGCTGCCGGACCTGGAGGAGCTCCACGGCGAGGAGCTGGACCGCTTCGAGCAACTCCGCCGTGAGCTGCTGGAGCTGCGCTCGGCCGCCACCTCGGCCGCACCGGGGGCCCAGCCGGGCAGCGACGAGCTGACGACCCGGTCGCCGTGGGAAGGCCTGTGGCACTTCGCCGACCGGTCACCGATCACGCTGGTCTGCGCCCGGCTGCGGGCGCACATCTCGCCGGAAAGCCCCGATTACGTCGAGCTGTACGCCTACTCCGACCTCGACGCCCTGATGGAGCTCTACGGTCACGTCTGCGCCGCCAACCCCGGCGTGCCGGTGCACCGCAAGCTCGCCGATGAACTGGACCAGAGTGACGTCACCAATCACCTCGTGCTGCTGGGCGGCATCGAGGGGCCGATGACCCGCCGGGTGATGCAGGCCCTGAACCTCCCGGTCATCCCGGACCGGGACGCCGCCGGGTTCCGGGTGGTCGACGAGGACGGGCGCTCGGCGACGTTCGGCTCGAAGCTGGAAGGCGTGGCACCGGACCAGCGGCTCATCGAGGACGTCGCGCACTTCTGCCGGGCCCCGAACCCGTTCAACCGCATGCGGTCGGTCACCATCTGCAACGGCGGCTACGGCCGGGGCACGTACGCCGCCGTCCGCACGCTGACCGACCCGCGCTTCCGCGACCGCAACCGCAGCCATCTCCAGCGGCGGTACGGGCCCGGGGACACGTACAGCATCCTGGCCCGGGTCACCGTCGTCGCCGGCGAGGTCATCACCCCCGACTGGACCCAGGACGGGACTGTCCTGCACGAATGGCGCGCCCCGTAGACTGGCCTGTCGTGAGCCTTACCATCGGGATCGTCGGCCTGCCCAACGTCGGCAAGAGCACTCTGTTCAACGCCCTGACCAAGAACGACGTGCTCGCCGCGAACTACCCGTTCGCGACGATCGAGCCCAACGTCGGCGTGGTCGGGCTGCCCGACGAGCGGCTGGGCAAGCTCGCCGAGATCTTCAGCTCGGAGAAGATCCTGCCCGCGCCGGTCTCGTTCGTCGACATCGCCGGCCTGGTCCGGGGCGCTTCCAAGGGCCAGGGCCGGGGCAACGCCTTCCTGGCCAACATCCGCGACGCCTCGGCGATCTGCCAGGTGGTCCGCGCGTTCTCCGACCCGAACGTGCTGCACGTCGACGGCAAGGTGGCGCCGGCCGACGACATCGAGACGATCAACACCGAGCTGATCCTGGCCGACCTGCAGACGGTCGAGAAGGCCCTGCCCCGCTTGCAGAAGGAAGCCAAGCTCAAGAAGGACCGGCTGCCCACCGTCGCGGCCGCCGAGGCGGCGTTCAAGCTGCTCGACGAGGGCACGACCCTGTACACGGGGGCCAAGGCCGCGGGCATCGAGCTGGAGCTGCTCGCCGAGCTGCACCTGCTGACCACCAAGCCCTTCCTGTACGTCTTCAACGTCGACGAGGCCGAGCTGGGCAACGCGGCGTTCCTGGACGAGATGCGTGCTCTGGTGGCCCCGGCCGAGGCGGTCTTCATGGACGCGAAGATCGAGTCGGAGCTCATCGACCTGCCCGAGGACGAGGCGATGGAGCTGCTCGAGTCGACCGGCCAGACCGAGCCGGGGCTCAACCAGCTCATCCGGGTCGGCTTCAACACCCTGGGCCTGCAGACGTACCTGACGGCCGGCCCGAAGGAGGCCCGCGCCTGGGTGATCCCGGTCGGCGCTACGGCCCCGGAGGCAGCGGGCGTGATTCACTCCGACTTCCAGCGCGGCTTCATCAAGGCCGAGATCGTCAGCTACGACGACCTGATGGCGGCGGGCTCGATGGCCGCGGCCAAGGCAGCGGGCAAGGTCCGCATGGAAGGCAAGGACTACATCATGAAGGACGGCGACGTCGTCGAGTTCCGCTTCAACGTCTAGTGATGGTCCGGTTCACCTCTGCTGGAGTCGGTGCCCGATCAGCTCTTGCGGCCGGGCACCAACCCGTCCAGATCGAGCTTGATCGGGAACGGCGTCGTCGTCCGCAACTCGTGCCGGTGGATCCCGGTCGGTACATACGACCGGGTGGGCGCATCGAGTTCGTAGGCGTGGACCACCGGTGATCCGTCCTCGTCCTCGATGCGCCAGTAGTTCGCGATGCCGGCCTCCGCGTACTTACGCAACTTGACGTTGCGGTCGCGGTGCGCCGACTCGGGTGAGACCACCTCCACGACCAGAACAGTCCCGGTCCACCTCGATACCTGCCGGCGCCTGACTCGTCAGGGAGTTCACCAGTGCAGTGACCACTCGGGCGTGCCACACCCGCTGGGGGGACATCATGAAGACGAGCGCGCCATCGATCAGTTCGGTGTGGCGTGGTGCTTCGGCGAGCCGGTCGAGGTCCTCGGCGTACCAACCCTCGGGACGGGGCGGCCGCATCCACTCGGGCACCGCAGTCATGCCGTCACCGTAGCACTCCGTAACGATGGATCCGGCGCGCTGCTTCGGGTTGTCCCCACGGTTCGGGGCGCTTGCGCTTCGTCGAGGATCTAAACTGCGGTATTTCCGCTTCAACGTCTGAGGTAGCCACCATGGCCGACGCTGTCACGTACCTCGTCATCGATGGCGAGAACATCGATTCGACGCTGGGGCAGCAGATCCTCGAGCGCCGGCCCAACTCTGAGGAGCGGCCGCGGTGGGAGCGGCTGCGGCAGTTCGCCGAGGATCAGTGGGGTCAGCCGGTCACTGCCCTCTTCTTCCTGAACGCGTCGTCCGGGGTGTTGCCGACCCCGTTCATCCGGGCTTTGCAGTCGATGGGTTACCGGCCCGTGCCGCTGTCGGGTGCGCCGCATCAGAAGGTCGTGGACATCGGCATCCAGCGCACCCTGGACGCGATCGGCCGGCGGCAGGGCGATGTGCTGCTGGCCAGTCACGACGGTGACTTCCTGCCGCACATCAGCCGCCTGCTGGGCGACGACGACCGCCGGGTCGGGGTGGTCGGGTTTCCCGAGTTCTTCAACGGCGGCTTCGCCGGTCTGGCCGACAGTGGCCTGACCCTGTTCGACCTTGAGTTCGACGCCGGCTGCTTCACCAGCGTGCTGCCTCGGGTGCGCATCATCGAACTGGACGCCTTCGACCCCGAGGCGTTCCTGTAGCCGAACAGGACTGTGTGGCCGATAAGGGGACCCCGGGCGGCGGGCCGTGGCTCTAATGTGGCCCGATGGTGAGAATCTTGCGCACCGCCGCGGCCGCCCTGGTGGTCGCCCTGGGTCTGACTCTGGCACCGCCGGCCGCGAGCGCGGCGGCGACGTATCAGGTGAAGTTCGCCATCACCGCGAGCACTGCCGTCTCCGGCAAGTTCATGTACGTCTGGGACCGCAGCACCTGGCAGTACCACGTCGTGCAGGGTGACGGTGACAGCCCGAACGGCACCGCCCAGCTGCCCCCGGGCGACTATTTCGCCGTCGCGCGGTACGGCTACTTCCGCCAGCGCAACTACCTGCTCGTCCGCACGTTCACGGTCACCAACGCCGCGCTCTCGGTCTCGTTCGCCGAGTCCGGCGCCAAGGAGACCGGCTTCCTCACCGACGACGCCACGGCCACGCGGTCCACGGCGGCGTTCTGGCTGGAGGTCGGCCCCCGGGACAGAGTGGGCTTCACCAGCGGCGGTCCGGCCAAGACCTATGTGACGCCGTACGCCGTGACCGGGGTGACCCTGCGCCTGCACGAGCTCCAGACCAAGGCCGGTTCATCGGCCGCCGTGCCCAGCCCGTACCGGTATGACCTGCAGCGGTCCTGGCCCAGTGTGCCCGCCGCGCCGATCGCCAAGGTGACCACCGCCCAGCTCGCGAAGACCGTCACCACGCTGCGCGCGCAGGGTGTCAACACGAACGCCGCGCTGGGGTCAGCGCTCAAGGACAAGTGGAGCGGGTCCTATCTGGAGTCGCCGGTGCAGCTGCCGGGCACGGTCACCGAGTACGTCACGCCCGGCCCGACGTTGCACCGCAAGCTCACCCTCGGCGCCGGGGACAGCACCCTGGTGCTGCCCGACCGCGCGCTGCCCGCCGGGAGCTCGGCCGGCACGACCGTGGGGGCCGGGCCCTTCCTGCCGCGTGGACCCGGTTCCTCGGTCCGCGACGGCGGCGAGCTGCGCATGAACGAGCCGGCCTCGTACGCCGACGCGGCCGGCAGTCCCGGCTCGGACGCCCGGGCCACGGTCACCGCCAAGCTGACCGCCGACGGTGCCGTCCACCACTACGACCAGACCATCACCCGGCGGGTCGCGTGGTCGCAGCTCTCCACGAAGATCCGAAGCGAGTGGGACTTCCGGGCGTCCGACGACGGTCCGCTGCCGCTGATCGACCTCGGCGTCGACGTCTCCGGCCTGGACGCGCGCAACCGCGCGGCCGGCGCCGTGGAGGTCACCACCTCGGCGTCCGCTCGGGGCGGCGGCGCGGCCGCGGTGGACAAGGTGGAGTATTCGACGAACGACGGCGCCGAGTGGACCGAGCTCGACGGCGCCTCGCTGACCGTGCCGGCCACGGCGGCCTTCGTGTCGCTGCGGGTCACCGCGACCGGCGACCAGGACGGCCGGCTGCGGCGTACGGTGATCCGCGCCTTCGCCGGTCCGGCCGCACCGGCCGACGAGACCACCGGAGCCACGAAGATCACGAACGTCGTGGTCAACGACGGTGCCGACCTGACCTTCGGCGTGTCCGGGACCAGGGTCTTCACCGTCGCCTTCACCGCGACGGACCCGGCCGGCATCGCCGCCGGTGACGCCTACCTCTACCACGGTGGCTACTCCACGCCGGACGGTGTGGTGCTCGCGTCCGGCCCGGCGGACTGCGACAAGATCAGCGACACCTCGTCGGTCTGCACGGCCCGGTTCACCATGGACGTCAAGGTCGACGCGGCCCGGAACGCGCTGTCCGGCGCCTGGACCGTCGCCGCGTGGGCCCGCGCGTCGGGCGGGGACGGCTTCACCGACCGGCACGCCGCCGGCACTGTCGGGGTGAAACGGGTCAGCAAGCTGGTGATCGACGCGACGCCGGAGCCGGTCACCAAGGGCCGGACCATCACCGTCACGGGCACGCTGACCCGCGCCGGCTGGGAGAGCTGGACCTACCAGGGGTACGGCTCCCGCACGGTCACCCTGCAGTACTCGAAGAAGGGCACGACCACCTGGACGGCGGTCAAGACCGTCAAGACCGACACCAGCGGCAAGCTCAAGACCACGGTGAAGGCGACGGCGGACGGCTCGTTCCGCTGGACGTACCCGGGCGACGCGGCCTCCACCGCGACGACCGGCGGGAGCGACTACGTCGACGTGCGGTGACCGGCGCCACCTGACCCGGACTTTGACCTCAACCCGGGGTGAGGTTCTAGGTTCGTGCGGTGAGCGTCGACAGCGAGATCACCCGGGCCGGCATCCTGCGGCGGCCGTACGCCCTGACCACGGTCGGGGCGTGGAGCCTGGTCTTCCTGGCCGCGTTCGAGTCCCTGGCGGTCACCACGATCATGCCGATCGTCACCACCGACCTGCAGGGGCGCGGCCTGTACGCCCTCGCCTTCTCGTCGACGCTGGCTGCCGGCGTGGTGGGCATGGTCGCGATCGGCTCCTGGGCCGACCGGCGCGGGCCGGCGGTCCCGCTGTTCACCGCGATCGCCGTCTTCGCGGCCGGGCTGGCAGTCGCGGGCACGGCCACGTCGATGCCGGTGTTCGTGGCGGCGCGTTTCCTGCAGGGCCTCGGAGCGGGCGGGATGACCGTGGCGCTGTACGTCCTCGTCGCGCTTGTCTATCCCACCCCGCTGCACATCAAGATCTTCGGTGCCTTCGCCTCCGCCTGGGTGCTGCCGTCGATGGTCGGGCCGTTCGTCGCCGGCTTCGTTGCCGACACCCTGAGCTGGCACTGGGTGTTCCTCGGGGTGGTGGCGCTGGTCGCCGTGGCGGGTGGGCTGATGCTGCCCGCCGTACGCGGCCGGGACCGCGCGCCGGCCGACCGGGTGCCGGCCTCGGCGGCGGACGCGCGCCGGGTTGTCGAGGCCGCTGTCGTCGCGGTCGGCGTGGTGGCGCTCAGTTCGCTGGGTGAGCTGGACCGGGCGACGGCCTGGCTGCTGGCCCCGATCGCCGTGGTGGTGATCGGCTTCGCGCTGCGCCACCTGGTGCCGCCGGGCACGTTCCGGATCCGCGCCGGTCTGCCGGCGACGGTGGTGCTCTGCGGCGTCGCCGGCGGGGTCTTCTTCGGCACGGAGGTCTATCTGCCGCTGCTGCTGCACGACCGCTACGGCCTGCCGGCCTGGCTGTCCGGCATCACGCTGACCGCGGGCGCGATCGCGTGGGCGCTGGCGTCGGCGGTGCAGGGCCGGCTGGCCGATCGGCTCGACCCGGGTACGGCGATCCGCGCCGGCGCCACGCTGCTGGCCGGAGGGGCGGCCCTGGAACTCGTCACCGTGGTGCTGACCCTGCACCCCGCGGTGGCGGCGATCGGCTGGTTCGCGGCGGGCGCGGGCATGGGCACGCTGTATCCCCGGATCAGCACGCTGGTGCTGGCGTTGTCGGCACCGGGCGAGGAGGGCTTCAACACGGCGGCGAAGAGCATCACGGACGCGGTGGGTGGCAGCATGGCGCTGGCCTTCTCCGGCCTGCTCTTCGCGCTGGCCCCGTTCACCGGGCCGTTCGTCTTCACCACGCTGCTCGGCGGCGTGACCGTCCTGATCGGGGTCCGGGTCGCGGCGAGCCGGTGACCGTGCTGTCGGGGTCCGGGCGCGGCGAGCACGACGACCGTGCTGTCGGGGTCCGGTTGCGGCGAGCCGGTGACCGTCAGCGCAGGGCCGGGAAGACCGTGCCGGCGATCACGGCCCCGACCAGGGCGCCGGCGATCACCTGGGCACCGGTGTGGGCGGAGAGGCGCACCCGCGCCCAGCCGGCCAGCAGCACCAGCGGCACGCTGAGCAGCGCGAGCGGGCCGTAGACCACCGTCAGCGTCGTCGCCGTGCCCGCCGCCACGCCCGCGTGGATCGACATCTTCCACCAGTGGGTCACCACCGTGAACACGACCAGGCCCACGCCGCCCGCCGCCAGCAGGGCCAGCACCTCGCGCGGGGCACCGAGCAGCACCAGCACCAGCAGGCCGGCGGCCACCGAGGCGATGCCGAACAGCAGCGGGACCCGGCGGTGCTCCCGTTCCGGGATGTGGTGGCTGCTCAGCCGGCCCTGCCGTACGCCGCGCAGCACGTAGGCCAGCGGGATGCCGGCCGCGAACAGGGCGCCCGGCAGGCCCCACCAGCGGGAGACGCCGGGCTGGTCACCGGCGTGCCAGCCGACCACGAGCAGCAGGCCCGCGACCAGGACGGCGGGGGCGAGGACCTCGGAGGCGATCCGGGCGGTCCGGTCGGCGGTGGAGACGGTCACCGGTCAGGCGGCCGGGGCGAGGACGTCGAGCAGGAAGTCGTACTGGCTCAGCCACTCCTGGATCGGCTTGAGGGGCTCCGGGTTCAGCCGGTAGAGCCGTCGGCGGCCCTGGTCGCGGACGTGCACCAGGTCCACCTCGCGCAGCACCCGCAGGTGCTTGGAGACCTGCGGCTGGGCCAGGCCGAGCAGTCCGACCAGATCGTTGACCCCGAGCTCACCGTCGGCCAGCAGGTCGAGGATCTCCCGCCGCCGGGGCTCGGCCACCGCGTTGAACGCGTCCGTCGTCGTCGCCGCTCGTGCCATCGGCCGATCGTATACCCATAACGGCATGCGTCACGGGGTGACGGCGTCCCACCAGGACGGCAGGGTGGCCGGCGTCCACTGCGGCGGGGGCGTGAAGCCGAGCCAGGTGCCGTCGAACGGGAACGTCGCGGTCTCGGCCAGCTTGCCCAGCCGCTCGCCCTCCGCGCGGACAGCCGTCGCCTCCGCGGGGTCCAGTGAGCTCAGGTCTTCCTCGTCCTTGAAGATCCACGAGTGGTCGGCGCTGACCAGGACGTCCAGCGTCTGATCGTGCGAGTCGACGCCGCCGGCCCAGCGGCGCGCCGGGGTCTCGAGGTTGGCGTACCAGCCCGCGAAGGTGCCGTCGGCCAGCCAGCTCCACGAGACGGAGTGCGGCGCGCCGGGCGGCAGGAGCAGCAGTGACCGGAAGGTCTCGCGGCGTACGGGCGACAGCATGGTCGGCATCGCCAGCTCGTCGGCCACGGGTAGGTGCCGGGTCGGCGCGCCGGTCAGATCCGTCCGCCGCATCGACTCGGCGCCGATGTCGACGAACAGCAGCAGCCCGCGGTCGTCGTCGCTGACCACCCGGGCGGCCTGGACGGCGGCGATGCGCCGGTCGGAGTGCAGGAAGCGCCGGACGACGGTGTCACCGGGGTGGTACGTCATGCCGGGAACTTTGACACGGCGTCCCGGCACCGCCCGCCATCGCCTCGAGGGCCGTCGCGAGCCGGCACAGATCCAACCCTTCCAGGTGATCCACGATGTGGCGCCGGACACTGCGCAGGTGGGTGGGCCACGCCTCGCGGAGCCGGGCCAGGCCGTCGTCGGTGAGCACCGCGTTCAGCCCGCGGGCGTCGTTCTCGGAGCGGATCCGGCGCAGGTGACCCTGGGCTTCCAGCTTGGCGGCCAGCCGGGTCATCCCGCTCATCGACATGTCGCAGGCGGCGGCGAGCTCGTTCATCCGCATCCGGCCGTGCTCGGTCTCCGAGAGGTGCCGCAGGACCGCGTATTCGCTCAGCGACATGCGCTGCTCCTGCTGGAGGTCCGCGTCCAGCTCGCGGGGCATGACCAGGATGAGCCGGCCCAGCGCCCGGATCACCGCCTCCTCCGCAGGGCTCAGCGGCACCACCGCGGCGGGCCCGGCGGGAGGAGTGGCGGACATGACAAAGATCCTACGACCTTGACACCACGCCGCCCAGACCTATTTGCTTGACGAAGCAAACAACAGATTCGAGCAACGGAGCACTGGTCATGACCAAGATCGGAATCATTCTCGGCAGCACCCGCCCCGGCCGTAACGGTGAGGCTGTCGCCAAGTGGGTCCTCGACCTGGCGTCGCAGCGCACCGATGCGGAGTTCGAGCTGGTCGATCTGCTCGACTACAAGCTCCCGCACCTCGACGAGCCGGTACCGCCCTCGATGGCGCAGTACAGCCAGGCGCACACCCTCGAGTGGGCGGCCAAGATCGCGTCCTTCGACGGCTTCGTGATCGTCACCCCGGAGTACAACCACGCCACCTCCGGCGTGCTCAAGAACGCCATCGACTTCCTCTTCGCCGAGTGGAACAACAAGGCCGTCGGCTTCGTCGGCTACGGCTCGGTCGGCGGCGCCCGCGCCGTGGAGTCGCTGCGCCTCATCGCCGGCGAGCTGATGATGGCGGACGTCCGGGCGGCGGTCACCCTGTCGCTGGCCACCGACTTCGTCAACTACAGCCAGTTCACCCCGGGCGCCCACCAGGCCGGCGCGCTGACCACCGTGCTGGACCAGGTCGTGGCCTGGAGCACCGCCCTCGCGCCGCTGCGTCAGGCCGCTGTCGCCGCCTGACCGATCCGGCAGCACGGATACGGCGGGCCGCCGGGGTGAGCAGAGCACCCCGGCGGCCCGCTCTCGCGTGGCGCGAGGATCAGCAGGCGACCCAGGTGCGGTTCGCCTTGGACTTCCAGGAGCAGGTGTCGAGCGACTTGCCCGAGGCGTTGCGCAGGGTCGCGGTGTCGCCGGTGTTGTTCCAGACGTAGTTGCCGCTGCCCCAGAAGACGTTGCGGCCCGAGTTGGTCCCCTTGCCGGTCTTCACCCAGATCCGGCCTCCCTTGGCGGCGATCGTCGTGCTGCCGAACGTGTACGTGTGCCGCGACGCGTCGCGGATGGTGTAGCCCTTGAGGTTGACCGCCTTGCTGCCGGTGTTGACCAGCGAGATCCACTCGGCGTTGAGGCTGGCGTTGCTGCGGGTGTCCTTGCCCGGCGAGTCGTACTGGGCGCCGTGGAAGCGCAGGCTGGGCGTGGCCGCCGACGCCGGGCCGCCGATCGTGAACGTGCCGGCGAGTGCCACCGCTGCCGCTGCCAGGATGCTGACCGTTCTGCGCACCGTACCTCCAGGGTTTCTTGGGCGGGTCGGGAGCATTGTCGGCCGGTTGCGCGGCGGCGCGGTGCACACCGAGTGCGGCGCGGCGGACCGAAACCGATCACCTCCCGGCGGTGTCGGATAGCCGTCGGGCGCTTCGGCGTCATCCTTTCGGGTGCGGCTGTGATGCTGGTCCGGCGGCGCCGCGGCAGCACAATGCTTTGGTGCTAAACCAGACATCTAGTGATTCCTGGCAGCATCTACTCGAAATGCCGCGTAAGTCCCTCTGGGCGCGGCTGCCATTCGGGGTACGGATGGCCACTGCCGGACTCGGGGTGCTCGCCCTCGTGGCCGGCACCGCAGGCGGGATCGCCGCCTTGACCAGCGAAGACACGCGTGTCGTGACGGCCGTGGGGCGGGATTCCCCGGTCGTCGACCTGCCCGCGGCCGAGGTGCCGCTCCCGTCCCAGGCGGGCGCGACCGGCCTCGGCGACGGCGTACTCGGCCATGCCCAGGCCGAACGGGAGGCCGACGAGACCCGGTCGGCACCGGGTGAGGCGGACCGCACGGCGACCCGCTCGCCACGCCGTGCCGCCTCGGCCGACCGTGCCCGTACGGGGGGCGGTGCCGCCGCTCCCGCGGCCGGCGCCGCGGCGGCTGCGCCTGCTGCCCCGGGAGCACCCGCCGCGCCGGAGGTCCGCACCGAGGTGGTCTCCGAGACGGAGGCCATCCCGTTCCGGACCACGCTGGTCCGGGACCCGTCGCTGCCACCCGGCACCCGGGAGATCGAGACGCCCGGGGTGCCCGGCGAGCGGCTGCTGCGCTACGAGGTCACCTACACCGGGGACCGGGAGACGAGCCGGCGCCTTCTCGACTCCACGGTGACCCGCGAGCCGCAGGACCGGGTGGTGGCCTTCGGCAACCGGGGACGCGGCGGTGGCGGCCAGCACAGCGGCGGGCGCGGCCGGCACGACCGCGGCCAGGGCCACCGGGAATGCCGTCTGCTGGGCTCGTGCGTACGGATGGGCCGCGGGGCGATCTGCACACACGGCGACAAGTCCGACGCCCGGCAGGAGAGCATCATCGACGGCGACCTGAGCCTGCTCGATCCCTCGGACATCGACGAGCTGGAGCTCACGCTGCCCTGCCCGGACGAGGACGGCAAGACCGGGAAGGTTGGCAAGACCGAGGTCGAGCAGAAGTAATTCGTTGGCCGGGGGCGGGCGCGGCGACGGACACTGCCCGATGCGTGCGACTTTCGAGGAGCTGATCGCCGAGGCGGCGGCCGTACCGGTGGAGGGCTGGGACTTCTCCTGGTTCGACGGGCGGGCCACCGAGCAGCGCCCGTCGTGGGGCTACGCCCGGCTGGTGGCCGACCGGATGGCGCGCGCGGAGGCGGCGCTGGACGTGCAGACCGGTGGCGGGGAGGTCCTCGCCACCGTGCCGAAGCCGCCCGCCCTGCTGGTGGCGACCGACTCCTGGCGTCCGAACCTGCCGGTCGCCGCCCGCAATCTGCGGCCCCTCGGCGCGCTGGTGGTGGAAGCCGCCGACGCGCCTACTCTGCCGTTCCGCGACGCCGTGTTCGACCTGGTGGTGAGCCGGCACCCGGTCGGGACGCTGTGGGACGAGGTCGCCCGGGTGCTGCGGCCCGGCGGCACCTTCCTGTCCCAGCAGATCGGCGCGGGCACCAACCGGGAGCTGTCCGAGGCCATGCTCGGCCCGCTGTCGCCGCCCGATCCGCGGCACCCGGAGAGACTGGCGGCGGCTGCCCGGGCCGCGGGCCTGACCGTGCTCGACGTACGAGCGGAGAGCCTGCGGGCGGAGTACCTCGACGTGGCCGCGGTGACCTACTTCCTGCGCAAGGTCGTCTGGACGGTGCCCGGCTTCAGCGTCGAGAAGTACCTGCCCCAGCTGCGCGCCGTGCACGATCGGATCCAGGCTGACGGCCCGTTCGTCTCGTACGCCCGGCGGGTCCTGATCGAGGCGCGCAAACCGGGCTGAGGTAGGCGAGGATGAGCGGCGTGGCGTTGAGTGACGAGCGGCTCGGTGAACTGGCGGCCCGGCTGACCGAGGTGCCGGGCGTGACCGCGGTGCTGCTGGGCGGGAGCCGGGCCCGCGGCACCCACACCCCGGACTCCGACACCGACCTGGGCGTCTACTACCACCGGCCGCTCGACGTGGCGGTGCTCGGCGACCTGGCCCGGACCTTCGGCGGGCCGGGCGCACAGGTCACGCCGGTCGGCGGCTGGGGGCCGTGGGTGGACGGTGGCGGGTGGCTCACCGTGGACGGCGCGGCCGTCGACTGGATCTACCGGGACCTCGACCGGGTCACCGCCGCCTGGGCGGACGCCGAGCAGGGCCGATACGCGTTCCACACCCAGGCGGGCCATCCGCTGGGCGTGCCCGACTTCGCGTACGCGGGGGAGGTCGCCCTCGGTGTGGTCCTGGCCGACCCGAAGGGTGAGCTGACCGCCCTGCGCGCCCGGATGTCGACCTACCCGCCGGCGTTGCGTGACGCGCTGGTGGCCGGGCTCTGGGAGGCCGATTTCCTGGTCGGGCTGGGCCGCAAGGCGGTCACCCGCGGTGACGCCGCCTACGTGGCCGGCTGCCTGTTCCGGCTGGTCGGCGTCTGCACACACGCTCTGCACGGCGCCGCCGGCCGCTGGCTCGTCAACGAGAAGGGCGCCGTCGCCGCGGCGGCCGCCCTGCCCGGCGCCCCCCTCAGGTTCCGCGAGCAGGTCGACGCCGTGTTCACCGCCGTGGACGGCGACCCTGTGCATCTGACCGCGGCCCTAGACGCGGCCGCCGACCTCGTTCTGGAGACGGCCGACGCGTGCGCCATGATGACGCGATGACCGCCGATCAACCCACCATCCTCGCCACGAGCGCCGGGTTCGCCCGCGGCCGGTACGGCACCTTCGACATGTCTCCCGGCCCCGTCCACCGCTTCGCCGCCGACCTGGCCGACGCGGGGGACACCGCCAAGTTCTGCTTCCTGCACCAGGCCGTCGGCGATCCCGACAACTGGATCGGGGCCACCTACGCCGCCTTCGCCAAGACCCGCTACCGGGCCTCGCACCTGCAGCTCTTCCCCATGCCCAACCACGACGACATCCGCGCCCACCTGCTCGACCAGGACGTGATCTGGGTGAACGGCGGCAGCGTGGCCAACCTCGTGGCGGTGTGGCGGGTGCACGGGCTCGAGGAGATCCTGCACGAGGCGTGGCAGGCCGGGGTGGTGCTCGGCGGCGTCTCGGCCGGCTCGATCTGCTGGCATCAGGGCGGCAGCACCGACAGTTTCGGGCCCGAGCTGCGGGCGTTCACCGACGGGCTGGGCTGGCTGCCGTACAGCAACGGGGTGCACTACGACGCCGAGGAGCAGCGCCGGCCGATGATGCACAAGCTCATCGGCGACGGCACCCTGGGCGACGGCTACGCGACCGACGACGGGGCCGGGCTGGTCTATCGCGGCACCCGCCTGGCGGAGGTCGTGGCCGACAAACAGGGACCCCGGGGGTACGAACTCAAGCGGGCAGCGGACGGCTCGGTGACCGAGACGCCGCTGCCCACTCGCGTGCTGGACTACTGAACTACTGAGGCAACGTCCACTTCTGGTTCGCCGCACCCAGGCAGTCCCAGATGTGGATCTGCTGGCCGTTGGCGGAGCTGTTCTGGCTCACGTCCAGGCACCGGCCCGACTGCGGGTTGCGCAGAGTCTGATCGGGCTGCGCCGACCAGACCTGCGCGCCCGAGCCGTTGCAGGTCCAGAGCTGGGCCTTGGTGCCGTTGGCCGTGGCACCACCGGCCACGTCGAGGCACTTGCCCAGCGCCTTGACCGGCCCGTTCGCGGTCACGGTCCACTTCTGCGCGTTGCTGTTGTTGCAGGTGTAGAGCTGGATCTTGGTGCCGTCGGCGGTGCCGGCGCCGGCCACGTCCAGGCACTTGCCGGCGAGCCCGACGATCGGACCGGTGCCGGCGGGCGGCGGCTGGGTGCCGCCGAGCTCCTTGATCCGGACGTTGCGGAAGGCGGCGTCGTCACCGTCACCGTGGTTCTGCAGTCCGATGTGCCCGGCCAGCGAGCGCACCGGGTCGGTGTTGGTGAAGTCGTTGATCCTCGTGCCGTTCAGGAAGACCTGCAGCCGCTCGCCCTCGACCAGCAGCTCGTAGGTGTTCCACTCGCCAGGCGGGTTGAGCGCGGCGTCGCGGGCCGCCAGATCCGCCGACTTGAACGTGTAGACGGCGCCGGTGGTGCGGTCGGCGGCGTCGGTCGCGTCGATCTGCACCTCGTAGCCGTTGTTCACCGCTGACCATGGGTCGGTCGACGGCGGGAAGCCGATGAAGACGCCCGTGTTGTCGTCGCCGGCCAGCTTCCAGTCCAGCTTCAGTGAGTAGTTGGTGAACTGCTTCTGGCTGTACCAGAACAGGCCCATGCCACCGGTCGAGGTGAGGGTCGCGTCGCTGTTGGTGAAGGCGCCCGGGCCGGCCTGCGACCAGCCGGCGGTGGAGCCGTTGTAGAGCGGCGTGTAACCCGTCTCCGGGCGGCAGTCGGCGTTGCTGGCCTCGGCCGCGTACCGGATGCCGCCGAGCAGGTGGGCCCGGAAGGCCGGGTCCGCGTACGACTCGATGGTGTGGCCGCCGCCGGTGTAGAAGGACCGGCCGCCCTCGTAGGTCTTGCACCACACGTGCGGGTGGTCGGCGCCCATCCCGCCGCCCGAGTACGAGCTCTCGTCCAGAGTGGCCAGCACGTGGGCCGTGGAGCGGGCGTTGGTGCGGTAGTTGTACCACTCGTCGGTGCGGTTCCAGCGCTGCGGCAGGTGCGCGGTCGCCGCGTGGGCGCGGTCCTCGACCACCACGGTGGCCGGCTGGATCGCCGGGTGCGAGGCGAAGTACGCGCCGACCAGCTGACCGTAGAAGGGCCAGTCGTACTCGGTGTCGGCCGCGGCGTGCACGCCGACGTAACCGCCACCGCCGCGGATGTAGCCCTCGAAGGCGGTCTGCTGGGTGGCGTTGAGCACGTCACCCGTGGTGTTTAGGAAGACGACGGCCTCGTAGCTGGCCAGCCCGGCCGTGGTGAACGCCGCCGCGTCCTCGGTCGCGGTGACCGAGAAACCGTTGGCCGCGCCCAGGGTCCGGATGGCCTGGATGCCGGCCGGGATGGCGTCGTGCCGGAAGCCGGCGGTCTTGGAGAACACCAGCACGTCGTAGGGGTCGTCCGCGGCGGCGGCCGGGGAGGCGATCGCGACCGAGGCCGGGATCAACAGCAGGGCGGTTAGCACTTTGCCGATCATGGCAACACCCACTTCTGGTTGGCGGCGCCCAGGCAGTCCCAGATGTGGATCTGCTGCCCGTCGGCCGAGCTGTTCTGACTGACGTCGAGGCATCGGCCCGACTGCGGGTTGCGCAGGCTGCCGTCGGCGTTCGCGGCCCAGGTCTGCGCGGCGCTGCCGTTGCAGGTGTAGAGCTGCGCCTTGGTGCCGTTGACGGTGGCGCCCCCGGCCACGTCGAGGCACTTGCCCAGAGCCTTGACCGTGCTGCCGGCAGCGACGGTCCAGGTCTGCGCCGCGCTGCCGTTGCAGGTGTAGAGCTGGATCTTCGTACCGTCGGCGGTGGCGCCGCCGGCCACGTCGAGGCACTTGCCGGCCAGCCCGACGATCGGGCCGGCGCGGGCCGCGGACCCGTTCAGCGTGAACGCGTCCAGGTCGAACAGAGCGCCCGTGCCGCCCGCGAAGGTCAGGTACAGCGGGCCGGTGGTGTTCGGCGCGCCGGAGACCGTACCGGTGACGTCGACGAACGTCTCCCAGCCGCCGGTCACCGGCACCGGGGCCGAGCCGACGATCGGGCCGGTGGCCGAGCCGGTCCGCAGTTGCAATGTGCCGCCCACCCCGCCGGAGGAGGCCCGAGCGGTGAAGGAGGTGACTCCGCTGAGCCGGTACGGCTCGAACGCGATCCAGTCCCCGTTGTTGATGTTGCCGACGGTCTGCCCGCCCTCGGCCGGCGTCTTGGTGAACTTGTCCACCCCGGACGAGGTCTTGAAGTGCTCGGCCTGCCGGTGCCGCGGCTGCAGCGTGTGCTGGGTGTGCGTGGTCAGGCCGCCGGCATCGGTGTACTCGGCGTCGAAGACCGCGAAGATGTTCGCCGCCGAGTCGTGCTCACCGTCGACCGGGATGGTGATGGTGCCGGTGCAGCCGTTCTGCGAGGTGATCTGGTGACCGTGGCTGTCGTGGCCCAGCACGTAGGTCAGCTTGACGTTCGCGCAGTTGATCGAGCTGTCCTCCGGGTCGGTCACGGTGATGGAGAACGGGATGCTGTCGCCGTAGGAGAAAAGCGTGCCGTTGGGCGGGTTGTTGATCGTCACCGTGGGGGCGGTGTTGCCGACCCCGATGGTCACGTCGGCCGTGCCGGTCAGCCCCTCGGGGTCCCGCACGGTGAGCGTCACCTGGTACGTCCCGTTGGCCGTGTACGTCTTGGTCGGGTTGGCCGCGGTGGACGAGGTGCCGTCACCGAAGTTCCACAAGTACGTCAGCGCGCCACCCTCCGGATCGGACGATCCGGCCGAGGAGAACGTCACGGCCAGCGGTGCCTGCCCGGAGGTCCGGTTCGCGCCGGCCACCGCGGTCGGTGCCCGGTTGGAGCCGGCCAGGTAGTCGAAGCGGTACAGCGCCGAGTTGACATCGCCGTTGAAGTAGCCGGTGCCGTAGTCCAGGACGTACAGCGAGCCCTCGGGGCCGAACGCCATGTCCATCACCTGCTTGCCGACCCAGGGGAAGGACGAGATCTCGCCCACCGAGCCGTCCGTGCCCACGTGGATCGGCTTGATCCAGCCGCGGCCGAGCTCACCGGCGAAGAAGTGGCCGTCCAGCGAGGCGGGGAACTTGGTGGGGGAGTTCAGGTTCGCGTTGTAGCGGTAGACCGGGCCGGCCATCGGGGACTCGGAGCCGCCGCCGAACTCGGGCGGGGTGCCGGCGTCGCCCGCGTACCGGATCCAGGCCGCCCGGGCCGGCGGCAGCTTGCTCTGGCCGGTGTTGCGGAACGAGTTGTTCGTCGGCCCGCCGGCGCAGTCGTACTTGGCGCCGGTGGTGCCGTTGGCGAAGTTCCACTCGTTGTAGGTCTCGGCGCTGGTGTTGTTGCCGGTGCAGTACGGCCAGCCGTAGTTGCCCGGGCTGGTGATCCGGTTGAACTCGACCTGGCCGCTGGGCCCGCGGTTGGCGGCGGAGGAGCCGGCGTCCGGGCCGTAGTCACCGAGGTAGACGACGCCGGTGGCCTTGTCCACACTCATCCGGAACGGGTTGCGGAAACCCATCGCGTAGATCTCGGGACGGGTGTTCGCCGTGCCCGGTGCGAACAGGTTGCCCGCCGGGACGCTGTACGTCCCGTTCGCGTTCACCTTGATCCGCAGCACCTTGCCGCGCAGGTCGTTGGTGTTGCCGGCGCTGCGCTGCGCGTCGTATCCGGGGTTGCGGTCGGTGCGCTCGTCCAGCGGCGAGTAGCCGGCGGACTCGAACGGGTTGGTGTCGTCCCCCGTGGACAGATAGAGATTGCCGGCCGCGTCGAAGTCGATGTCCCCGCCGACGTGGCAGCACAGGCCACGGCTCGCCGGCACGTCGAGCACGTCGACCTTGCTGGCGGTGTTGAGGGTGAAGTCGGCGTTGAGCGTGTAGCGGGAGAGCCGGTTGACACCGTTCCAGGCGGAGAAGTCCGAGCCGCTGGCCGGGGCGTCCCCGGCGGGGGTGCTCAGCGGCGGCGCGTAGTACAGGTAGATCTGCCGGTTGGTGGCGAAGCCCGGGTCGACCCCGACGCCCTGCAGTCCTTCCTCGTCGTGGCCGTAGACCGCGAGGGTGCCGACCACAGTGGTGGTGCCGTTCTTGTCGGTACGCCGCAGCGTGCCGTTGCGGGCGGTGTGCAGCACCGAGGAGTCGGGCAGCACCGCGATGGCCATCGGCTCACCCACCTCGGCGACGCCCTTGGCCAGCGTGACCTGCTGGAAGTCGGCGGGGTTGATGTCGTGGGCCGCGGCCGGCGCGGCGGTGGCGACCAGGCTCGCGGCGACGAGCAGGGCCGCGCCGGCGGCGTATCGAAGTCTGGGCATGCGTCGATGTCTTGGGGACATGGGGTGACCGTCCCTTTCCTGACGTAGGGGAATTGCCAGGTTGTGGCGCGGCCCGGGGAATGACCACGTCGCGTGTTACCAACATGTAACAGTGAGCAAACGTTAGTAACTTCTCGCGCGACTGTCCATACTTTTGACACAACGGCATGGACTTTCGTCGACTACAACAAAAAGATGCGCCGCCCGACGTGGGCGACGCATCGCGATGACGAAAGAACGCGTCAGGACGCGTAGTGCAGGATCACGTTGTGCACGTGCTGGGTCTTCTCCGAACCGCGGAACTCGACCTCGTAGGTGTGCGTGCCCACGCTGATCGCGATGGTGCCGGTCGAGAAGAACTGCCCGGCCCAGCTCTTGTTGCTCACCACGCTCACGCTGCTGACCTTGGAGTACGGGATGCTGGTGATCGCGAAGCGCTTCCCGACGAAGGACTTGTCCTGGATGATCACGCGACGGGTGGTGAGCCCGATGAAGCCGGTGCCGGCGCCGACCGCGTCGTACACCGCGATGATCTGTTCACCCTCGAGCAGGCCGCTCTCGATCTGCTGAAGCTGGCCCTTGCTGTCGTAAATCGGCGCCGTCATGATCCCGAGGTTACTGAGGCCCCACCACTGTGCGGTACGCGTCCTCGATCCGGGCCGCGAGGGTGACCTCACCGTCGGTGATGGTCTCGCCGTCGGACGCGCCGAGCAGGATCTGGGTGTGACCGTCCATGCGCCGGATGCTGGGCCGAAGGCGCAACGTGTCGGCGGCGACCTTGATCCGCTCCGTCAGAGCGGCATGCTGGCTGTCGTCACAGGCGAGGATGCGCTTGAGCTGGACCCCGTCCTGGGTCCACCCGCCCAGCACCGCGAGCGCGTCACTCAAGT
This sequence comes from Actinoplanes sp. NPDC051405, assembly GCF_055586185.1. Taxonomy (NCBI): domain Bacteria; kingdom Bacillati; phylum Actinomycetota; class Actinomycetes; order Micromonosporales; family Micromonosporaceae; genus Actinoplanes; species Actinoplanes sp. NPDC051405. The sequence continues at coordinate 203,779 of NZ_JBVJIR010000005.1, forward strand.
AGTCGGAGCGGGTACCCCGTAGTTTCCTGCCCCGCATGGCCGCACCTCCCTGGCGTCGTTGCCGGCTTGTGGCCAAACTGTCGCCGTGTCGTCATGGTCGGTGCTCACAGTCTTGTCTTCCCCGTCAACTATGTCCACGCCCACATATCCGTGTTCTCGTGACGATCGGGACGCATCGTTCAACCTGATCGGTCAAGTTTTGTGGCACGCTCTTGGCTCATGTCCCATGAACGCCACGTCAACGGCCGTCCGTCACCGAGGGTGATTGTTGCGGCAGTGATCGTGCAGGACGGCCGGGTGCTCGCCTGTGAGCGCTCCGCGCCGCCGGAGGTCGCCGGGCGCTGGGAGTTCCCGGGCGGCAAGGTCGAGGCCGGGGAGACCGACGCTCAGGCGCTGGCCCGCGAATGCGCGGAGGAACTGGGCGTACGGGTGGCCGTCGGGGCCCGGGTGGGGCCGGACGTGCCGCTGGCGCACGGCCGCGCCGTCCTGCGCGTCTTCACGGTGACGCTGCTGAACGGCGACGAGCCGCGCGCCCTCGAACACACGGCGATGCGCTGGCTGGCCGCCGACGAGCTGGACAGTGTGCCCTGGCTGCCGGCGGACAGGCCGATCGTCGCGGAACTGCCGGTGCTACTGGCCGAAGGTGCGGCGTAGCTCGCGCTTGAGCACCTTGAAACTGGGACCCATCGGCAGCGCCTCCACGAAGCGGATCTGCCGCGGGTACTTGTGCTTGCCGAGCTTCTCCCGGGACCAGTCGATCAGCTCCTGCTCGGTGATGCCGCCCGGATCGGGCACCACGACCGCGCAGATCTCCTCGCCGTGCACCGGGTCCGGCACGCCGATGACCGCGACCTGCACGACGGCCGGGTGGCGGGCCAGCGCCTCCTCGACCTCGCGGGGATAGACGTTGAAGCCGCCCCGGATCACCAGGTCCTTCTTGCGGTCGACGATCGTGATGAACCCGTCGGCGTCCTTGGTGCCCAGGTCACCGCTGCGGAACCAGCCGTCGACGACCGCCTCGGCGGTGGCCTCGGGCCGGTTCAGGTAGCCGGCGAAGACGTTGTGACCGCGGATCACGATCTCGCCGAGCTCGCCGGTGGGCAACAGCTCGATGCGCTCGTCGACTTCCGCACGGGCGATCTCCACCTCGACGCCCCAGATCGGGTGGCCGATGGTGCCGGCCCGGGTGCCGAACGCCGGCTGGTTCGTGGTCGCGGTGGGTGAGGTCTCGGACAGCCCGTAGCCCTCGAACACCGTCGAGTGGAAGGTCTCGCTGAAGCGCTCCAGCACCGCCACCGGCAGCGACGCCCCGCCCGACACGCAGACCCGCAGCTCCGGCAACTTGTCGGCCTTCGCCGCCGCCTCCAGCAGGCCGATGTACATCGTCGGCACGCCGTGGAAGATGGTCACCCCCTCCCGGACCATCAGGTCGATCGCGGCCTCGCCGGTGAAGCGGGCCAGCAGCACCAGCGTCCCGCCGAGCCGGAAGGTGCCGTTCATGCCGACGGTCTGGCCGAAGGTGTGGAACAGCGGCAGGCAGCCCAGGACCACGTCGCCGGCGCGTACCTCGTTGGCGTCGAAGACGTTGACGGTCGCGTTCATGACCAGGTTGAGGTGGGTGAGCAGGGCGCCCTTGGGCTCCCCGGTGGTGCCGCTGGTGTAGAACACCACCGCGACGTCCTCGGCCTCGCGGCTCACGTACGTCGGCAGCGGCGGGACGGCGGCCGACACCTCCTCCAGCCGCGGCGGAGCGTCGGGCACGCCCGGCGGCATCGGGCCGACACTGGCCACTCGCGTGCCGGAGATGCTCGCGGCGGCCATTGCCGTCTTCAGCTGGCTGGAGTGCGACACGAGCAGGTCGGCCCGGCTGTCGCGCAGGACGTACGCCATCTCGTCCGGGGTGAGCAGCAGGTGGACCGGGACGATCCGGGCGCCCACCGCCAGCGCGCCGTAGTACGCCCGGGGGAAGTCGGCCACGTTGGGCACCAGCACGGCGACGGTGTCACCCGGCCCGATGCCCAGCTCCCGCAGCCCGGCCGCATACGCCAGGGACTGCTGCCAGAGGTCGCGGTAGCTGATCCGCTCGGCGTGGTCCACGACGGCGACCTTCTCCGGATACCGCCGGGCGGCCTCCGCCAGCACAGCGGCCAGCGACAACATCGTCATGCGAGGTGCCCTCCGATCTTGGTGTAGCCGCGCAGCAGGTCGCGGGAGATGATCAGGCGCTGCATCTCGTCGGTGCCCTCGTAGATGCGCATCAGCCGGACCTGGCGGTACCAGCGCTCGATCGGCAGCTCGCGGGTGTAGCCCATGCCGCCGTGGATCTGCATGACCCGGTCGACCACGTTGTTGACCATGTTGGCGCCGTACAGCTTGGCCATCGAGGACGCGTGCCGCGGGTCCCAGCCCTGGTCCACCGTCCAGGCGGCCTTGAGGATCAGCCAGCGGGCCGCCTCCAGCTCCACCTCGGAGTCGGCGATCATCCACTGGATGGCCTGGTTGGAGCCGATCGTGCGGCCGAAGGTCTCGCGGGTGTTGGCGTACTCGATCGCCATGCCCAGGGCCCGCTCGGCGATGCCCACCGCGTTCGACGGGATCAGGTAGCGGCCCTTGCCGATCCACTTCATGCCCAGCTCGAAGCCCTGGCCGATCTCGCCGAGGATGTTGCGCGACGGCACCCGGACGTTGTCGAAGATCAGCGCGGCCGGGCCGCCCTCCCCCATGGTCTGGATGAACTCCGAGCGCCAGCCCATGTCCCGGTCGACCAGGAAGGCGGTCGTGCCACCGCCGCGCACGCCCTTCTCCTTGTCGGTGACCGCCACGACGATGACGAAGTCCGCGTCGTTGCCGTTGGTGATGAACGTCTTCTCGCCGTTGAGAATCCAGTCGTCACCGTCCTGGCGGGCGCTGAGCTTGATGTTGGCCGCGTCCGAGCCGGCGCCCGGCTCGGTGATCGCGAAGCAGGAGATCCGGTCGCCCTCGATGGTCGGCACCAGGTACTCGGCTTTTTGCGCGTCGTTGGCGTAATACAGGATGTTGTCGGCCTCGCCGCCGAACTTGAACTGCACGAACGTGCGGCCGACCTCGGTCCAGATCAGCGACTGCAGGACCGCGGGGAGGTCCATGCCGCCGTACTCCTCCGGGGTCGACAGGCCCCAGAAGCCGAACTTCTTCGCCTTGAGCTGCAACTCGCGCAGCTCGCTGCGCTCCAGCCCGAGCTGGTGGTTGCGCTCGCGCCGCAGAGCTTCCTGCTCCAGCGGCATGACATCGCGGGTGATGAATTGACGGGCGGTGTCGCGAACGGCCCGCTCCTCGTCGCTGAGTTGAAAGTCCACGTGATAAAACTAGCGGTGTAAGTTTTGTGCCGTCCAGAGTTTCAGGAGCGTTAAATGGCCCGGCCCCGGCACACCCTGCTCAGCCGAGAGCGGATCGTCGAGGTGGCGGGCCAGCTGGTCGACGCCGAAGGCCTCGAGGCCGTCTCCGTGCGCCGGCTCGCCACCGAGCTCGGCGTGGCCGGCCCGTCGCTCTACAACCACTTCCCGACCAAGGCCGAGATCCTGGACGCGGTCGCCGACGCGGTGGTGGCCCGGGTGGACGTCTCCTTCTTCGCCGGCCGCGACTGGCGCGAGGCGTTGCGGCTCTGGGCGTACTCGTATCACGCGGAGCTCTCCGCCCACCCCAACATCGTGCCCGTCCTGGCCCACGGCCCCGGCCGCCGGCCGGCCGCGCTGGCCATGGCCGACACCGTCTACGGCGGCCTCATAGCCGCCGGCTGGCCGCCGGCCCGGGCCACCCACATCGGCGCCGTGATGCGTTATCTGGTCACCGGTGCGGCCCTCGGCTCGTTCGCCCTAGGCTTCGACGAGGACCCCCAGCTGTACGCCGAGCGCTACCCGCACCTGCGCGATGCCCACCTGCTGGCCGAACACCGGCGCAGCGTCGACGAAGGCGCGTTCGCCCTCGGCCTGGAAACCGTCCTCACCGGCCTGGACGCGCTCAAGGCGCGCCTGGATACGTTGAAAGGGAGCCTGACATGACCCTCTCCCGCGACAGGATCTACCTCGACGGGGCCTGGACGGCTTCCGCGGGCACCCAGACCATCCCGGTGGAGAATCCGGCGACCGAGGAGATCCTCGGCCACGTGCCCGCCGGCACCGCCGAGGACGTGGACCGGGCCGTCGCGGCCGCCCGGGCCGCCTTCCCCGGCTGGGCCGAGACGCCGATGGCCGAACGCGGCGCCGTGCTGGGCAAGCTGCACGAGGCGCTCGCCGCCCGCGCGGGCGACATCGCCCGCACCGTCGGGCTCGAGCTGGGCACGCCGCTCAAGGTCGCGAAGGCGGTCCAGGCGGGACTGCCGCTCACGGTCCTCCGGGGGTACGCCGACCTGGCCGCCCAGCCGGTGCCGGAGGAGACCATCGGCAACTCCCTGATCGTGCACGAGCCGGTCGGCGTGGTCGGGGCGATCACCCCGTGGAACTACCCGTTGCACCAGGTCGTCGCCAAGGTGGCGGCTGCGCTGGCCGCCGGCTGCGCGGTGGTGCTCAAGCCCAGTGAGCTGACGCCGCTGGTGGCGTACCTGCTGATCGACGCGGCCGACGAGGCCGGGCTGCCGCCGGGGGTGCTCAACCTGGTGCCCGGCACCGGACCGGTGGTGGGCGCGGCGATCGCCGGGCACCCGGACGTGGACATGGTGTCGTTCACCGGGTCGACCGCGACCGGGCGGGCTATCACCCACGCCACCGCCGACCGGATCGCCCGGGTGGCCCTGGAGCTCGGCGGCAAGTCGGCCAACGTCATCCTTGAGGACGCCGACCTCACCAAGGCGGTCAAGGTGGGCGTGGGCAACGCCTTCCTCAACTCCGGCCAGACCTGCACGGCGTGGACCCGGATGCTGGTGCACCGCAACCACTATGACTCCGCGGTCGAGCTCGCCGCGGCCGCCGCCTCGGCGTACACCACCGGTGACCCGTTCGACGAGGGCACCCGGCTCGGGCCGCTGGTGTCCGCGGCGCAGCGCGAGCGGGTCCGGGGCTTTATCGCCCGCGCCGGCGCGCGGCAGGTGGCCGGTGACGCCCCGGTCCCGGACAAGGGCTACTTCGTCGCGCCGACCGTCTTCGCGGACGTCGACCCGGCGAGCGAGCTGGCCCAGGAGGAGGTCTTCGGCCCGGTGCTGTCGATCATCCCGTTCGACGACGACGACCACGCGGTGGAGATCGCCAACAACTCGAAGTACGGTCTGGCCGGTGGCGTGTGGGGCTCACCGGACCGGGCGCTGGCCGTGGCCCGCCGGATGCGTACGGGCGCCGTCGACGTGAACGGCGGCTCGTTCAACCCGGTGGCCCCGTTCGGCGGCTACAAGCAGTCCGGCCTCGGTCGCGAGCTCGGCGCGTACGGCCTCAGCGAATTCCAGCAGACGAAAGCGATTCAGCGGTGACCTCTTACATCAAGGCCCTGGTCGTCCGGGAGGCCGGCACGGCCCCCGCGGTCGAGGAGCTGCGCCTGCCCGAGATCGGCCCCGGCCAGGTCCGCATCCGCATCCGCGCGGCCGGCGTCTGCCACTCCGACCTGTCCATGGTCAACGGCACGCTGAGCCCGCCGCACCCGCTGGTCCTCGGGCACGAGGCGGCGGGCGAGGTGGTGGAGGCCGGCGCCGGGGTGACCCGGGTACGCGCGGGCAGCCACGTGGCGCTGAACTGGTCACCGCCCTGCCGCGAATGCTGGTTCTGCACGCACGGCGAGCCGTGGCTGTGCTCGACGGCGAACGTGGCGGCGCTGGAGAACGGCAGCACCCTGGACGGCGCGCCGGTGCACGTGACGCTGGGGCTGGGCGCCTTCGCCGAGCAGGTCGTGGTGCCGGAGAGGGCCGTCATCCCCGTACCGGATGAACTGGCCTGGGAAAGCGCGGCCCTGCTGGGCTGCGCGGTGCTGACCGGCACCGGAGCGGTGCGCAACACCGCGCGGGTCGCCGAGGGTGACTCGGTCGTGGTGATCGGCCTCGGCGGGGTAGGTCTGTCGGTGGTCGCGGGGGGGGGGGGGGGGGGGGGGGGGGAGGGGGGGGGGGGGGGGGGGGGGGGGGGGGGGAAGGAGGGGGGGGGGGGGGGGGGGGGGAAGAG